>NZ_JWTB01000001.1 GCF_000813845.1 Pseudarthrobacter phenanthrenivorans
GCAACGGCAACGGCGGCGGCAACAACGGAGGCGGCAACGGTAACGGTGGCGGCAACGGCGGCGGCGGCACCGACACCGGCGGAGGCGGCGGATCCGACATCACCGTGGACACGAGCAGTGGAACTTCTTCGGCCGCTGTGACTCCGACTGCTGAGCACGCACAGCCCGCCCCTGCCCAGCAGAAGGCCGTGGCACCGAAGGCCGCGCCTGCCCCGGTCAGCGTGGGAACCAATCAGGGCTACAACGCCCAGACTGCGGTGGGAGCGCCCGACGGCTTGCCGGACTGGTTCGCAGGCCTGGGAGCGCTGGCTGCCGCAGGAACCGTGGTGGCAGTCCGGCGACGGTCGCGTCCGCTGCACACCGCCGGCTAGCCGGAACACCGCCACCACAGGTGGCCCTCTGACAAGGAAGGCGTCCTGCCAGTGCCCGGCAGGACGCCTTCCTTCCACCCCCGCCGACCTTAAGGAATCCAATGCGCCAGGACCGAAGCCGACACGCAGCACCCGTGCGGCGCGGCATCCTGCGGTGGAACCGGAGCGATCTGGCCATCCTGCTGTGCGGGTTCCTGGCCTTCTTCTCTTCAACCGTGGGTGCCCCCTTGTTCCACGCTGCACCACTGCTGTCGGCCGGCCCGGTCAGGGCGATTGCCACCGGCGGCACTGCTGCCAATGGCACGGCCTTGAATGGCACGACGCCGATCGCGGTGACCGGGCTGCCGGACACCGTGCCTGGGCATGACCTCACGTCGCGGGACCAGGCAGCACCGGCTCCACCAGCCGGCCCGACTGCGGCCGGACCCGCAGCAGGACCGGAGCTTCCGCCGGCTGCCCAGCCCGTGCGCATCCACTACCCCTCGGCTGCCGTCGACGTGGCCGTCCATCCACTTGACCTGGACGGCGAGGCCCAGTCCAGCCGGACTATCGAACCGCCTGCCACGAAGGATGCCTACTGGCTTTCGCTGTTTGGTGTTCCGGGCAAAGGCTCCGGGAACACCACCTACGTCATCGGCCACAGCTGGGAAGGTGCGGACGCCCCCTTCAACCACCTCAGCTCAGCGGCGGCCGTGGGCGACCGCCTTGAGGTGGAAACAGCAGCCGGAACCATCACCTACCAGGTGGACAGCATCACCACCTACCTGAAGTCCAGCCTGAAAGACAGCCCCATCTGGGACATGGTGCCCAACCGGCTGGTCCTTATCAGCTGCTACACAGAAGATCCCTGGGGCAAGAACGTGGTAGTCACTGCGTACCCGGCGGTGCCCTGAGCACCCCGGCAAATCCATCCCCGGCTGCCGCCCCGGAAGTTTGCGGGCCCAAGGTACCTGTTCCTGCCGGCCTGGACCGGCGGACAATAAGCCCCATGACATGGGAACACTTCAACGGCAATCCCCTGCTGGTGGGAATCATGCCCCAGCAGCACCCGGAGGTCCTCCAAACCGCCTCCGCGCTGGCCGCCCGGCTGGGCGCACCCCTGGTCTGCGCCTACGTGGACGAGGCAAGCTACCTGGTGGAGTGGGACCCGGACCGCTCAGCCCACCGCCTTTCCCGCCATCCCGACGCCGATGACGACATGCAGGCGCTGTCAGCGGACCTTACGGCCAAGGTGCAGTCCACCCTGGAGGCCTTGGCGCCCGGGGGCAAGATCCCGGAGTGGTCGTTCCGCACCCTCACGGGCGACCCGGCCCGCGCCCTCGGGCAACTGGCGGCCGAGGTGGACGCCCCCATCATTATCGTGGGCACCCCCGAACGCGGCTTCACGCACCGGCTTTCGGAGGCACTCAACGGCTCCGTGGGGACCTGGCTCAGCCACCACCAGAGCCGCCCGGTCCTGGTGGTTCCGTACCGGAAACCGGCCCATGAGGACCGCGGGTAAGCCGCGGGGACCGGATAAAACCGGCCGCTGAAGACCCGTTTAAAGTAAAGCGAAAGTAGTTATTCGCGGTGCTGGCGCAGTGGCCGTACCAGCCAGTAAGCTGATTCAAGCAAGCCCGATCCACCCAGGTGGAAGCCGGAATTGCCCAAAAGCTGCTCCGGAGTGCGTATCCCCCAATAACGCACTCCGGAGCTTTTTTATGTTCCCGATCCTTGCCGCACCATTCCCGGCCGCGAGCTCCCGAGATACCCCTGGGGGGTAGTTGATCTGATACCCCCTAAGGGTATATCGTCAACCCGTGAACGCTATCGAAGAAGCCGTCGACGCCGGAGCAGCTGAGCATTCCGCCGCGGCCGGTGCCGCTGCACCCCGTCACGGGTACACCGGAAACAAGGACGCGTACCTTCGGCGCCTGAAGCGCATTGAGGGCCAGGTGCGTGGCATCGCCCGGATGGTGGATGAGGACAAGTACTGCATCGACATCCTCACCCAGGTCGCCGCCGTCACCAAGGCCCTGCACGCGGTAAGCCTCGGCCTGGTCGAGGAACACATCGGCCACTGCGTGGTGGGTGCAGCCTCCGAGCCCGATCCCGATGCACGCGCCGAAGCCATCGACGCCAAAGTCAGGGAAGCCGCCGAAGCCATCGGCCGGCTCCTTCGCTGAACCCGCCACCCCACCACCCACCGGCCACCCCGGCCCACGAAAAGGAGCAAGCCATGAGCACCACCTCCCCCACCACCACAACCGTCAGCGTCTCGGGCATGACCTGCGGGCATTGCGTGTCGGCAGTCAGCGAAGAACTTGAAGCACTCGAGGGCGTCGAATCAGTGGACGTCGAACTGAACCCCGGCGGCATTTCCAGCGTGACCATCACGTCCACCAAGGATCTCCCGCACGCGGATATCGGGGAAGCCGTCGCGGAGGCCGGATACCTGGTGGTTGCCAACGAAGCCTAGGAACGCCGCCCGCCCCGCAAAGCCACCAACGGAAAGCTGACAATGAGCCACCAGGAACTGCTGCACCCGCCCGGCACCCGCGTCGTGGAACTCGACATTGAGGGAATGACCTGCGCGTCCTGCGTCAACAGGGTGGAAAAGAAGCTTGGCAAGCTGGACGGCGTGGCGGCAACCGTCAACCTGCCACTGGAATCGGCCTACGTCACGGTCCCTGACGGCATCACCGACGAACAACTGGTCGATACCGTCAATGCGGCGGGCTACAAGGCGAGGGTGCGGGAGCGGCGGAAGGCCGGGCCGGAGGGCAGGCCAGCCGACCAGAATGCTGCCATCCCCGCCGCGAAGCTCCGGCCGAGGCTCATGCTCGCCGCCATCCTTACCCTTCCCGTCTTCCTGGTGAGCATGGTGCCGGCATTGCAGTTCCCCAACTGGGGCTGGGCCGCGGCGGTGCTGGCACTGCCGGTGGTCACGTGGGCGGCCTGGCCGTTCCACCACGCGGCAGCCATCAATGCCCGCCACCTCGCCTCCACCATGGACACCCTGGTATCGCTCGGGGTGGCTGCAGCCTACCTGTTTTCAGCCTGGCAGCTGCTGGCGGATCCGCGGGTGACGGAGCTTCCGGGCATGGAGGCGATGTCCGGCGGCCTGTACTTCGAGGTGGCGTCCGTGGTGACCACCTTCCTGCTCCTGGGCCGTTACCTGGAGGCCAACGCCAAACAGAAGGCCGGCGACGCCCTGCAGGCCCTGTTGAACCTGGGCGCCAAGGATGCCACGGTCCTGCGCGGCGGACGCGAAGAGAACATCGCCGCCGACCTGCTGCAGGCAGGCGACGTCCTGGTGGTTCGTCCGGGCGCCAAGATCGCCACGGACGGCGTGGTGGTGGACGGCAACTCCGCCGTCGATGCCTCACTGGTCACCGGGGAATCGGTACCCGTGGAGGTAGGCCCTGGCAGCCGCGTCACCGGCGCCACCATCAACACCTCCGGCCGCCTGCTCGTCAAGGCAACCAGGGTGGGGTCCGAAACCACGCTGGCGCAGATGGCGCGGCTGGTGACGCAGGCACAAACCGGCAAGGCCCCGATCGCGCGCCTGGCGGACCGGATCAGCGCAGTCTTCGTCCCCGTTGTCCTGGGCCTTGCGGTCCTCACATTCGTGCTCTGGCTCCTCCTGGCCGGCCCGGATCCCGATGGCGGCCACCTGCGCCAGGCGTTCACGGCCGCCGTCGCCGTCCTGGTGATCGCCTGCCCCTGCGCGCTCGGCCTGGCGACGCCGGTGGGCCTGCTCACCGGTACCGGGCGCGGGGCCCAGCTGGGCATCCTGATCAAGGGCCCGCAGGTCCTGGAAGACACCCGTACCGTGGACACCATCCTGCTGGACAAGACCGGCACAGTCACCACGGGCATCCTTGCGGTGGACGCCACGGCGGCATTTCCCGGGTTCCGGGAAGAGGATGTCCTGCGGCTTGCCGGAGCGGTTGAATCCGCTTCGGAGCATCCGGTGGCGCACGCCATCGCCGCGGCGGCAGCCGCCGCGCCCCGTCCCGGGCAGCCAGCGGACGACGCCGGGGCCTTGCCTGCGGTGCGGGAGTTCAGTTCCGCCCCCGGCGGCGGAGTTGCGGGAACCGTTGAGGGCCGGCGGGTGCTGGCCGGACGGAGCGGCTGGCTGACCGACAACGGCATCGCCCTCGACGCCGGCCAGCAGGCACAGCTGGCGGCTGCCGAGGAAGGGGGCGCCACCGCCATCTGCGTCGCCGTTGACGGGGAACCTGCCGGCATCATCAGCCTGCGGGACGCCGCGAAGGAAGGGTCTGCTGCCGCCGTCGCCCGCTTGAAGGGCCTGGGCGTGCGGCCCATCCTGCTGACCGGCGACAACGCCGCCGTCGCCGCCCGGGTGGCTGCCGCCGTCGGAATTGCACCGGACGATGTCCATGCCGGCGTCCTGCCGGAAGGGAAGGTCCAGGCGGTACGGACGCTCCAGGCCGCGGGTGCCACGGTGGCCATGGCCGGGGACGGCGTCAACGATGCCGCTGCACTGGCCCAGGCCGACCTGGGGATCGCCATGGGGTCGGGGACGGACGTGGCGATCGAGGCCGCGGACCTGACCGTGATGGGGAACGACCTCGCCCAGGTTGCCCTGGCCATTGAACTGTCCCGGAAGACCCTGCGCACCATCAAGACGAACCTTTTCTGGGCGTTCTTCTACAACGCGGTGGGCATTCCGGTGGCCGCACTGGGATTGCTCAACCCCATGATCGCCGGCGCCGCCATGGCCGCCAGCTCTGTCCTGGTGGTGGCCAACTCACTCCGGCTGCGCAGCTTCGGCAAGTAGCCGCAGTCCCTGGTACCGGGTAGCCGCAGTCCCTGGTACCGGGCGAGGGCTCAGGCGGCGCCGTACCGCACCGCGGCCCGCGCCCGCGCCTTGGCCGCCTCAGCCTCCCGGTCCTTGGGCGGGGCCTGCGAGACCAGGGACTCCAGGAGGTGCTGGGTGATGTGGGCGATCTCGTGGACGGCCTCGTCAAAGGCCTCCTGGTTGGCCTTGGACGGCTTGGTGCTGCCGCTGATCTTCCGGACATACTGCAGTGCTGCGGCGTGCACTTCCTCGGAGGTGGCATGCGGCTCGAAGTTGTGGAGGGTTCTGATATTCCGGCACATACCGCCATGCTAGGCTCATCCAACGCCTGGGATCGACCCCTTTTTTGGTCCTTTCACGGCGGTGCATGGGGAGTCCGGCATGGGCAGGGCTGCCCATCGACACTGTTTGGGGGCCGGGATAGGTTTTAGGCAATGGATCTTCCGGATGAGCCGGGGGGCCGCTGGGGATGCCGATCTGGTTCGGATCCACGATTCAACAAGGAGAAACTGATGGCTATTTGGGGTGCAGACGTTGAGCAGCTTCGCCAGCTCGGCAGCAAGCTTCAGGCAGGAGCGTCCGAGATCGAGACGCAGAAATCCACTCTCACCAAGGTTCTGAGCAGCACCAACTGGGAAGGCCCGGACGCAACCAAGTTCCGCAATGAGTGGTCCGGTACCCACACCGCCATGCTCACGAAGGTTGCCGAGGCGCTGAAGGAAGCCGGTGCCCAGGCCAAGCGCAACGCCGAAGAGCAGAGCCAGGCCTCGCACTAGGCCTGCCGCCAGCTTGACGCGGGGCAGGGACACCGGTTGGTGTCCCTGCCCTTTTTTGCGCCCGACGGCGGCGCCTGGCTAAGCAGGCCCTCCCGCCTAAGGGACGGGCTCGACGTCGTTCGCATGTTCCAGCGGCGAGGCCTCCGCCCGCGCCGGGCTCCCGCCGGCCGGGGCGGCAGGGGCGCGGAGCTCGTCGAGCCGGACCAGGATGACGCCGCCCACGATGAGGACGCCGCCCAGGAGCTGGATGGCTCCGGGCAGTTCGCCGAGCAGCAGCCACGCCCACACCACAGCGAAGAGGACCTCGGTCAGGGACACGAAGGATGCCACCTTGGAGCCAAGGGACCGGGCCGCCATCACGCCGGAGACGTACGCCAGCACGGTGGCCAGGACCACCAGCCCCGCGAGCGGGACCCACCAGGGCGTGGTCCACGGCCCCAGCGTGGTGTCCGCCGCGCTGAAGGACATGGGCAGCAGGCCGGTGGCGGCGGCGAGCCACATGACGGCCGCCCCCACCAGAAGTCCGCCCGAGGCCAGCACGATGGGCGGCAGGGTGTCGTTTTCCTTGGCGGTGATGAAGAAATAGATGGCCAGGCAGACGGCGGCGGCGATGCCCCACAAAACACCCACAAGGTCCACCTTGACGGCACCGGTGAGGTCCAGGACCAGCACCAGTCCGGCCAGGGACAGCAGGGTTCCGCCGGCGGTCAGCACCCGGGGGCGGCGGCGGCTGGCCGCCCAGAGCCACAGGACGATGATCACCGGGGCCAGGTACTCCAGCAGGAGGGCCACGCCAACGGAGAGCCGGGCCACGGCGTTGAAATAGAACAGCTGGCAGGCTGCCACTCCAATAAGCCCAAACAGCACGATGGTCAGCCAGTTGTCCCGCAGCTGGTGCCACCGGCCCCGGAGCGCGGCCGCTGCAGGCAGGGCAAGGATCAGGGCGGCGCCGGTGAGGCGGACAGTCACGGCGGCGCCAGGGGACCAGCCGGTTTCCAGCAGCGCTTTGGCGAAGGATCCGGACAGGCCGAAGACGGCGGAGGAGAAGAGCGCGATGCCGAGGCCGGAGGCCAGGAAGCTGCTCCGCCGGGCAGTCAGCTCCGGGTTGGGGACGTTGTTGGCGGCGGCAGGCACCGTTGCCTCCTGTCAGGAGTAAAGTGGGGTATTGGTCATGACACTACGCTTCGGCGCTGTAAGGAGTCAACATGGTTTTCGCCCCTGACACGGAAGTGGCACTGCGGACGGTGGTGAACCTGATCAACACAGCCGCGAACGGCAGGGAAGGGTTGGCGTCCATCGGGGATCTGGACAGGTTCCTGGCGGCGGAGGGTTTCTCGGGCGCCCGGACCAGGGACGCCGCGGAACTGGAAAGCGTGCAGGAACTGCGCAGCCAACTGGCGGCGGTGTGGACGGCGAATGAGGATGCGGCCGTGGACACGGTCAACCGGCTGCTGCGGGATGCCAATGCGCTGCCGCAACTGACCAAGCATGATGGATGGGACTGGCATCTGCATGCCACGGCGCCGGACGCTCCCTTGGCGGACCGGATGAGCACCGAGGCCGCCATGGCCCTGGCCGACGTGATCCGGAGCAAGGAAATGGACCGGCTCCGCACCTGCGAGTCGGATGATTGCGACGCTGCTGTGCTGGACCTGAGCCGCAACCGGTCAAAGCGCTACTGCGATACGGGCAACTGCGCCAACCGGGCGCATGTGGCCGCCTACCGTGCCAGGCAGGCAGCTGCGGGATAGGCAGCTGGCCGGGCTCCCGGAGTTAGCTCCGGGGCGTGCCGTCCGTGCCGTCGCCCGGTGTGGGCGGGTTCTGGCTACCGGGAGCACCAAAACCGTGGGTGGTGCCGCCGTGGGATGAGGCGTTAGGTGCCGAACTCAGGTTTACGCCGGACCCCTTGCCGAGGTGTTCGGCATTCTCCTTGTAGCTCATGGAGAGCATCGCGGCGATCACCAGGGTGACGATAAAGGCGATGCCGGCGGCGGTGAAGGCGAGGTCGAAGCGCGGCGCCCGGGCACTTCCACCGGACGCGAAGATCAGGACGGCAACGAAGGCTACGACGGCCCAGAAGCCCGAGAACATCAGCGGACCCTTCACCGAGGTCCGCAGCTTGCGCGGTTTTCCCTGATGCTGGTCAGCCACGATGGTTCCTCCCTGCAGGCGGCGGATGCCGGCCTGGTGTACGAGTTGCAGTATTTGCGCCGGATATTTCTACAGAAAGTAGAAGGCGCCCCCCTTAGTTTACGGCTTTCCGGCGCCGGCACGGGCATCGTGCCGGAGCGTCAGTCCCGAAAGCACCCAGAGCACGCCGGAAACAATGGCTCCCCCGCCGGCCACACCAAGCAGGGCGTGGGCGCCAAGATTGATAAAGAACGGCAGCAGCAGTGCCGTCCCAATGCCGATAATCCCGGAGGCAATCCAGTCCCGGGCCAGGATATGCCGGCCCCTGTGCCGCAGGCCGCATACCAGCTCGACCACCCCGGCCACTCCAAGGCCCAGGGCCGCGATCACGCCGAACAGCAGGTCGCTGTGCAGGAGGAGCACCGCGAACCCGGCTCCAGCCAGCGTGGCGCCGGCGGCTGACAGCAGTTTGCCGGGCACCGATTTCTGGCCCAGACCCGCCGCCGGGATGGTGCCGAGGAACAGAACGCCGACAGCCAGGAGGTACAAGCCACCCGCCCAGCCCATGACCTCCACCGACGGAGAGGTCCAGAAGACCGTTACGGCACCAAAGACCAGGGCAGCCGCCGAACGCAGCAGGACCGGTTTCCAAAGGTCGGGGTGGGGGGTGGTTCCGGGAGCAGTACCCTCAGGGGTGGATGGTTGTGTCACCGGTCCAGTTTAGTGGGGGCTGCCGGCAGATCTAACCTGCCGGCCATTCCGTGCCGGCGGCGGGGGTCAGGCCGAACCAAGCACCATCCAGCGGTCGGACCGGGCCCGCAGGCCCAGCGTCACGGCCCGGGCCGCCATGTAGCCCAGCCCGAAAGCCACCCAGAGCCATCCCAGCCCCGGGGCACCGCCAATACCGGAAAGGGCAACCCAGGCCAGCAGCGGCGCGTAGGCGCCCAGGTTCACCAGTCCAGCCAGGGCAAGGTAGCGGGCGTCCCCTGCGCCGATCAGCACCCCGTCCAGCACAAAGACATAACCCGCAATCGGCTGCCCGGCAGCCAGCACCCAGAGGCCAACGGTAAGTACCGACTGGACCTGCGGGTCCGGCGTGAACAGTGCACCAACCCATGGGGCAACTGCGGCCAGGAGCAGGCCCGTCACTACGCCGAACCCCGAACCCCAGCGGATCATGGTGCCGGTCAGCAGCCTGGCCTTCCCAGCGTTGGATGCGCCAAGCTCCTTCCCAATCAGCGCCTGGGCGGCAATGGCCAGGGCGTCCAGGGCGAATGCCAGGAAGGAGAAGATGGTCATGGCCAATTGGTGGCCCGCCAGGTTGACCTCCCCCTGCGCCGTTGCAACCAACACCGTGGCCAGGATTGCGGCCCGCAGGCTGAGCGTGCGCAGCATCAGCCAGGATCCCACCCGGGCCATGCTGCGGATGCCCCGCCAACTGGGCAACAGGCCCACGCCGTGGCGGACCGCGCTCCTGCGCACCATCACCACGTAGACGCCCGCCATGGCCCATTGGGCAATGCTGGTGCCCACGGCGGAACCCACTACGGACAGTCCCAGCCCGTATACAAGCCACAGGTTCAGCACGATATTCACGCCGAAGCCCGCCGTGGCGACGACCAGCGGGGTCCTGGTGTCCTGCAGGCCGCGGAGCACCCCCGTGCCGGCGAAGATCAGCAGCATGGCTACCAAACCGGGCATGGACCAGCGGAAGTAGTCGACGGCGAAAGCGCTGACGCTGCCCTCGGCGCCCAGCAGGCCAATGAGCGGCCCGGCAGCAGCAAACCCGGCCGCCGCCAGGAGTACGCCAAGGATCAAAGCCAGCCACACGCCGTCGCGCCCTGCCGCAAGGGCTTTGCCCAACTGGCCGTCGCCCATGGCGCGGGCAACTGCCGGAGTGGTGGAGTAGGCAAGAAAGACCATGAGTCCGACGGCGGTCTGCAGCACGGCGGACGCAAGCCCTACCCCCGCGAGCTGGGCCACGCCGAGATGCCCCACGATGGCGGAGTCTGCCAGCAGGAACAGCGGCTCAGCCACCAGCGCGCCAAAGGCCGGGACGGCAAGCCGAAGGATGTCCCGGGCGGGGCCGCGGGTCCCGGCCATGGATGCGGGAGCAGGTTGTTGGGGCACGGAGCCAGCTTAACCTTGCCTCCGGTCAGCAGTTGCCGGTGATGACAAAGACCACATCCGGCCCCAATTTGTTGACACTTCAACTAATTATCCGGGAGAGTGAATGGCATGAACCATTCACGACTGACCACAACCGCCCTTACCGCCCTGCGCATCGTCCTCGGGTTCCTGTTCGCAGCCCACGGATGGCAGAAGTTCAATGAATGGACCATTGCCGGCACGCAGGCCTCCTTCGCCAAGATGGGTGTTCCGGCGGCCGACGTCATGGCGCCGGCCGTCGCCGTCCTGGAACTCGCGGGCGGTATTGCCCTGATTGTGGGGATCCTTACCCGCGTCGTGGCCACCCTGCTGGCCCTGGACATGCTCGGCGCACTCTTCCTGGTGCATGCCGCCGCGGGCGTCTTCGCCGCGAACGGAGGCTATGAACTCGTCCTGCTCCTGGCCGCCTCAGCGTTCGCCCTGGCACTCACCGGCGCGGGCCGGCTGTCCCTGGACCGCGCCCTCTTCGGGCGCGGCAACTCCCGCCTCTCCGCCCTGGCATAGGAACCCACACGCGTATCGCCGGCGGCGGCCGGCCACCCAGTCTTTCCCGCACTGGCGTGACCGGCCGCCGTCGGCCTTTTGTGTCGTTGGCCCGCCCGCCAACCGGCCGGTAACCGGGCCGCTCAGTAAGATCGCAGCATGACTGAGACCGGCCGCCGCAACTCCGTGACCCTCCGCTTCCTCGCCGCACCTACCGATGTGGGACACAGCGGATCCGTTGACGCCGGAACGGTGCTGGAGTGGGTGGACAAGGCGGCCTATGCCGCAGCGGTGGGATGGGCCAAGTCCTACTGCGTCACCGCCTACGTGGGGAACATCCACTTCGCCGATCCGGTCAACAGCGGTGACATGGTGGAAGTGGAAGCGACCATTGTCTACACCGGCAGGTCCTCCATGCACATCCGCACCGTGGTCTCCTCCGGCGACCCGAAAGGCGGGCCTGCCACCATGCGCAGCCAGTGCATGGTGATCTTCGTGGCCGTGGGAGAAGACGGCAAGCCCATCCCCGTACAGCAGTTCGAGCCCGCCACCGCCGCGGAAATTGAGCAGCGCGACCACGCCCTGGCCCGGATCAAGGTCAGGGAACAAATTGTCGAAGCCATGAATGGACAGGAATATACCGACGCCGGCACGGCCGAACGGGTGACACTGCGGTTCATGGCCGCGCCCACGGATGTGAACTGGGGCGGGAAGGTGCACGGCGGCATCGTGATGAAGTGGATCGACGAGGCAGCCTACGTCTGCGCGTCACGCTATTGCGGCAGGGACACCGTAGCGGTGTTTTCGGGCGGCGTGCGCTTCTACCGGCCGCTCCTGATCGGCCACGTCGTGGAGGTGGAGGCACGGCTGGTGTACACAGGAACCAAGGGCATGCACATCGCCGTCCATGTCCGCTCCGGGGACCCCAAGAGCCGTGAAATGAACCTCACCACCTACTGCCTGACGGTGATGGTGGCGCGCGACGGCGAGGGCAATTCCGTTCCAGTTCCCGCCTGGGTGCCGGTCAGCGGGGAGGACAAGCGGCTGCACGCCCATGCCCGCGAACTTTTGGAAATCAGGGGAACCGCGCCCGGGAACCGGCTGCCGAACCATCTGCTGGCTGCGGCAGGACAGGCCGGCGGGGCGACGGCTGCCGGGCCGCGCTCCTAGAAGCCTCCGCCGCCGGCGTCGCCCGCCATGTTGGCAAAACGGGAGTAGTGGCCCTGGAATGCCACCACGATGTCCTTGGTGGGGCCGTTACGGTGCTTGGCCACCAGGATGTCCGCTTCGCCGGCGCGCGGCGACTCCTTGTCATACACATCTTCACGGTGCAGCAGGATCACCATGTCGGCGTCCTGCTCGATGGATCCCGATTCACGCAAGTCTGACACCATGGGCCGCTTGTCCTGCCGCTGTTCGGAGCCACGGTTCAGCTGGGACAGGGCGATCACGGGGACCTGGAGCTCCTTGGCCAGGAGCTTCAGCGCACGCGAGAACTCGGAGACTTCCTGCTGGCGGGACTCCACCTTCTTGCCGGAACTCATGAGCTGAAGGTAGTCGAGGATGACCAGCTTCAGGTCATGCTGCTGCTTCAGGCGCCGGCACTTGGCACGGATTTCCATCAGCGACATATTGGGGCTGTCATCGATGAACAGCGGGGCATCATTCATCCGGCCCATGGTGGTGGCGATCTTGGACCACTGCTCATCCTTGATGGTGCCCTTGCGCAGGTCCTGCAGGCCAATGGTGGCTTCGGCGGAGAGCAGGCGCATGGCGATCTCGTTCCGGCCCATTTCGAGCGAGAACATAACGGTGGAAAGGTTGTTCTTGATGGCCGCGGAGCGGGCGAAGTCCAGGGCGAAGGTCGATTTGCCCACTGCGGGACGCGCGGCGATGACGATCATCTGGCCGGGGTGCAGCCCGTGGGTGAGTTCGTCGAGTTCGTAGAAGCCGGTGGGCACGCCCGTCATTCCTTCGCCGCGGTGGCCGGACGCCTCGATCTCGTCCACCGTGGACTCCATGACGTCCTTCAGCACCACGTAGTCTTCGGCCGTTCGGCGTTCCGCTACCGCGTACACCTCTGCCTGCGCCTGGTTGACCAGGTCCTCCACCTCGCCGTCCGAGCCGTAACCCAGTTGGACGATCTTGGTTCCGGCGTTGACCAGCCGGCGAAGGACTGCCCGTTCGGCCACGATCTCTGCATAGTAGCCCGCGTTGGCTGCGGTGGGAACGGTCTGGATCAGCTCGTGCAGGTAGGCAGGACCACCGATCCTGTTGATCTCGGCACGCTTGGTCAGCTCATCGGAGACAGTAACGGCGTCCGCAGGCTCGCCGCGGCCGTAGAGGTCGATAATCGCCTCGTAGATGGTCTCGTGCGCAGGGCGGTAGAAATCCTGGCCGCGGAGGATTTCGACCACATCCGCAATGGCATCCTTGGACAGCATCATTCCGCCAAGAACCGATTGTTCGGCGGCTATGTCCTGGGGCGGCTTTCGGCTGGAATCCGATCCACGGGTGGCCTCGACAGGGTCCAGATGCGCGATTGACAAAGCTGCCGTCCTCCATTTGTACCGGGCCTGGGCCCGGTGGTTTATCCTGCTCGCGGTCTTCCGGAAGCCGGACCCGCCACGTGTCCAGTTCTACCTTCAGGCCCTGACAATCCGGGTGCTGAAGGCGCCCGGTCCGCGCCCGGCCGGAGTTATCCCCACTATCCACAGCTTTTCCACAAAGGCAGGTGTGCGGTCTCGCTGCGGGTCCAAAACCGGGCCTGCAGGCGCCCTCAGGGGCGCTGAAGAACAGGTACCCCGCTACGCTAGCGGCAGCTGCCCCAGCGGCAAAGCCAGCATGCCCCGGCGGTTGTGGATAACCTGTGCAGTACCGCGCATAGCTTGTGCACAGCCTGTGGGGAAGTCTGTGGATACAGAATTTTTTTGTTCTTCCATATGGCTCTGACCTGCGGAAACACTCAATCCGACATGTGGAGTAAATATTTCTTTTGGGGAATTTCATCCACAGGCCGCGAGGAAGAGCCATCAGGGGAATGCGGACAGCGGAGCGCTTGCCGGGCCCGATTCGTCAAAGGTGGCGCTCCTCATATTCCCGCCGGGGAGTTTGATCGGCCGGGGGCTCTGCTGTATGCAGGAGATTGAATATTGCTGTGGATAACCGCGACCTGGATTAAGCTCTAGGTATGGGTGATCCTCCGGCACTGCCGGTACCCGCAACGCTGCGGGACGGCGCCTGCCATGGTGTGCGGCGGGTGGATGGACAGCACAACAACCGCAGCTGGCAAGGGCCAGGAAGTACAAAGAACGGCTCGTGAAATGGAATCCCTTGTGGTCCCCGTCCTGATCCTGCTCGCCGTGGTGGTGGCGGTCATCCTGGCCTACCGCGCCGTCCGGAACCGCAACGCGGCACATCCGGCCACTGCCCCCCAGAGGCGCCCAGGCCAAACGCCGCAGGAGGTGGCCCGGGCTGCGGCAGACAGGCTGTCCGAAGATGAACACCGCCGGCTCTATGCGCTGATCGCGCAGGGGCAGGCCATGGCTGCCATCAAGCTCTACTACGAGATCACCGGGGAAGGGCTGCGTGCCTCCCGGGACGCCGTAGGAGCCCTCGCAGCGCATCCCCAGCCGTACCGGAGTCCTGAGCCGGCGCAGCCGCTGCCGGAGGCGGAGGATGAGCCGCAGCGCTTCCCCTACCGGTACAGGGCCATTGCCAGCAAGGGCGATGTCACCCGGGAAGTGAGCAGCAATATGCTCAACGATGAGATTTACGGCAGGATCCGCACGTTGGCGCGCAATGGCGACACCGAGGCGGCGGTGACTGCCCTGACCCGCCACTCGGATATCTCCCCCATGCAGGCCCGCGAGTTCATCGAGTTGCTCGGCGACTGACGTGGGCCAGCGAACGTCAGCTCCGGGGCCGGCAGTTCCACCAGGCGGGCAACCGTGCAGGGGTTGGGCCGCGATGAGCTGGGCGACCGCCTATCCCGCCCCGCCAGTGGAATCGTAGTAGTGCCAGTACCGGCTTGTGGCATTCACATCAGCGAGCACCAGAAGTCCGCTGTTGGCCGTCCCCCTCGCCAGGCTGTTGACGTTCTGCTTCGTGGACGTCACGTTATGGACATACTGGTCGGCGTCCACGATGCGGGCCGTCTTGGAGGTCGTAAAGCTGATGTTGTCCAGCGGCGTGGACTTCTCGTAGATCGCACCACCCGAACTCGTGCAGACCCCGGCGTTCGTCGTGCCACTCGGTTTCGGATAGGTAGCAAAGGTACGTAGCTTGCGCGCGGCTTCGTCGATCATGACGATCACCCTGTTCGGGCACTCAGACACTGTGGCGATCGTGTGGGCAGACCATGTCGACGTCGACGTGTTCAGGTCAAGCAACTGGATCAGCGGCTGCGACGCCGAGGTGTATGAGGTTTTGATGGCAGCGAATACCTTGTCCGATGAGGCATCCAGCCACTTCAGGTTCATGTGGTCGTCACCGCTCCGCTGCCCCTTCACGGCCGCCACGGGAGTGGTCCAGGACGAGTTTGAAGCTCCATCAACGTGGTAGCTCCAATACATGCCATCGGTGCTGTCCCCCACCTGGCGGCTCCACATCAGGCCGATCTTGTTCCCGCTGAAGGCAATCACCGCCGAGTTATCGTCCACAGAGACGTTGCTGAGGGAGGCGGGATGGGCAAATGGTGTTCCCCACGTGGCACCATCGGTGCCTGTGACGTTCAAATAGATCCTGTTCCCCTGTTGCCAGGTAGCCCAGACGCGCCCGGTCGAATCCTTATCAATGGATATGGTCTCGACCTTTTGATTGTTGATTTGGGACGATCCCAGGCTCGTGTATGACTTGGTGCTCGAGTTGTAGCTGTAACGGCGCACGGTGGTGGGGAAGCCTGGCTCGGCCGGCAGGCCGTCATTGACGAACCGGAAGCTGGCGACATACAGCGTTTTCCCGTCCCACAGCACGTCATGGTGCGTGTTCGCCCGCGATTCCGTCACCACGCCTGTATTCGTCCACGAATTCGTGGAGGCGTTGAACCGGAAGATACGGAACGTGGAGCTGCCGGAGTCCCAAAGGTTCCCCCACCAGGTCCCGTCGTTGAACCACAGCGAGTTGGTCTGCCGCTTGGTGCCCGTGGGCGTACCCGTCCCACTGTGCGACGGGCCCTGGACCCCGACATCACCGGTAGCGGCAGACGCGGCCAAGGGCGCCACCAGGCCGGCAAGCACAAGCAGCAGCACCGTCAGCAGCGCCGGAAGCCCCCGCCGCGACCGACGCAAGGGGCGGCCCGAAGGACCGGCAAGTCCGCCTCTGGAAAAAGGCCAGGAGGCCCTGGCACCTGGATCATGCTCGTCCACACTGGACAGTGGATGGTCTCTCAATTTTGCTCCCCGGCGTTGATCTGTCAGTCAACCCCCAGATTGCCCAGTCTTGGCGGTGGGAGGATCAAAGACAAGCCCCGGGCGGCCCCCTAAACCGGGGTAAGCCGGCCCCCTAACCCCGGTGCGTCAGGAGTTGCCGGAAATGCCGGCCAGCAGTTGCTCAAACGGAAGGGATTCCAGCGGGGCGGCCTTCCGGCCGGGCTGCGGACCCTCCAGCAGTCCGGTGAGCTCGCCCGCTGCCCGTTCAATCCTGTTGGCCAATGATTGGCCACCCTCGTCCGCGGTCCCCCAGTCCTGGGGTCCGGCGAACACGCCGGTTGGTGTGATGCGCGTGCGAAGGTAGCTGAAGAGCGGCCGCATCGCGTAGTCCAGGACCATCTGGTGCCGGTCGGTTCCGCCGGTGGCGCCCAGCAGGACAGCCTTGCCGTCCAGGGACTTTGGGTCCAGCACATCGATGAAGGACTTGAACAGGCCGCTGTAGGAAGCGCTGAAGACCGGGGTTACGGCGATGATGCCGTCGGATGCCTCAACGCCGGCAATGACCTCTGCCAGCCGCGGTGCGGCATATCCGGTGACGAAGTTATTGGCGATGTCCACGGCCAGGTCGCGGAGTTCGACGACGTCCACGGCCACGTCGTAGCCTGCCGTGCGGAGCCGCCGCTCCGCAGCTGCGGCGAGCTGGTCGGCCAACAGGCGGCTGGATGACGGTACACCCAGCCCGGCGGAGAGGACGGTGAGACGGCGGGTTTCCATGGCATTCTCCTGATGCTCGTTCACTTCACTTACATGCATTTGCATTCATATCAGTGAACAGCCCAGGTCTGTGGAGTATTCCCGGGGCGCACCCGGCGCACATCAGAGCTGCACGGCGCCCTGGATGCAGGTCGTGGAGTGTCCGCCCACCCAGATGTCCCCGCCTTCGGCACTGACGTGGATGCGCCCGGCACGGCCCAGGGCCGTTCCCTGGGAAGCCAGATACTGTCGCGGCGCCCGGCCGCTGCCGATGAGCCACTGGGCGGCACCTGCGTTGAAGCTGCCGGTGACGGGATCTTCCACCATGGCGTCCCCGGGCAGGAAGGTGCGGACCTCAAAGTCGGTGTCGGCCCCGGGCTGGCGGGGTCCGATGACTCCTACCTTCAAGTCCCCCATCGCCGCCGTGTCCGGTTCGAGCGCCAGCACCTGCTCGCCGGACCGGAGGAGTACCCCGACCCATTCCGGCCCATTGACCAGCCACGCCGCGTCGAGGATCCCGGAGTCCGGCAGCCGCAGGGCCCTGGACAGCTGTTCGCGGACCGGGGCTTCGACTCCGCCGAACCGTGTCAGGGGCGGGGCCGCAAAAGCCAGCCGCCCGTCGTCGCGCTTGATCCGGACCAGTCCTGCCCGGCACTCCTGGACCACGTAGCCGTCGGACTTGGGCACTCCGCCTGCTTCGAGCCAGGCATGGGCCGATCCCAGCGTGGGGTGTCCCGCGAAGGGAAATTCCTCGGTGCCGGTAAAGATCCGCACGCTGTAGTCGGCGCGGGGGTCGACCGGCGGCATCAGGAACGTTGTTTCGGACAGGTTGGTCCAGTTCGCGAACTGCTGCATGGTTGCTGTGTCCAGGCCTTGGGCATCAAGCACGACGGCGAGCGGGTTGCCGCGGTAGGCGTCGCTGGCGAAGACATCCACCTGGTGAAAGGGACGGCTGCGGAGTGTTGGGGTCACCGGAGCAGGCTACCACCGCGCAAACGAAAGACCCCCGCCGCCGGAGTCCGGCGACGGGGGTCGTGACATGGAGTGGGGAAATTACTTTCCTGCCACCACGTCGAGTTCGATCACAGCGGCTACGTCAGCGTGGAGGCGGACGTTGGCCTGGTAGGAACCAACCGACTTGATGTGGGTGGGCAGTTCCACCTTGCGCTTGTCGATCTTGCCGAGGCCGGCGGCCTCAACAGCGTCGGCGACGTCGCCCTGCTTGACGGTGCCGAACAGGCGGCCGGACTCGCCGGCCTTGACGACCAGCTTGACCGGCTTGGCGGAGAGCGCAGCGGCCTGCTTCTGAGCATCTTCCAGGGAAGCGTGCTCGCGGGCAGCGCGGGCAGCCTTGATGGACTCAACCTGCTTCTCGCCACCCTTCGACCAGGTCAGGGCGAAGTTGCGGGGCAGCAGGTAGTTACGTGCGTAACCGTCCTTGACCTCGACAACATCGCCGGCAGCACCGAGACCGGTTACTTCGTGGGTCAGAATGAGCTTTGCCATGTTAGTTAATCCCTTCCTTAGCCGCGGCCAGCGCCGGAGTAAGGCAGCAGAGCAACTTCACGGGCGTTCTTGATTGCCTGGGCGATCTTGCGCTGTTCCTGCACCGTAACGCCAGTGACGCGACGGGCGCGGATCTTGCCGCGGTCGGAGATGAACTTGCGCAGCAATGCTACGTCCTTGTAGTCGATGACGGTGATGTCAGCGGCCTTCAAGGGGTTGGACTTTGGTTTGGGCTTACGGAGTTCAGCCTTAGCCATCGTGGAGCTCCTATTCTAGGGAGCCCGTGGATATTGATCCACGGGATGGTGGTGGTCCGACGGCGGCAGCTGCCTCAGGTGCCTTTCGGCACCTTGGCGGTCCCGGCGTCGGGCCTTTAGTGGGTGTTTAGAAGGGAGGTTCGGAATCGGGGCCGTTGCCCCAGCCGCCTGCGTTGGACACTCCGGGCGTAGCCCAGGGATCGTCCTGTGCAGCCTGCTGGTTGCCGCCGCCCCATCCTCCGCCGGAGTTGCCGCCCTGGTTTCCACCAGAGTTGCCTCCGCCGAAGCCACCGCCGCTGTTGCCGCCGCCAAAACCGCCGCCCTGACCGCCGGAGCGCTGGGTGCGGTTTACCTTGGCATTGGCGTAGCGCAGGCTCGGGCCGATCTCGTCGACCTCAAGCTCGATAACGGTGCGCTTTTCGCCTTCTTTTGTTTCGTAGGAGCGGCTCTTCAGGCGGCCGGTGACGATGACGCGCATGCCCTTGGTCAGGGACTCGGCAACGTTTTCGGCTGCTTCACGCCAGACCGCGGCGCGGAGGAACAGGGTCTCCCCGTCCTTCCACTCATTGGACTGGCGATCAAAGGTACGCGGGGTGGAAGCGATGGTGAAGTTCGCTACCGCCGAACCGGACGGTGTGAACCGCAGTTCCGGGTCATTGGTGAGGTTACCGATGACCGTAATGGTGGTCTCGCCTGCCATCTACTGCCTCCTTGTTCGATCCTGGGTGAAGAGTGCGTTTCCTGCGGGGTAAAGAATGAAAGATGCAGCTGAATTACTCAGCGACAACCTTCTGCTCTTCGGGGCGGGTGATCTTGGTGCGCATGATGGTCTCGTTAAGAGACAGCTGGCGGTCAAGTTCCTTGGCGGTTTCCGGCTTGGCGGTGAAGTTCACCACGGCGTAGATACCTTCGGACTTCTTCTTGATGTCGTAAGCCAGACGGCGACGGCCCCAGATGTCAACCTTTTCGATGGTTCCACCATCGTTGGTGATGACGTTCAGGAACTTCTGAAGCGACGGCTCAACGGTACGCTCTTCGACCTCGGGGTCGATGATTACCATCAATTCGTAAGGACGCATATGTGAACCCACCTCCTTTGGGCTAAGCGGTTACGGGATTTCCGTAACAGGAGGTTCATTTGCGATTCCGCGCCATGCCTTGCCGCCGGAACGGAGGCAGGACAAGCACAGACTTCACTATCTTAGTGCATTTGGCCCTGTTAGGCGATTCGCGCTTGACTCAAGGCTAGGTGCATGGTCCCCCTCTTAGCGCACCGGCACACGGCTATGTGGAAAACCCGGACCTCCGGGCCGCCCGACTGAGGATAGGGTGCCCAATCTGCCCCGGCAGCCCTATCATCTGACGTGTGCGCAGACACGTGATCGCCCTTGGGGCGGCAATGCTGTTGGCTGGGTGCTCCACCCCAACGGACGCGGCCCGGCAGGCTTCGGCCGCGTCCAGGCTGCAGTGGGGCGCGCCGATTGGCGGGGACGAGTTCAACTATGCCGGCGCACCGGATCCCGCAAAGTGGTCCGTGTACGACAGTCCCGGACACGCCGGGAACGGTGTTCGAAGTCCACGGCAGGCCACCGTGGACGGTTCAAAGCTGGTTATTTCGGGCACCAACGACGGGACCACAGCCGGCATGTCCGCCAAGTTCGGCAGCCAGGAGTACGGGCGCTGGGAAGTCCGGGCAGCCGGCTCCGGCGACGACGAGTACCACATGGTGGCAATCCTGTGGCCCGAAAGCGGAAATTGGCCGTGCGACGGCGAAGTCGATTATGCGGAGACAACCGGGGACTGGAGCGTCGTCAATTTCTTCCACCACTACGGCTGTTCGAACTCGAAGACCTCCGTCTCACAGGCCCTGGACCTCACCGAGTTCCACAACTATGCCGTGGACTGGTCCCCGCGGGGCATCGTGGGCTACATCGACGGCGTGAAGTGGTTTGAGGACAACGACCCCACACACCATCCCCCTGGTCCCATGCACCAGACACTGCAACTGGACTGGTTCCCGGACGGCAGTTCCAACGGCTCAGGCGAGATGCGGGTGGACTGGGTGCGCGTTTACGCCCCGGCCGGCTAGGAAAGGCACCCTCCCTACCCGCCGCCCGGACGGCCAAAACCCCCAATGTACCTAACGCCGGACTAACGGCTGTCCCGCCACCCCTGCCTCCCGCGTCACCACGTATTTCCCCACGTAGGAGCCGGGACAAAAGCGAGTACACACTACCGGTGTTTACCCGGGCCGCCTACCCTACGCTCGATTCTGCCGGCGGCGTCACGGCCGGGGTTTCCGGATTCGCCTAGGGGCACTGACGGATCGGGACCCGGGCCGGGCTCCACGGCCGACACCAATCAGACAGGGGAGGACTATGAGCACCAGGCGGACGAAGGCTCTGCACTTCGACATTCACGGCCGCGTCACCATCAGCGTCGACGCGAATGCCCCGGCAGCGAGGCAGCTTCAGAGCATGCTGGCATGCTTTGCCTCGGATACGGAGCGGCAGGCCGAGATCATCGTCGACGACCAACCGGAAGCCATGCCGGATGCAGGCCACGTGGAGCATGAGCTGGCGTACACAGACAACAGCGTGCGTTTCCAGGCCGATCGGGTCCAGGTGGTACGGGACGGAGACAATTGGCGCATCCACGGGCCGGGCGAGCTGCTGACGTCCGTGGTACCTGTCCTTGATGCGGCCATGATCGCCCGGGGAGCAGCAATGATCCACGCGGCAACCATGGCATACCGGGGCCATGCCATCGCGCTTCCCGCAGCCGGCGGAACCGGCAAGACGAGCACCGCCGCCAAACTGATGCGGCGTGAGGGCTGGTCCTTCATGGGAGACGACTGGGCGTTCCTCGCCGAGGACGCCACCCTTCTCGGTTATGCGAAGCCGATGTTCATCAAGCCGCACCACCGCGACATCTATCCGCACCTTTTCGAGGGCGCCCGCAAGCCCCTCGTCCCTTCCCAACTTTCCGGGACTGTCGGACGCCTCACCACTGTGGTCCACCCTTACGTCATCCGCTATCCGCGGCTGGCAGACTTCTCCCGGCGCTGGTCCCCCGAACACCGCATGGTCACCCCTGAGGCTGCGTTCCCGGGCCGGAAAGTAACCACCAAAGCCCCGCTCGCCGCGGCCATCTACGTCGAACGCTATGACGGTGCGCAGACTAGGGCGCTGGAACGGACCACCGACTGGATGGTCGACCGGATGATCGGCAACTTCCACATCGAAATGGCCGGCTTCTCGCAGCGGGTCGTGACGGGCCTGGCGGCCACCTCGGTCGTCCCATGGCGGGAGCACTTCGCGGCGAAAGGCCTCGTGTTGAGCAAAGCGCTCGACGGGCGCCCCTGCCACCTGCTGCAGGTACCCGCCGCCTACTCTGCGGACCAGGCGTCGGATGACATCGTCCGGCACCTTGATGAGCTGCTGCCGTCGGTCCTCGACGAGCAGGTGTGAGGGGGTGGACACGATGGGCCACAGCACAGCAGACATCACAGCAGTTGTTCCGGCCCGGAACGCCGAACACCTGCTCCCGGGCTGCCTCGACGCCCTGCGCCAGTCCGGTGTCGCCGAAATCATCGTGGTGGATGGACTTTCCACTGACAAAACCGTGGACATCGCCCGCGCGGCAGGTGCCCGCGTCCTGAGTGACGAGGGGCGGGGCCTGCCCTGGGCCCGGACCCTCGGCGTCCGCAGCAGCAGGACCCGCTGGGTCCTGCTGGTGGATGCCGACGTCGTCTTCGGGGCCACGGGGGTCGCGGACCTGCTCATCGAACTGATGGAGGACGGTTACGATGCCCTCCAGGCGGGACTGGAGAGCGTCGCAGGACCGGGTTATTGGGGCCAGGCCCTGGCGCACCACCACCGCACGGGCCGCAGCCGCAACTGGTTTGGCCTGGTGGCGACGCTGGTCGACAGGGACCTCATGCTGGCCCTGGGATTCGACGACACGTTCAAGTCGGGGGAAGACATCGAACTTCGCTGGCGGATGAGGCAGTCGGGGATGAAGACCGGCGTGTCCCAGCGCGTCTTCGTTGAGCACCGGTTCGCCGCCGACGACTTCGACTTCGCACTGGACCAGTTCCTCATGGACGGAACGGGGCTTGGCAAGATGGTCCGCAAGCACGGCTGGCGCGGTGCCCGCCTTGCCCTCCTGCCCGCCGCAGCGGCAGTCCGGGGCAGTGCGTTGAGCCTCGCTGCCGGACAACCCAAATGGCTGCGCTATTACATCGCCTTCTGCTGGTACAACTACGCGGGTATGGCGAGGGGTTTAGGTCGTGACGGCTGAACGGGAAATCGCCCCATCGGATGCCTCAACCGTCATCCGGCACTCCCCCCTGCGCAGTTCCATTGGCCTCGTCATCGCCAAAGCCGCCCAGACCGGTACGGGCTTCGCCTTCTGGATCATTGCGGCCCACGCCACGTTTGACCGGGAGGTAGGGCTCACCACGGCGGCGGTTTCCGCGGTGATGATCTGTACCCAGCTTGCAGTGCTGGGTACGGGATCAGCTGTCATCGTCTCCGTCGGCAGGGGGGAGGCTCCGGCCCGGGTGCTCGACACCGCCTTTGGCATCGTTGGGGTGGCGGGCACCGTCCTGGCCCTGGGCTATCTCGTCCTGGAAACGGTCGTATCGCCGGACACCGGTTCGCTGACGGTCCTTTTCTGGCTCATGTTCATCATGGCCGCCGTCACCGGGACCATGTGTACTGTGCTGGACCAGGCACTCGTGGCGTTGGGACGGGGCAGCAGCGCCACGCTGCGGTATACGGTGGGCGGCCTGGTGCCGCTGTTTGCGACAGCCCTCGTGGCCTGGCAGGCACACGGCGCCGGCGCCGACGTGCTCATGGCCTGCTGGACCCTGGGGTCTGCTGTTTCCTGCCTGATCGGCTTCATCCAGTTGCGCAGGCTGGTCGGTTACCGGCCCAGGCCGTCCCTCCACCCCGCCCGCGGGCGCCCACTGCTGATGCTTGGCATCCCCAACCAGCTCCTTACCCTCACCGAACGTGCGCCCGGACTGGTGCTGCCGCTCCTGCTGGCGCACCTGGTGTCGCCGGAGGTCGCTGCGTACTGGTACCCGGCATGGATGATGGCCTGGGCCGCCTACACAGCCCCCATGCTGATCGGCATCGTGCAGTTCTCTGAAGGAGTCCGTGAGCCGGGGCGCCTGGCCGCAACCACCTGGGCGAGTTTCCGCTGGTCGCTTGTCATCGGAAGCCTCGCCGCCGTCGTCCTCATCGTCTTCGCGCACCCGTTGCTCCATCTTCTTGGAGACAGGTACGCCAACGCGTCCACCGTGGCCCTCCGGCTGCTGGCCGCCGGGCTGGTGGCCTACGCCGTGCTGCAGGCCTACAACTCCGTGTGCAGGGTCCTCGGACTCTATACCGAGGCAATCGCGGTCGGCGTGGTCCTCGGCGCCGCCCTCTGCATCTCGGCATTGGTGGCCGCCGCACAGGGCTCCAGCGCCATGGCCCTCGCGTGGCTGGTGGTGCTCTCCGTCGGGGCCGTCGCGATCGGCCTCCGGCTTCTCGCCATTCTCCGCCGCGTGAAAAAGGAGGCAACATGACCAGCACGCTCAAGGAGACCATCCCTCCGCTGGCAAAGTGGAAGGCCCGTGATATCTGGTGCGCAGTGGCGGGCGCTTTCGCACTCGCCCTTGCGGCCTGGTCCGCATCAACGGTGGCCCTGCCCGTCAACAGCGACCTGGGGCTCATCGGGGTGCTGCCCTACCCGTTCTGGGCAGCCGTCCTGATCCTGAACGTCACCTTCGTGGTGGCACTGCGGGGAGACGCGGCAGGCCCGGCACGCAGCCCCGTCATGGTGTGGCTGGTCGCGGTACAGGTGCTGGTGCTCTTCGGCACCGCAGCCTTCGTCACGGATGTACCGCGGGGCGAAGTCGCCTTCCGCCACCTGGGCATCGCCGACGCCCTCTCGCACAACGTGGGCATCGACCCCAACATCGATGCGTACTTCAACTGGCCAGGCTTCTTCGCCCTGGTGGCAACCGTCCTTGGGGCCTCGGGCCTGAACCCGGTGAGCGTTGCCCTCTGGGCACCCGTCTTTAACGTGGCACTCTGGCTGGTGGCCGTAGCAGTGGTGACGCGGTACCTGACGAAGGATCAGCGCCGGCGGTGGCTGGTGCTGTGGCTCTTCTGCCTCGGCAACTGGCAGGACCAGGACTACCTCTCACCACAGGCCTTCGGCTTCTTCCTGTACCTCGTCGTCATCGCCCTCGTCCTTGGCCCCCTGGCCGCCAACGCCCCCCATTTCCGCGGCTTCCGCCGGGGCAACCTCACGGCGTGGTGGCGCGCCCGCACTCCCGCCGATTCCCGGCCCGGCCACCGCGTGAGCGCACTGGCCATAACGCTCCTGCTGATCGTGGTCATTTCCGCGAGCCACCAGCTGACGCCGTTCATGGCGCTCATCGCCCTGACCGCCCTGACCCTGGCCGGACGCGTCTGGCCGGGACGGCTCGCGCTGATTGCCGGCGTCGTGCTGGTCCTCTGGCTCGCCTACCCCGCCAGCACCTACCTTGCCGGCCATCCGCCCCTGGCAGACGCGGGCCTCCAGACCGCCATTGAAGCGAACGTCGTGGACCGCACGAACGGGACGGCAGGACATGTGCTGGTGGTGCAGATCCGGATGGCCCTGACCCTCCTGCTCTGGACCCTGGCTGCCATCGGCATGTTCCGCGACTGGCGCCGGGGACACCTCGACATCCGCGTGCTCCTCCTCGCTGTCACCCCCTTGCTGCTCTTCCCCGCGCAGTCCTATGGCGGGGAGATGCTGATCCGTATTTCCCTGTTCGCCCTTCCCTTCGTTGCCCTGCAGGCGTGCTCGGTCCTGCTCCCGGCGGAGGGAAGGGGGATGGGGGTTAATCGGCCCTCGCGCCTGGCTGCCGGAGCATTCGTGCTGACCTTCTTCCTGATGGCCGGCATGACGGTCACCGGCCGGTTCGGAAACGCTCAGTACGACGTCTTCACCAACGCTGAGATCGACGCGGTCAACACGGTGGACCACCTCGCACCGGACGGTGCAGCCATCATCTCGGCTGCCCACCCAACTCCCTGGCGCAACCAGGATTACCTGGGCCACCGGTACCGGACCATCGAGGACCTCTGCCCCTCCGACTTGACGGCCGGGACATGCGGACCCCTCATCTACGCCTACGCCCGGCATAACGTGGCGGGCGGATACCTGGTGCTGCTGCGCTCATCGGAATCGAGCCTGATAGTGCAGGGCCAAACCACCACGCAAGGCTTTGATGAGCTGGAAAACTGGCTCAGCGACCAGGACGGAGTAAACCTCGTGTTCAGTAACAGCGACGCGCGCGTCTACCGGGTGGGGCCATGAACTGGCGTGGAGTGAGCCGGCCAACGCTGTCACTGGCGATCGCCGCCGCGGTGCTGTCCCTGGTCATGCTGATCGGCCTGCCGACGCCGCTCCAGGCGCTCTCGGCAGCGGCGGTCCTGGTGCTGCTCCCGGGGCAGGCAATGACCCGGCTCACGCCGGTGACCGACCTGGCGCTCGTGGCGCTGCTCGTCCTGGCCCTCGGCTTTGCCACCCTCACCGCGGTGTCCACGGCAATGTTCTACCTCACCGTCTGGTCATGGCAGGCCTGCGTCGTCGCCATGGCCGTCATCACTATCCTTGCGTGCCTGGCACGCGCACGGCAGGAGGCCGCAGCATGATCGATATTGCCGGGCTGCTCGCGGCCGCCGTCCTGCTCGTCACCCTCGTCGCGCTCGAGGTCCGCCATGCCGGACCGAACAGCGGGACGCCGGTCCATTCCACCATCCTCGGATCGACAGTGAACATGAAGGCCGTTGTCGCCGTCATGTGGGTGTTGTTCCTGGTCCTGCTCTTTCCCCGCGTGCTGGGACTGCTCACGTGAGCGGTGCGGCGCGATGGCTGCTGGTCAGCGACCTCCACCTCGACGCGTCGGACACCGATCCACGACGCACCGGCAGCATGCTCACCGATTTCCTGCGCCGCACCGTCCTCGCAGGTTCCGGACCACGACAGCACCTCGTGCTGCTCGGCGACACGTTCGAGCTTGCGGCCCTGACCGGGCAGGAAAGCCTGGCGCGGCTCGAAGCCATCCGGGCCGGCCACCCGGACACCTTCCAGACCCTGCAGGCGTGCGCAGCACACGGCGTGCAGCTGCACTTCGTAACCGGCAACCATGACGTGGAGCTGGCCCGGCCCGTTGTGGCCGAACGCCTGGCCGGCCTGCTCTCGCCGGCCGATCCCGCGCGGGTCCAGGTGCACCCGTGGCTCCTGTATGTCCCCAACGTGCTCCTGGCCGAGCACGGCCATCTGCACCACCCGCTGCACCGCATACCCGAGGTCCTGCGGACGGCAATCAACGGCACCGATGACCTGGACCTTCCTCCCCTTGCCGCCCTGCACGCGCATCCCTCACGGTCACGCCTGGGGCGGGCCAGGGCCGTTGCCCGGGCATGCCTTGCCTCCGAGCGGGCAGAAAGCCGCATGCGCAGGCCCGCCTACGACCAGCTGCTCAGCACTGAGTCCTCGCGGCTGGCACTCGACCGGGCGGCCGTGCGAAAGCTGGCACGTGTATCCCGGTTCCGGACGGTATCGGCTATTCCGGCCGCCGCGGCCCGAATGGTGCTGCGGGCGGCTGCACCCAATACCCGCGGCGCGGCCGCTCCCCCGGCGGCCGCCCGGTCCGCACAGATCCTGAAGACGCACGGTTCGGAAGTCCCGTGGTACATCTCCGGCCACACCCACCGTGCCCTCGACGTGCCGCTGGGCTCCTCCCCCACCCGCTACATCAACACCGGCACCTGGTCATCGGACGTGCGCGGGCCCGGACCCGACCAGGCCGACCGCCAGGCTTTCCCTTACGCCCTGATCGACGTTGCCGACGACGGCACCACCAGCGGCGGCCTGCGTTACTGGCGGCCCTAAGGCGGCCCACAGCTACTTCTTCTGTGGGGAATGCAGGAGCAAACATCACAGCAGTAGGCCTCCATCCCCAGGGGACGGAGGCCTACTGCTGGTTCAGGCCCTTACTGCACTTCCCGCCAGGCCGCTCCATGGGGAGCTGCCTTGTTCAGCTCCGTCGTGGAGGCGTGCGCCAACTGGCGTCCCCGCAGGTAACCGGCGGACGTGAAGGCCAATACCGCCAGGACAGACCCGGCCCGGCCCAGTCCCTGGGGATTCTCGCCCCTGCCCCACTCCCGGAGTCCGGAAAACACGGCACGCGGCAACGTGCTGCGGACATACCGCCGCTCGGGTCCGAGCGCCCGCTTCTGGCCCACGATATGGCTGACCTGTGCCTTGGAGATTCCCTCCGACCAGGACCGCGAGAGCATGTAGCGCATGGTTCCCCTGTCTGCCGGCACATGGTGGCGGACCAGGGCAGCCGGCTCGTAGACGATCCGCGACCCCGGTGCACCCATGGTGGAGCGGATGCACACTTCGGTCTCCTCGCAGCCAAGGGGTATGCTTCCCTGCCTGCCAAGGGCGAGGTTGAAGCCTCCCACCTGCCGAAGGACTTCGAGCCGGAACGACATGTTCGCGCCAATGACATTGCGGACCTCGGAGGCAACCGTCGGCAGTCCGCGGTGGCTGCAGCCGACGATCCAGTCGAGTTCCTCGCCGAAGTAGCCTGGCCGGCCCTGGTCCCACACGGGCTCGACGCGGCCACCGACGGCGAGGACATCGGGGTCGTCATAAAGGACCACCAGGCGTTCCAGCCAGTCCGGCGCCGCCACTGCATCATCGTCAAGGAAAGCGACGATGTCCGAATCCGCCAGGGCCACGCCGGTGTTGCGGGCGCCTGAGAGACCGCGCGGTCCCACGCTCTCCACGACGGTCACGTCATCGACGATTTCCTGCAGCCTGCCGTAGAGGTCCTCGTTGTGGTCCACGACCACGATGATCTCCTGCGGCGCGAGCGTTTGTGCCCGGACGGACTCAATGACGTCAAGGAGAAGATCCCAGCGCCGTTCCGTGTAGGCACAAATCACGATCGAAACGCTCAAATGGTCGTTCATCCGGTCCAGCATGCTAAACCCCCTTGACGAGTGAAAGGATTGTCTGCGGATCCGTGGGAGTCCGCGGGACGCTGATATTGGCGTAGGCATACTTGACCCGCCGAAGGGCCTCCGGCCGGGCACCCGCCGTTGGCGCTTCCCACATGGTGCACTCATGCGCCATTTTGCGCAGCACCCGCCAGCCGTCGCGGAATGTCTGCAGGTTCGAATTTCCGGAAATCCGGTCCAGCTCGATACTGGGAACCTCCGCGATCCGGAGGCCGGCGCGGGCAGCCCGGACAATCAGTTCGGTTTCAATCTCGAACCCGTCAGATTCCAGCTGCAGGATTTCCAGGCATTCGCGCCGGAAAGCGATATAGCCGTAGCAAAGATCGGAATAGTTGCTGTGCAGGACCGCGTTGGCCAGCTTGGTGAGCGCGCGGTTGCCGGCCCTCCGCAGGCGCGTGAGGTCCTCTGAACCTCCGCCGGTGACGTGGCGTGAACCCTTGACGAAGTCGTAGTCGTGCTGGAGCGGGGAAACGAACCAGCCGATCTCCTGCGGGTCCATGCTGCCGTCCGCGTCCAGCATGACAATGATGTCGCCGGTGGCCGCGGCGAACCCCGACCGGAGCGCCACGCCTTTGCCCTTGCGCTGTTCGTTGACGATCACCAGGTCATCACGGATGGCCTGTGCCACACCCACCGTGTTGTCGGTGGAGCGGCCGTCCACGATGATGACTTCATCGACGTAGGACGGCATTCGGCGAAGGACCCACGGAATATTCCTGGCTTCGTTCAAAGTGGGGATAACGACGCTGATCGATGCCTTGGCCGACTCGACCGCCGGCATCGCGAAAGTAATTGGGAGCTGGATGGAAATGGACAAATACCTCACCACTTCATGACGTTGCGGATTAGTTATCAAAGAGCCGCACGGTTTGAAGCCGAGCACGGCTTTAATGCTTATCCGGTCATGGGTCTGGTCTCGGGCCCCAGCTCACTTAGCCTTTGACTCTGGCCGTGACGAAAGCCTATTGAGAGTGCCTTGCAACTGTCACCAGTAGTAAGTACTCACTTTTGGCCGCCTCAATCCCGTGCCAAGGCAAGTACAGGGATTACCCGCGCCGGCCGGTATTAGGTATAGGGGATGCGTTCTTTCAGCGGTTTTAGGTATAGGGGATGGTTTTCCGGAAAACAGTGATTTCCGGCTGCCGGCACCCCCCAAGCCGGAAAAGTATCAATTTCCAGTGGTGAAAGTGCCGCATTGCGCGCTATATTCAATCCTTACCGGTCGACGCCTGCACTGGGGAGCGGCGCAAGGCCGCGTATCGCCATTGCTGGAAGCGGTCTCCTTCGTCGATGATTGGGGACGCCATGCCGCTTGTAGGCCGCCGCAAGGAACTGGACCGCATCCTGTCCGTCATCCGCGGGCCCAAGGACACAGCACTGGCGGTGGCCGGCCCCCAGGGCGTGGGAAAGACCGCCCTCCTGTCCGCGATCCCCACCCTCTCCAACAACCGGAGCATTGTCCTGCACGCCGCCGCAGCGGAATCGGGCTGGCCGCTGTCCGGGCTGACCGCGCTCCTGAACGAGATGGACGATCCCGTCCTCAACCGGATCGCCGGCAGCCTCCCCGGCAAAGACGCCCAGGACCTGCCGGCGGCCGCCGGCATGCTGCTCACCGGCCTGCGGCAGCGGCTGTCACCCCGCACCGTCATCGTGATCGACGACGCCGACCGGATGGATCCCGCCAGCCAGGCGGTCATCGGGTTCCTGGCCCGGCGGCTGGCAGGCACGGACACGGTCCTGTTCGCCGGCCTGCGGAACGACCTTCCCGGCGGCCCCTTCGGCGGCCTGCCCACCCTGAGGCTGGGCCCGCTCGGCTTCAGCGACACCGTCAGGATGCTGGAATGCATGGCACCCAGGCGGATCACGACGGCGGCGGCCCAGGCGGTTGCCGCGGCTGCCGGCGGAAACCCGCTTGCCGCCGTCGAACTTCACGGCCAGCTTGTGGAAAAGCACGCCGGAGGCCGTTCCGCGCTGCCCTTGCCGCTGCCGGCCAGCGGCAGCTTTGACGCAGGGTTCGCGGCGCAGGTGGCGATGCTGGCACCCGGTCCCCGCCATGTCCTGGACCTCCTGGCACTCTCCCGCCACACCGACATCTCTGCCATCTCCAGGACGTGCGGTGGTGCATGGACGAGGGTGGACGGGCTGCTGGCTGCCGGCCTGGTGAAACGGTCAGGACCCCATGTCGGCATCGTGGACCAACTCCTTCGGGAATATATCTTCCGGTCCATGGCGCCCGCTGAACGCCTCGCCGGGCACCGGGAAATGGCGGCGGCAGCGGACGGCAACGCCCCCCATGCCCGGACCTGGCACCTGAGCTTCACCGAGGCCCGGCCCCAGACACCGCTCCAGCTGCTGCGGCACGCCAGGGACCTGGCCGGGGAGGGCGAAGTGCCGATGGCGCTGGAGTATGTCGAGCGGGCCCTGGCGATCGATGCCGCCCACGCCGGAACCGCCGCAGAGCTTGCCGGCATAGCGGAGCTGCTGTTCAGCCGCGGCGAATTTGCCTACGCCCGCCGCTACCTGGAGTGGGCGCAGCGGCTAACCCCCGATCCAGCGCTGGTCCTGCGGCTGGCCGGCTTGGACTTCGAGATCCAGTTCGCCCAGGGCGCTGCGGTGCGGTCCAGCGCACTGCTTCGCCTCGTGAAGGAGTTCGGCCGGCATGATCCCGAATACTCGGCCGGGCTGCTGGCAACCGGCGCCTGTTATTACGCCGAACGGTGGGAGCTGCAGGTGGCCTCGGAGGTACTGCAGGCATCAGCGGACGTGCTGCGCCTGGCCGGCGACGGCTCCGCAGCCGCACAGCACCGGGCCATGGCCCGGCAGGCCGGGCTGTTGATGGATGTCATCGGCGGTGGCACGGCCGACCCGGCCCGCAAGGATGGACACCCCGGCGCCGCCCGCGCCCAGGGTCTCCTGGTGTCCGCCCGGGCCCTCACCTACGCGGAGCGCTACGACGGCGCCCGGGAAGCCTTCGCCCTGCTCCGCAATTCCAGCGGAGCGGGCTCCGCCATCTGGCAGCATGCCGCAGCCATCCTGGCAGTCGACAACGAGATCCGTGCCGGAAACGTCCGCAGGGCGGTCCGGCTGATCGATGACCTGGAACTGTCGGAACCGGACCTGCAGTACCACCGCGGGATGCGGCACCTGTTCCGGGTCTGGCGCGCCCACTCCGTTGGTGACGAAGGGCAGGCGCGTGTTGCGGCCGCAGAGGCGCTCCGGTATGCCGGCGGGGAAGACCACCCGGCGCTCACGGCACAGCTTGCTGCCTGCCAGGGCCATTTCGCGCTGCTGCGCGGCGACCTGGCGGAGTCCGTCGCGCAGCTGTCCAGGGCCGCCGAGACAGGCATCCGGTTTGGCAACCCCACCCTCCTGCGCTCCGGGCCGGACCTGGCGGAAGCTCTCATCCGCCTGGGCCGCCACCAGGAAGCCACCCAGGCACTCCTTCACCTTGAGGCCCGCTCCGCGGGGCTGCGTTCTCCGTGGCTTGCGATGGCCGTGGCAAGGAGCCGCGCCATGCTTGCGGACGGTGAACAGTCGCTGCAACTGTTCCGCGAGGCACTCGAAGGCAGAAGCCCGCACACGCTGGAACGGGCCAGGACGCTGATGTGCTATTCCGAGCGGCTGCACGCCTTCGGGAGGCTGCGTGATGCGCGCGATGCGCTGCTCCGGGCCAAAGTGTTGTTCGACGAGGCAGGGGCGGATGCGTGGACCCAGCACCTGGATTCGCTCCTGCTGGACGAGCGCATGGAACCTGCCAGCCCGCAGGGCAATCCGGCCCTGCTGCTGCTGTCGGAGCATGAGCGCGCCCTCGCCAGGATGGTGGCGCGCGGCATGCGCAACAAGGAAATCGCCGGGACCCTGTACGTTTCCGTGCGTACGGTGGAAGTCCGCCTTACCGCCATCTACCGCAAGCTCGGCGTCGAGTCCCGGGCACAGCTGACCGCCCTTGCTGCGGGCAAGGGAACCAAGACAGCCGAGCCCTACGTCCTGCCCGTTTTGTAGGCTGCATGGCCGTGCACCGCAGGTAACCGCAGTTCCCGCACTTTTCCCCTGCAGGGCAGGCGAAACGCCTGTGCGGCATCGCCAAACCCGGAGGCGGACCGCTAATTTTGCACCAGGCTGGGGCACCGGATGACGCGGAAAGGGACAGCCATGGCAGCAGTACCGGCGGGCAGGGCGGGTGCATGAGCGAGCTCATCCTCGTCAGTGCCACGGGTCTTGCCCGGGAAGTCCTGGCAATGGTCCGCGGCAGCGGCCAGTACGACGTGGTGGGCCTGCTCGATGATGACCGGGAACTGGCGGGTGTTACGGTGGACGGCGCCCCTGTCCTGGGCAAGATCGAAGACGCCAAGAAGTATCCCCATGCCCTGATGCTCGTCTGCCTCGAATCCCCCACCGCCCGGGAGGCCACGGTACAGCGCCTGGGTGTGCTCGGCCTGGGGGAAACCCGCTATGCCACGGCGATCGACCCCACCGTGCAGTACCCGGAGGGATGCCATGTGGGGAGGGGAAGCATCCTGCTCCGGAACGTGGTGCTTACAGCGTCCGTTACCCTGGGCTGCCATGTGGTGGCGATGCCCTCGGTGAGCTTCAGGTACGACGTCGACGTGGCAGATTTTGCCACCTTTGCCGCGGGTGTTTCCCTGGGCGGCGGAGTCCGCATTGGCCGGGCCGCCTCCCTCGGCATGAATTCGAGCGTCCGGGAGCATATCTCGGTGGGGGCTTACGCCACCGTGGGAATGGGTGCCGCTGTCCTGAGCAATGCGGCGGACGGACAAACCTGGGTAGGGGTTCCGGCGCGCGAGGTCGACGGCGGCGTCTTCAGCCTGGACGACGCCTCCTGAACGGGCCGGGGCCGGCTACGCGGCAGTGCCGAAGAACAACTCCGCCACGGCGGCCAGGCGCAGGGGGTCTTCCACGCCGCACAGCTCGCGGGCTGAGTGCATGGAGAGCAGCGGCACGCCCACGTCCACGGTCCGGATCCCCAGCCGGGTGGCCGTCAGCGGACCGATGGTGGAGCCGCAGGGCACCACGTTGTTGGAAACGAACTCCTGGAACGGCACGCCTGCTTCCCGGCAAAGGCGGGCCCAGAATGCGGCTCCGGGGGCGTCGGTGGCGTAGCGCTGGTTGGCATTGATCTTCAGGAGGGGGCCACCGTTCAGCACCGGGTGGTTGGCGGGGTCGTGCCGCTCGGGATAGTTGGGGTGCACGGCGTGCCCGGCGTCGGCAGAGAGGCAGAACGACGCCGACAGGGCCTGCCGCCGCTGGCTCGCCGTGGCACCCAGGCCGTCGGAGATGCGCACCAGCACGTCCTCAAGGATGGGACCGCACGCACCTGAGCGTGAGTTGGAGCCGATTTCCTCGTGGTCGAACGCGGCGAGCACCGCAATGGGGCCGCCGGCCGGCGCGGATCCGGAATGGGCGGCCAGCGCCGCCAGCCCGGCGTGCGTGGCCGAAAGGTTGTCCAGCCGCCCTGATGCGAAGAACTCCCCCTTGCCCCCGAAAACCGCCGGTGCCTGCGTGTCTGCCATGACGACGTCGTACCCGCCGATCTGCCCCGGGTCGACGGACGCACCGGCGACCGCGGACGCCAGGACGCCCAACAGGTCCGATTCGGCGGGGTTCCCGAGGCCCCACACCGGGTTCATGTGGCGTTGCTTGTCCAGCGTGAGTCCCTCATTCACGGCCCGGTCCAGGTGGATGGCCAGCTGGGGGAAGCGCAGCATGGGGCCGGTCGCCGTGAGGTGTTCCGTGCCGTCGAGCATCACCAGCCGGCCCGCGAGCCGCAGCTCGCGGTCCAGCCAGGAGTTCAGCAGGGGCCCGCCGTAGATTTCCACCCCGGCCTGCAGCCAGCCGTGCGCGCCGATGGTGGGCTTCGGCTTGAGTTTGAACGTGGGCGAATCGGTGTGGGCGCCGAGGATATTGAACCCCGTGGTTGGTCCCGCGCCGTCCGGGACCACCCACGCGATCAGGGCGCCGTCGCGGATGATGAAGAAGGATCCGGGCCCGCCTTCCCACGGCTGCAGCTCATCCAGGCGGGTGAAGCCCACTTCCTCCAGCCGCCGGCCGCCCTCGTGGGCGGCGTGGAAGCTCGACGGCGACGCGCTGACATAGGCGCCAAGGTCCTGGATGTGGTCTGCGGCAGAGGAAGGCAAAGGCATGGTCCCGAGTCTAGCGCCGGCCCTACTCCGCGGGTGCCGGTGCAGCCTCCGTGGCCGGCACCTCCTGGCGGGCGGCTGCAGCACCCTTCCGGCGGTACCGCAGCACGCCCATCGCGACCACCACGGCGGCCAGCGCCAGGGACAGCAGCAGGGACTCCCGGGTGGACTCCACGATGACCATGCCGATCAGGAGCGCCACGATGCTGATGATGGCGGCCCAGGTGAGGTACGGGAAGAGCCACATCTTCAGCTGCAGGTCCTTGGCCGCGGCGCCCATGCGGCGGCGCAGGACCAGCTGGGAGGCGGAGATGACCAGCCAGACGAACAGGGCGATCGCACCCGAAGTGTTCACCAGGAAGAGGAACACGGTGTCCGGGGCGATATAGTTCAGGCCCACGGTGATGAAGCCGACCACCGTGGAAGCGAGGACGGCTGCGGCCGGGACGCCGCGGCGGGAGATGCGGGTCCAGGAGCGGGGTGCGTCACCGCGGGTGGAGAGCGAGAAGAGCATGCGGCTTGCGGTGTACAGGCCGGAGTTGAGGCAGGAGAGCACGGAGGTCAGGACCACGACGTCCATGATGGTTCCGGCGCCGGGGATGCCGAACAGTTCGATGACGGCCACGTAGGGGCTCTTGGCTACGGAGGCCGAGTTCCACGGCAGCAGGGTGACCACCACGGCGATGGAGCCGATGTAGAAGACGAGAATGCGCCAGACGGTGGATTTCACGGCCTTCTTGACGGCGTCGACCGGGTTTTCGGATTCGCCGGCTGCGATGGTGGCGATCTCGGCGCCGAAGAAGGAGAAGACAACCACCAGGATGCCGGCCAGGACAGCGCCGGGACCGTTGGGCATGAACCCGCCGTTGTTGACCAGGTTGCTCAGGCCGGGGGCCGGAACGCCGGGGATGAGGCCCAGGATGGCGGCGGCGCCGAAGATGAGGAAGAGGACGATCGCCGCCACCTTGATGGATGCGAACCAGAACTCGAACTCGCCGTAGGACTTGACCGAACCCAGGTTGGTCAGCGTCAGCAGCACCATGAGGACCAGTGCCCAGACCCACTGGTCGATGCCCGGCACCCAGCGGTGCATGATGGCAGCACCGGCGGTGGCTTCAATGCCCAGGACGATGATCCAGAACCAGGCGTAGAGCCAGCCGATGCTGAACCCTGCCCAGCGCCCCAGTGCCTTGTCCGCATAGGTGGAGAAGGATCCCGTTTCCGGGTTGGCCGCGGCCATCTCGCCCAGCATCCGCATCACCAGGATGACCACCAGGCCGGCGGCTGCGTACGCGATGAGGATGCCCGGGCCGGCCTGCTGGATTGCCGCCCCCGAGCCGACAAAGAGGCCCGCCCCAATGACGCCGGCGATGGCGATCATGGAAAGGTGCCTGGGTTTCAGGGACTTTGAGAGTTGCTGGTCAGCATGCATGGAAGCGCCGTCCTGTTGGGGAAATAGCAGAGGTTGAGCGACGTGCCTTGGCGACCACCGGCGGACCGTGTGATGCACCACATCGTCGTTTCACCCTAGGTCCGCCATTATGCGCCCTGCTTTGTGCAGTCCAACAGACCTGGTTGCGGCGAACAGGACGGCACTCCAAGCGGAGACCATCATAGGCAATGAAAGTTGCCTGTCAGGCATATTTGTAATGTGCCTGAAACCACGCGGAGAGCCACGTGCCCGGCCAGGCCACGTGGCTCCCCGACGTGCTGGACCTACACGTCGCGCCGTTTCAGCAGGATGGCGGCGAGCAGCACGGGCACCACCACCCAGGCGCCAAGGACCAGTCCGGCCTGCCACGCTTCCAGGGTGTCCGGGACGTGCTGGGCGGCCGTCAGGGGTTCGACGGTGTTGCCGGGAAGGTACTTGCGGGCTTCCTTGAAGAAATCCCCGGGGATGAGCTGGAACGCGATGGGGGCCACGAAGAAGATACCCACCAGGCTCATGATGCCGCCGGCCGAGTTGCGCAGCAGCGTGCCCAGGGCCATGCCGATGGCGGCCACGGCTGCCACGTAGATGCTGTTGACCAGGAGCAGCTTGACCGACTGTGAGCTGCCCAGGTCCAGGGCGAGGCCGTAGTTGTCCAGGATGGGTACGGCAGCGAGGCCGGCCACCCAGGTGGATACGGCGGTCACCACGAAGGACGTCACCATCACCACCACCAGCTTGGCCGCGAAGGCGGGAAGACGCTTGGGCACGGCCGCAAAGGTGGACCGGGCCATGCCCGTGGTGAATTCGGAACTCATCAGCAGGACGCCAAGGGACCCCAGGATCAGCTGGGCGAAGGCGATGCCCGAGGTGGGCACGCTGATGGCAAGGTCGCCGCCCTGGGATGCCATCCTGGCAGCGGCCTGCGGATCCCGTGTGGCGGCATCCGCGAACTGGCCCGTTCCCCAGGCAGACAGTGCGCCGAACCCGACCATCACGGCGGCGGTGGAGGCGAGCAGTATCAGCGTGGACAGGAGGCTGCGGAACTTGATGATTTCCGAGTTGAGGACCCGGAAAAACGTGGGGCCGGCCAGGGAACGTGCGCCGCGGGGATTGCGTGGGCCCGGGGCGGAGGCAGGTTCGGGGGAGGACGTTGATTCGGTGGTCAGGGAGCTCATTACTTGGTTACCTCCGCGGCGGGCAGGGAGTGGTATTCGACGTCGTCCTTGGTCAGTTCCATATAGGCCTCCTCGAGGCTGGCCACGAGCGGGGTGAGCTCGTAGACCATGACGTGGTTTTCAAGTGCTGCCGCGGCAATGGCCCTGGGCTCCAGGCCCGTCACCTCGAGAAGTTCGCGGTCGGGAACCTCGATGGTTGCACCCCGTGTGGCCAGCAGCTGGCGGAGCCGTTCCGGTTCGTCGGTGCGCACCCGGACCCGGGACCGGCCCTGGCCGCTGATGATGTCGTGGATCGGCGCATCGGCAATCACCTTGCCCCGCCCGATGACGATCAAATGGTCAGCCGTCTGTGCCATCTCGCTCATCAGGTGGCTGGAGAGGAATACCGTCCGGCCCTGCCCGGCGAGGTACCGCACCAGGTTCCGGACCCAGACCACGCCCTCCGGGTCCAGGCCGTTGACCGGTTCATCGAGGATGAGGGTCTGCGGATCTCCCAGCAGGGCCGCAGCAATGCCGAGCCGCTGTCCCATGCCCAGTGAGAAGCCGCCCGCCTTCTTGCGCGCCACCGCTTCCAGTCCCGTCATCTCGATGACCTCGTGCACCCGGGTTTTGGGGATGCCGTGGGTGGCGGCCATGGCCAGCAGGTGGTTGTAGGCGCTGCGGCTGGTGTGCACGGCCTTGGCCTCGAGCAGGGCACCCACCTCGCGCAGGGGTGCCTTGTGCCGGACGTAGGGCAGGCCGTTCACGGTGACGGATCCCGCCGTCGGCCGGTCGAGTCCCATGATCATGCGCATGGTGGTTGACTTGCCGGCCCCGTTGGGGCCCAGGAAACCCGTGACTTGCCCTGCCCGGACGGTGAAACTGACACCGGCCACGGCGGTCTTGGTGCCGTAGACCTTGGACAGTCCGTTTGCCTCGATCATGAATGGTCCTTTGGACGGCAGCGCGCGGCTGCACACGTTGGAATGGTGGAAAACAGGTCGGTGGAATACCCTTCCCACGCTATCGAGCCGGCAACGGCTTTTCGCCCGTCTCAGGGATGATTCAGGGGAGAATCAGGGTATTTCCGCGGGTGCCCCGTCCCCAAGGTCCGGCGGGTCAGCGGAGCGGGGAGTAATACGTCAGTGCGTGCGGCCGGACCGTGTAGGAGACACTGCGGACGCCGGCCAAGGCTTCCCCGTCGACTGCCAGCGCCATGGGTGCGCCGCCGGCGTCGATCCTGACCTCCCTGGCCTCGCGGAGATGGGTGATCCGGGAGGTGGCCACCGTTCCGGTGAGGACGGCCCACAGCAACCGGAGCCGGGCAAAGGATTCGTCAGCGGTGATGAGGCGGACATCAAGTACGCCGTCGTCCATTACGGGCCGGATCAGGGGAGCATGGTCGCGGGGGTAATAGCGGCCCCGGCCCAGGTACGCGATCCACACCTTGTGCCGGACGCCGTCCACGTTCAGGGTGATGGGGGTTCCTGCGGCAAAGGTCCGGAACATGGCGACGACGCCGGCCAGTGGCTTGCCCAGCGCGGGTTGCAGGTGTTCCCGCCGCCTGACGAAGTTCGGGTAGATGCCGATGCTGGAAGTGTTGAGCATTGCCAGTTCCGCGACTTCCGGAGCTCCGGCCAGCCCCCGTTCCACCGTGACAAGTCCGATGTCCGCCAGGGCGGCTTCGCCTTCGTTTGCAGCCTCCGCGGCATCCTTCAGGCTCCCCGTTCCGGCATCCCGGGCAAAATGATTGAGGGTCCCGCCGGGGAGAACCAGGAGGGGCATGGAACGTTCGACGGCGGCCGCGGCCGCTGCGCCGACGGTCCCGTCACCTCCCCACACACCGAGGGCCCGGGTTCCGGGATGGTCGGCGGTCGCCTTGATGCGCGCCACCAGGTCCTCATCAGGCTGGACGGTATTTATATGCGCTTTGGGAAATACTTCCCGGAGTGCGGCAGCCGTTTCTTCTTTGAAGGAGCCGCCCAGGGTGTTGACCACGATGCTGAGCCCCTCCCCGCCTGGCACCGCAGGGGCTGTTGTCCACGCCCGCGTTGTCTGCGGGATAGGCGGGCGTACGGGCCACCAGTGACGGGTCACGAGCGCGGCGCCGGCCCCGATGGCCGAGCCGAACAGAACATCGGTTGGCCAATGCGCACCGGTGTGCACCCGGGAGTAGGCAACCCCGGCCGCGGCCGGGGCAACGGCAAGCCCGAGCGCGGGACGCACCAGTCCCACCCCCACCGCGAACGCCACGGCGGACGCCGAGTGCCCGGACGGCATGGACGAACTTGTGGGCTGCGGGTGCACGAACCGGAAGACCGGCAGGTGTTCCGGCAACGGCCGGGTACGGGGGAGCAGGGTCTTGAAGACCACATTGGTGACCGCGGATGCCACACCTTGGGCAATCAGGCCGTGGAGGGCCGCCCTGCGCGTCTTTCCGGGAAACAACGCCAGCACAGCGGCAGTCCCCATCCAGAGCTTGCCGTTGTTGGCGGAGGCGGAAAGCCGCCGGAAAAACGTGTCGTGGTTGCCGCCTGGAAGGTTCGAAACATGCCGTAAGAGGTATCTATCAACCCGGCTGATCCAGCTCCTGCCCCGGGGCTTCATGCTTTGCATGTGTTCACCCTATCCCCGGGCTTAGTTCCCGCCGGGCCGCGACTCCCTGTTTGCGGGTTCCTGGGTTGCAGGCTCCCGGCTGGGCGTTTCGGGGGCAACACTGAGGGGCCGAGCCGCACCGGCCAGCAGCAGCGCAACCACGATGGGAAACATGATTGCCAGCAGGGCGGTGTGGATGCCGATGAGATCACCCAGGTACCCCAGCAGTGGCGGCCCCGCAAGAAACGATATATACCCCAAAGTGGATACAACGGAAACGCGCGCCGCCGAGTGGCGGGGATCATCCGATGCTGCGGACATGCCCATAGGAAAGGCAAGGGCCGCCCCCACTCCCCACAGCGCGGCACCTACGCCGGCGAGCCAGATATTGGGTGCCAGCACAAAGAGACCAAGGCCGGCGGCAGCTGCTGCCATGCTGGCCCGGAGCACCACGACGCGGCCGTACTTGTCGATCACCCGGCCGCCGAGGAACCGCATTGCCGTCATGGCCAGGACGAACAGGGCGAACATGAGTGCCCCGGTGGACTCGGATGTACCGAGCCCGTCCACGGAAGCCTTCGCAATCCAGTCGTTGCCCGCTCCTTCCGTCAGGGTTGCCCCCAGCACCACCACGCCGATGAGCAGCGTCCTGCCATCGCGCCAGGCGGACGGCCCCTTGGCGGGCTTCGGCTCCGCTGCAGCCGGCGCGGTTGACAGGTGGGGAAGGAAATAGCGGGGGGCAGTGAGGGCCACCAGCACAACGACGCCGGCGATGACCAGCAGGTGCACGGGAAGGTCCACGCCCAGGGTGGACAGTCCGGCGCCGACCAAGGCGCCCACGAACGCTCCGCCGCTGAAGGCCGCATGGAACTGCGGCATGATGGTGCGCCGAAGCTTGTGTTCGACATCGGCGCCTTCAATGTTCTGTGCCACGTCCCATAGCCCGATGCCGATGCCGAAGAAGAACAGGGACACCGCCGTCCCGGGAATCGATACAGCCGAAAGGGAAAGGGCGATGCCGACGCCGGCAGCGGCAGCCAGCATTCCGGCAGACCGGACCGTATTGGCGGTGCCGATCCTCCCAACGACCAGGCCGGCCGTGGGAAGGGCGAGGAGGGAGCCGACGGCAGTGCACAGCAGCAGCGTGCCCATTTGGCCGGAGGTGATCTGGAGGGTCTGGGTGACAGCGGGGATGCGGGCGGCCCAACTGGCAAAGACAAGCCCGTTGATGCCAAAGACCACGAACGTGGCGGCGGCAGCGGCGTTCAACCCCGCGTGCTCGTCTGTACCGGTGTTGATGCTCATACGTTCACTACTTCCACAGAAAATTTGTCGAGTTCAGCTTTGTCGTGCCCGCTGAGTTGCCTGTCCGTGACGATGGTGTCCACCCGGTCCAGGCCGGCGACGAGCACCCGGGCAGTCGCATGCCATTTGGCTGCGGAGGCCGCCACCACAACGCGGCCGGCGGACTGCAGGCCCGCACGTTTGACCGCGGCATCGTCCAGGTCGTGGGCCAGCAGGCCGTCCTGGAAGTCCATGGCGCAGGGCGTGACAATGGCGGTGTCGAAGCGGAGGGACCTGATGTTCGATTCGGCGAGGGGTCCCCGGAAGGAGAACTCACCGGGCATGACGCTGCCGCCGGGCAGCAGCAGGGACGGCCGCGGGCCTCCGGTGCCGTCGCCCTGGGCCGCAGCATTGAGCGCCTGCAGGGACATGGGCATCAGCGTCAATTCGCGGCCGGATAAGGCCCTGGCTACCTCCGTCGCTGTGCTTCCGCTGTCCAGCCAGACGTGTTCCCGGTCCGCCACCAGGGCGGCGACGGCGGCGGCGATACGGGCCTTTGCGTCACGCTCCTCCAGCTCGCGCTGGCCGTAACCGGGGTTCTGCCCTTGGCCGATCAGGCTCCTGGCACCGCCGTGGACCCGGCGGAGGACGCCGTGGCCTGCGAGTATCTCGAGGTCGCGGCGGATGGTGGCGCCGGAGGCGGCGCAGGCCTGCATCAGCTCTTCCACAGTGGCGCCCGACTGGCGCCGCAGGATTTCGGCGATAGTCCGGTGCCGCTCATCCGTCTTCATGAGCAAACGATATCAAGTAATGATCATTTGATCATTACTTGATCAGCTGTCAGCGGGCCCGCTGCACCCGCTGCTCGTCCCAGACCGGCTCCGCCGATTCGTACACCTTCCCGTCGGAGCCAAAGACGAGGAACCGGTCGAAGGTGCGCGCAAACCAACGGTCGTGGGTCACCGCAAGGACCGTTCCCTCGAAGTGGTCGATGGCCCGCTCCAGCGCTTCCGCGGAATGCAGGTCCAGGTTGTCCGTGGGCTCGTCCAGCAGGAGCAGCGTGGCGCCACTGAGCTGGAGCAGGAGGATCTGGAACCGTGCCTGCTGGCCACCGGACAGGGATTCATACTTTTGTTCCGACTGCCCGGCAAGGCCGTAACTGTCCAGGGCTCCTGCGGCGGCTTCCCGGCCCAGTCCGGACCGGTGTTCATCGCCGCGGTGCAGGATTTCCAGCAGCGTCTTTCCCAGCAGGTCGGGACGGACGTGGGTCTGGGCAAAGAAGCCAGGGCGGATCCGGGCGCCGAGCTTGACGGTTCCCTCGTGCGGCACCTCCGCTATGTCCACATCCGATACGGGCAGGTGTTCACGTTCGGGGTCCGTGCCGCCGGTGGCGAGCAGCCGCAGGAAGTGGGATTTGCCGGACCCGTTGGAGCCGAGCACGCCCACGCGGTCACCGAACCACACCTCGGTGGAAAACGGCTTCATGAGCCCGGTCAGCTCCAGCCGCTCCGCCACGATGGCACGTTTTGCCGTGCGGCCGCCCTTGAGCCGCATCTGCACGTTCTGTTCGATGGGCAACGCCTCCGGGGGTCCTGCCTCAAGGAACTTGGCCAACCGGGTCTGTGCGGCGTGGTAGCGGTTGGCCATGTCCGAGCGGAACGCGGCCTTGTTCTTGTACATGTTGACGAGTTCCTTGAGCTTGATGTGCTCCTCGTCCCAGCGCTTGCGCAGTTCCTCGAAGCGCGCGTTCCGGTCCGCCCGCGCCTCCACGTAGGAACCGAAACCGCCGCCGTGGATCCAGGCCGCGGCTCCATTGATCCCAGGCTCCAGCGTGACGATGCGGCCGGCGGCGTTGTTCAGCAGTTCCCGGTCGTGGCTGATGAAGAAGACTGTCTTTTTCGACTCATTCAGCTTCTCCTCGAGCCAGCGCTTGCCCGGCACGTCCAGGTAGTTGTCCGGCTCGTCCAACAGCAGCAGGTCGTCAGGGCCGGCAAACAGTGCCTCCAGCACCAGGCGCTTTTGCTCCCCGCCCGAAAGGCTCGACGCCGGCCGGTGCTGTGCGCGGTCGTAGGGGAGTCCCAGCGCTGCCATGCAGACCTCGTCCCACACGGTTTCCACGTCGTACCCGCCGGCGTCCCCCCAGTCCACGATGGCCTGGGCATACCGCATCTGGGTGGGTTCGTCGTCGTGCTCCATCATGGCCAGCTCGGCGTCGGCGACCTCGCGGGCAGCGGCGGCCAGAGCCGGGGGAGCGGCGGAAACCAGGAGGTCCCGGACACTGGAATCATCCCGGACCTGGCCCACGAACTGGCGCATGATGCCCATGGTGCCCGAACGCCCAACAACGCCCTCGTCCGGGACCAGGTCCCCTGCAATGATCCGGAACAGGGTGGTCTTGCCAGTCCCGTTGGGCCCGATCAGGGCGGTCTTGGTGCCGTCCGGAACCTTGAAGGTCACGCCGTTCAGGAGCTGGGTGCCGTCGGAGAGGAAGTAGTCGATGCCGGAAACGTCAATATGGGCCACGACGTCAATCCTCCCATGCCCGTACCTACCCGGCGGCGGTGAGGAACTGCTTCAGCAGCGGTCCGGAAGTGGTGGCACCGAGGCCACCGTCCTCCACGAAGACGGCAACGGCGAGGTCGCCGTGCACGGCCACGATCCAGGCGTGCGTCTTGGGCGGATTTTCGGTACCGAACTCGGCGGTTCCGGTCTTGGCGCCCACCGGCGCCCCGGGGACGCTGGACAGGAAACCCGCGTGTCCGGAGGTCACTACGGCGCGCATCATGTCGGCCAGCGACGCCGCCTCCGCCGCGGTGATGGGCTTGTCCGACGCCGTCGATGGGGCTTCGGCAGTGGCGGTGGCTGAGGGTTCGGCTGCTGGAGCCGTGGATCCCGCGGTGGTCCCGGCGGCGGGAGCTCCGGCGTCGGGGTTAAGGACCAGCTGCGCCGAGACCGACGCACCCTTGGCCACGGAGCCGGCCATGATGGCCGCGGCCAGCGGGGAGAGCAACACCTTGCCCTGGCCGATCATGGATGCTGCGTGTTCGGTCCCTTCGGCCTTGCCCGGGACGGAGCCCAGGAAGGCTTCGGCCCCGAGTTTGGGCGCTTCCACTGCCACGCCCATGGAAGTGGCGGCAGCTTCGAGCTGGGCCTGCGATACGGCGTCCCGCTGCGAGATGAATGCGGTGTTGCAGGAGTGCGCGAAGGCATCCCGCAGGGTGACCGCTCCCAGGGATGATTCCGGATAGCCTTCCGAGTTCTTGAAGGTCCGGCCGTCCACGGTGAGCGTTGGGGTGCACTGGACGGTCGAGTCGGGCGTCATGCCGTTGCGGAACATCGCCAGCGAATCCACCATTTTGAAGATGGAACCGGGCGCGTACTGCCCCAGCATGGCCGTGTTGTACCCGTTGCTGCCCGGCCCGGATGCTGCTGCCAGCACAGCGCCGGTGGAGGGCTTGATGGCCACGATGGCTGAGGCCGGGCCCACGCCCTCCAGGGTGCTCTCCGCCAGGGTCTGCAGCCGTGGATCCAGCGTGGTCTTCAGGGGTGTTCCGGGTTTGGGTTCCACTTGGAAGAGGACGCGCCGGGGGTCCGTGCCTGCGGACTGGATCTGTTCGCGGGTGAGGTCGGCGCGCTGTGCCCGGATGACGACGGCGTCCGATCCGCGCAGCTGTTTGTCATACTGCTGCTGCAGGCCGCCGATGCCGGTGACATCGCCGGCGGCCAGCACACCGTTGGAGGCGTCGATCTGCTCGGCGGTGGCTTCCCCCACGGATCCGAGCACTGCACGGGCAAATGTCCGCGACGGGGCGAGCGGAATGGATGCCGGTATGCCGCGCGCGCCAGGGATGGCCTGGATCTGCTCATCGGTGATGGTGCGGCCTTCCTGGCGCAGCGTGATCGCAGATACAAAGGCCTGGGCACCGGCTGCCTTGACCTGCTGAACGTAGCCTGCCGGGTCCACGCCCACCAGCGCGGCCAATTTGCCTGCCGAATCGGCGGGGTCGGCTCCGCCCAGCTGGGGTTTGTCTATTCCGACGTTGACCACGGGGCGGTAAGTCACCAGCGGGACGTCTCCGGCGCCGAGGATGTCGGCGCGCTGGGGTGACTGGGATCCTTTGGTGACGATTTCACTGTCCGCGAGCCCGGGCGCCAGCATGGCCGGGTCCCAGACGGTGAGCCATTTGTCACCGGACTTCCTGAAGTTCGCCGCGATGGTGTACTTCCATTCGGCGTCGCCGAACTTCCAGGTGTAGTTCAAGGGGGCCGAGGCTTTGTCCCCGTCCAGGGTGAGGCTGCCCGCCTCAACCTGGGGCTTTTGCGGATCAAGGCCGGCGAAGACCTGGTGCAGCTGGTCGTTGGCCGCGGCGGCGTCCTTGCCCTCAAATGCCACGGAACCTACGTCCAGTGCCGAGACGGCGCCTGCCAGCTGCTGTGCTGCCGCTTCCGCCCCGGACTTTCCGTCATCGCAGGCCACCAGCGAGGTTCCAAGAACGAGCACAGCTATGGCAAGCGAAAATTTTGTTGTGTTCCCCATGGCGCCATTATCCCCCGGCCCGGGCACCTGCAGCGCCATCCCGGCTCCGGGGCGGCAGGCGGGAGAAGCAGGGCGGGGTGGTACCCCCTAGACCAGTCCCAGGTCCGGGACCGGGAGCTTGAAGACGTCCTTCAGGGCGTACGTAGCAGCGTGCAGCCCCGGCATGCCCGTCACTCCGGGGCCCGGCGGCGTGGACGAAGAACACAGGTAGACGCCCAGCAGCGGAGTCCGCCACGGCACGGGGGACACCACCGGCTTCTGGATAAGGCCCCGGACGTCCAGGATGCCGGCGCTGAAATCGCCTCCGATGTAGTTGCGGTTGTACTGCGCCAACTCCGCTGCCGTGACGGCATGTGAGTCCACCACCAGGTCGCGGAAACCCGGTGCGAAGCGTTCGAGCTGCGCCGCAACCTCGTTCGTCATGTCCCTGCTCGAGCCCGCGGGGACATGGCAGTAGGTCCAGAGCGTGTGCCGGCCTTGGGGTGCACGGCCTGAGTCGTAGCGCGAAGGCTGGGCAACCAGAACATAGGGCCGGTCAGGGTGGCGGCCGGCGCTGACCTCGTTTTCGGAGCGTGCCAGCTCCGCCCGCGTGCCGCCCACGTGGACGGTGCCGGCGTCGGAAAGTCCCTGGCCCTGCCATGGCACTGGCCCGGACAGGATGAAATCCACCTTGCAGGAGCCGTTGCCGTAGCGGAAACGCTCCAGTGCGCGCCGGTAATGGCCGGGAAGGGATTCCCCTGCCATGCCCAGCAGGCCCCTGGGCGCAACGTCCAGTAGTGTGGCGCGGGTGGCCGGCAGCTCCTCCAGCCGGTCTACCGGGGTTCCCGTGTGGATGACCCCGCCGTGGGCGCGGATGTCGTCCGCGAGTGCCGCCGCGATCGTGGCAGAGCCGCCGCGGGGGATGGGCCAGCCGGCGGCGTGCCCCAAGGCGCCAAGCATGAGACCGGCCCCGGATGCCGCCAAGGAGGGCAAATGGGACACGGCGTGGGCGGCCACTCCGCTGAGGAGTGCAGGCGCAAGTTCCTCCTTGAACCTTGCGTTCCACAGTCCGGTCCCCTGTTCGAGGGTGCGCAGCCCGTACACCGCCGCCGCCAGGGGATTCCGCGGGATGCGCAGGAGCTGGTTCTGGGTGAAGTCCATGACGTCGTCGATGTGCCGCACCAGCGGTTCCATCAACCGCCGGTAAGCCGGCCCGTCCTGGCCCAGTTCAGCCGCCGTCCGCTCCAGTGACCTGAAGGCCAGTGCTGCACGGCCGCCGTCCAGCGGGGAACCGAAGGACACTTCCGGGGTCACCAGGTCCACCCGGCGGGGGAGCTCGAAGGCGCGGAAGAACGGGGATGCCAGGGCCATGGGGTGGACTGCCGAGCAAACGTCGTGGAAGTGCCCGGGCTGCATCAGCTCGGAGGTGCGTGTTCCGCCGCCGATGGTTGCTGCGGCCTCGAAGACTTCCACTGAGAGGCCTGCCCGTGCCATGACCACCGCGGCCGCAAGTCCATTGGGTCCGGAACCTACTACCGCCACATCAGGCATTGGACCTGGCTTTCGGGATCAGGGATGCGGGGCGCCGCCAAGGCTTTAGCCGGACCCGGTCCGGTGCACCTGCAAAGGGTCCGCCGTGGGGGTCGTCAAGATGGTGGCGGCGGATGGGGTCAAAGTCAGGGTCGTAGATATCACGGGCAACGCGGGCCATGAGATAGGCCACCGCGGCCATGTGTGCGGCCACGGCCAGGACGTAGTAGGGCATGTCCAGGTTGTGCTGGGAGGAACCTGCGCTGGTCACCTGTCCAAGGTACATCCAGATAGCAGCCCAATGCAGGGCTTCGATGCCTTGCCAGACGAGGAAATCCCGCCATCGGGGCCTGGCCAGGGCAAGCAGCGGGATCAGCCACACCACATACTGCGGCGAGTAGACCTTGCTGGTAAGGATGAAGGCCGCAACCACCAGGAAAGCGAGCTGCGCCAGGCGGGGCCGGCGGGGAGCGGTCAGGGCCACGGCGGCGATGCCGGCACATGCCGCCACAAACAAGCCACCGGACAACCAGCTGACGGCGTCCGCCCCCAACCCGGCCCACCCCAGCCTGCCGGCCACCAGGTTGTAGGCGAACCAGGCCGAGCTGTAGCCGGCGCCGCGTTCAGCGCTGTACTGGAAAAAGAAGGCCCACCCGGACGGGTTGGCGGCGGCAAAGGGTAGGTTGACCAGCACCCAGGCGGCGGCCGCGCTGCCCCCGGTCACCAGCAGGGGGCGCCACCGTCCAGTGCGCACGGCAAGCAGCAGGATGGCCCCGAGGACCAGCACGGGATACAGCTTGGTGGCGGTTGCCAGGCCGATCAGGACTCCGGCGGCAACCAGCCGCTGCCGGGCAAAAAGGTACATGCCCACGGCCAGCAGGCACGCGGCCCAAAGGTCCCAGTTGATGCTTCCGGCAAGTATGATCCCCGGGGCCACGGCCACCATGGCGGCATCCCAGGGACGCCGTCCGGGCATTCGCGCAGTCACCAGCACAGCCACCATGGCAACTGCCGCCAGCAGCACGGTGTTGATGTCGAAGTAGGCAAGGGCCCGGGCATCAGCATCCCCACCCGGCACCAGCCAGGCCGTCACCCCTGCAATCAAACCGATGAGGACCGGGTACTCGAACTGGCTGCCGCTGCCAAGGATGGGAAAGATTCCCGATGCCAGGCCGCGGTTGCGGAACAGTTCGGGGAAATCCGAGTAGCAGGTGGCGTAGAACTGGGTGGGCGTTTCCCAGCCGTTGGCCCGGCAGTATCCCTTCAGCAGGATGCCCACGAGTGCTGCCAGTGCCGTGAGCAGGATCAGCACGCGCTCAACGGTGAACATGCCGGGGGAGACCACGCCGGGATCCGTCCTGGCCCCCAGTGGGCCACCGACCAGTTCGGTGAAATTCCGCAGCAGGGTATCGCTGCGGCTGGGCACCACGATTCGTGGCCGTCGTCCGTCTTCCGGCGGCTGGGTCTCGTGCATGGCATCGAGCTTACAGCCGGCCCGTCCCGCGGGAACGGACCGCAGGATCGGGACCGGCCGTCAGCGCAGGCCGCCAAGCTGTTGGTGCATCAGCACGAAGACATCGTTCCGGTGCTGTTCCAGCAGTTCACTGTTGAAGGAACTGCGGCGCTGCAGTTGGCGGGACAGAAGTCCCATGATTTTTTGCATCAAGGGAGCCACCTCCTTCCTTGGTATTTGGGCACGGAAAAGCGCATGCCGGACTAGCCCTGAATCCGGGGGCAGGAATGCGCGAATTAGGGCGTGGGAATTCCACAAACGGGAATTAGGGAAATTGCGCGGAAAAGCGCAACTTTACGGATTGCCGCTTGCTGCTGAACGCGGGGCGCCGGCGTAGAACGGCACAGCTGGATACGGAGCCTCCACATGAAAAGCAGGTGGGAGGGCCCGGGGAAGGCTATGCCGCCGGCTGGACACGGCAGTGACGCGGGCAGGCGGGTACGGAGCTGGCCAGGGGCTGACGCGGGTGCCGCTACCGGTGCGGACGGTCAATGCAGGCGCAGTCCAGGCGCTGGACCCAGAGGGTGCCGATTGCCGGAGACTGGTGCCGCTTAGCCGTGCAGCCAGCCCGGGAAGGCAGCCGCCCGGCGGGAACCGTCATGGACCGAAGCCACGCGCGCGTCATCAGCAAAGGCCGGGAACGCAGTGATGGGCGTATTCCATTCGCCAGTCAAAGTCATCATTTTCCCAACCTCCTTTTCTGCTGTCCGCTGCGTGGATTGCAATGCGGTCATCGACCCAGGCAGATCGCCGTGGTGTCAGGAATAAAGGTACCGCAGGAAACTTCGGGAATCCAGCAATTCAGGGAAAGAAGATAAAAGTTTCCTATAAATAGGTTTTACAGGCCCCAGCGGACAATAGCGGGCGTCTTTTTATCCCACCCAAGGGTGCAGACCTTGGCCGTACCCAAAACGAAGTGCCGGCCCTCCGTGGCGGGCAGTTCCAGCCAGCGGGCGGTGAGGATCCGGGAAAAGTGCCCATGTGCCACGATCAGCACATTGTCCATCCCCGATTCCAGGATCCGGCCGATGATCTTGTCCGCCCTGGCCGCCACCTCGTCGAGGGTTTCGCCGTTGGGCACCCCGTGGGTCCAGATCAGGTAGTCCGGGTTGTCCTTGCGGATCAGGTCAGAGCTGATGCCCTCGTAATCCCCGTAATTCCACTCCACCGCGAGCGGTTCGTGCCGGGCATCGGGGAAGCCGGCGAGTTCGGCCGTGCGGCGGGCCCGCCGCAGCGGCGAGGTGAGCACAAGGTCGAAGTCGACGCCGTCCAGCACCTTGCGGGCCTCCACGGCCTGCTGCTCGCCCTCCACAGTCAGCGGGAGGTCGGTGAGGCCGGTGTACTGCCCGCTCTTGGACCACTCAGTCTCGCCGTGGCGGAGGATCCAGAGCTGGGGGCGCGGGGCAAAGGCGGGACTGGTCACTTGGACTCCTCAACAGGGGAAGGTTCGACGACGGCGGCAGGGGCTTCGGCGGCAGGTCCGGCGGGTGTTGCTTCAGGCTGTTCGGCCCACCAGCGGAGCAGGCGCGCCTCTGCCTCCGCCGTGGGCAGCGGCCCGTGCTCCATCCGTTCGTTCAGGAGGAACTTGTACGCGCGGCCCACCACGGGCCCCGGCTTGAGGCCCAGCAGGTCCATGATCCTCGATCCGTCCAGGTCCGGACGCACGGCGTCCAGCGACTCCTGTTCACGCAGTGCGGCGATGCGGGCTTCCAGATCGTCGTAGGCGAAGGCCAGGCGTTCGGCCTTGCGCTGGTTCCGGGTGGTGACGTCCGAGCGGGTGAGCCGGTGCAGGCGTTCCAGCAGGGGACCGGCGTCGGTGACGTACCGGCGGACGGCTGAATCGCTCCAGCCCGCGTCACCGTAACCGTAGAAGCGCATGTGGAGCTCCACCAGGCGGGCCACGGCCTTGGTGGTGTCATTGTCGAACCGGAGCGCCTTCATGCGCTTGGCCGTCAGCTTGGCACCCACCATGTCGTGGTGCCGGAAGCTCACCGCGCCGCCCGGTTCGAAGCGGCGCGTAGCCGGCTTCCCGACGTCGTGCATCAAGGCAGCGAAGCGGAGCACGAAGTCGGGCCCCGGCACTGGGCCCTCCGCGTCCGTCTCCAGTTCCGCCGCCTGCTCAAGGACCTGCAGGGAATGCTGGTAGACGTCCTTGTGCCGGTGGTGCTCGTCGGACTCCAGCCGGAGGGCGGACACCTCGGGCAGCACGTGTTCGGCCAGTCCCGTTTCCACCAGCAGGTCCACGCCGCTGCGGGGCCGCGCACCGCAGACCAGTTTGACCAGTTCATCCCGGACCCGCTCGGCGGAGATGATTTTGATCCGGTCCGCCATCCTCTCCATGGCCTCACGGACGTCCGCCCGCACCGACACCCCCAGCTGCGCGGCAAACCTGGCCGCACGCATCATGCGCAGCGGGTCGTCGGAGAAGGATGATTCCGGGGCGCCGGGCGTTGCAAGCACGGAGGCGTGCAGGTCCCGGACCCCGCCGAACGGGTCCACGAGTTCCATCGAGGGCAGTTTCAGCGCCATGGCGTTGATGGTGAAGTCGCGCCGCAGCAGGTCATCGGTCAGTGATGTGCCGAACGCCACCACCGGCTTGCGGGAGTCGGGGTCGTAGGCTTCGGCCCGGTACGTGGTGATCTCGATCTGGAAGCCGGCCTTGCGCATGCCGATCGTGCCGAAGGCACGCCCGATCTCCCAAAAGTTGTCCGCCCACTTCTTGATCAGCGCCACGGTCTGGTCAGGCGTGGCGTCAGTGGTGAAGTCGAGGTCGGGGGAGGTCCGGCCAAGGAAGAGGTCGCGCACCGGTCCGCCCACCAGGGACAACTCGTGGCCGGCGTCCACGAAACGCTGCCCGAGCTCCAGGACCACCGGGTCCACCTTGAAGTCGACAGTGTGGGAATCAATCTTGTGATGTGCGTGCGACATAGTTCCTTAAGCTTGGCAGAAACCAGCGGCGCGGCAGTCCAAAAATGCGTCACTATCGGCGCTGATTGGCCTTACCCGCCGGAAAGTACGTCATATCCCGTCCATGTTGGTGTCATGTTCCGGTCATCACAGCAGGGCAACAGTCGTTAGAGTGGACTCCATGGCCCATCCAGTACCGAGCGCTCCAGGCAGGAGGACAAACGCACCATTGCCGTCGGCAATCGGTGCGCACGTCGCCCCTGCCCAGCAGTCGGCACCGGCGTCGCTGCCCACGGTTGAGGAAGTCTCTGCCGGCGGCGTTGTGGTGGATACGTCCGACGCCGGGTTGCGGGTCGCGATCATTGCCCGCCTTAACCGGGGCGGACGGCTCGAGTGGTGCCTGCCCAAGGGCCACCCTGAGGGCAAGGAAAACAACGAAGAGGCCGCGGTCCGCGAAATCGCCGAGGAAACCGGCATCGAGGGCACCATCCTGGCACCGCTTGGCAGCATCGATTACTGGTTCACCGTCAGCGGCCACCGCGTCCACAAGACCGTGCACCACTACCTCCTGCGCGCCACCGGCGGCGAGCTCACCATCGAGAACGACCCCGACCAGGAAGCCGTGGATGTGGCATGGGTGCCCATCCAGGAGCTGGCCCGGAAGCTGTCCTTCCCCAACGAACGCCGGATCGCCGACCTCGCCCGCGAGGTCCTGCCCGGGCACCTCTAGGCCCGGCCGCCGCCGTCGTCGTTGCGGTGTTAACCGCTGCCGGGTGAGACGATGAAGTCGATGTCAGCTACCAACTTTCCTTCCGACCGGTCCGGCCGGCCCGATGATGCCGCACCCGACGGTGTGCCCCCCGAGCCGGCGGCCCCGGACGTCGCCCAGCCCGCGGCCTCCGGCGTCAGCGAAACCCGTTCCAGCGCCATCATGGCCGCCGGAACGCTGGTGTCGCGCTTCCTGGGCTTTGGCAAGACCTGGATGCTCGGCACCGCCCTGGGCCTGGGTTCAACGGTCAATGACACGTTCATCAATGCCAACAACCTGCCCAACCTGATCTTCCTGCTGGTGGCCGGCGGGGTGTTCAACGCCGTGCTGGTTCCGCAGATCATCAAGGCCAGCAAGGCTCCGGACAGGGGAGCGGACTACATCAGCAGGCTGCTGACGCTGGCCGTCCTGCTGCTGTTTGGCCTGACCGCGCTGGTCACGCTGGCCGCTCCCGGAGTGATCGAGCTGACCACGCAGGGCTATTCGCCGCAGCAGAAGGCCCTCGCGGTCACCTTTGCGTTCTGGTGTCTGCCGCAGATCTTCTTCTATGGCCTCTACGCCCTGCTCACCCAGGTCCTGAACGCCAACGGCGCATTCGGCCCTGCCATGTGGGCGCCCATCCTGAACAACGTGGTGGCCATCGCCGGCCTGGGGATGTTCATCTGGATCTTCGGCACGAACGAGTTCAGCCCGCACACCCTGGACAACTGGGGTTCCACCCAGACACTGTTGGTGGCCGGGTTCTCCACCATTGGCGTGCTGTCCCAGACGGCCATCCTGCTGGTGCCGGTCTTCCGGCTGAAGCTCGGCCTCCGTCCGCGGTTCGGCTGGCGGGGTGTGGGACTGGGCCACGCTGCCCGGCTGAGCATCTGGACCCTGTTGACGGCCGCCGTCGGACAGCTGGCCTTCCTGTACGTCATGCGCATCGCCACCATCCCCGGCGCCGAACGCATCCGGTTGAAGGAGGCGGGGGACCCGTCCGCCTCCACCCTTCCCGGCAACGCGGTCCTCGAGGTGGCCAGCCAGCTGTACCTGCTGCCGCACTCGATCATTGCCCTTTCCCTGGCCACTGTGCTCTTCAACCGCATGACCAGGGCGTCCCAGGACGGCAACCGCGCGGAACTGCGCGATGCCCTCTCGCATGGGCTCAGGACCATGGCCGTGGCCACCGTGTTTGGCGCTTTGGCGCTGTTTGCCCTGGCAGGTCCGCTGGGCATGTTCTTCTCGGGCGGCCTGCGCCAGGACGGCGTCATGCTGGCCCAGACGCTCACCATCCTGGCGCTCAGCACGCCCTTCATGAGTGCCAACTTCATGATGTCCCGCGTGTTTTACGCCAACGAGGACGCCCGAACCCCGTTCTACGTCCAGCTGCTGCTCGCCGTGGTGTACGTGGCCGGCGCCTTCGCCATCCAATTCCTTCCGGTGGGCCAGATCATCTACGCCATCGCCGTTCTGTACATGGTGGGCAACATCCTTTCGGTGGTCATCAGTGCGTTCTTCCTGCGCCGCATGCTGGGGCACCTCGACGGCCCACGGATCGCCAATTCGTACATCCGGATGGGCTACGCCGCCCTGGGCTCGGCGATTGCGGGGGCCGGCGCCCTGTGGCTGATGGGCAGCTACACCCCGGACGGTTTCGCCTGGAGCGGCCGCCTCCAGGCACTCGTGACGGTGGTCGTGGTGGGGCCGGTCATGCTGCTGGTCTACTTCTTCCTGCTCAGGCTCTTCCGGGTCTCTGAGCTCAGCGACATGCTGCGGCCCCTGCTGGGCAGGTTTGGGCGCGGCGGCCTGACCCCTGCCCCGGACGCCGGGGACACGCCGTGGTCCCCTGCCGCCGGTGGAACCGGGGCTGAGCCCGGGCGCCGTCCGGAGCGTGCCACCACGTCCGTTGACACCGGCCTCATACCCCGGATCTCCGGGGAATTCGATGCCGTCTCGTTCCGTGCCGGGCCGGACCCGGAGCGCGGCGCCCGCCGTCCTGAAACGTACGACGGCGGCACGCAAGAAGGTGCTGACAGCGACTACCTGCCGGCCGAGGACCAGCCAAGTACAGCGCGCGGGGGCCTGCTGAGCGAGGAGATTCCCCTTCCGGGCCGGCGCACGTACCAGGGCAAGGCCGGGGAGAACCCGTATTTCAAGAGCCGCCGGCCGCGAAAAAAGTGATACGCACGGCCTCCGGCGCCCGTCTTCTCCACGGCCGTCCGGGCCGGATCGGCTAGGATCGAACAGGTACAGGGGTAGTTGCATTCAGGTTGGCCCATGCGCCGGGCCTGAATGGCGGTTGCGTCATTGAGCCGGCAATCCCGGACAGTCTAGGAGGAACACGTGTCCAACCCGATCGATGTCGGATCAGTACTGGGCGGCCGCTACAAGGTCACCGCCACAGTGTTGGCCTCGCATGACCACGATCTGGTGCTGGACGGGGTGGATCAGGTCCTCAACCGCCCGGTCAGCATCCTGGTCGCCGGACCGGAGAACACGGAGCAGGTGGCGCAGAGTGCCCGCGAAGTGGCCACCGGCGAGCGTCCGGGCACCATGCAGGTCCTGGACCTCGGCGTCACCGAGGATGCCACCTACCTCATCACCAACCACACAGCCGCCGCCGACCTGCTGGACCTGGTCGTGGCGCCCAATCCGCCCTACGTCGAACCGTTCTTCACCGACACCCTGGGCAGCGAGATCTTTGGCCAGCCCCGTTCTCATGAGCCCGAGCCGTACGACGAAGAGGACCACGTCGAGGCCGGCTACATCAATTACGCCGATTCCCACCCCAGCCAGGTGGATCCCTACCGTTCAGCACCGGCTGTGCCGCCTCGGCCTCCTGTCCGGCCAGCCACCCAGCAACCCGCTTCCACCGGCCGCAACGGCGCAGCCGCGGCGGGGGCTGCCGGTGCTGCCGCCGCCGCCGCTTCTGCCGCCGGCGCTTCTTCCGCTGGTACCGGTGCCGGCGCCTCCCGAATCGATCCCGACGCCACGGCCGCGCAACCTGTCACCGATAGCCGTCCCCAGACCGCCCGGGCAAGTTCGGCGGAGGCGGACACCGGCCCGAACGATACCGCGGCCGCTGCCACGCAGGCCCAGCCCTCCGTTGACCAGGGAACACCAAAGGTTTCCCTCTGGTCCAACGATGACTATGCCCAGTCCGGGCAGCATGACCAGTACGACGACGCGGATGACGCCCCGGAGAAGTCCACACCGCTGAAGGGCAAGTCCGCCCTCTTCGCCCGGGCGGCTGCTCCCGCCGCTGCCGGAGTTTCCTTCGCGGACCGCGACGACTACGACGATGACGACGACAAATCCCGGGACCAGCCCCGATCCATGCGTTGGCTGGTGGGCGGGCTCCTCGCCGTGGTGCTGATCGCAGGCCTCATTTTCGCCGTCACCAACCTCGGAAGCCTCTTCACGTCGGAACCGCAGGCAAAGTCGTCTGCCCCCGCCAGCACCACCGCGCCGCAGCCCTCCGGGTCTGCAAGCCAGGCGGCACCTTCGGCCCCGCCGGTTGTCCCGCCGTCCATTGAGAGCATCAGCCGGCAGGGGAACTTCGACTTCGCAGCCACCTTCGACGGTGACCTGGTAAAGGCATACGACGGCAACGCGGCCAGCTACTGGTCCGACATGGAATTCGCCACGGAGAACTGGGGCGGCCTGGCACCGCAGGGTGTCCCCCTGGTTGTAAAGCTGAAGAACAAGGCCACCATCTCCTCCATCACGCTCTCCCAGCTGGGAGGATCCGGCGGCAACATTACGGTCTACACCAACGACCGTCCGTCGCTGGATGGTGCCAAGACCGTGGGAACCAACAGCTTCACGTCCACCGACTTGAACGTGCCCCTCGCTGAACCGGTCCAGGCCCAGTACGTGATTGTCTCGATCAATTCGCTGCCCAAGCTGGCGGCTCCGAAGACCCGCTACGGTTACGGCATCCGGCTCGCCGAGATCAAGGTCCAGTAAGCCAACCCTTCCCGCTTCGCGTGTTACCGCCGGAGTCAATGCTGCAGCGCCCGGAATGTACTCTGGGATGAGCGTCCGCAGCGGCTGGTCCTCTGTCCTGCCTGCAGGTTCACCCCGTCCGGGCGCTGGAATATTCAGCACGCGGACACAGTTGTGCCATGTGGCCGGCCTCTACACGGAGGCGAGTCGAACAAGGAAGAGGTTCACGGTCCAGTGACCATCGAAGAAAAGACGGCGTCCGACGTACGCGACGTGATCATTGTGGGCTCAGGCCCCGCGGGTTATACGGCGGCCGTCTACACCGCCAGGGCTAACCTCAACCCTTTGCTCTTGGCAGGATCTGTCACCGCCGGCGGTGAACTTATGAACACCACCGACGTAGAGAACTATCCCGGATTCCCGGACGGAATCATGGGTCCGGACCTGATGGAAAACTTCGAGAAGCAGGCCGCACGCTTCGGCACGGAAATCCAGTTTGAGGATGTCACCGCGCTGGATCTGCAGGGCCCGGTCAAAACCGTCACCATCGGCACGGGGGAGAGCTTCAGGGCCAAGGTTGTCATCCTCTCCACTGGTTCCGCTTACCGGGAACTCGGTTTGCCGAATGAGAAGCGGCTGTCAGGCCATGGCGTCAGCTGGTGTGCAACCTGCGACGGTTTCTTTTTCAAGGACCAGGACATCGCCGTCATTGGTGGCGGCGACTCCGCGATGGAGGAGGCCCTGTTCCTCACGAAGTTCGCCAAGTCTGTGACAGTGGTCCACCGGCGCGATTCGCTGCGGGCCTCAAAGATCATGGCCGACCGGGCACTGGCACACGAGAAGATCAACTTTGTGTGGAACAGCGCGGTGGAGGATGTTCTCGGCGAGGACAAAGTCACGGGTTTGCGGGTAAAGAACCTGCTGGACGGTTCGGTGTCTGACCTGGCCGTGACCGGCGTCTTTGTCGCCATTGGCAACGATCCCCGTACCGACCTGGTGAAGGACGTCCTCGAGCTAACGCCGGAAGGAACCATCGCGGTGGAGGGGAGAAGCTCGAGGACAAGCGTTCCTGGCGTCTTTGCCGCCGGCGATGTTGTGGACCCCACCTACCGCCAGGCCATCACCGCATCCGGTTCCGGCTGCGTCGCGGCCATCGATGTTGAACACTATCTGGCCGACCTGCCGGAATAGTCTGCCCCCTGTATCCGAAGAGAAAGAGATAAGGCTATGAGCAACGCCAAAGATGTAACCGATGCAAGTTTCGGTACCGATGTACTCTCATCTGAGAAGCCGGTAATTGTTGATTTCTGGGCTGAATGGTGTGGTCCCTGCCGCAAGCTGGGACCCATCCTGGATGAGATTTCAGTTGAGTACAGCGAAAAAGTCGACGTCGTCAAGGTCAACGTTGACGACAACCCGGCAATCGCTGCTGAATACGGAATTACTTCCATTCCTGCTGTTTACCTCTTCCAGGGCGGCGAGGTGAAGAGCACCGTCATCGGTGCGAAGCCGAAGCAGTTCTTTGAGAAGGAATTCTCCGACGTCCTTTCCTGATACGCGTCCCTAAAGCGCGCCTATCTTTTTGAAATGGCCATCGCCTTCGGGCGGTGGCCATTTTTCGTTTGCGATGACCGGTGACAGTGGGCGCTGCCGTAATGGGCGGCTGTTGGCCTGGGAAGGGGAGCTCATGTTGCCGCCGCTACGCCTGCTGTTGGTCGTGTTTCACGTGAAACGTTGTGCTGGATCTCGGGAAGGAACCCCAAGTAGACGGTGACTAAGGCCTGCAACTCGCTTCGATTTCTGCATGTGATCGGATGCTGGTCACGAGAACGAGTGCCGGTCCCAGCTCTCACTCCTCTATGGGGGAACAGCTTCACAAGATCCCCGCCAGTAACGTCTGGTCAGACGTAGGGGCATTCCTTCTTCAGGTACTTCGGGCCACACGCACGAGTGTCCTTGGGTGCACACGTACCCCCGCACTAATCCACTCGCGCATCTCAACGGTAGTTCCTATACGTGTCACTGCCGATGGAACTAGCCATCAGAAGATGACCCGATTTGATTATCCGTGCACCGGTGGCGGATTTTGCCAGCTTCCCTGCATCCGCAGAGGGCTGGGCGAACAGATGGTCTGCCACAAGTCCGTTTCACGTGAAACCATGCCGTGGGTCTATGCAATAGGTTACGGTCACGGCGGTCGATGCTCGAAACAGAAGTGGCAGGACCCGATTGCCCCTTCACCTTCCAGCCCAGGCTTTGATCAGGAGCAAACAAACCCCGAGGCACCGTACGGGAATCCGCTAGCCCACGGAACCGTGTGAAGCTGCCGTAACGAATCTACCGGGCGGGTAGTCCGCACTTTCTGTCGCCTGCAACGTGAGCGCATTGCGAACATCGTTGAGCCGGATCTCCGCTTTGCCTTACGCCAAACATTACCGTTGCACACACAGGTGTGTCCTAGGACCACTATCTGAGCGTGCGGGCCTTAGACGGTCTAGCGCCATCTGCCGACGAGATACTTTGCAGTTTCATCTGGGAAGCCGAGGCGAAGCAAGCCGATGCCGCCGGTACTAAGTACTAGCGAGCAGACCCGTTCCCGCTGACGTACATCCTGCGGCAAAGGCCAGGAGTCTTGCAGGCCTGTGTCAGGGTTCGGCAGCTGGCCCCCGCCCCTGGGGCTCGCTCGGCTAGTTACACCCATACCCCTGACATCCCATCTCCAGATACGGCCTTTGCGCGCGGCGGCCGGAATTCAGCCTAGGGTTCTGCGGGCTCCGGCGCATCGCAGCAGCGCGCTGGTTTGCCCGTCAGCTTCTACATATTCGTTACCCAATGCGCTCTGTTTAGCTGCAGTCCTCGAGACTTTGCAGATAACCACCCCGAGCTGTGCCACGGGGACATGCATATAGGTTGCAGGCGGCGCACCTGGCTTTCTAAAACTACTGATGAATGTGATCGGCTCGTTTCACGTGAAACATCCCGGAGAAACGAGGGAGGCTTGGCGACCCACGGAGGCGCGGCGTGAGTTCCCAGCCGCAGCCTTCGATACCACCCACGAACGGTCGGGGGTAAGCATCAGGTGAAACGTCCTGCATCAGGGATCCGACGGCCTCCTACCAGGGACTGATACGTGGGGCACGTGCGCCCATAACCGAAGCTCGAGGGCCGGCTGCTCCTGTCCTGGCCTGGTGCACCAGACCTGCGCGATGCCCGCCGAGCCTGCTGCGTCGGCGGAACGGCGCGGCCGGACTATTGAATGACCTTCCGGATCGCGACCCAAGTGAGGACGCCAAGACCGACGCCAGTTCAGTCTGTGAAAGGACCAAAGCGGGTGCGGATGGGTGGGCGATGTTCCCTTCGCATTGGTAAGGCAGTCGGACCTCCTCCTACTTGTCCACAAAGTTATCCACAGCGTGGCGCCCTGGTATCCACAGCAATATCCACAGGCCCGGAGGTGTGCGTCCAGCTACGGACGAGTGGAGGGAGTTGGCGCGGCACTAGAATCAACAGGACCGCTTCCCTGCCGTCCGAGGGATCGAGATGACAAGTGGAGTGCACTACGGGGCAAAGAGGCGGTAAGGTGACTAAATACGGGTGATCATTAGCCATATTCCGGTCCCGCCTCGGGTGGCTGCCTGCGTTTCACGTGAAACAATGTCAAAGAGCCGCCCGTACGCAGTAGACCCGTGGTACCGCTGGCTCTTATCAAGACATGCGGCGAGCTCACCGAACCAGCAGACGGCACCCATCGCACAGCTTCTATCCACAAAGTTATCCACAGCTATATCCACCGGTGAACAGCTGTCCCTGTGGATGGTGATCCACAACATTCAGGTCATCCGCAGCGCACCACCGGCCCGAGGCACCCGATATTGCGGACTCTCGAAGACGGGCCCTGGCAGGAGCCGTCCCAGGTAGATCGTCAGCCATATCCCAGGCTCCGACAGCTAGATCAGACATGCACGGTTCAAAGCGTTCCACCTGGGCTCGGGGCACCGACACTGGTTTCTGCGGCCGGGAAGGCCATGTGGAACAGACGAGCGTAGGACCCTGCACCTGCTCGGGTGAAGGCCAGCCTTGCGCATGCGCAACCGCGAGTGCTCCACGGCAGGTGATCTGGTCATCCCCTTGCTGGGCGGAAGTATCAGTGGTCCGACTCTGGCGACAGTCCCCCTAGCGGTAGGAGGAACAAAGGAGCAACTGCCGCCAGGCTGAGCACCGCGGGGGAGGACCGAGTGGCCAGCGTCCCGCTTTGAGCAATTGCTTGAAGAGAGCGGCGCAGGCTTGGAGTCAGCGGCACGGACATATCCCACTCCCGATGGAATGCCTGGCATCGACCGCTGCTTCGACCCACAGCCTCGACGCCGGTGGAACTGCATGGGTCAAGAGAGAGAATGGCGGACCTTCCCCCTACTCAGCCTCGACTCTTGACCTTCACGCGCAATACGGTGGATCGTACTGCAGCTCGCTTCTTATAGTGCCCGCTTGCATCCCCCTGCTGGCGTCTCCTTGAGAAGGAAGAGCAGCACGCGTAGGTGGCGACCAATTCCTCACAGTCCTGGGGTATTAGCACCATCAGATCTCATACGGCCCGTAACCCAGTACGGATGTCCAGGCAGCAAAAGCACTTGTTTCACGTGAAACACATCTGTTGTGAGTACGTGCTCGCCCAGTTACTTGGAGCGCGTTTCACGTGGCACGCCGCGGTGTCTGCCAGTCGCGGTCTCTGCCAAGTGTGCTTCCAAGCCCTGGGGTTGGCGACGTGTTTCACGTGAAACACGCCGCATCAAGCGAGGCCGTCCCAAGTATGATCTCAGAACTCCTGCCGGGCGGGAAACAGATTCGTGAACCACGCTCAGGCGCCAATCAGCATTGTTGGCAGCTCCAGGCAAACAACACCGGACGCTCGGATTGGCACCGAGCGGAAACACCTTAGTGTGCGGTGAGAGGGACCCTGCCAGCCAGGGGAAGACCTGGGTTATCGAACTCGCGATGCCTCATCGCACGTCTCATGCGCCGATAATAGGTCCCAGAATGACAGCGGAACGAGTCATGACTCTTGGGGGAGCGCGGTAACCAATAGTCCACACCTTTGGGCGCATATACATCCGAGCATTGGCCGCTCGCCGGTTTCCACATTTTAGTGTCTTCAACGGGATGGTCCGGCAACTCATCTTTCGCTCCAGCAGGACAACCACACACCACTTTCCTTGATCACAGACGCCCTGAATACACCTTACAAAAGGGGCGACGTACAGAAGCCAATTCACGAACGAAGGCACCGTGCGCAGTACCACCGCAGCGGTTTTCAGACGTGCTGGATCGGGATGTGAAATAGCGGCTGCCTATCGAAACTACAGCAGAAGGCCATCTTTTATGAGGGTCGAGGGCCGAGGCCCGACAAAATATCGCGAGAGGTTGAGCGTCTCCGCGCTCCCCATTCGTACGACCCAAACCGCAACTATCAGGGTGTTTCACGTGAAACGGCCAACAATCTCATCCCGTACAACCACCCAATGCCAGATAGACCTCACAAGACGACGGCGGAAATCTTCCCAGCAGCCGCACAACAGCGGCAAATCACTATTGTCACACTAGATAGGAACCGCCCCGACATCGGCGCTGTGGCGCTGAGGATGCAAGAACGAAACAGGAACTGGAACAAGTTGAGGGACCGCGGACGGACGCATAGTGCCGGTTTGGCCCATCAGGGCCGATCCCAACACTCAGGAGATCTGACTGAACGAGCCAATCATCGTCGATTGCAAAGAAAAGGCCCCCTTCGCTTAGAAGGGGGCCTACGGGAGCTGAAGAATCAATTGGTTGAGCCGGGGGCCAGTACGTCCATAATCCGGTTCAAGTCCTCAACACTCGCGAACTCGATGCTGACCTTGCCTTTACGGACACCAAGGGAGATCTTCACGTTGGTGTCCAAACGGTCAGAAAGGGAAGAAGCAAGGTAATCCAGGCGCTCGTGCCGGGCGCCGGGCCGCGGAATGTTGTTCTTCGCCGGCTTGGCAGGGTCCTGGTAAAGAGTTACTGCTTCCTCGGTGGCGCGAACGGACATTCCCTCAGCTACGATCCTCTGTGCAAGGCGTTCCATGGCGGCAGCGTCAGGAAGGGCAAGAAGCGCCCTCGCGTGGCCCGCAGACAGTACTCCCGCAGCTACACGGCGCTGGACCAGCGGCGGCAGCTTCAGCAGGCGCAGGGTGTTGGACACCTGAGGCCGGGAGCGCCCGATACGGTCCGCCAACTGCTCATGGGTGGTTCCGAAGTCCTCCAGGAGTTGCTGGTACGCAGCAGCTTCTTCCAAGGGGTTCAGTTGGCTGCGGTGAAGGTTCTCAAGCAGTGCGTCCCGGAGCAGGTCGTCATCCGTGGTATCGCGGATGATAGCGGGGATGGTATCCAGCCCGGCTGCCTGAACGGCACGCCACCTGCGCTCACCCATAACGAGTTCGTAAGGTTCACTACCGGATTCAGTTGATGTCCGGACCACAATGGGCTGGAGGACGCCGATTTCGCGGACGGAGTGTACCAGCTCGGCCATATCATCTTCATCGAAGACATTCCGGGGCTGTTTCCGGTTGGGATGAATATCCGCGACGGGAATTTCCGCAAAACGCGCGCCGGGGACTTCCACCAGTTCCACGCCGGAATCGTCGGAGGTTTCTGCAGGGGCAGCTGCTGCGACGTCATCGGCCGTTTCGCTTTGGGCTCCTGGTGCTGCACCCGGCCCGACCTCCGGAGTTTCCACAACATCGGGGGAGGCCTCGGACGCCGTCTTGGAGTTGGCTGCAGGAGTCTTCCTGGCAGGAGCCTTCTTTGCAGGGGCCGCAGGAGTGGATTTCTTGTCCTCACTTGCCTTCCCTGATGCAGGCTTTGAGGTTGCTGACTTGGGGGCCGTTTCCCGCGCCTCGGCGGCACCGGCTTCTTTACCCTGCGCAGGTGCAGTACGTGCCACGGTAGTTTCTTCCGAAGCGTCGGTCTTCCGCCGGCCCTCCGGGAAGAACAGATCCACAGGCCGGGAGACCGTCCCACCGTTGGCAGACCCACCGGCTGCGGCAGAACTTGGAATCAACGCGCCAAGACCGCGGCCTAGGCCCCGTCGCTTCTCGCTCATGGGTAAATCCCTCCAGTGGTAGAGCCAGGACCAGCCTGACTCCATGCGTTGCGGTATTGAAGATTCTAGCGTTCCGCTATTTCAGCGGCGGCTTCCAGGTAGGACAGTGCACCACTTGATGACGGGTCATAGGTCATGACGGTCTGCTGGTAGCTGGGAGCTTCGGAAATCCGGACCGAGCGTGGAACTACGGCAGAGAGCACTTGTTCCGGGAAGTGCTGGCGCACCTCGGCGGCGACCTGGGCCGCCAGGTTGGTGCGGCCGTCGTACATGGTCAGGAGGATAGTGGAAACAACGAGGTCAGCATTCAGGTGCTTCTGGATCATCTCGATGTTTTTCAGCAGCTGGCTCAGGCCTTCCAGCGCGTAGTACTCACACTGGATGGGAATGAGTACCTCGCTGGCGGCACAGAAGGCGTTCACTGTCAGCAGGCCAAGGCTGGGCGGGCAGTCGATAAAGACGTAGTCCAGGCGTTCTTCGCCGTTTTTCTCGCGTGCCTTCGCATAAACGTCGATGGCGCGGCGAAGCCGCTGCTCGCGGGCAACGAGTGATACCAGCTCAATCTCCGCACCGGCAAGATGGATGGTGGCCGGAGCACAGATAAGCTTTCCGATGTCGGGGCAGGGAGCCACGACGTCGGCCAGCGGGACGTCGTTGATCAGCACATCATAAATACTGTCCACGTCGGCATGGTGTTCAATGCCCAACGCTGTGGAAGCGTTCCCCTGCGGATCGATATCGATGACCATGACGTTCAGGCCGGCCGCTGCCAGGGCGGCGGCAATATTCACCGTGGTGGTGGTCTTGCCCACCCCGCCCTTCTGGTTGGAAACAGTGAAGATCCGGGTCTTTTCGGGCCGGGGCAATTGGCGGCCCATGAGGCGCTCCCGGCGCTTTGTCTCATGCGCCAGCTCCCGCGCGATCGGGCTTGAATCATCGATCGCATCAATCACGTTTGACCGACCGGAAGAGGTTGTTTCACGTGAAACTGCGTTACTGCCACCAGGGCCAGCAACCGTTTTGGGGTGATTGGCCCCCCGTCCGGGAACCATGGCCGGACCGGCCAGCCCGGATCCAGCGACAGAACGTGCCGACCCCAAAGACACAAACGGCGGGATCCGTTGTGCGGAGGCTTCACTACTGGTCACTGGGGCACACTCACTCTCGTTCAGCCAATTTTGCTGCCGTGTCTAGCCTAACCGCTCCGGCCTGCTGACAGCCGTCAGCGGGCCCGGGGTCAGGACTTCTTTTGGGACTTGTTCACCACGATGCGGACCACCGTAGTGGGCTCCTCAAGGAGGCTGTCGCCAACCGTCAGCACCGTGGTCTCGACGCCTCCCAGCTTTCGGATGGTCTTGGCCGCCTTCTCGATTTCCTCGCCGGCGCTGCGGCCCTTGATGGCCACGACTTCCCCGTGGCCGCCCAGAAGCGGGATGGTGAGGCCGGCAAGATTGGTCAGGGCAGAGACTGCCCGGGCCGTGACGACGTCGGCCTCCACCTGTCCCACAGCAAGCTCAGCCCGGGTACGCATCACCGTGACATTGTCCAGTCCAAGGTCATCCACCACTTCCTGGAGCCAGATGACCCGTCGTTCGAGCGGCTCGATGAGCGTCAGTTCAAGGTCGGGACGGGCGATGGCCAGGCACAGGCCCGGCAGGCCCGCACCGCTGCCGACGTCGGCGACGTGGCTTCCCTGCGGGATCTCGCTTTCGATGACGGCACAATTGAGCACGTGGCGGCTCCAGAGCCGGGGAACCTCGCGCGGACCAATCAGGCCGCGTTCCGTCCCGGACGTGGCAAGGTGCTCCACGTAGCGCTTGGCCAGTTCCAGGCGGTCGCCGAAGATCTTCTCAGCAGCGCGAAGCTCTGCTGCCGTGATGTCAACCATGGTTATAGGGCCAGCAATCTCTAGTCGGCGGAAACAACAATGTGGCGTCCGGCGCCTTCGCCCTCGGACTCGCTGACCAGGCCAAGGTCCGCGACGGCGTCGTGCACGATCTTGCGTTCGTAGGCACTCATGGGCTCCAGGGCCACGGACTTGCCGGTCTCCTTGACGGATGCCGCGGCGTCCTCGGCGATCTTCTGCAGATGTCCGGTGCGTTCCTGGCGGTACCCGTTGATGTCCAGCACCAGCCGGGAGCGGTTCTCCGTGGCAGACAGGACTGCCAGCCGGGTGAGTTCCTGGAGGGCCTCAAGGACCTCGCCGTCTTCGCCCACCAGGCCATCAAGCCCTTCGGCTTCCTCATCGGCAACGATGGAGATGTAGGTCCGGCCATTGCGGACCTCAATGTCGATATCGCCGTCGATGTCGGCAATGTCCAGCAGCTCCTCCAGGTAATCCGCGGCCACATCGCCCTCTTCCTCGAGGCGGCTGGCAGCGGAAGCCTTGGCGGCAGGGGAGGCGTCCTCATTCACGGGAGCGTCCTGATCTTCGAGCTCTTCAGAAAAGGCGTGTTCGGTGCTCTCGGCTGACATTACTTCTTCTTCCTGTTCTTGCGCTGGGGCTGGACGCGCTGTCCCTTGATCTCAACTGCGGCAGCCGCGGCGGCGTCGGCTGCGTCATCCCGCTTGCCGCTGAGGACGGACAGTGCCGGCAGGCCCTTGGCGGCACGGCGTTCGGCGAGGGCCTTTGCTGCGGGGGATCCCGGCGTCGGCATGCGGCGGATGACGAAGAACTGCTGGCCCATGGTCCAGAGGTTGGTGGTGGTCCAGTAGATCAGGACACCAATGGGGAAGTTGATGCCGCCCACACCGAAGACGATGGGCAGGATGTACAGCATCATCTTCTGCTGGCGCATGAACGGGCTGGCCATGGCCTCTTCGGACATGTTCTTGGCCATGATCTGCTTCTGGGTGATGAACTGCGAAGCCGTCATGGCCAGGATCATCACGATCGAAAGCACCACCACGGCAACCTGGCCGCCACCGCCCCCGCCGTGCAGCAGGGAAGCGGACAGCGGGGCGCCAAAGATGCTGGACGCGTCGAATTCCACAACCTGCTCATGGCTCATGGCCCCAATGCCGGCGCCCTGGTCCTTGGCGGCCGAGATGCCGGAGAGGACCTGGAACAGGGCGAAGAAGAACGGCATCTGGATCAGCATGGGCAGGCAGGCCGAGAACGGGTTGGTGCCGTGCTTCTTGTACATGGCCATCTGTTCCTGCGCCATGGCCTGGCGGGACAGCTGGTCGGTCTTGCCCTTGTACTTGTCCTGGAGCTTCTTCAGGTCGGGCTGCAGCAGCTGCATGCCCCGCTGGGCCTTGATCTGCTTGACGAACACCGGGATCAGGGCGGCACGGATCACCAGCACCAGCCCGATGATGGACAAAGTCCAGGTCCAGCCGTTCGCGGCGGGCATCCCGATGGCGCTCAAGCCATCGTGGAATCCAATCATGATGATGGAAACCAGCCACTTGAACGGGGCCATGATTGTTCCAAAGAAGTCCATACTTATCCCTATTCGTCAGGCCGCACTGCGGCCTTCTTCATCAGTCCGAGCAACCAGGTACCGGTCCGGATTGTTCAGCACAACAATTGTGGGGGTCTGGCCTGCAGGCCATTCCCGGCGGCCGGCGGGGACGTGGTCCACTCCGCCGGCGTTCCATGGGTGGCAGTGCGCAAGGCGCCGGAGCGCGAGCCAGCTTCCCTTGACGGCCCCGTGGACGGTCACTGCTTCAAGGGCATAGGCCGAGCATGAAGGGAAAAACCTGCAGACCTGGCCGTACAAGGGCGAAACCACCTTGCGGTAGGCCATCAGCAGGAGAATGAGGATGTTGCGGGGCAGGTTCCAGAGGAACCTCCCGACGGCGGCAGGTACGTTGCGGAAACGGGTGACGACGGCGGTGGCGTTAGGCACGCGTTGTCCCCTCCTGTGTTGTACCGGCCGAACCTTTGGCCGCCACCCGTGGGGTGCGGCCGGCGAGCCGGTTCAGCGTCGATTCCAGTGCAGCGTTATAGTCCGACAGCAGTTGGTCCCAGCTGGCGGACGCGGACGCAGGAAGCGCCCGCACCACGATGGCCAGTCCCGTACCGTGCTCGCGCAGCGAGGCAGCACCTGCTTCTCTCAGTCTCCTCTTAACGAGGTTCCTGACCACGGCGTTCCCTACACTTTTGGAAACAATGAACCCGATCCGGCTGGGTTCGTCGGCAGCAATGGCTGCCGCATATAACACTACGTTCCGGCGCCCATTGCGGACACCGGAACGTACAGTTGTTGAAAAATCGGTTGAGGTCCTCAGGCGGTTGCGGGCGGCCAGCACCTTAAACTCGCAAAGGGATGTCTACCGACAAGCCAGTTATTTAGGCCGACAGTTCGGTGCGGCCCTTGCCACGACGGGCTGCCAGGATGGCACGGCCGGCACGGGTACGCATACGAAGGCGGAAGCCGTGCTTCTTGGCTCGACGGCGGTTATTCGGCTGAAAAGTCCGCTTGCTCACGTTAGTTACTCCAGTGGATCAAAGGTGCGCCCACCCGATCAGTAATGGGGAAGAACTGGCCGACGCTAAGTTTTGTATATGCACGCCTGCCCCGGCTTCCCAGGCGTACTGCCTGGAGAGTTCGGATGGGGCCAAAAAGCGGACACAAAGGACTTCACAACGTTAGGGCAATCCGCTGCCCCGAGTCAAACCGGACGGCCCTCGCGCAGCTGTCCCCAGCTGTGCCTAAGTATCCCCAACAGCCTGTGGATGAAGTGGCTCACAGGGGTGGTTTCAGAACCACAACCGTGTAATTATCCACAGCCAACAGGCCAGCTATCTTCTGGGCTTTTCATCCCCTAGAGTGTCCCAGTAGCCGATTATCCACGGACTGTGCATAACCCTGTGGATTAAGTTGGGCCAGCACCCTGGTCCCGGACTTGGGCTGCCAGGCAATGCAGGCATAGCAAGTTTTGAGGGAACCGATTGATGACAGTAGACGAAGCCAACCACGCCAATACTGTCGGAAGTTCCTGGCGCCGGGTGGTCAGCCTGCTGGAACAGGACCACCGCGTATCGCCGCGCCAGCGGGGCTTTGTCATCCTCGCCCAGGCCCAGGGCCTCATCGGATCCACGCTCCTGGTGGCTGTTCCCAACGAGCTCACCCGCGAAGTGCTGCAGACGCAGGTGAAGGATGCCCTGGACGATGCCCTGCACAACGTCTTCTCCGAGGACATCCGGTGCGCCATCGACGTCGACACCGACCTGGTGCCCATCCACGAAGAGCCCGAGCCCGTCGTCGAGCCTGCTTATGCACCGGACCAGCTGATCGAGCAGAAGCCGCAGCCCATGCTGCCCAGCACGTCCCACGAATTTGGCCGGCTGAACCCGAAGTACGTTTTCGATACCTTCGTCATCGGCTCCTCGAACCGTTTTGCCCATGCCGCCGCCGTCGCGGTGGCCGAAGCTCCGGCAAAGGCCTACAACCCGCTGTTCATCTACGGCGATTCCGGACTGGGCAAGACCCACCTCCTGCATGCGATCGGCCACTACGCACGCCGGCTGTACAGCGGGATCCGTGTCCGCTACGTCAACTCCGAGGAATTCACCAACGACTTCATCAACTCAATCCGCGACGATGAAGGCGCCAGCTTCAAGACCACGTACCGCAACGTTGACGTCCTGCTGATCGACGACATCCAGTTCCTGGCCGGCAAGGACCGGACGCTGGAGGAGTTCTTCCACACGTTCAACTCGCTGCACAACAACAACAAGCAGGTGGTCATCACCTCGGATCAGCCGCCAAAGCTGCTGGCAGGGTTCGAGGACCGGATGAAGTCTCGCTTCGAGTGGGGCCTGCTCACTGACATCCAGCCGCCGGAACTCGAGACCCGTATTGCCATCCTGCGCAAGAAAGCGCTCAGCGAGGGACTCTCGGCACCGGATGACGCCCTGGAGTACATCGCCTCGAAGATCTCCAGCAACATCCGCGAACTTGAAGGCGCCCTGATCCGCGTCACGGCCTTCGCCAGCCTCAACCGGCAGCCCGTGGACGTGGCGCTGGCAGAAATGGTCCTCAAGGACCTGATCACGGACGACGGCGCCCAGGAGATCACGTCCGCCCAGATCCTCCAGCAGACGGCTGACTACTTCAAGCTCAGCATGGAGGAGCTCTGCAGCAAGTCCCGTACCCGGACCCTGGTCACCGCCCGCCAGATCGCCATGTACCTCTGCCGGGAACTGACCGACATGTCCTTGCCCAAGATCGGGCAGGAACTTGGCGGCCGGGACCACACCACCGTTATCCACGCAGACCGGAAGATCCGTGAGCTGATGGCCGAGCGCCGTGTGATCTACAACCAGGTGACCGAACTGACCAACCGGATCAAGCAGCAGCAGCGGGACTCCTGAATCCACACTGCACCCCGCGCTCTATACCTTATTAACAGGGGCATGTGGATAAGCCTGTGGATAGTTAAGGGGACAAACGCGGTTAATGGGCTTAAAACCCTTAAGCCGTCTGTGGATCGTCAAAAACCGGCCTTGGCGTTGTCCCCATCCACACCCTGTTTAAAACCCAGGTAACGCACACTCCATGAACAGGGCTTAACCGCGGATCCGTGGGACAGGAGAGGGTTATCCACAGTTTCCACAGCAGTTATTAACACTACGAATCCCAAAAAATTGAAATCCCTCAAACAACAAGATCGATCCGCACTCCCTGGCGACGGGGCCTGCCGGCCCCCGGACGGGATGGGGCCGGTCCCGGGGATGGGTTAATCCCGGATCTTCCGGCTAAGCTGTCAGCAGCGCTCCCATCCCTGGGTTTTCGTGTGGTTTCGAACTCCACGGACCATGCACCACCCCGGGTGCGTCCAACTTCTTCCGGAGTTTCCGTACGGAATTCCCGGGTCTACATGGCAGCAGTAATGAAAGGCGGCACCCTTCCGTGAAGTTCAGAGTCGATCGGGACGTCCTGGCAGAAGCCGTCACCTGGACAGCCCGCTCGTTGTCTCCGCGGCCGCCCGTGCCCGTCCTCTCCGGCCTCCTGCTGAAAGCTGAAGCCGGTACCGTCAGCCTCTCGAGCTTCGACTACGAAACATCCGCGCGGCTGAACATCGCGGCGGACATCAGGGACGAGGGCACCATCCTGGTTTCCGGGCGCCTGCTGGCGGACATTTGCCGAAGCCTGCCCTCTGCACCGGTGGACGTCGAAACCGACGGCAACAAAGTCACGCTCACCTGCCGTCGAAGCAGCTTCCACCTGGCTACCATGCCGGAAGCCGAATATCCTCCGCTGCCGGCGTTGCCCGCCATCAGCGGAACGGTGCCCGGCGACGCCTTTGCCCAGGCTGTTTCCCAGGTCATCATCGCGGCAAGCAAGGATGACACCCTTCCCATCCTCACCGGTGTCCGCATGGAGATCGAGGATGACCTGATCACCCTGCTTGCCACCGACCGCTACCGGCTTGCCATGCGCGAAGTACCGTGGAAACCGGTCACCCCGGGCATTTCCACCAGCGCCCTGGTCAAGGCAAAAACCCTCAACGAGGTAGCCAAGACCCTTGGCAACAGCGGCGACATCAATCTGGCCCTGTCCGACGACGACAGCCGCCTCATCGGCTTCGAAAGCGGGGGACGCACCACCACGTCCCTGCTGGTGGACGGCGACTACCCCAAGATCCGGTCGCTCTTCCCCGAATCCACCCCCATCCACGCCACCGTCCAGACCCAGGAACTGGTCGAAGCGGTGCGCCGCGTGTCCCTCGTGGCCGAACGCAACACCCCCGTTCGGCTCGCCTTCACCAACGGCCTGCTGAACCTGGACGCCGGCACCGGCGAGGACGCCCAGGCGTCGGAGGAGCTCGAAGCCCAGCTGTCAGGTGATGACATCACGGTGGCGTTCAACCCTCATTACCTGATCGAAGGCCTGAGCGTCATCGAGACGAAATTCGTCCGCTTCTCCTTCACCACGGCCCCGAAACCCGCCATGATCACAGCCCAGGCGGACGCGGACGGCGAGGACCAGGACGACTACCGCTACCTCGTCATGCCGGTCCGACTTCCCAACTAGTTCCCATCGCCAACCCCGTTCCCCCACTAGCGCAGAAAAGAGTTCCACGATGCACATTGGACTGATCGGCCTCGGCAAAATGGGATTCAACATGCGTGATCGCCTGCGCAAGGGCGGCGTGGAAGTCACCGGCTATGACCGGAACCCCGACGTCACCGACGCAGCCAGCGTTGAGGAACTGATCGCCGCTGTTCCTGCCCCCAGGATCATCTGGGTAATGGTTCCCTCCGGCGCCATCACCGATGCCGTGATCACTGAGCTCAGCGACAAGCTGGAGCCGGGCGACTTGGTGATCGACGGCGGCAACTCACGGTTCACCGAAGACCAGAAGCACGGCGAACTCCTGGCTGCCAAGGGCATCCGTTTCGCCGACTGCGGCGTATCCGGCGGAGTGTGGGGCCTGCAGAACGGCTATGGCCTGATGGCCGGCGGTGACGCCGCGGACATTGAGCGTGCCCTGCCGGTCTTTGATGCGCTCCGCCCCGAGGGCGAACGCGCCGACAGCTTCGTCCATGTAGGCGGCATCGGTGCCGGCCACTACGCCAAGATGGTGCACAACGGCATCGAGTACGGCCTGATGCAGGCGTACGCCGAAGGGTACGAACTGCTCGCAGCCAAAGAAATCGTCACCGACCTTCCGGGCACTTTTCGGGCCTGGCAAAAAGGCACCGTCGTGCGCTCGTGGCTGCTGGACCTGATGGTCAAGGCACTCGACGAGGACCCGGGGCTCGCGTCCATCGACGACTACGTGGAGGATTCCGGCGAGGGCCGGTGGACCGTTGAGGAAGCAATCGCCAACGCGGTTCCGGCTCCGGCGATCACGGCCGCGCTCTTCGCCCGTTTCGCGTCGCGCGAAGACACTTCGCCGGCCATGAAGATGGTGTCCGCGCTGCGCCACCAGTTCGGTGGCCACGCAACCCGTCCCGCCAAGTAGTACCAGCGGGGACCTGCAGCGTCCCCAGAATTGTCGACAACCACGTGTATCTGGAACACCTCTCCCTGACCGACTTCCGCAGCTACGCCCAGGTGGACCTCGCATTGGGCCCGGGTGTGACCGTCCTGGTGGGATCCAACGGCATCGGCAAGACCAACCTGATGGAAGCGATCGGCTACCTGGCCACCCTCAGTTCGCACCGGGTCAGTTCGGATGCCCCACTGCTGCGGTTCGGAACCGAGCGGGCGCTGGTCCGGGCGCGGCTTGTCCGCGGCAGCCAGACAACAGTCCTGGAACTGGAAATCAACGCGGGCCGGGCCAACCGTGGCCGCATCAACCGCAGCAACCCGGTGCGCGCACGCGACCTGCTGGGTATCTGCCAGACTGTCCTTTTCGCTCCGGAGGACCTGGCCCTGGTAAAGGGCGACCCCTCCAACCGCCGCCGGTTCCTGGACGAGCTGCTGGCCAGCCTTATCCCGCACCATGCCGCCACCCGCAGCGACTACGACCGCGTCCTCAAGCAGCGCAACGCCTTGTTGAAGTCGGCCCGGTCGGGACGGTTCACAGCGGCGCACGAATCGACCCTGGATGTATGGGACCAGCACATGGCGCGCGCCGGGGCCGAACTGCTGCACGCCCGGTTGGAGCTGGTGGAACGGCTCCGTCCGCACCTTGCCCGGGCATATGCGCAGCTCACCGACGCGTCCAAACCCGCTGACGCCACCTACCGGTCAACCCTTCAGAACCAGATGGACGACGACGGCGTCCCCGGCCCAGGGCAGCGCCCCGCGGATGTCGGTGCTTCCGCCGTGGAGGATGATTTGCGCCTGTTGTCGGTGGACCAACTGACGGACCGCTACGTCAAGGCATTCGCTGAATCCCGGAAGAAGGAACTGGAACGGGGCATATCCCTCGTCGGGCCCCACCGTGATGAGCTGGATCTGGTGCTGGGCCAGGCACCCGCGAAAGGTTACGCCTCGCACGGGGAAACCTGGTCCATGTGCCTCTCGCTCCGGCTCGCCTCCTACTACGTCATGCTCGACGACGCCCGGACCGGGGGGTCCGCGCCCATCCTCATCCTGGACGACGTCTTTGCCGAACTGGACGTCCAGCGCCGGCGTAAACTGGCGGCAATAGTCTCCGGCGCGGAACAGGTCCTGGTGACCGCCGCCGTCGACGCCGATATTCCGGAGGAGCTGTCCGGGCGGCGGGTGAAAGTCATCCCGGGAGGTATCGATGAGCAGTGAGCAGGGCGGCGGGCTTCAGCCCGGCCGCGAGCCCGACCACATCGATGCCGCGCAGGCCGCCCTCAATCGGATGCGCGAGGCCGCCGCCGCGCGTGGGGAGGTGCGCCGGAAAGTGGCACGGCCCGGCTCGCAAAAGACCAAAGGCAGCATCCGCGACACCCGCGGATTTAGCCAGTTCCACGCGACCGGCAGGGATCCGCTGGGCCTGGGAAAGGTCGTCGGCCGGCTTGTGGCGGAACGGGGCTGGACCTCGCCCGTCGCGGTGGGTTCCGTCATGGCCGAGTGGGCCACGCTGGTGGGGCCGGAAATCTCCGCCCACTGCACGCCCGAGAGTTTCACCGACACCACCCTGCATGTACGTTGCGATTCCACGGCCTGGGCCACCCAGCTGAGGCTTTTGAGCACCAGCCTGCTGGAGAAATTCCGCCGGGAACTGGGTGATGGAGTGGTGACCAGCATCCAGGTTTTGGGTCCGTCGGCACCGAGCTGGCGCAAGGGTGGACGCAGCGTCAACGGCCGTGGACCACGGGACACGTACGGATAGCCCGGACGCCGGCTCTTGAAACTCGGCCGAACGGCGTGTAGAGCGCTGAAAGGCCCGGAGCGTGTATAGGCACCCGGAGGGCCCACCGCGAAGCCGCCCTAGGCCGGGCCAAGAGCCTCGCACAGCCATGTTCGCTGCTGCGCACGGGCCTGGAATGCGGGGTTCTGGGGGTGTTCGCGGTAGAATTGACACAGATAACTGGGCGCGGGTGAGACGTTGACTGGGTCCGTTCTCCGCGCGTTTCCGCACGGAGTGTGGACCACCGACCGTCAGCAAGTCACCGGCGCCATAAGTTTGTGCCTGTTGGCGGGTGGCTTTTCCCTGGGAAGAGGAACCGGCCGGCCACCATCGAGAACAGAGGAGTCGACAGCGCCTGTGGCTAACGACAATACAGATATTCTGGCAGCAGAAAACGCAGTCGAGGATGGCCCCACCCCTGATACCCCCGCCGAGGCCGTCACCCCCCGCGAATACGGCGCCAGCGACATCACCGTCCTTGAAGGCCTTGAAGCTGTCCGCAAGCGCCCCGGCATGTACATCGGTTCCACTGGCCCCCGCGGTCTGCACCACCTGGTCTACGAAGTGGTGGACAACTCGGTGGATGAGGCACTGGCGGGCTACTGCAGCCACATCGAAGTAGTCCTGCAGGCCGACGGCGGCGTCAAAGTGGTGGACGACGGCCGCGGCATCCCGGTGGACATGCACCCCACCGAACACAAGCCCACGGTCGAAGTAGTCATGACCATCCTGCACGCCGGCGGCAAGTTCGGCGGCGGCGGTTACGCCGTGTCCGGCGGCCTGCACGGTGTGGGCATCTCCGTGGTCAACGCCCTGTCCAGCCGCGTGGACACGGAAGTGCGCCGGCAGGGCCATGTCTGGCGGATGTCCTTCGCCGACGGCGGCAAGCCGCAGGGCAGCCTGGTCAAGGGCGAGGAGACGGATGCCACCGGCACCAGCCAGACCTTCTACCCGGATCCGGCCATCTTCGAAACCACCGAGTTCGACTTCGAAACGCTGCGTGCCCGCTTCCAGCAGATGGCGTTCCTGAACAAGGGCCTGCGCATCACCCTGACCGACGAGCGTGAGGCAGCTGTTGACAACAACGACGGTGACCTGGACCTCGACGACCTCAGCACCGAGGGCGAAGTCAGCGCTGAACACCGCACCGTGGTGTACCAGTACGACGAAGGCCTGCTGGACTACGTCAAGCACCTGAACTCGGGCAAGAAGGTGGAGGTGGTCCACGAGGACGTCATCGCCTTCGAAACCGAGGACACGGAGCGCCGCATCGCGCTGGAAATGGCCATGCAGTGGACCAGCGCCTACTCCGAGAGCGTGCACACCTACGCCAACACCATCAACACGCACGAGGGCGGCACCCACGAAGAAGGTTTCCGCGCTGCCCTGACGTCCCTTATCAACCGGTACGCCCGGGAGAAAGGCATCATCAAGGAGAAGGACGACAACCTCACGGGTGACGACATCCGCGAGGGCCTGACAGCCGTCATCTCCGTCAAGCTCGCCGAGCCACAGTTCGAAGGCCAGACCAAGACCAAACTTGGCAACTCCGAGGTGAAGGGCTTCGTCCAGCGGGTGGTCACGGACGGTCTGGGTGACTGGCTGGAGCGCAACCCCGGGCCCGCCCGGGACGTGATCCGCAAGGCGATCTCGGCCGCGCAGGCCAGGATGGCTGCGCGCAAAGCCCGCGACAACGCCCGGCGCAAGAGCCCGCTGGAGTCCTTCGGCATGCCCGGAAAGCTTTCCGACTGCTCATCGAAGAACCCGGAAAAGTGCGAGGTCTACATCGTGGAGGGTGACTCCGCCGGTGGTTCCGCCAAACGCGGCCGCAACCCGGAGACCCAGGCCATTCTGCCCCTGCGCGGGAAAATCCTGAACGTGGAGCGCGCCCGCCTGGACAAGGCCCTGGGGAACGCGGAAGTCCAGTCCATGATCACGGCCTTCGGAACCGGCATCGGCGAGGATTTTGACCTGGCTAAGCTGCGCTACCACAAGATTGTCCTCATGGCAGACGCCGACGTGGACGGCCAGCACATCACCACGCTGCTGATGACCCTGCTGTTCCGCTACATGCGGCCGCTCATTGAGAACGGCTACGTCTACCTCGCACAGCCGCCGCTTTACCGCATCAAATGGTCGAACGCTCCGCACGACTACGTCTACAGCGACCGCGAACGTGATGCCAAGCTGGTGGCAGGCCAGGCCGCCGGCCGCCGTATCCCGAAGGACAACGGCATCCAGCGCTACAAGGGCCTGGGCGAAATGGACTACACGGAACTGTGGGACACCACGATGGATCCGGACCGCCGCACCCTGCTGCAGGTCACGATGGACGATGCCCTGGCCGCCGATCAGATCTTCTCCGTCCTGATGGGCGAGGACGTTGAGTCACGCCGCAACTTCATCCAGCAGAACGCCAAGGACGTCAGGTTCCTGGACATCTAAGGACCCGCTCCAAAGTATTCGGAACCAGACATATACCTGAAACGGAAAATAAAGAATGAGCGACGAAACACCCGAGAATTCCGCTCCTGAGGAAGGAACTCCGGACATCGTTCTTGAGGGCGATGTGCTGATCGACCGCGTCGAACAAGTGGACCTGCAGACGGAAATGCAGCGCTCCTACCTGGACTACGCCATGGCCGTCATCGTCGGCCGCGCACTCCCCGACGTCCGGGACGGCCTCAAGCCCGTCCACCGCCGGGTGCTGTACGCGATGTTCGACGGCGGCTACCGCCCCGACCGTTCCTTCAACAAGTGTGCCCGCGTGGTGGGCGAGGTCATGGGCCAGTACCATCCGCACGGCGATACCGCGATCTACGACGCCCTGGTGCGCCTGATCCAGGACTGGACCATGCGCTACCCCCTGGCGCTCGGCCAGGGCAACTTCGGTTCACCGGGCAACGACGGCGCGGCTGCGCCCCGGTACACCGAAACCAAGATGGCCCCCCTGGCCATGGAAATGGTCCGCGACATCGACGAGGAAACAGTCGATTTCCAGGACAACTACGACGGCAAGAACCAGGAACCCACCATCCTGCCGTCCCGGTTCCCCAACCTGCTGGTCAACGGCTCCTCCGGCATCGCCGTGGGCATGGCCACCAACATCCCGCCGCACAACCTGCGGGAAGTGGCCGACGGCGTCCAGTGGTACCTGGCCAACCCGGGCGCCAGCCGCGAGGAACTGCTCGAGGAACTGCTGGTGCGGATCAAGGGACCCGATTTCCCCACCGGTGCCACCATCCTGGGCCACAAGGGCATCGAGGACGCCTACCGGACCGGCCGCGGCTCCGTCACCATGCGCGCAGTGGTTGCCGTGGAGGAGCTGCAGGGCCGCACCTGCCTGGTGGTCACGGAGCTTCCGTACCAGGCCAACCCGGACAACCTGGCCATCAAGATCGCCGAACTGGTCAAGGACGGCAAGATCCAGGGCATTGCCGACCTCCGCGACGAGACCTCAGGCCGCACGGGCCAGCGACTGGTCATCGTGCTCAAGCGCGATGCCGTCCCGAAGGTGGTCCTCAACAACCTCTACAAGCACACCGAACTGCAGAGCAACTTCTCGGCGAACATGCTGGCCATCGTGGACGGTGTGCCCCGGACGCTGAGCCTGGACGCCTTTATCCGCCACTGGGTGACGCACCAGATGGACGTCATCGCCCGCCGCACCCGGTACCGCCTGCGCAAGGCCGAGGAAGAAGCCCACATCCTGCGGGCCCTCCTGAAGGCCCTGGACATGCTGGACGAGGTCATCGCGCTCATCCGGGCCTCCAGCACCACCGAGGCCGCGCGCGACGGGCTGATGGAACTGCTGGATATCGATGAAATCCAGGCACGGGCCATCCTCGACATGCAGCTGCGCCGCCTGGCCGCGCTGGAACGCCAGCGGATCCAGGAAAAGCACGCAGAACTCGAAGCCCTGATCACCGAGTACAAGGAAATTCTCGGCTCCGAGGAGCGCCAGCGCGGAATCATCAGCTCCGAGCTGGGCGAGATCGTGGAAAAGCACGGCGACGACCGGCGCACCCGCATCCTTATGGGCTACGACGGCGACATGTCCATGGAAGACCTCATCCCCGAAGAGGAGATGGTGGTCACCATCACCCGCGGCGGCTACGTCAAGCGCACCCGCAGCGACAACTACCGGTCACAGCAGCGCGGCGGCAAGGGCATCAAGGGTGCCCAGCTGCGCGGCGACGACGTGGTGGAGCACTTCTTCGTGACCACCACGCACCACTGGCTGTTGTTCTTCACCAACCTGGGGCGCGTCTACCGGGCCAAGGCCTACGAGCTGATGGAGGCAGGCCGCGACGCCAAGGGACAACACGTCGCCAACTTGCTGGCATTCCAGCCCGATGAACACATTGCCCAGGTCCTGGACCTGAGGGACTACCAGCAGGCCCCGTACCTGGTGCTGGCCACCAAGAGGGGACTGGTCAAGAAGACCAGGCTGGAGGACTATGACACCAACCGCTCCGCCGGCGTGATCGCCATCAACCTGCGCGACGGCGATGAACTGGTCTCCGCCCAGCTCGTCTCGGAATCCGACGACCTCTTCCTGGTATCCCGCAAGGGCCAGTCGATCCGCTTCACGGCCACCGATGACGCGCTGCGCCCCATGGGACGGGCCACCTCCGGTGTCACCGGCATGAAGTTCCGCGAAGACGACGAACTGCTGGCCGCTGACGTGGTCACGGATGGTTCGTTCGTGTTCATCGTGACCGAGGGCGGCTACGCCAAGCGCACAGCGGTGGAGGAGTACCGCCTGCAGGGCCGCGGCGGCCTTGGCATCAAGGTGGGCAAGTACCAGGAGGAGCGCGGCCACCTTGTGGGTGCCCTTATTGTCCAGGAAGAGGACGAAGTCCTGGTGGTCATGGAGGGCGGCAAGGTTGTCCGCTCCTCCGTTGCCGGGGTGCCGGCGAAGGGCCGTGACACCATGGGCGTCATCTTCGCCAAGCCGGACAAGAATGACCGGATCATCGAGGTGGCGCGCAACAGCGAACGCGGTCTCGAGGACGAGGAATCCGCCGGCGATGACGTAACGTTGGCTGGAGATGGCGGGACCGCTGGGGAATCCGCCGTGCCAGCATTGGCAGAAGAATCACCGGCCGTTGAGTCAGAGGACGCCTCGGGCGACGCTGAGCCGAACGAAGACAACACGGAGGTAACGAGTGAGTAATTCCGACTCATTTCCCAAGCCGAACAGTACTGTTCCCGACGGGAACCGGCCTTCAGCGGCACCCCGCGTGAACGCCCCCGTACGTCCGCAGCAGCGCCCGGCAGCTCCTCCAGGCGCGCCGGGACAGCGTCCTGCCGTTCCCGGCCAGCGTCCGCAGCAGGGTGACCGCGCGGCGCAGCCCGGCCAGCGGCCGCTCCAGGGCCAGCCCGGCCAGCCGGGCCAGCGTCCGGCGCAGGGCCCCGGCCAGGGCGGTCCCGGGCTGGTGAAGCCCGCACCCAAGGCCAAGGTCCGGCGTGCCCGGCTGCTGATCAGCAAGGTGGACCCCTGGTCCGTCCTGAAGATGGCGTTCCTGCTCTCCGTTGCGCTGGGCATCGTCACCGTGGTGGCGGCGATTGTCCTGTGGACAGTCCTCGATCTGACCGGCATCTTCGACCAGGTGGACAGCCTGCTCGGAACGCTGGCCGGTTCTGAAAGCGGCGGCTTTGAACTGAAGAAGGTGGCGTCGCTGGGACAGGTGGCCTCCTTCGCCACCATCATCGCCGTGGTCAACGTGGTCCTGCTGACGGCCCTCTCCATGCTCTCCGCAGTCCTCTACAACATCTCTGCCACCCTTGTGGGCGGCATTGGCGTTACCCTCACGGACGATTAGGAGGCCGTTTCCGCCGGCCCCGGGCCGGCGGAAACGCCCGATTTGAGATCGGGCCGGGGTGTGCTGTAAAGTCATGTCTCGGCCCGATGAGGGATCGGGGCGTATAGCTCAGGCGGTTAGAGCGCTTCGCTGATAACGAAGAGGTCCCAGGTTCAAGTCCTGGTACGCCCACGGAACCTGTGCAGGTTTCAAACGGAGGTTCGGTACGGTTTAACCCGCCGCCGGATCGGAACGGGGAGCATGTGAAGAAGTTGCTTGTATTGGCAGCGGCAATCGCAAGCGTCCTGGTCTACCGCAAGGCACAGGAATCCGAAGCCCGGAAGACAGTCTGGAGCAAGTCAACCGACAAGGTGGACTAGCCCCGGGGCCCGCGCCGGGAGCCGGTTAAAGGCTCCCTGGTTCTAGGGTATGATGGACGGGTTGCTTCTTATGGGGGCATGGCGCAATTGGTAGCGCACCTGCTTTGCAAGCAGGGGGTTCGGGGTTCGAGTCCCCGTGCCTCCACCATGAGAGAGTCCCGGTCAGCACGTGTGCTGGCCGGGACTTTTCGTTTGCCTCTTCCGCCGGGGGCCCGTATCAGGGGTGTGGATTGAACTTCTTCTTCGCGGCCCTGGGGGTCCTGGGCGTCGCATCTTCCGGGCCGCTGATCGCGGCCACGCTTGGGGCCACCAGCGTCAGTGCCCTGGCCATCGCTTTCTGGCGCAACGCCATCGGCGCCGCGGTCATGGCCTCTCCCACCCTGGTCCGGGACCCGTCCCAATTCCGCAGGATCACCCGTCGGGAATTCCGCTGGTCCCTGCTGGCCGCCGTCGCGCTTGCCCTGCACTTCGCCTGCTTCATCACCTCCCTCCAACTCACCTCCGTGGCCGCAGCCACAGCGCTTGTTTGCCTGCAGTCGGCCTGGATTGCTGTTTTCCAGCTCATCCGCGGCACCCGCCACCGCTGGCAGGTCCTGGCCGGCCTCGGGATCGCCTTCGGCGGCGTAGTGGCGATCACCGGTTTCGACATGGGAACCTCGCCGCGGGCCGTTACGGGGGACCTGCTGGCCGTGGCCGGCGGGGCACTGGCGGGGTTGTACACACTTGCTGGTGGGAGGGCGCGGCAAAGCATGACCACGGGGACCTACACCACCCTGTGCTACGGGATGTGCGCGGCCCTGGTGGCCGTGCTGGCCCTTGTTGCCGGCCAGCCGCTGGCCGGGTTCGAGCCCGCCGGGTGGCTGGGGATCGCTGCGATCACCGTGTGCGCACAACTCGTGGGACACACCGCGTTCAACCACCTGCTGGCCACCATGAGCCCGCTGATCGTGTCCATGATCATCCTGCTGGAAATCCCCGGCGCAGCGCTGCTGGCCGCCGTCTTCCTGCAAGAGACCCTGCCGGCCGGAACCTACGCGGGACTCGGCCTCATCCTGGCTGGGCTCGCCGTGGTGGTCCTGGGCCAGAGAAACGGGCGCAGGCGGACCGGAAGCCGGACGCATCCGCCCGGGGAGGAGCCGCCGTCGGAACGGCTCGCGGAGCTGGGGACGGACTAGCCCGGAAGGACTGCCTGGGACGGGCTGGCCTACTGGCCGCCCCGCCGCACGGGCTGTGCCGTGTTGACGGTATGGATTGCCCGAAGGAGCTTGGCTGGGAAATACACCGAGAAGAAAACCACCATGGGCGCCTTCAGGGCCATCTTCCGTACGTTGTGGGCCTTGTAGGTCCGGTCGAAACGGGTCACGTAGTAGCGGTAGTCGCGGGGCGAATCTTCCAGCCGCCGTGCCGACATGCCGGACACCATCTGCGGCCAGTAGCGCACGGGAAGTTCGTGGTCGGCCAGGTGCAGGGACAGGTCGATGTCCTCGTGCATCTCGTCCTTTTCGTCCCGGCAGGTCTCTGAGCGGATGGTTTCCCAGGCGGAGGCGCGCAGGGCCATGTTGGAACCGAACAGGAAATGGTACTGGTGCTTGGCAAGCTTCAGCATGAGCTGGCGCATCTTGTCGTCCGCCTTGAGGCCAAAACGGCGCATCGGCATGTCGTAGTAGACCACGGGACCGGTGGCAGCCTGGACGGCCGGATCCGCAAAGGCCTTTTGCACCTGTTCCACCCAGTCCGGTTCCACGATGGAGTCCGCGTCGATGCGGCCCAGGATGTCCCCGGTGGCGCTGTTGAGCCCGAAGTTGCGGGTGGGGATCAATCCCTGCTCCCGGTCCTGGCTCAGGAGGATGATGGGGCTCTCCGGATACTCCAGCTGCATCTGGCGGACGATGTCAGCGGTCCGGTCTTTGGAGAGGTTGTCCACCACGATGATTTCGTGGGCCGGAACGGACTGGTAGATGGCAGCTATCAGGCACTGCCGGATGACGCTCTCCTCGTTGTACGCAGGGATCACGATGGACACGCGGAGCTCTACGGCGGCGGCGTCATTCACAGTATCCCCAGAGGATTGGTTGGCTGGCATCACTTCAAATCTAGCATCAGGGCCTTGTCCTGCCGCGGGCGGTACCAGGGACAAAACACGGCGCACAAAAAAGGGCCCCGCCTACGGCGGGGCCCTCCCTGTGCTGGTGGAATCCTAGGCCTGGCTGGTGCCCTTCTCATCCTTGGCGGTGTCCGCACCTTCCGCGGAGTCTTCCGCCACGTGCTTTGCCTTCTCAGCGGCGTCCGCGGACGTCTCCTTCACGGCTTCCGCTGCATCCGCGGCCGTCGAGGCGGCTGCACTTGCGGCGGATCCGGCAGCGGCTGCACCCTTATTGGCGGCGTCGGCGGTGCTGTCCTTGACGTCGCTGACGGTGGTTGCCGGAACGGGGGCAGGAGTCGGGGTGACCGGTGAGGGGGTCTTCCAGGGGTCCTCGACCGGCTTGGAGGCTTTCCAGGCGGCAACGCCGGCGGCCACCGCAGCGGCGATCACACCGAAGACCAGCCAGCCACGCTTCTTCGGCTTCTCCGGCTGTGCCAGCTGCGCATCCACGGCCCGGCTTGCTCCCGCCGCGGCTGCCTTCAGCTGCGTGCCGGTTGCCTGTGCCTGTTCCTGGATGGCGTGGATGAGTCCAACGTCGCCCAGCTTCTGCGCGACGGCATCCACCCGTGCCGGGGTGTTTTCCAGCGTGCGGTGCACGGCACCGGAGGCCACGCCGATCTGGTCCGACAACTTGGGCAGGTACTCCACGACAACGCGGTCACGGGCGTTCAGGACAACGGGCGTGGCCTTGTCCAGGGCTTCGTGCAGCTTCGGGGAGGCGTTGTCCACGACGTCGTTGATCCTGGGGGCCAGCTGGGCCAGGCCGTCCTGGATCCGGGGGGTGACCGTGGCAACACCGTCCGCGAGGCTGTGGGCCGCGGTCTTCAGACCCTCCTGGATCTTCGGAGATGCGGTGTCCAGGCTGTGCTGGAGGCGGGGAACCGCCCAGTCCACGGCAGCTTCCACCCGGGGGGCCGCCCAATCCTTGGCGTTTTCCACCGCACTGGTGACCGACTGCTCAAGGTCACGGGCAATACGATCCGATTTCTTCACAACTACCTCCCGATTAATGTGACGGTTCTGTCGCTAGCCTACGTGCCCAGATGATCACGGGCTATTCACTCTGCGGATTTTAGGGGGATTTCACCCAGCGCGGAACTGCGCCCGCAGCCAATGCCGGCCATAGCAGGCATGGGAGAATGGGGCCTATGACTGCCATCGCAACTGCAAAAGCAACCATTCACACGAGCCTCGGCGACATCGTGGTTAACCTCTTCGGCAACCACGCGCCCAAGACGGTCAAGAACTTCGTTGGCCTTGCCACTGGCGAGCAGGCGTGGACCCACCCGGAAACCGGTGAGGAGAAGACCGGCACGCCGCTCTACAACGGAACCATCTTCCACCGCATCATTAAGGACTTCATGATCCAGGCCGGCGATCCGCTGGGCCGTGGAACCGGTGGCCCCGGCTACCGCTTTGACGACGAGATCCACCCCGAACTGAGCTTCAACCAGCCCTACAAGCTGGCCATGGCCAACGCCGGCATCCAGATGGGCAAGGGCACCAACGGTTCACAGTTCTTCATCACCACCATTCCCACGGACTGGCTCCAGGGCAAGCACACCATCTTCGGTGAAGTGGCTGACGAGGAATCCAAGAAGGTCGTTGACGCGATCGAGGGTGTCCGCACCGGCATGGGCGACCGCCCGGTCGAGGACGTCACCATCAACAGCATCGACATCGAACAGCTGTAACGCTCCAGCATGAGCTACGGAATTCCGTCGGCCGAGCCGTCCGCCCAGGTCCCGGTCTGCCCCCGGCATCCGGACCGGCCGTCCTACGTCCGCTGCCAGCGCTGCGGGCGCCCGGCATGCCCGGACTGCCAGCGGGCGGCCGCCGTCGGATTCCAATGCGTTGACTGCGTCAACGAAGTACAACGGACGACGCCGGAGGTACGGACCGTCTATGGCGGCGCCGTTGCCACCGGCAAACCTGTGGTGACGTACGGGATCATCGCGGCCTGCGTGGTTGTCTACGCGCTGCAGATGCTGATTCCCGATCAATGGGTTTACAAGCAGTTCGCCTATAACAACGTCTTTGCCGCCCCCCAGTACGGTGCCTTTGAGCCGTGGCGGATGCTCACCTCCGCCTTCCTGCATTCCCCGGACTCGCTGCTGCACATCCTGCTCAACATGTACACGCTGTGGATTTTCGGGCAGGCCCTTGAGCCTGTGCTGGGCCGCGCCCGGTTCCTCGCCCTGTACCTGATCTCCGCTGTCGGCGGGTCCGTGGGCTATCTGTTGCTGAACCCGCTGCTGGTGCCCGGACAGGGCCTCGTGGGCCTGGTGGGAGCGTCGGGGGCAATCTTTGGCCTGTTCGGTGCCATGCTGCTGGTCCAACGGCAGCGCGGCGGAGATACCCGCCAACTGTGGATCCTGATCGCCATCAACGGCGTCATCGGCTTCCTGATCCCCCACATCGCCTGGCAGGCCCACCTGGGCGGGCTCATCACCGGCGGTCTCTGCGCCGCCGTCCTGGCTTATGCGCCCCGCGGCCGCCGCCGAAGCCTTCTCCAGGGCCTGGGCCTGGCCGGCGTGGTGGTGCTGCTGGTCGCCCTGACCTGGCTGAGGGTAACCCTGTAGCCGCTGGTTCCCAGCCCTGATGCTGCCCCCGGCACCCTTGGTGCCGGGGGCAGCTTTGTTTTCCACAGGTGTTATCCACACTGTGCGTAACTTACACAGCTGTAGTTCATCGCTTCGCGCCCGCCGTTCCGCCCCCTGAACAGCAATGCTCTGACCGGCCGCCCGGTTTCTCCATAGCTGTGGATAACCTGTGGGGATATTGCTGTGCGTAAGTGGATAAGCACCGCGGTCCAGCGCACACTGTGGACAAGTGCATCGAAAAACCGCTCCACGGCCCCGCTGACCCAGGTGCCTGCCCGGTTATCGACAGGCTTATGAACACTGTTAATAAGTGACAAACCTGTAGTTCGGCCGCCGAAAATCGCCGCGGGAGTAGGCCCAAGGCCCCACGTAGCCCCGGATTTCCACGAGGTTACCCACAACTGTGGATAACTTGTGGGTATTCCGATGTTGGTAAGTGGATAACAGCCCGTGCCCCGGCTTCGTCCTGCCTATGATGGTTTTCCGCCGAACCTCCTACCGACAGGGACACCCGTGAGCGTCACCGAGCACCTTTACCTGGACAAACAGCACCCTGACCTGTGGAAGGCCATCAGCAGCCTGGGCCTGAAAGTGCAGGAAGCTGCGGAAACGGCCGGCATTGGGCGCAGCCTGCTGGAACTGCTGAACGTGCGCATCTCCCAAATCAACGGCTGCGCCTACTGCCTTGACCTCCATGTGCGCCGTGCCGGCGAGGCGGGGGAAAGCCCCCAGCGGCTGGCGGTACTCCCCGCATGGCGGGAAACTGCCCTTTTCACCGAGAAGGAGAGGGCCGCGCTGGCGCTGGCTGAGAGCATCACCGAACTTCCGGCGCAGCAGGCCCGGGACCATGCGGAAGGGCTGGCGCGGGAGTGCCTGACGGCGGAAGAGTTTTCGGCCGTCAGCTGGCTTGCGGTGACCATGAACGCCTTCAACAGGGTATCGATCACCAGCCACCATCCGGTCAGGCGGGACCGCGCCTAGGTCCTCCTCCACGGCGACTGCTGTCAGTCCACGTCCGGGAGCCCGTTATCCACAGGTATTCCACACTGTTAATAACCGGCATCTGCACCGCAGGTTTAGCTGACTAGCCGTGACCCGGCAGGGCAGGCGGGGTGCGGCCGTTCCCCGGGGAGGATTTTCCACACTGTGGATAACCTTGCCAACAGTTGGGGATAACTTGCCGGGCTGGGCTTAGTCCCGCCAGATCCCCGAGGATCCGCGGCGGTGGCTTCCCACCAGGTGGGTGTCCACAATGCCCACTGCTTCCATCAGGGCGAACATGGTGGTGGGACCAACGAAGGAGAACCCTCGTTTGCGCAGCGCCTTGGACAATGCAATGGACTCCGCCGACTGTGTCGGGATTTCCGTGACCAGCCGGGGCCGCGGGGTATTTGCGGGTCGGAAGCCCCAGACAAAGTCCACCAGTCCGCCGTCGTTCCGCAGTTCCAGCGTGGCCCTGGCGTTCCGTATGGTGGCAACTATTTTCAGACGGTTGCGGATGATGCCGGGATCCAGCATCAGGCGTTCGACGTCATCATCCGTGAACAGCGCCACGGAATCGGGATCGAAACCGGCGAAGGCATCCCGGAAGGCAGGCCGCTTGCGCAGGATGGTGGCCCAGGAAAGGCCGGCCTGGAAACCTTCCAGGCAGATCCGCTCGTACAGTCCCTGCTCGTCAGTAACAGGCAGGCCCCATTCGTGGTCGTAATAGTTCCGCATGAGCGGATCCGTGGCAGCCCAGGCGGGCCGGGCCAGGCCGTCCTCGCCGATGATCACTCCGGCGGTCTCGGGAGTCAGTGGGTTCTCCTTGGAACAGCGTTTCCGTGGGCGCTAGGAGCGCCAGCGTGTGGTCATCAGGAACCCGATGATGGCGATGCCGAAGCCGGCCACGATGTTCCAGGACTGCCAGGCCTGGACCGGGAACCGTCCTTCACTGATGTAGAAAGTGATGATCCAGAGGAGCCCAATAATCATGAGGCCAAACATGACCGGCTTGAACCAGACGGGATTGGGCTTGTAGGCCTGCGCCGCAGCCGGCTTGTCGGTGCTGGCAGTCTTCTTGCGAGGCTTTGACTCGGGCACTGGCTCTCCTTGGCGGACTGGGCAAGCTCGGCGTCCCGGGCTTGGTATCCTGCAAGAAGGAAATTTCCAGCGGTCTGCGCGATCTTGGTCAAATCTGGATTCTTACTAGCAGCCAATTCTAGCCGCAGTTGATGGGCACCCGGTGCCCAGGGCGAACGCCCGGAGGGGAACGCGTGGTATTGCAGGAGAAGGTGGGGCCCGCCACTGCGCCTGCCCCCCGTCGTGCCCTGCTGCGCGGCACCATCCAGGTACTGGGCGAGCTCCTCATTACCGCCGGCGTGATCCTCCTGCTGTTTGTCGCCTGGCAACTCTGGTGGACCAACGTCGAGTCCGACGCCAAGCAGAGCCAGGTCATCAAGGAGTTCGCCCAGGACCTCGGCAAAGCGGCTCCAGCCCCGGCTGCGACGGTTCCCTCCGCGCCCCCGGCCGCGGGCGAAGATTTCGGCAAGCCCGTCGTCGGGACCGCACCTGGCCACGCCGGCACGATCGGCATCATGTATATTCCCCGGTTCGGGCCCACCTACACCCGGCCGATCGTCCAGGGCACCAGCCAGGACGTCCTGGACACCCTGGGCCTGGGGCACTACACCAACACGGCGATGCCGGGGGCAGTGGGGAACTTCGCCGTCGCGGGCCACCGCCAGACGCACGGCGCGGTGCTGGACAACATCCACACGCTGGTGCCGGGCGACAAGATCTATGTCCAGACCAAGGACGGCTTCTATGTCTACGTGTTCCGGAACAACCAGATCGTGATGCCGTCCCGCACCGATGTCCTGGAACCGGTCCCCACACAGCCCGGCGTCACGCCCACCGAGAGCTACCTGACCATGACCAGTTGCAACCCGCGCTTCGGGGCGGAAGAACGCATCATCGCCTACGCCCTGCTGGACAGTTGGCGCCCTGCCTCGGCCGGGCCGCCGGCCGAGATCGCGGCACAGGTTGCAGCAGCCACCGGAAGGAGCTGACCGTGTACGCCTGGATCTTCCGCCACCTTCCCGGACCTCTCTGGCTCAGGATCGTCATCTCGTTGGCATTGATCTTCGTTGCCCTGGTATTGATGGTCCAATTCCTGTTCCCCTGGATGTCCCACTTCACCCAATTCACCGACTCGACGATTGGTTCCACAGACCAGCCATGACCACAACCAAGATCCTCGTAGTGGATAACTACGACAGCTTCGTCTACACCCTGGTGGGCTACCTCCAGGAACTCGGTGCCGAAACCACCGTTGTCCGCAATGACGACGTCACCCTGGCCGAGGCGATCGAACTTGCCGGCACCCGCGACGGTGTCCTGATTTCCCCGGGCCCAGGGAACCCTGCTGAGGCTGGCGTCTGCATCGAACTGATCAAGTGGTGCGGTGAAAACAGCGTCCCCATGTTTGGGGTGTGCCTGGGGCACCAGGCGCTGGCGGAGGCCTTCGGCGGCAAGGTCACCCACGCCCCCGAGCTGATGCACGGGAAGACCTCCCAGGTGGAGCACATCGGCACCAGCGTCTTCGCCGGCCTCCCCTCCCCCATCACGGCCACCCGGTACCACTCGCTGGCGGCGGTCCGGGAGTCGATTCCCGAGGAACTTGAGGTCACGGCGCAGACCGCGTCCGGCGTGATCATGGGCCTGCAGCACCGCACTGCCCCGCTCTGCGGCGTACAGTTCCACCCTGAGTCGGTCCTCACCGAGGGCGGCTACCAGATGCTGGGCAACTGGCTCGAGTCGTTGGGCATGAAGGGCGCCGCCGCGAGGGCAGCGAAACTGAGCCCCCTGATCCAGCACTAGGGCCTGAGGCAGCCGGTAGCCGGCGCCCCGGCGGACCAGCCTCCGTCAGTCTTTCCTTGTGGGCTTCGGCGTCGGAGTTGCAGTCGGCGTCGGCGTTGCGGTGGGGGACGGTGGGGGCGGCGGAGCCTTGGCCACAACGATGGCCACCGTCTTGCCCTGCTCCACCGCGGCGTTGACCGGGTCGCCCTGATCCGTGACCCTGCCGGGTTCCACCTGCGAGTTCTCCACTTCCGTCACCGCCGGGACCAGGCTGAGCTCCTTCAGTGCTGCTTCGGCCTCCTCCCGCGTGAGTCCGCGCAGCTCAGGGACAGCCACTTTGCCGGTGGAAACGATCAGCTCCACGCTGGTGCCAACGGCCACGCTTTGGCCCGGCGCCGGAGTGGAGGTGATGACGATCCCCGCCGGTACCGTGGCGCTGTTGGCGGTGGTGGTGGAGGGCGCGCCGACCAGACCGGCCTGGCGAAGGATGTCCCTGGCCGCGGCCTCCGTCTTGCCGGGCAGGCTGTCCGGGATCTTCACGGAACTGGGGCCGTCGGAAACGTTGAGGATCACCTCGGCACCGGGGTCCAATGAACCGCCCGCGGCCGGATCGGTTCCAATGGCCGTTCCCTTGGGCACCGTGTCATTCGCCGCACGGGCGATCCTGGGCCGGAGCCCAGCGTTGTACAGTTCCTGCAGCGCTGCCGTCTCCGTCATCGAGGCCACCGCCGGGATCTGCACTTTGGGCGGGGCCGGCGCCGGGCGGTTCACGGTCTGGTACAGCCACAGGCCGCCGCCCGCCAGGACCAGCAGGGTGAAGATCACCAAGGTGGCAATCCAGGCACGACGGCGGGACTTCTGGCCGTTTGTCCGCTCCCGTTCCGGAGGGAGGCCGAGCGGGAGCGGGCCGGTCCCGTAGCTGTCCGCCCCGTACCCACCTTTCCCATGTTCATCCGCAGGTTCCAGCGGAACGCCCGTACCGCCGTCATGGAAGAGGCTGGTGGATGCCAGGCGCCCGGTGGGGGCGTCATCCACGAAGCCCGCGCCGGTTGCGGCGAACGCCTCGGTTGCCGGTGATGCCGGGGGCACGTGGTCGTTCGGATCGGTGGGCGCCTCCGAGGCCGCCACCACTGGCACGGGCACACCGGCCTTGGCCGCCCTGAGGGCGCGCCGGAACGCTGCTGCATCCTGGAACCTGTCGTCCCGGTTCTTTTGCAGGGCCTTGGCCAGTACGCTGTCCAGCGCCGGCGACACCTGCGGGTTGAGGCTGCTGGCGGGCTCCGGAATTTCCCGGACGTGCTGGTAGGCCACGGACACCGGGCTGTCACCGATGAAGGGCGGCCGCGCCGTTAGCATTTCGTAGAGCAGGCAGGCAGCGGAGTAGAGGTCGCTGCGGGCATCGACGGTTTCCCCGCGGGCCTGTTCCGGAGACAGGTACTGGGCTGTTCCCACCACGGCCTGGGTCTGCGTCATCGTGGCAGAGGAGTCGGCAATTGCGCGTGCGATTCCGAAGTCCATCACCTTGATGCTGTTGGTGCCCTGGCAGTACATGACGTTGGCGGGCTTGATGTCCCGGTGGACGATCCCGGCCTTGTGGCTGTATTCGAGGGCCCCCAGGACGCCCAGGCAATAGTCGATGGCCTGGTCGATGGTGATGTCCTTGGCACGGATGAGGTCGCGCAGGGTCTTGCCCTCGACATACTCCATCACAATGTAGGGCACCCGCACGTCCTCGGCGGAGCCGTCATGGACCAGGTGTTCTCCGGTATCGAAGATGGCCACAATGGAGGGGTGGTTAAGGGCCGCCACCGCCTGCGCTTCACGCTTGAACCGGGCCTGGAACTGCGGGTCCCTGGCCATGTCCGGCCGGAGCAGCTTGATGGCGACCGTCCTGCCCAGGCGGGTATCCGTCCCTTGGTAGACATCCGCCATGCCGCCACGCCCGATGAGGCTGCCCAGCTCGTACCGGCCGCTCAGGACGCGCCGGTTGTCCACCGGGAGGCTGTCCTCCCGGTGCAACGGTGTGCGTGGTGACTCATTCACTGGTGGTCCCGGCGGTTAAGGGGTGCAGGTCGGGGGCGTTCCGGCCGTCTGGCCGGCCGCACAGGTGGGCAGGGGTGAGATGGGCGTCGGACCCGCTACGGGTGACGACGTGGTGGGCGTCGGCTTGGGAGCCGCCGTGGTGGGGGCCGGCGACGGCGCGGTTGCATAGATGACGGTAATGAGCGTTCCCTGCGGCACCGTACCGGTGGGGTTCAGTTCCAGGACCGTTCCCGGTGCCGCGGAAGTGCTCTCCTGCGGCAACACCGTCACCTGCAGCCCCAGTCCGGCGAGGGAAGCCTGGACCTGCCGGTAGTCCTTGCCCAGGTAGGCCGCGGGAATGACGTTGACCGTCTCCTGCGTGGGCGTGGGGGTGGGCGTCGGCGTGGGCGTGTTCTGCGTCTGCGTCGGTGTTGCGGACGGCGTGGTGCGGGTGGGGGTCGGTGACGTCGGCGGTGCGCTGCTCGTGGTGCTTCCGGACGTGGGATTGCCGGATGGCGAGAAGAGACCCATCTGGTTCAGCAGGAAACCTGCCAGCGCGAACAACAGCAACAGGATCAGGGCCACCAGGGGCCACGTCCACGGGCTGCGGCCCTTGCGCCGGGGCTCGTCGGAGGGGGCGTCGTCGTACGTCTCGTCCTCCTGCTGGTCCCAGTTCCGCTCAGCGGCAAGGGCATTCGCGCGGGCAAGCGGTCCTTGCGGGACATTCGCGTCAGCCGCGCCTGCGCCGCCGGCGGCCATGCCTGCCGCCGCGCCCACAGCTCCCGCTCCGAGCACCGGGAGGGCAGACGTCGCAGTCGGGGCGGAATCATGCTGGGGGCCGATGACACCGGTTGGTGCTGTGGCTGTGTCAACGGGGGCGGTGATGGGGCCCGTGGCGGCGTCGAACAGGAGCATCCCGGGCACGGCGGCACGGGCGGCACTGATATCGCCGTTGCGGATGGCTTCCGCTGCCTCGGCCAGCTTAATGGCGTTGGCGGGCCGCTCCTTGGGGTCCTTGGCGAGCATGGACATCAGGAGCGCCCGCACCGGAGCGGGCAGTGTGTCCGGAAGGGGCGGCGGGGCGTCGTTGACCTGTGCCAGGGCAATGGCGATCTGGGACTCGCCGGAGAAGGGCCGGTGGCCGGTAAGGCACTCGTACCCAATCACGCCAAGCGAATAGATATCCGACGAACCCGTGGCCGTCTGCCCGGTGGCCTGTTCCGGTGAAAGGTACTGGGCCGTTCCCATGACCTGCCCGGTCTGCGTGAGCGGTACCTGGTCGGCCAGGCGGGCGATGCCGAAGTCGGTCACCTTGACCCTGCCGTCGGGAGTGATCAGGAGGTTCCCCGGCTTGACGTCCCGGTGGACCAGGCCCTGGGCGTGCGCGACGGCCAGCGCGCGGGCGGTCTGCGCGATGATCGAGAGCGTACGGTCCGGGGACAGCACCTGTTCGTGCTCGATGATGCTGCTCAGTGGCTGGCCCGGAACCAGTTCCATGACCAGGTAGGCGGAGCCTTCCTCTTCGCCGTAGTCGAAGACGTTGGCAATACCCACGTGGTTCAGGAGGGCGGTGTGGCGGGCCTCCGCACGGAAGCGCTGGAGGAACCCGGGATCCCCTGTGTACTCCTCCTTCAGCACCTTGATGGCGACGATGCGGCCCAGGACGAGGTCTTTGGCCTTCCAGACTTCCCCCATGCCGCCAATCGCGATCCGCGTGGTCAGCTGGAATCTGCCGCCGAGGGTGATTCCCGTTGTAGGCCTCACTTATTCAACACCGCCTCAAAAATCTTCTTCGCATTAGGACTGGTCAGCTTTGCTCCCGCGTAGATGTCTACGCCTTCCATGACGATCGTGACGCTGACCTTGGGGTTGTCAGCGGGTGCGAACCCGGTAAACCACGAGTTGTTGGTCCCGTTTCCGAGTTCGGCGGTGCCGGTCTTGCCCGCGACCTGCACGCCGGGCACCGACGCGCCCTTGGCAATGCCGTCAGTGACCACGCTGGTCATCCATTCGGTGATCTGCTTGGCGATCTCCGGGGTGGTGGATGTCCTCAGCTGTGCCGGCTGCGGCTCATCAATGACCCGCAGGTCCGGCGAACGGAGCGTCTTGACCAGGCTGGGCGCCATCTGGACGCCGCCGTTGGCGATGGCGTTCGTCATCATGTTGACCTGCAGCGGCGTGACGCGGACGTCCTTCTGGCCGATCGCGGACTGGGCCAGCCCGGGCGCGTCCAGGTTGTCCGGGAAGCCGTTGCCCTGGGCGTGGCCGAGCTTCAGCAGGCCGCCCACGTCCTCGCCGAACCCGAACTTCTTGTATTGGGCGGCGATGGCGTCCCGGCCAAGGTCCAGGGCGATGCTGGCGAACGGGGTGTTGCAGGACTGCTGCAGCGCAAAGGCGAAGCCGGCAGTGTCCCGCGTGTAGCAGTTGCCGCCCGCATAGTTGGGCAGCTTGTACTGGATGCCGTCGAACGGCATTTCCGCCGGGTTGGGCAGGACACTGTCCTTGTTGTACTTACCCGAAGCGAGGGCAGCGGCCGTGTCCACCAGCTTGAAGACCGATCCGGGCGCGAGGAGCTCGCCGGTGGGACCGCTGACGTTCTGGTTCAGGTTGATACCAGGGACCTTTACCAGCTCGTTCATGTTGGCGCCTTCGGCCGCCGCGTCCTGGGTGGCCACCAGGTTCGGGTTGTAGGACGGTTTGGACGCCATGGCCAGGATGGCGCCGGTCTTGGGGTTGGTGACCACGATGGAACCGCGCTGGCCGTCCGGAATGAGGCTGTATGCCAGCTGCTGGATCTGGGGGTCGATGGTCAGCTCCACGGAAGCGCCCTTGGGCTGGTTTCCCAGGAAGAGCTGGCCCACCCGGTCCAGGAACAGCTGGTCCGAGTTTCCGGCCAGTTCCGCGCCCATGGCCTGTTCGAGGCCGGTGGCGCCGTAGTTCTTGGAGAAGTACCCGGTGATCCCTGCGTAGAGCTCCGGCTGCGGGTAGGTGCGCTGGAACTTGCAGGTTTCCGAGTTGGTTTCCGCGGATTCGGCCACCGGGGTCCCGCCGACGATGATGGCCCCCCGGTCGTTGCAGTAGTTCTGCAGGATGGCGCGCTGGTTGAGCGGGTTGGTTTTCAGGTCATCCGCGCCCACTACCTGGACGAAGCTGATGGCGCCGAACAGCAGCGCGAACATGGCCACCGCGGCCACCCATGAATGTCGGATTGCCTGGTTCATGCCTGCTTCACCGCCTCGGTCGGAGTGTCAATGCCGGTTGCCGCTGCTGCCCCGGCCGGTGGCAGCGGCGTGGTGTCCACCGGGCCGCGGGCCGCGTGCGAGATCAGCAGGAGCAGGCCCACGATGATCCAGTTGGCCAGCAGCGACGATCCGCCGGCGGCAAGGAAGGGAGTGGTGAGGCCGGTCAACGGGATGAGGCGGGTGACGCCGCCGATCACCACAAAGCACTGCAGGGCGATGGCGAACGAGAGACCACAGGCCAGCAGCTTTCCGAAGGCGTCCCGGGTGCCGAGGGCGGCCCGGAACCCGCGGGTGAACAGCAACAAGTACATCAGGACGACGGCGAACAGGCCGATCAGGCCCAGTTCCTCGCCTAGGGAGGCGATGATCATGTCGCTGTTGGCAAAGGGGACGAGGTCCGGGCGGCCCTGGCCGAGGCCGGTACCCACGAGGCCGCCGTTGGCCATGCCGAACAGCCCTTCGATGACCTGCCGGCTGCCGTTCTCATAAACGTCCGGGGAGAAGGCATTGAGCCAGCCGTAGACCCTTTGCTGGACGTGGGAGAACACCTGGGCAGCCACGAACCCGCCGCCCAGGATCAGGGCCAGGCCGATCACCACCCAGCTGATCCGGCTGGTGGCCACGTAGATCATGACGATGAACAGGCCAAAGAACAGGACGGACGAGCCGAGGTCCCGCTGGAAGATCAGCACGCCGATGCTGACCAGCCACGCCGTGATCATCGGGCCCATGTCCTTGAACCGCGGGAACTGCAGCGGGCCGATCTTCCGCCCCGCAAGCAGGATGAGGTCGCGGTTGGAGGAAAGGTACCCGGCGAAGAATATTGCCAGCGTGATTTTTGCGACTTCACCTGGCTGGAACGTCATGGGGCCCAACCGGATCCACACCCGTGCACCGAGGATCTCGCCGGCGCTGATACCCGGAACGAGCGGCAGGATCAGCAGCAGCGCACTGGCCGCCAGGGAGATGAAGGTGAAGCGGCGCAGGATGCGGTGGTCCTTCAGGAAGAAGACCACCGCCATGGCCACCGCCATGGCGATCAGCGTCCAGCGGAGCTGGTTGTTTCCGGTGTCCTCGCCGGGCGCGTCAAGACGGTGGATCATGGCAAGGCCCAGACCGTTCAGGGCCACCACGATGGGAAGTATTACCGGATCTGCATATTTAGCCCGGAAACGCAGGACGCCGTGGAACACCAGGGCGGCGACCGCGAGGAGGCTGGACTGGAACCAGAAGTCCGAGTCGAAGGCCTTCTCCTGGTCCACACCCACCAGCATGTTCGCCCCGATGCCCACGGCCAGGGCCAGTACCAGCAACACGAGTTCGACGTTGCGGCGGGGCTTGGGCATGTTGCTTACCTGGCTCATTTGGCCGCCTCACAGGTGATGGTGGGGGTGGGCGTGGGGGAAGCCGCCGAGGGCTGAGGCGAAGGGGCGGCAGTGTCCGGGGCAGGTGGCGGTGCAGCCGCGCTGGCGGCCGGCTGGCTGGGTGAAGGGGCCGGGGCGGTGGCGGAGGCCGAAGGCTTGGGGCACTCCTCTTCCGGGGAGGTGGTTCCCGTAAGCTCCAGGTTCTTGACGATCCGCTGGGCATCGTAAAGGTCGTTGGCAGGCACCGTCTGGCGCACGCGCTGCTGCGAGAACGGCGGCAGCGAGTCCATCCGGATATCCGTGACCGCTTCAAGGGAGGACAGCTGGATGGGTCCCAGCCGCTGGGAGACGCCGTTGTAAATAGCCACGCGGGAATCGAATTCCCCCACGTAGTAGCGGGTCTGGGTCCAGGCGTAGCCGAGCCACAGGCCAACAGCCACCACTACCAGCGCGGCGGCCGCAACCGACCAGGCCAGCCAGCGGCGCGGGCGCAGTGGCGGCAGGGCATCATCGGCGTCGCCGGCTGGTTCTGCCTTGTGCGTCAGGAGCGTCGCAGCGCGCCGTGCCACGGTGCGTCCGGCCACCGTGGGGATGGAGCCCGATTCCGCGGCTGCGGCCGCGGCGCCCACCAATTCGTGCGGGCGGGAAGCCAGCTCTTCGCGCAGTACCTCAGCGGAGAGGTGTTCCCCCAGATGCGGGTCAGTGCTGCCGCTCTCCGCGGCGCCTGCGTCCTTGGCGGGATCTGCGCTCCCGGTTTCGCTGTCGGCGGGTTTCTGCGCGTCCTTGCCCGGATCCTTGCCTTCTTCACCCGGTTCAGGGTCGGTTGGGGTGCCGTCCCCGGATGTCGTGGCGTCCCGGGAAACGGTGGGGGAGGCGGTGGTGGCCGGCGTGGCGTCAGCAGCGGCAGCGGGCTTGGTGCCCGTCACAGGAGGAACGATTTCGACGGCAGCCGTGCTGACGTCGTCGGGCGTTTCCTCCACGATGTCCACCATGACCACGGTGACGTTGTCCGGGGAGCCGGCCTCAAGGGTCAGTTCGACCAGGGTGTCAGCGCATTCATGCAGGTTGTGCGTTTCGCGGACGGTCCGCTCCACGGCGTGTGCGGCGACGTAGTTCAGGCCGTCGGAGCACAGCAGCCAGCGGTCACCCGGCCGGGCGTCGAGGGTGTCCAGGTCAAGCTCCGGGCTGGCGTCAACATCGCCGAGGACACGCATGAGGACGTTCTTGTGAGGGTGCGTTTCCGCTTCTTCGGGCCGGAGCCGGCCTTCATCGATGAGCCGCTGGACGAAGGTGTGGTCAACGCTGACCTGCTTGAATTCCCCGCCGCGCAGCCGGTACGCGCGTGAGTCGCCGATGTGCGCGAAATGCAGCTTGCCGTCAGCCAGCAGGAGGGCGGTGACGGTGGTGCCCATGCCTGCCAGTTTCGGGTTGATGTGCACCAGTTCCGACAGCAGGGAGTTGGCGGTCTGGATCTCGTCGGCCAGGATGGTCCCGGCGTCGTCGCCGTGCTCGGGGCTGTCCAGGTGGATCATGTCCAGGACTGTCGCGGCCGAGGCTACGTCACCGCCGGCATGGCCGCCCATGCCGTCGGCGACGACGGCCAGGTGCCGTCCGGCGTAGGCGGAGTCATCGTTCTTGGACCGGATCCGGCCGACGTCGGACCGGGCGGCGAAGCGCATGATGAGGGGCCGCTGCGCCGGACTGGAGCCGGTTGCGGGGGTTTCAGCCTCGGCCACGGTTACGGCCTCAATTCAATGACCGTCTTGCCGATTCTTACAGGTACCCCTGGCTCGACGGGCAGGGCACGGGTAAGTTGCTGGTCGCCCAGGTAGGTGCCGTTGGTGGAGCCCAGGTCCTCGATGAACCAGCGGCTGCCCTGCGGGAAGAGCCTGGCGTGGCGGCCCGAGGCGTAATCGTCCTCCAGTACCAGCGTGGCTTCCTGGGCACGGCCCAGCAGGATGGGGCTGGCGGCCAGCGGCAGGGTCCTGCCCTTGAGCGGTCCTTCGACCACCACCAGTTGCCGGGCCTGCTGCTTCACGGGTTGCGGCGGCGCCTCGGCGAGCTCGGGATTCCGCCGCACCTGGCGGGCCGTGGGGGCGCCGGCAGCGGCCTTGCGGCCCACCATGAGGTCCCGGCGCATGGCCGAGACAATGCTGAAGATGAGGACCCAAAGGAGCAGCAGGAAGCCAAACCGCAGTGCGGTGATGGTGAGGTCGCTCATGCGTGGCCACCCGGGTTGGCAGGAAGCAGGCGGAAAATGATCTTTGTCCGTCCCATCGTGATGGTGGAGCCGTCGGTAAGTTCGGTGCTTCCGGAAACCTTCTGGCCGTTGACGTAGCTGCCGTTGGTGGAACCCAAATCCACTGCGCTGGTGACCCCGTTGGCCGTCCTGATTTCCAGGTGCCGCCGGGATACGCCGGTGTCATCGATGTGGATGTCCGCTTCCGATGACCGGCCCAGGACGATGGAGGGGGCGTTCAGGGAGTAGCGCTGCCCCTCGATGTCCAGCACCGGCTGAAGCCTGACCGGCTGCCGGCTGGGGGCCGCCGGGACGTTGGGCCTGGGCTGCGGGGCTCCGCCTTGGGACTTTTCGGTTGACGAGGCAATCTCGAAGTCACCGGCGCGCAGCGCGGAATCCCGGCGGAACGAAATCCGGACGGGGCCCTGGAGGGTGTAACCCTGGCTGCGGACGTGGTTGATGACCACGTCGCAGAGTTCCTCCGCCAGCGGGGTGCCCCATTCCTGGGCCCGGGCAAAGTCGCCATCGCTGAGCTGGACGTCAAAGACGTTGGGGACCAGCGTGCGGCCGGCTGCCACGGTAAGGGCCTTGTGGTCCACTTCGCGGCGGAGCCGGCTGGCGATTTCCACCGGTTCGACCTGCGCCTTGGAACCGGTGGAGAAGACACCGCGGACGGCCTTTTCAATGCCACGTTCAACCTTGTCAAGCAGACCCATGGTTCTTCTCCTTTCCCCCCGGTTCCGGGGCAGTAGTTGTTGCTGACCAGCACCTGCAGGACAGTTCACCGCCGCGCGGCCTGACAGCTTTCAGCGGCCACTCCTACATCCGATACTACTTGCCACCCCTGCCAATGACCTTAATCCACAACGGCCGGGCGGCGCCGAAAGTTCGGCCGGGCAGGCCGCCGGGCCACGCCCGGGGCCGGTTTTCCGCGGCTCCCGGCAGGCCCCGCGGGCCTTGATTTACCCCCGCCAATAAAGCGATTGGACGGGTTGCGGCGGGCCGTCCGGCAGCCAATTGGTAATTTGCGGCATCTGTCCGTTATGCTTGATCTCGCTGCTTTTACGAGGCGCGGAACGGGAAACCGGACTGGCCGAGAGAAAGAAGTTGCGCGCGAGTGGCGGAACGGCAGACGCGCTGGCTTCAGGTGCCAGTGTCCGAAAGGGCGTGGGGGTTCAAATCCCCCCTCGCGCACGCAATGGAAAGAGCCCCGGTCTTAGGACCGGGGCTCTTTTGTGTCTTCCGGCGATTCCGGAGCTTGTCCGCAAAACCTTGCCTGCAAGGTCCTGAAACGCGAACAAGCCCATGAACGCTGCGGCGGAGGCGGCTCCTACTGGCTGGACGGGCGCGCCGAAGCCTTGAACCGGCGTCGTGAATTGGCCAGGTGGGTGCGCATGGCCGCGGCCGCCGCCGCCCCGTCACGGTCGGCGATGGCGTCCAGGATGGACCGGTGCTCCTGCACAACCTGGTCGAAATGGTCCCGGGCGTAGTGTTCGACGCCGGTCATCAGGCGGGTGCGGGGCATGGCAATCATGGTTTGCCCCAGTGAGGCCAGGCAGTCGGAGTAAAAGGGATTGCCTGACGCGGCGGCCACTGCCCGGTGGAACTCGAAGTCCGACTTCATGGCGTGGGCGGGGTGGTCTGCGCTGTCACTGAAGGCATCCAGCGCCGCCGTAACCGCGCGCAACTGCCGCTCCGTGTGGTTCCGCGCCGCCAGTGCCGCGGCTTCCGTCTCCACTCCCATCCGGAAGGCCAGCAGGTGCAGCCTGTCCTCGGTGGTGGCCACCGGGCGGCCTCCGGGCACTGGCGGGGGACCGTCCGCAGGGGGAGTGAGGGCGAAGCTGCCGCGTCCGCGTTCGGTTTCCACCAGCCCCTCGGCCTGCAGCCGGGTGAGCGCGGCACGGACCACAGTCCTGCTGACGCCGAAATCATTGATGAGCGTATTCTCGCTGGGCAGCTTCTCGCCCGGCTGGATGACGCCGTCGACAATGCGGGTGCGAAGGTCGGCGGCGAGGTCCGCGGTGAGGTTCCGGCTCATGGTTCCAAGGTTACGGCGTCAGGGTCGGGCCCCGAACTCCACGCTCTCGGTGGTCCAGGCGCGCGCCTGGTCGCTGAGGGTGACGCCAAGGCCGGGACGGTCCGGGACGATCATCCTGCCGTCCTTGGTTTCGAGGCGTTCGTTGAACAGCGGGTCCAGCCAGTCGAAATGCTCCACCCAGGGCTCGCGGGGGTAGGCGGCCGCGAGGTGCAGGTGGATTTCCATGGCGAAGTGCGGGGCCAGGCCCAGTCCGCGCTCGTCCGCCAGTGCGGCGAGGCGCAGGAACTGGGTGATGCCGCCCACGCGCGGGGCGTCCGGCTGGATGATGTCGCAGCCGTTCGCCGCGATGAGGCCCTTGTGCTCGGCCACGGACGCGAGCATCTCGCCGGTGGCAATGGGTGTGTCCAGGACCTGCGCGAGGTGCGCATGGCCTTCGAAGTCGTAGGCGTCGAGGGGCTCTTCGATCCAGACGAGGTCGAAATCCTCCAGCCGGCGGCCCATGCGCAGGGCGGTGGCGCGGTCCCACTGCTGGTTGGCGTCGACCATAAGGGGCACGTCAGGACCGATGTGTTCCCGGATGCCGGCCACTCTGCGCAGGTCCTCCCTGCTGTCCGGGAGGCCCACTTTGATCTTGATGCCGCCGATGCCCTCCTCAATGGACTGCGTGGCGCGTGCCTTGACCTCGTCCAGGGTGGCGTTCAGGAAGCCGCCGGAGGTGTTGTAGGTCCGCACGGAGTCACGGTACGAGCCAAGGAACTTGGCCAGCGGCAGCCCCGCACGCTTGGCCTTGAGGTCATACAACGCGATGTCGACGGCGGCGAGGGCCTGGGTGGCGACGCCGGAGCGGCCGACGGAGGCGCCGGCCCACAGGAGCTTGGTGTAGATCCTGGCGATGTCGTTCGGGTCCTCGCCGATCAGGCCTTCGGCAACCTCCTTGGCATGCGCGTACTGGGCGGGACCGCCGGCGCGCTTGGAGTAGCTGAAGCCGATCCCGGAGTGGCCCAGTTCGGTGGTGATTTCCGCGAACAGGAACACCACTTCCGTCATGGCCTTCTGCCGGCCGGTGAAGACCTTGGCGTCACTGATGGGAACTGCCAGGGGGAGGCGGGCGGTGGACAGCTTGACGTGCCGGATGAGGTCGACGGTACTCATGGATTCTCCTAGGGGCGGGACCGGGGCTCCTTCGCCCACCCTCTTAGGTTATAAGTCTTCAACTTGTATTACAAGTAGCTCTTGATCCGTGCGGTCCACCACTCCTGCTGCCCCAGGCGGAATAGGGGCGGGCCTGAACGCTGTTGATGCAGGAATGAAGGCAATGACGTACAGCGAATATGGCAGTCCCGACGTCCTTGAGCTGACCGAGCAGCCCGTGCCGAAAGTTGGGCCCGGCATGGTCCTGGTTAAAGTGAAGGCAGCGGCAGTCAACCCCGTCGACTGGAAGATCATGGCCGGCTACCTCGACGCGGCCATGGACCTGCAGTTCCCCGCAGTCCCGGGCTGGGACGTGGCGGGCGTGGTGGAATCCGTGGGTATCGATTCGCGCCAGTTCAAGCCCGGAGACGAAGTGATCGCCTATGGACGCAAGGACTACGTCCACGGCGGCAGCTTTGCCGAATATATTGCCCTCCCCGAAAGGCTCCTGGCCCGGAAGCCTGCCTCCCTTGACTGGAACGCCTCTGCCGGGCTGCCGTTGGCGGGTTTGACCGCCTACCAGGTCCTGAACCGGCTGGGCCTGGCGTCTGGTGAAACCGTGCTGATCCATGGCGGTGCCGGCGGCGTGGGATCCCTCGGTATCCAGATCGCCGTGGCCATGGGTGCCGATGTCATCGCGACGGCATCGGAAAAGAACCATGATTTCCTGCGCTCCCTGGGCGCGCATCCCGTCGCGTACGGTGAGGGCCTTGCCGGCCGGATCAGGTCCCTCCGCCCGGACGGAGTGGAGGTAGTGGCCGATTTCGTCGGCGGCAACCTCGAGGCCACCCTGGCGGTCCTTGCCGACGGCGGCCGGCACGCCTCCATTGCCGACAGCGACGTTGAGGAACACGGCGGCACGTGGATGTGGGTCAGCCCTGTCGGTGCCGATCTGCAGGAGCTTGCCGACCTGGTGGACGACAGGAAGATGCATGTTGAGGTGGCCGAGGTGTTTCCCCTGGCCCAGGCGGCGGACGCGTTCCGCCTCAACATGGCAGGCCATACCCGCGGCAAGATCGTGGTGGCAGTGGACCAGGCCGCCTGATCAGGGGGCGCGGTCGACGACGGCGGCTACGTCCTGATGGCCCCAAGTCCCGCAATCAGGGCCTCGAGCCCAAGGTGGAAGGCTGTGTCGGCCGGGCGGCCCCGTTCCTGCCCGGCCGGCGCGCCTTGTCCGGCTGACGAACTGCGCACCGCAGCCGTGAAATAAGGGGTGGACTCCGCCATCGATCCGGATTCGAAGATGTCTTCCGGCGCCGTGACGTCGTACGCGGAGCCAAAGATAAAGGACTCCAGCGCCACGATGGCGGGAACGATGCGCGCCTGGGGGAAGCCGGCGTCGGCAAATCCCTTGCTGACGGTTTCGTACATGGCGAGGGTCTGCGGCGCATCCGTCACCGGCAGGACGGCGATCACGGGGATCAGCGGGGTATGGGCGGCAAAGACGTCCCGGTAGCTCCACGCCCAGCCGCGGACGGCGTCCTCCCAGGTTCCGGAAGCGAATCCGGAGACATCCACCAGTGACATCAGGTGGTCCTCCACCAGCAGCAGCACGTCCTGCTTTGAGGCCACATGGTTGTAGAGGGCGGACGGTGCCACCTCGAGCAGTTTGGCCAGGGCGGCCATGGTGAGTCCGTCGTATCCCTTGCGGTTGATCAGGTCCAGTGCTGCGGCCGTGATCCCGGACTTGTCCAGTACTGCCGCCGATGGCCGGCCGGCCCGCCTCTTCTGTGCACCACCGTTGCTGGTGGTGCGTCCCTGTGCGGCTGATACTGCCGGCATCGCTGCCCTTTCGTTGATGGTCTCCAGCATTATTCCATCCAGTACTTCCGCTCCCCGAAGCCAGCAGCTATAGTTCTAATAAATGAATGGCATTCATTTAGTGGTCCCCGTCACCAAGGGCCGCAGAGAGGACATCATGCTGAACCTGAACCGCGACGTCGTTGTCGTTGGAGCCGGCCCGTCCGGCCTGACCGCCGCCCGTGAACTGAAGAAGGCCGGCCTCACCGTTGCCGTGCTCGAGGCCCGCGGCCGTGTGGGCGGCCGCACCTGGACGGATACCGTGGACGGCGCCATGCTCGAAATCGGCGGCCAGTGGGTCTCGCCGGACCAGACCGCCCTCCTTGAACTGCTCGAGGAACTGAACCTGGAGACCTACCCCCGCTACCGCGATGGCGAGTCCATCTACATCGGCGCGGACGGCACACCTGTGCGCTACACGGGCGACACCTTCCCGGTGGACCCGGACACCGCCGTCGAAATGGACCGCCTGGTGGCCCTGCTGGACGGGCTTGCCGCTGAAATCGGCCCGACCGAACCCTGGGCGCATCCCAAGGCCCGCGAGCTGGACACCATCTCCTTCCACCACTGGTTGCGGCAGAACTCGGCCAACGAGGAAGCATGCAAGAACATCGGCCTCTTCATCGCCGGCGGCATGCTCACCAAGCCCGCGCACTCCTTCTCCGCCCTCCAGGCCGTCCTGATGGCGGCGTCCGCCGGCTCGTTCACCCACCTGACGGACGAGGACTTCATCCTGGACCGCCGCGTGGTGGGCGGCATGCAGCAGGTTTCGCTGCTGCAGGCACAGGAGCTCGGCGACGATGTCGTCCTCAACAGCCCTGTGCGCACCATCAACTGGGAGGCGGACGCCGATGGCGGCCACCGCGTCACCGTCGAGTCGGACCGCGCCACCGTCAACGCCCGCTTCGTGATCATGGCCGTGCCGCCCAACCTCTACTCCCGCGTCTCGTTCAACCCGCCGCTGCCGCGCCGCCAGCACCAGATGCACCAGCACCAGTCGCTGGGGCTGGTCATCAAGGTCCACGCCGTCTACGCGACGCCTTTCTGGCGGAACAAGGGGCTGTCCGGGACCGGCTTCGGCGCGGATGCCCTGGTCCAGGAGGTGTACGACAACACCAACCACGGCGATGCCCGCGGCACCCTGGTGGGCTTCGTATCCGACGAAAAGGCCGATGCCGTCTTCGAGCTGAACGCGGAGGACCGCCGGAAAGCGATCCTGGAATCCATCGCCGGGTATCTGGGCGAGGAAGCGCTGGCGCCGGAGGTCTATTACGAATCCGACTGGGGCTCGGAGGAGTGGACGCGCGGTGCCTACGCGGCCAGCTACGACCTGGGTGGCCTTCACCGCTACGGCAAGGACCAGCACGCGCCGGTGGGCCCGATTTACTGGTCCTCATCCGACCTTGCGGCCGAGGGCTACCAGCACGTGGACGGTGCTATCCGGATGGGACGCATCACCGCCGCGCGCATCGCCGAGGTGGCGAAGGTCCCGGTGGCCGCCGGCTGGTAAATAAGCATGCTTACTATTAGGCTGGCGGCGGGGAGCGTCCCCGACTTCAGACGAACGAGGTGAGGCATGACTGACGCGCAGAGCATCAGCAAGGTTACGGAGATCATCAACGATTCCAGGATCGGAATGGTCACCACCATCAATGAGGAAGGCGCCCTCGTCAGCCGGCCGCTGGCCGTCCAGGAGGTCAAGGACGACGGCGACATGTGGTTCTTCACCGGGCTTGGCACGTCGCAGGTAGCGCACGTCAGGGCCGACCCGCGCGTCAACGTGGCCTTTGGCAAGAACACCGAATGGGTTTCCGTTGCCGGAACGGCCCAGGTGGTCACCGACCGGGCCAAAATCCACGAGCTGTGGAACCAGGCCGTGGAGGCATGGTTCCCCGACGGCCCGGACACCCCCGAGGTTTGCCTGCTGCACATCGACTCGGACTCGGCGGAGTACTGGACCAGCCCCGGAGGCACCGCAGCCACCGTGCTGCAGTGGGTGAAGTCAAAGGTCACCAACACCCGGATGAGCGTCGGCGAAAGCGGCACCGTGGAGCTGTAGTCCACGGGCTTTAGGGGGCGGGACGGCTAAGGCTGTCCCGCCCTTTTCAGTGCCTGCAGGACCGCCGGCAGGAGGACATCGTTGCGCCCCCACACGGGATCGAGGACTTCGATGTACCAGGAATCCGCGAGCAGGAGCGCCAGGGCGTCGTTGGTCTCTTCGGCCCAGTCACGGATCTGTTCCTCGTCCACCGGGTTCTCGCTGGAACCCAGCACGGTGGTGATGTCCTCCCCGGCCAGGGTCACTGGAATGGCGGCGTTGCTGGACTCGCCCGGGGCGTGGGCCACGGCCACCAGTTCGGTGCGGGTGGAGAGCGCCAGCAGGGCCTGGGCGGTGGCGGCGCCGCAAAAACCGGTGACGTACTGCCGCTGGGCCGCACCTTCGGCCAGGATCCCCGGCTGCGATTCCTTGGTGAAAAGCCCGTTCCGGTTCAGCTCGGCAAGCGCCTTGGCAATGGGCCGGGTTTCAGAATCGTAGTCCGCGGCAAAGTGCCCCGGCTGGTACGAGCTGCCGCCCTCCAGCCACCGGGCCGTCAGTTCTCCGGCAGCTTCCAGGCTCGTGGCCTGCCGCCAGACTCCGCGGTCCTCCAGCAGGCGGCCGTACTGGTCATGGACGGGCAGTTCCTCAGGCTTCATCCTGGGATGCTACCGCCGGGCTGCAGGGCCGATCCAGCGCGCCGACACAGCGGTTAATGTCAGGCGCCCTGCTCCGAAGGCTGCGCCGAGGGGATCCCGGCTGCCCGTTCGGCTGCCGCCAGGGAAGCAGCCAGGCTTCCGACGGCGTCCGGGTACCCCCGGTGCGCCGCCTCCCGCTGCTGTTCCGCGGTCCGCAGTGCTTTGATCAGTGCCGACGTTTCCGGCCGCCGGACGTCGGTCAGATCGGGGAAGTCGATGCTGCACGCCGGGTCCAGCTCATAGTGCCGCCACCGGAGCAGGAGTTCATCATGCTGTGCGCGGGCTGCCTGGTGGGCGAAGTGCTGCTCCCGCTCTTCGCGCCGTGCTGCACGCCGGGCCAGGAACCGTGGAGTTGCCCGGTAGGCTGCAATCCCCGCAGCAGCCCCGGCCCCCGCCAGGATCAATCCGGCCCACGGCGATACCAGCGCAGGAATCAATACGGCGGGGATGGCCACGCAGGCCCCCAGGAAAAGGTCCCAGAACACCTGGTCCGGAGCCTCCGGTGAGCCGGCCCTGGGGGCCAGAACCCGGCGTCGGACGAGGAATACCGTGCCGGCCACGCTGGCCACCAGCACCGGGCCGCACACCAGCACCACCCATGCGCCGTGGAACAGGGACTCCGCCATTGCCATCGCACACCTCCAGGGCCGCAGCCCGGCCGGAAGACCCGAACTGGTCCTTCCATTGCATCGCCTTCCCGCCGGACCGTCAATGCCGGGCCGTCAATGCCGTGGGCGGCCCCGTACCCGCCGTGGCAACTGGAATAAAAGGAGGCCAATCCTGCATTTCCCTCATGAGGATCCTTTCCACAGGGGCAAGGAGGACGGCAATGACCAGAATTGCAGTGGTGGTGGGCAGCACGCGGCCGGGACGGCGCAGCATGCAGGTTGCCGAATGGGTCCTGAAACGCGCCCGGGAGCACGGCGGCGCGGAGTTTGGGATTTTGGACGTGGCCGATTTTGATCTGCCGCTGCTCGATGAGCCGCTGCCCCCGTCGCTGGGAAACTACCAGCGGGACCACACGAAAAGGTGGGCCGCGGCGGTAGCGGGCTTTGACGGGTTCATCTTCGTGACCGCCGAATACAACCACTCCGTTCCCGGCGCCCTGAAGAACGCGCTGGATTACATCTACGCGGAATGGAACAACAAGGCAGCGGCCTTCGTCAGCTACGGCAGCGCCGGCGGTGTCCGGGCTGTGGAAAACCTCCGGCTGATCGCCGCTGAGCTTCAAATGGCCGACGTGCGGGCCCAGGTTGCCCTGCCGATCGCCTCTGACTTCCGCGACTACACCACCTTCACGCCCTCCGACGCCGCCGAGCAGGCACTGCAGCCACTCTTCGAACAGCTCATTTCCTGGTCAACGGCGCTGCAAACCCTCAGGAAGTGAGTAGCGTGGGGTCATGCGACTGAAAATGTGCAGTATCCATGTCCAGGACCCCGCGGCGGCGCACGCCTTTTACACCGGAACGCTTGGTTTTGACACGCTGATGGCCATGCCCGAGCACAACCTCTACATCATCAAGGATCCCGGTGCCGATGACAGTGCCGTCGGCCTTCTCCTTGAGCCGAGCGACAACCCGATCGGTGCCAGCTACATGAACGCGGTGCGTGAGGCCGGACTTCCCGCGATCGTTTTCGGGGTTCCCGACGTGCAGGCCGAGTACGACAGGCTGGTGGCGGCCGGGGTCAGCTTCAAGATTCCGCCCACCACGGATCCGTTCGGGACCAGCGCCGTGTTCGACGACGGCTGCGGCAACTACATCCAGATCCACCAGGACTGAGGGCTACTTCGCCTGCGCGCGGTCCTTCTTTGCCTGCTTCTTCGCGGCCTCTTCCTTGACGCGCTGCGCTTCGGCGCGCACGGCGGCGTGCGTAGCGCGCTCGGTGACCAGCCACTGCGGCGGAGCCTGCAGCAGAGCCGTGATCTCCGCCGTCGTGAGGGCTTCCTCTACACCGCCGCGGGCCAGGCCGCTGATGGAGACGTTCAGCTTCTGCGCCACGACGGGGCGGGGGTGCGGGCCGTTCCGGCGGAGCTCGGCCAGCCATTCCGGCGGGTTGGCCTGGAGTTCGGCGAACTCCTCACGGGAGATGGTTGAATCCTGGAACTCCTGCGGCGTGGCCGGGAGATAGATGCCAAGTTTCTTGGCAACGGTGGCCGGCTTCATGGACTGGGAGTTTGCAGAGGTCATGCTTCAAGGGTATCCGGGCGGCGGGTACTGTGAAGACGTGCCCGCCGACAATACCCCTGCTCCCAATGCCCAGGCCACCGCTGAGGGCCAAACCACCGCCCAGGCCCAGTCCGCCGCCGACGCAGCGGAACCCCGGGTACTGCGCATCGCCTACGTCGCCGGCGTCACCCCCGGAAAATGGATCCGCCGCTGGGAAGAGCGGATGCCGAATATTCCCCTCGAGGCATTCATGGTCGACGACGACGTGCAGCTTAAGAGCCTCCATGACGGTGCCGCGGCGATGGCCTTTGTCCGCCTGCCGATTGAACGCCAAGGGCTCAGCGTCATACCGCTGTACGAGGAACAGCCGGTGGTGGTGGCGCCAAAGGGCCATGAAATTTCGGTGTTCGAGGAAGTGGCCCTGGCCGACTTGGCGCAGGAATCGCTCCTCAACATAGCTTCCCTTGGTGGCCCGGAGGCTGCCCTCCACGTGGTTGCGGCGGGGGCAGGCCTGGTGATCCTCCCCATGTCGGTGGCACGCCACCTCAACGTCAAGGACACCGTGGCGCGCAGGCTCACCGGCGCCGACGGAACCGAAATCGCCTTGGCCTGGCCCACCGAATCCACGGATGAGGTGCTGGAGGAGTTCATCGGCATCGTGCGCGGACGCACCGCCCAGAGCTCACGCCAGCCTTCCGCCCAGCCCGTCAAGGTGAAGAAGGAACCCAAGCCCGACCGCCGCGGCACCGGTGCCAAAAAGGCGCCGAAGGTAGCGCAGCGCTACGCTCCGAACCCTGACAAGGGCCGGGGGAAGGGATCGCGGAAGAAGGGCAAGCGCTAGGAACAGCAGACACGCGCTAAGAACACAGCGGGACAGGCCGGCTCCGCGGGTGGCGGTGCCGGCCTGCCTGGTTGGAGTTATCGCCTTGTGGTGCCGTGGGGGTTGGGCCTAGGTGTTTTGGATGGTGTC
>NZ_JWTB01000010.1 GCF_000813845.1 Pseudarthrobacter phenanthrenivorans
GTCAGGGTGCGCAGCCCGCGGGCTGCGCACCCTGACCTTTTGGGGCAGCTATTTCTTGACGGCCACCAGCAGCCCGTCCCCGGTGGGAAGCATCGCCGAAGCCAGCCTGTCGTCGTCGCGGATTGCCCGGCCCACCTGGCGCAGCACCACGGTGGTGGCCTCCCGCCCCGCGGGATTGGCAACCTTGTCCTTGTCCAGTGCGTCGTTGATGATCAGCAGGCCCGCCCGCTTGAGCAGCCGAATGGCCTGTTCCACGTAACCTGGCAGGCCGGGCTTGTCCGCGTCGATGAACACAAGGTCGTAGGCGCCGTCCGTGAGCCGCGGCAGGACGTCGCCGGCACGCCCGGAAATGGTGCGGGTGCGGTTGGCGGGACTGCCGGCCTCAGCAAACGCTTCGCGCGCGGCACGGAGGTGCTCGACGTCCACATCGATGGTGGTCAGGACTGCCTGCGGGCCGAGGCCGCGGAGCAGGCAGACGCCGGAAACACCGGCGCCGGTGCCGATCTCCACGGCGGTCTGGGCTTTGGACGCGGCAGCCAGAACGGTAAGGACGGCACCCACGCCGGGGCTGATGGCGCTGACGCCCAGTTCAAAAGAGCGCTCCCGTGCCCGAAGCATAACCTCATCCTCAGCGGGCAGATCTTCTGCATAGGACCAGCTGCTGGACTTGTCGGCGCTCATGAATTATCGCTTTCTGGGCGTAAGGGGGGAATGTCTCCTCAAGCCTACTGGGTCCGGCCCGGCTGGTCCGGGAAGCCGCCGTTGCGCCCAAGGCTGAAGTTGGCTCCCGGTCAGGAAATTCCCAGCCAAGTTTGACATGATTAATATCCGCTCATCCAAAAGGTGACCGGCGCCGAATCAGAGATGTCAACAGTATCCGGGCGTTAGCATTCCACGAGGGGAGTGGACGATGTCATCTTCAGTTGTGGCACCTGTCCCTGCAGTAAGCCATCCCGACGATGAGTGGGTCCGTCCCACCTGGGAAGAAGTGGTGACCAACCACTCGGCGAAGGTCTACCGGCTGGCATACCGCCTGACCGGCAACAAGTTCGACGCCGAGGACCTCACCCAGGAGGTGTTCGTGCGCGTCTTCCGCTCACTGGACAACTTCAAACCGGGAACACTGGACGGCTGGCTGCACCGCATCACCACCAACCTGTTCCTCGACCAGGCACGCCGGAAGACCCGCATCCGCTTCGACGCCCTGGCGGAGGACGCCGAGTCCCGCCTTCCCGGCCGCGAGCCGGGTCCCGAGCAGAGCTTCGAGCTGAACAACCTCGACCTGGACGTGCAGGCCGCGCTGGAGGAGCTTCCGCCGGACTTCCGCGCCGCCGTGGTCCTGTGCGACCTGGAGGGGCTGTCCTACGACGAAGTCGCAGAAGCCCTGGGGGTGAAGCTGGGCACCGTCCGCTCCCGCATCCACCGGGGCCGGACCATGCTTCGGGAAAAGCTGGCCCACCGTGACCCGCGCCCGCAGCAGTCCCGCCGCAAGCTTTCGATGCCCCGCATCGCCGGCATTCTCTGAACGGCGCATGAAGTCACAGTTTCCTTTCGGCGGCAGGCATCAACGCACCGGCAGGCACTTGGAAGCATGCCACGAGTGCGCTTCCGCCATGCGCCGGGAACGCCAGTATCTTGAGCGGCTCCGGGAAGCCCCCATCCCGCCGGCCAGCGACGACCTGACCGCCCGGCTGCTCACGCGCACCCACGAGCTGGCCGCGCAACCTCCGGCGCCTGCCCACCAGGGCACATCCCGCATGGCAGCCCGGGCCCTCGCCTTCACAGCCGGCGGAACCATGGCTGCCGCCGGAGTCCTGGCGGTCGGCGCGTTCACGGCGGCCGGTGATCCTGGAACGGGCGGGCCGGCCGGAACCGAAGCCGCCTTTTCCCACGCCTCGGCCCAAACCCCCGCCGACGGCCGCACGCTTACTGCCGCGCAGCTGTCCACCCTGCGCTCCGAGGGATGGGCCTGTCCTGAGCTGCAGGCGATGGGGTTCCGCCTGCAGGCGGCCCGCGCGGTGATGGTTGACGGGCAGCCCGCGGTGGAGCTGCGGTTCACTGACGGAGCCCACCACGCCACTGTCACTGAACAGCATGCGCCGGCCGCGGAAGTGGCGGATCCATCCCCGGCCGCCACCGGCCAAACGGGAGGGGAGGGCGCGCCGCTGCACATGTGGGGAACGTCGCCCGGTGCCGCCACGTACCGGACGGCCGGCCTCACCATCACGTACCGGTCAGACCTGCCGGCGGAGCAGGCTGATGATGCGCTGCCCATCTTGCAGCAGCTTGCCGAAACCGCCTCGGAGGGCGTTGCCGCGGCGGTGCCGGACGCCGGCGGGAATCAGTCCGCGGAGCCGCTGGAGGCGCGGCTGGAGCGCGGCATCAGCAAGATCGCAGCCCTGTTCAGCCGGTGACACGGACTGTTTCCCCGTCCGCCGGACGGGAATCGTCACTCTCAGCCCGGAGAGGGTAATCTTCCTAAAGTGTTTGGAATCAACGGCCCGGAGTTCATACTTCTGCTGATCATTGGCGTCCTGGTGATCGGCCCCCAGAGGCTGCCGGAATATACCCAGAAACTGGCAAACCTGGTCAAGGAACTCCGGCGCATGGCTTCCGGCGCGCGTGAACAGATCAAGGAAGAAGTGGGCATCGATATCGACGATGTCGACTGGAAGAAGTACGACCCCCGCCAATACGATCCGCGCCGCATCATCAAGGAAGCCCTGCTCGACGACGACACCAAGCCCGTCAGTTCCGGCGCGCCGGCCGCCGTGGCAGCCGTTTCAGGTGCCGCAGCGGTGGCTGACACGGCGCCCAAGCGGCCCGAGAGAATCGTGGAACGGCTTGCCCCGGGCGAAACAGCCCCCTTCGACACCGAAGCCACCTAATCCCGGACGACCTCAGCGCGGCTGCAGGTCCAGCTTCATTCCCGGCAGGCCCCGCGGCCTGGCCGCCAACTGCCCGGCAATCCCAACCAGGGCGGCGGCCGCCGGGGAATCGGGCTGCCCCAGGACTATCGGGAGACCGGCGTCCCCGCCCTCCCGCAGCCGGATGTCCAGCGGAATCTGGCCCAGCAGCGGTATCTCCGTGCCGACCGTGCTGCCCAGCCGTTCGGTGAGCACCGCACCGCCGCCACTGCCAAACAATTCCATCCTGCCGCCGTCGGGCATCTCCAGGTAGGACATGTTTTCGATGACGCCGGCGATGCTCTGGCCCGTCTGGGTGGCAATCGCACCCGCCCGTTCTGCGACGTCGGCTGCTGCGGCCTGGGGGGTGGTGACCACCAGGATTTCGGCTTTGGGCAGCAGTTGCGCGACGGAGATGGCGATGTCGCCGGTACCCGGCGGCAGGTCAAGGAACAGTGCGTCCAGGTCGCCGAAGTAGACGTCGGTGAGAAACTGCTCAAGGGCCCGGTGGAGCATGGGCCCACGCCACGCGACCGGCTTGTTGCCGGTCACGAACATGCCGATGGAGATGACTTTGACCCCGAAGGCGACGGGCGGCAGGATCATGTCGTCAACCTGGGTGGGCGACTGCGTGATGCCCATCAGGGCAGGAACCGAGAAGCCGTACACGTCGGCGTCGACAATGCCCACCCGCAGGCCCTGGGCGGCCAGGGCCGTGGCCAGGTTGACCGTGACCGAGGACTTGCCCACGCCCCCCTTGCCGCTCGCCACGGCATAGACCTTGGTCAGCGACCCGGGCTCGTTGAACGGGATCTTCCGCTGGCCGCCGGAGCCGCGCAGCTTTTCCTTCAGGGCATCGCGCTGGGCCTGGTTCATTACCTTGAGTTCCACGTCGACGGCGGTGACGCCGGGTACAGCGGAGAGGGCCTTCTGCGCATCGGCGGTAATGGTGTCCCGCAGCGGACAGCCTGCAATGGTCAGCAGGACTGCCACAGTGACTTTGCCGTCCGCGGCGATGTGCACGGAGTCCACCATGCCCAGTTCCGTGATGGGGCGGCGGAGTTCGGGGTCGATGACGGTGGCCAGTGCGCCGTTGACGGCCTCGGGCCGTGGGGCGGCGCTGGCGGTGGCGGGATCCATGGGGGCGCTCATGGGAGGAGCCTCGGCTTTCGTGCAGTTGCGGCGGCAGGCCGGCCGGTGAAGGCGGCCTGGCGGTTATTGGGCAGAGTGGCCGGGCTTGACCCGGGGAATCTGCTGCGTGCGCGGGCCGCGTTGCCGGTCCCGCTGCTCACGCAGTTTGTCCTTTACCTTGTCCCGGGGTGATTCGTGCGAGCCCGGGCCCGTGTCGTCATGGGTCCGCAGTTCCTCCTGGGCCTCGAGCAGGTCCTCGAGGAGCGAGCGCAGCTCCGCGCGCACATAGTCGCGCGTGGCTACCTCGCGCAGCGCGATCCGCAGCGAGGCCAGCTCACGTGTCAGGTATTCGGTGTCGGACAGGTTGCGCTCGGCGCGCTGGCGGTCCTGCTGGAGCGAGACGCGGTCACGGTCGTCCTGCCGGTTCTGCGCGAGCAGCAGCAGGGGGGCCGCGTAGGAGGCCTGCAGCGACAGCATCAGGGTCAGCAGCGTGAAGCCGAGGTCCCGTGAGTCGAACTGCCACTCCACCGGGGCCCAGGTGTTCCAGCCCAGCCAGAAGATGCAGAAGATGGTCATGTAGACCAGGAACTGCGGCGTGCCCATGAACCGGGCAAAGGCCTCGGTGGCGTGGCCGAAGGCGTCCGGGTCCGGTGAGAATTTGGGCAGGATCCGTTGGCGGGCGCTCAGTGGGGTGTCGAGGCTGCCTTTCGACTCCGCATGTGCCAGGTTCCGCTGGTTCGTGGTCTTCGGAGCGCTGTTATCAGCCAATGCGGCCACCGAGCTTTCTTATCGGGGCTTCGCCATCATGGGCGCGCCAGTCGTCCGGCAACAAGTGATCCAATACGTCATCAACAGTCACCGCCCCCACAAGCCGGCCGGCGTCATTGACGACGGGGAGGGAATTCAGGTTGTAGGTGGCAAGGGTCCGTGCCACTTCGCTGATGTGGGCCTGGTCGGACAACGGCTCAAGATTCTTGTCCACCAGGTTTCCCAGTGCCTCGAAGGGAGGGAACCGCAGCAGCTGCTGGATGTGCACCACGCCCAGGAAGCGCCCGGTGGGCGTCTCCAGCGGGGGCCGGGCGATGAAGATCGACGATGCCAGGGCGGGGGAAAGCTCTTCCCTGCGGACGTGGGCCAGGGCCTCGGCGACGGTGGCCTCCGGGGGAAGGATGACCGGCACCGGGGTCATCAGGCCACCGGCGGTGTCTTCGTCGTACTCAAGCAGCCGGCGGACGTCTTCGGCGCCTTCGGGCTCCATCAGCTGGAGGAGTTCCTCGGCCTGGGCGGAGGGGAGCTCACCGAGGAGGTCGGCGGCGTCGTCGGGATCCATCTCCTCCAGGACGTCGGCGGCGCGCTGGACGTCCAGTGCGGAGAGGATCTCCACCTGGTCGTCCTCGGGCAGTTCCTGGAGCACGTCGGCGAGCCGTTCGTCCTGCAGTTCGCTGGCTACCTCGAACCGGCGCTTGTCGCTCATCTCCTGCAGCGCTTCGGCAAAGTCGGCAGGCTTGAGGTCCTCGTGGTTGGCGACGAACTGGGTGGCGGCCTGGGGCTCGGTTCGGGGTCCCTGCTGGGCATCGGCCCAGTCGATGATCAGCGTTTCATTGCGCCGGAGCCTGCTCAAGGGGGACAGGGAATGGCCGCGCCGGACAAAGAGCTTGCTCACGAACCAGTCCCGCGACCGGTGCTGGTCGATGGCGATGTCCTCGATGGTGGCGTCCCCGCTGCCGTCGCGGAGGGTGACCCGGCGGTCGAACATCTCGGCCACCACCAGGGTTTCCGCCCCGCGCTGCTCGAAGCGGCGCAGGTTGACCAGGCCCGTGCAGATGATCTGGGTCTGGTCGATCGAGGTAATGCGCGTCATGGGCACGAAGACCCGTTTCTTCCCCGGAACTTCCACCACGATGCCCACCACGTGCGGGGCTCCCTGGGTTCCCCTGGACAGCACCACAACGTCACGCAGCCGGCCCAGACGGTCGCCCAGCGGGTCGAAGACGTCCAGGCCCAGCAGGCGTGCCACGAAGACGCGGGTAGGTGTTGTGCTCACCACTACAGGCTACCGAGTCTGCTCTCTTTTAGCTGAATTTACAGGCAGCACCCACCTTGATGGGCAAGAATGGGTTTATGTCTAACATTTTTGGTGCTCCCAAGGCCGGTGGCCCCAGCGGGACGGATGACGCCCGTGCAGTGCCCACCGGTGACACCGTTGGCTCCTACACTTCCTACCTCGATGCCCAGAAGGCGGTCGACTACCTGGCGGACCAGCAGTTCCCGGTCCAGATGGTGTCCATCGTGGGCAACGAACTGAAGATGGTGGAGCGGGTTACGGGGCGCCTGAGCTACCCCAGGGTGGCACTCTCCGGCGCGCTGAGCGGCATGTGGTTCGGCCTGTTCGTGGGCGTCATGCTCTCCTTCTTCGCGCCGTCGCCGGGGTACTTCTCCATCATGACCTCCGTACTGATGGGTGCGGCGTTCTTCATGCTGTTCGGCATCGTCACCTACGCCATGCAGCGCGGAAAGCGGGACTTTACCTCCACCAGCCAGGTGGTGGCCACCAGCTACGACGTGATCGTGGCGCCGGAGGCCGCCCACGAGGCGCGGCGGCTGCTGCAGCAGCTTCCCATGTCCCGGTCCGATGCGGCCGCCGCCCACGGCCCGTACGCGCAGCAGGACTACTACAACCAGCCCTACCAGCACCAGCCGGGGCAGGAGCAGGGCCCGGCCCGTCCCGCCGGCTGGAACGCCCCCTACGGCCAGCGGTCTTCCGGCACGCCCGGCCACAACGGGCCTGGCCAGGACGGGCCGGTCCAGGAGGGCCCGGGTTACTCCGGCGAAGCCGGCCAGCAGCAGGGCGGCCATTACGACGGCGGCGAGCACCAGCACCCGGCGCAGCCGGTCCGTTCCGTCCGCTACCCGGACCTGCCGGATGGCCGGCCGCAGTACGGCGTCCGGCTGCCCCAGGGTCCTGCCGGGCAGGCCGGGCAGGCCGGGCAGGCCGGGCAGGCCGGGCAGGCAGGCGCGGGGCAGGCCGCGGGGCACACTGGTGAGCAGCACGCGGTGGACAGCGCGGAACACCAGCCGGAGGATCACCGTGGTCCCGACGCCGATCAGCACCAGGGGGAACACCGGCAGTAGCCCGGCCTGGGCCGGCCGGGTCCAGGACGCCGGGCACCGGCACCAAAGACAAAAGAGCGGGACCGCCGGAATGTATTCCGGCGGTCCCGCTCTTTCTTGCCTGGCTGGACTTAGGCTTCTTCGGTCCGGTAGATTCCGGCCATCCAGTCCTCCACGTCGTCAGCCCCGCGCGGCAGTGCCGCGCTGAGGTTGACGGGGCCGTCCGCTGTCATCAGGACGTCGTCTTCGATCCGGACGCCGATGCCCCGGTATTCCTCCGGAATCGCCAGGTCCTCTTTCTTGAAGTACAGGCCGGGCTCGATGGTGAACACCATGCCCTCGGTGAGGACGCCGTCCAGGTAGAGCTCGCGCTTGGCCTGCGCGCAGTCATGGACGTCCAGGCCCAGGTGGTGGCTGGTCCCGTGCGGCATCCAGCGGCGGTGCTGCTGCCCCTCCGGGCTGATCGCTTCCTCCACGCTGACCGGCAGGATGCCCCATTCCGACAACCGCTCGGCCAGGACCGTGGTGGCCGCCGTGTGGATGTCGCGGAACTTGGTTCCCGGCCGGGCGGCCGCAAAGCCGGCGTCGGCGGCGTCAAGGACGGCCTGGTAGACCTTGCGCTGGGTGTCGCTGAAGGTGCCGCTGGCCGGAAGCGTCCGCGTGATGTCAGCCGTGTAGAGCGAGTCCGCCTCCACACCGGCGTCAAGCAGCAGCAGTTCGCCGGCGTGGATGCGGCCGGTATTGCGGGTCCAGTGCAGCACGGTGGCGTTGTTGCCGGACGCAGCGATGGTGTCATACCCCAGCTCGTTCCCTACCTCGCGGGCACGGGCGAAGAAAGCGCCCTCCACCACCCGCTCGCCGCGGGCGTGGGTAAGGGCCCGCGGCAAGGCCTTGACCACTTCCTCGAACCCTTCGACCGTGGCGGCCACGGCAATCTTCATCTGTTCGATCTCCCACTCATCCTTGAGCAGGCGCAGTTCGGAAAGAGCCTCGCTGAGCTTCTCGTCCAGGGCATCCAGGACGGCAAGGTCCAGGTTCTCCGGATCCCGTGCCGTGTTGTAGCGGGCGGTGTCCACCAGGGCGTCGATGTTCTCGTCCACCTTGCGGACCAGGCGGATGGAGATGCCGCCGATTTCCGGGGCACCCACGTCCTTGGTGAGGGCCGTTTCCAGCTCGTCAATGTGCGCAGTGGCGAGTCCCAGCCGGGCCTGGAACTCCGCCAGGGTGGGCCGGGCGCCAATCCAGAATTCGCCCGAGCGGGAGTCCGCGTAGAACTGTTCCGTGTCCCTGCCGGCCAGCGGGCGGAAGTAGAGCGTCGCCCGGTGGTGCGCGCCGTCGTCGCCCGTTCCTTCCTGGACCGGTTCCAGGATCAGCACGGCGTCCGGCTCGTGGTCCAGGCCCAGCCCGGTCAGGTGCGCAAAGCCTGAGTGCGGGCGGAAGCGGTAGTCGCAGTCGTTCGAGCGGACCTTCAACGGCCCCGCCGGGATGACCAGGCGTTCGCCCTTGAACAGGGCGGAGATCGCCTTGCGCCGGTTCGCGGCATAACCGGCGACCGCATCCCGCTGCGGAAGTTCAGTGCCGGCCGGCGCCCAGTTGCTGGCCATGAAGGCCTTGAAGGCGTTGGAACTGGGCCGCTGCGAGCGGTTGTTGACGCGCTCCTCCAGCGGCTGGGAAGCAGAGTTGTGGGTGTTTTCGGCATCGTTCACGGCACCATCGTCTCACCAGCGTCCCGGCTAAGCGAACGGGACAGTCCCGTCCACTACGCTGGATAAGTGAGGATTGACCTGCATGCCCACTCCAACGTCTCCGACGGCACCGAGACCCCGGCCGATGTCATGGCGTCCGCCGCCCGGGCCGGGCTGGACGTGGTTGCCCTGACCGACCACGATTCCACTGCAGGGTGGGACGAGGCCGCGGCCGCCGCCGTGCAGTACGGCGTGGCCCTGGTGCCGGGCATGGAGGTCTCCTGCCGGACAGAGGAAGGCATCAGCGTCCATTTGCTGAGCTACCTGCATGATCCCACCCATCCGGGCCTCCTGGAGGAAATCACCAAGGCCAAGGATTCCCGCCTGACCCGGGCGGAACGGATGGTCACCATCCTGGCCGAGGACTATCCCCTCACCTGGGACGACGTAATCCACCACGTGGCACCCGGTGCCACCCTCGGGCGGCCGCACATCGCCGACGCCCTGGTCGCCGCAGGCGTCGTGGAGGACCGCTCCGAGGCCTTCGCCTCCATCCTCACCTCGCGCTCCCGGTACTTCATCCCGCACTACGCACCGGACCCCGCCACCGCCGTCGAACTGGTCCGAGCCGCCGGCGGCGTCCCCGTCTTCGCCCACCCCGTGGCGTCCGCGCGGGGACGCATTGTGGGGGAGCGGACCTACCATGACATGATCGACGCCGGCCTGGCGGGCCTGGAGATCGACCACCGGGACAACCCTGAAGAGGGCCGCGGATTCCTCCGCAAGCTCGCAGCCACGCACCACCTGCTGGTCACCGGCTCCTCGGACTACCACGGCACGGGCAAACCCAACCTGCTCGGGGAAAACCTCACCGCTCCCGAGATGCTGGCACGGATCGAGGCACTCGGCACGGGAGCCGCCGTCGTCCGTCCTTGACCGGGGACCCCGGTGCGGCTCAGTTGGGCTGGAACGACGTCAAGGTGGCGTGCGCACCGAGCCGTTTTGCCATGATGTCGATGGCCGGCTGGTTCTGGTCCACGCACACGAATTTCCGGCCCAGCTTGGCGGCCACCGCGCCGAGCGTGCCGGAGCCGGCAAAGAAGTCCAGGCACCAGTCACCGGGGCGGCTCGAGGCGGCCACCACCCGCCGGACCAGTCCCTCGGGCTTCTGGGTGGGGTACCCCGTCTTTTCCTTGCCGGTGGGCGAAACGATGGTGTGCCACCAAACGTCGGTGGGCAGCTTTCCCAGTTCCCGCTTGGCAGGCGTCACCAGCCCGGGCGCCATGTACGGCTCCCGGTCCACTTCGGCGCTGTCGAAGTGGTACTTCGCGGGGTTCTTCACGTACACCAAAATGTTGTCGTGCTTGGTGGGCCAGCGGTTTTTGGCCCGGGCGCCGTAGTCATAGGCCCAGATGATCTCGTTCAGGAAGCATTCCCGGCCAAAGATGGCATCCAGCATGACCTTGGCGTAGTGCACCTCACGGTAGTCCAGGTGCAGGTAGAGCGTCCCGTCATCGGCCAGCAGCCGCCACGCCTCCACCAGCCGGGGTTCCAGGAATGACCAATAGTCGCTGAACGCGTCGTCGTAGCGGTGGAGGGCGCCCTTGATGGTGTCGTAGGAGCGGCCCTTGAAGCCCACGCGGTCCCCGCTGCCATCGGCGTTAACCACCATCCGGGTTTCCTGGCGCTGCTGCGGCCTGCCCGTGTTGAAGGGCGGGTCCACGTAGATCAGTGTGAAGGCGCCGTCCGGCAGCGTGGGGAGGTACTCGGCGTTGTCCGCGTGCACCACCAGGCTGCCGCCGTCCGGCGCCCAAACAGTGTCAGTCATCGGGGCAGTTAGCCCTCGGAGTTGCCAGGCTGCGTGCCCGTGTCGGCGCCGGCCACCACTTCGCCGTTGCGGCGGCGGGTGCGGGTCCGGGTCCGGCGGGCGCGTGAGGGCTGTTCGCCCTCGGTTGCGGGAGCGGCGGCCTCGCCGGCAGGCGCGGCGGAGTCAGGCGTACGACGGCGGCGCTCGCCGGTGCGCTTGGTGTCGCCGGCGCTGCGGCCGCTTTCGCGGTTTCCGCTGCGTCCTTCGCGTCCACGGCCGTCCCTGTCCCGGGACCGGCCGCCGTCGCGGCTGCCGCCACGGCTGTTCTTCTTGCCGGTTTCGCCAAGGTCCTCAAGCACTTCGGCGTCGACACCGGCCAGGGTCCGCTTGTCGCGGGGCAGGCGGCCCTTGGTGCCCTCGGGGATGTCGAGGTCCGTGAAGAGGTGCGGCGAGGAGGAGTAGGTTTCAACGGGCTCGGGCACGTTGAGGCCCAGGGCCTTGTTGATCAGGGCCCAGCGGGGAACATCGTCCCAGTCCACGAACGTGACGGCGGTGCCCTTGTTGCCCGCACGGCCCGTACGGCCTACGCGGTGCAGGTAGATCTTCTCGTCTTCCACGCACTGGTAGTTGATCACATGGGTGACGTCCTCAACGTCGATGCCGCGGGCGGCGACGTCCGTGGCCACCAGGACGTCCACCTTGTTGTTGCGGAAGGCCCGCAGCGCCTGCTCACGGGCGCCCTGGCCCAGGTCGCCGTGGATGGCGGCGGCCGCGAAGCCGCGGTCAACGAGTTCTTCGGCCACCTTGGCGGCGGTGCGCTTGGTCTTGGTGAAGATGATGGTCCGGCCGCGGCCGCGGGCCTGCAGGATGCGGGCCACCACTTCGGTCTTGTCCATGCTGTGCGCGCGGTAGATCAGCTGGCGGATATCGCGCTTGGTCAGGCCCTCGTCCTCGGGATCCGCGGCGCGGATGTGGGTGGGCTGAGTCATGTAGCGGCGGGCCATGGCGATGACCGGCCCGGGCATGGTGGCGGAGAAGAGGAGCGTCTGGCGCACTGCGGGAGTCGCCGCAATGAGGGTCTCCACGTCCGGCAGGAAGCCCAGGTCCAGCATCTCGTCGGCCTCGTCCAGCACCACGATCTTGACGTTCTTCAGGCTCAGGTGCTTCTGCTTGTACAGGTCGATCAGGCGCCCGGGGGTGCCCACCACTACCTCGACGCCCTGCTTGAGGGCTTCGACCTGCGGCTCGTAGGCGCGGCCGCCGTAGATGGTGGCGATCCTGGCGTTGCGCTTCCGTGATGCCGTCACCAGGTCGCCGGCCACCTGCACCGCCAGTTCACGGGTGGGAACGATGACCAGGGCCTGCGGGGCTCCCGGGACGGCGAGTTTGGCGTAGCCGGGATCGTCCTGTCCGATGACGCGCTGCAGGGCGGGAATGCCGAAGCCCAGGGTCTTGCCGGTGCCGGTCTTGGCCTGGCCGATGATGTCGTGGCCGCTCAGCGCCACCGGCAGGGTCATGGCCTGGATGGGGAAGGGGTGGGTGATCCCGGCGTCAGCCAGGGACTCGACGATGTCCTGGCGGACGTTGAAGTCCGCGAAGGACTTTTCCGCGATCTCATGCGGCTTTTCGTCGGAGATGATGGTTTCTTCCGGCTCAATGGTCTCCGTGCCGGACGCGTCGCTCAGAAGCTGGTGGGTATGCAATTCACTCACAGGGGAGTTTCCTTATTCATTTAGGCAATGGCGCCGCCTGCTCAACGGGGCGGCCAGGCTGGCCGTTCCGGAGCACGCTCAGGCGCACAAGCAATTCCAGTGGAAGCCGATCGCGGGCTATCTAATGCTGGCACTGGTGACCAGCGGGCAAATCTCAAGATCGCGTAGGGGCGGGCTTGTTGGTTTCAAATTGAGGAAATCAACGACCGGGCATCCAGTTTCTACCCTCCCAGTCTAGCCGCACGGGCGCGGAAACAGTTTTCGCCCCGCACGCTGCACCCGTTGGAGCCTCAGGAAACCAGCTCGAAATGGATCTGGCGGGTGGTGATGTCCGACGAAACCAGCCGCACGCGGACCTTGGTGCCGGATTCCAGTTCGCCGGCGCAGCGCGCGGTTACTGCGGGTTCGGCAATCTGGATGATGCCGGAGCTTCCGTTGCCGTTCCCGTTCCTGCCGTTGCTGCCCTTCCCGTTGCCGTTCCCGTTCCCGGAACCATTTCCGTTGCCGTTGCCGTTCTGGGGTTTGGAGCCGGAAATGACGATTGCATCGAACTCCTGCCCAATGTGGTTCAGCAGCAGTGCCGCCTCCACGGTGTCCAGGGCGAGGCGCTCCATGCGGGAGGCCAGCTGGTCCGAACCGGCCATTATGCCTGGCAGCAGCGGAAGGGCTTCGCGCGCCCAGCCGGGAACATCCCCGCCGTTGCTCAGGGCCTCGCAGATGACCAGCACGAAGCGGTCCACCAGCCGGCGGAGCGGGGCAGTGGTGTGGGCGTAGGCAGCACCGATGGCGGATTGGATGCCGTCCTCGGGTACGTTGCCGTCGAAGGCGGTGTAGGACGCGCCGCGGAACAGCATGCCGGCCGAATGCATGATAGCCAGCTGACGGGGATCGGTGGGATCCAGGGACCGCAGGTACTCGCCGTAGCTGACCTGGCCGTCCCAGGGCTTGCCCAGCGCTTCGGTCTGGAGCCGGAAGTGCTTCAGGCTCCGCTCGTCCGGAGCCGGCATGGTGCGCAGGATGCCCACCTTGCCCTCCAGCATCAGCTGCGCGGCAGCCATTCCCGTCATCAGTGAAATCTGCGCGTTCCAGTCCTCCACCGGAAGCTGCGGTACGGCATCGATGCGGTAGCCGCCGTCGGGCAGCTGGACGATCTCCTGCTCAGGCATGTTGAGGCTGGCCCCTTCACGCGCCCGTTCCAGCGCCACCCGTTTGAGGCCCACTTCGCGCAGCAGTGTCAGCACGGGGGAGGCGGTCCCGGCATCAAGGTCCGCCTGGGCGCCCTTGTAGCTGAGCTTGTCGCGGCTGCGGATCCTGGCACGCCGGACACCTACGGACAGCACGGCTGCGTCGCCGTCGAGCGTGAAGTCCCAGACGAAGGCCGAACAGTCCTGCCCTGGCAACAGGCTTCCGGCCCCCTCGCTGATGACTTCCGGGTGCAGCGGAATCCGGCCGTCCGGCGCGTAGAACGTCTGGCCCCGACGCCGCGTTTCCGCGTCCAGGGGCCCGCCCGGCACCACGAATGCCGGGACGTCGGCAATCGCGTACAGCACGCGGTAGCCCGTCCCGTCCGGCTCGATGAACACCGCCTGGTCCAGGTCCGTGGATGAGGCGGGATCGATGGTGATGAATTCGACGGCGGTCAGGTCGTAGGACGGCAGCTCCAGCGCCGCCACGGCAGCGCGGGCGTCCGCAACGGCATCGGCCGGATACGGACCCGGAAGTTCCAGCTCCGTGCGCAGCTGGCCCAACGCCTCTTCCAGGGCGTTCCTGTGGTCATGAACGTTGGGGGCCAGCCGATGGTGTGACACAAAAATCAGCCTAGCTCCAAGTCCACGGATATGGCATCAGGAGGCGGCGCCGTCCAGCGCGTCGAGGAGGGATGCCGCAGCGGCTGCGGGATCGGCGGCCCCGGTGATGGCCCGGACCACAACGATCCTGCGTGCACCTGCCTCTGCCACCTGCCGGACGTTGCCGTGGTCGATCCCGCCGATGGCGAACCACGGCACCGGCTCCCCGGCCTGCCGGGAGGCTTCGGCGGCATACTCCACCAGTCCGGTCCCGACGGCGGACCTGCCGGGTTTGGTGGGCGTGGCCCAGACCGGCCCCACGCAGAAGTAGTCCAGGCCTGCCGGGCCGGCGGTGGCGGCCAGGGCAGCGTCCACCTGCTGCGTGGTGTGGCTGGAAAGCCCGATGGCTGCGTTGCCGTTGACCAGCGTGCGCGCCGCCGCCAGGGGCAGGTCCTTCTGGCCGATGTGGAATACCGGCGCCCCGGACAGCACCGCGATGTCCGCCCGGTCGTTGACTGCCCACAGCTTGCCGTGCCTGACTGCCGTCTCCTTCAGGACGGCCAGCAAGTCCAGCTCCTCGGCAGCCTCGATGGCCTTGTCCCGCAGCTGGATGATGTCCACGCCGCCCGCGAACGCTGCGTCCACGAACCCGGCGAAGTCGCCGCGGTCCCGGCGGGCATCGGTGCAGAGGTACAGGCGGGCCGCCTTGAGCGCGTCGGTGTCCCGTGCGTTGACAACTTCGGTGGCCGGGGCATGCGGGCCGGCAGGGAAGGATGAGGTGGACACATTCATGCCTGCAAGCCTAGTTCCTCTAAACTGGGCTGGTACTGCGGGAGCCCGCGGCAGCTGTCATAAAGCGCCGGGCTGAGAGGGCGTCAGAGCCGACCGCTTGACCTGATCCGGTTAATGCCGGCGTAGGGAAGGAACCACATGCGCAACCCCGTTGACAGTCTCCCCGGCCCCGAAGGCGCCAGCGCTAACTCCACCGTGCGGGCCGACGTCGCCGTCATCGGCGGGGGAGTGGTGGGGCACGGGATCGCGTGGGAAGTGCAGCGGTCCGGGCGATCGGTCGTCGTCATAGACGACGCCCCGGGTACCGGAGCCAGTTGGGCCGCAGCGGGCATGCTGGCGCCGGTCAGCGAACTGCACTACCAGGAGGAGGATCTCCTGGAACTCATGCTCGATTCGGCGTCCCGCTGGCCTGCCTTCGCTGCCCGCGTTGCCGCTGCAACGGGCGAGGACTGCGGATACCTGACGACGCCGACGCTGGCCGTGGGTGCCGACGCCGCCGACCGGCGTGCCCTGATGGACCTGCGGACGGTCCAGCAGGCCAACGGCCTGGCGGTGGAGCCGCTGGCGGTGCGGGAGGCCCGGACGCGCGAGCCGCTCCTCAGCCCGGCCATCGCCTGCGCCATGGATACCCCGTCGGACCACCAGGTGGATCCGCGGCGGCTGGTCCTGGCACTGCGGCTGGCCCTCGGCGGCGCCGCCGAAAGGAACCCGGAGCTGTCCGCCGCCGGGGCGGAGCGGTGCTTTGCCGTGCCGGACCGGGCCGCCGGGCTGTTGTGGGAGGGCCCGAGTGTTGCCGGCGTCAGCCTGGCCGGCGGCGGCACGGTCCTGGCCAAGGAAACCGTGGTGGCCAACGGGCTGCACGCGGCGGAGCTTGGCGGCCTGCCGGACGGGCTTGAGCTGCCGCTGCGCCCCGTCCACGGGGACATCCTCCGGCTGGCCGTTCCCGGACACCTTCGGCCCCTGGTGACGTCCACGGTGCGCGGCCTGGTCCACGGCGTGCCGGTGTACATCGTTCCCCGGCAAGACGGCACCGTGGTCATCGGGGCCACCCAGCGGGAAGATGCCCTTTCCGACGCCGTCAGCGCCGGCGGCGTCTACCAGCTGCTGCGCGACGCCCAGGCGCTGGTGCCCGCCGTCGCCGAACTTGAACTGCTCGAATCCACGGCCCGCGCCCGTCCCGGCACCCCCGACAACGCCCCTCTGCTGGGCCGGGTACCGGTGGGCTCCGGCCAGGACGCCACCACCGCTGGCCACGTCCACGGGCTCATCATCGCCACCGGGTTCTTCCGGCACGGCGTCCTGCTCACCCCTGCCGCCGCAGCCATCTGCACCGGACTGCTGGATGGAAGGACCGATCCACGCTGGGCACCCTTCAGCCCGGACCGGTTTTCCAGGCCGGTGACGGCCGGCACAAGCCCGCACATCAAGGAGACAGCGTGAACATCACCCTCAACGGAGAACCGCACCAGGTGGCCGATGGCGCGTCCATCACCACCCTCGTCAGCCAGGTCACCGGTCGCCCGCTTGCCGAGAGCGGCCAGGCGACGGACGGCGGCAAGCTGGGGGTCGCCGTCGCACACAACGCCCAGGTGGTCCCGCGCAGCCAATGGTTCGCCACGGCGCTCGCCGAGGGCGACGACATCGAACTCGTCACAGCAGTACAGGGAGGCTGACGCCATGACCGAAACCAACACTATCCACTCCACCGGCACCGGCGCCGGTGACGCCCTGGTGATCGACGGCGTCGCCCTCGAATCCAGGCTCATCATGGGCACCGGCGGGGCGCCCAGCCTGGACGGCCTGGGCGCCGCGCTCCTGGCCTCCGGCACCGCGCTGACCACCGTGGCCATGCGCCGCTACTCCACGGCCGAGACCGGCTCACTGTTCCAGCTGCTGGTGGACCACGGAATCCGGGTGCTGCCCAACACCGCTGCCTGCTTCACGGCCCGGGACGCCGTCCTCACGGCGGAACTGGCGCGGGAGGCCCTGGAAACGGACTGGGTGAAGCTGGAAGTCATCGCCGACGAACAAACCCTCCTGCCGGACGCCGTGGAGCTCGTGGACGCTACCGAACAGCTGGTGAACCGCGGCTTCAAGGTTTTCGCCTACACGAACGACGATCCCGTACTCGCGCTGCGGCTGGAGAACCTGGGCGCCACCGCCGTCATGCCGCTGGGAGCCCCCATCGGCACCGGGCTGGGCATCCTGAACCCGCACAACATCGAACTCATCGTCTCCCGCGCCTCCGTGCCCGTGGTCCTGGACGCCGGTATTGGCACGGCCTCGGACGCCGCCCTGGCCATGGAACTCGGCTGCGACGCCGTGCTGCTGGCCACCGCCGTGACGCGCGCCCAGAACCCCGTGCTCATGGGCGAGGCGTTCAAGCACGCCGTGATGGCCGGCAGGATGGCCAGGGCGGCGGGCCGCATACCCCGCAGGGAGCACGCCCTGGCGTCGTCCGCCATGGAGGGGCGGGCCGAGTTCCTCTAGACCGGGCTGTCGTTAAAAGGCTGTGGCCGCCACCCGCGGGGGTGGTGGCCACAGCCTTTCTAATCTGTCGTCCGGCGACGCCGGGAGCGGGCCGGCTCAGCGCCGCAGGATCGCCGTGAGCCGCTCGGTGTCGTGGCGGGCGCGCGTGCGGCCCAGGAAGACCACGGCGAGGACCGCCGCGGCGACGCCGAGGACGACGGGCAGGACCCACGGAAGCCAGGTCAGGCCCGGCAGGTAGCCGAAGCCTGCTGCCATCAGGATGATCCATGCCAGCGCCGCAACACCCACGGCGACCCCGGCCGGCAGTGCCGCACCGTACTTGGCGTGCCGCTTGTCATTGGCCCAGACGATAAAGCCCGCGGCGACGGTGGCGAGCACCACGATGGTCAGCGAAAGCATGGATCTCCTTGGAAATGCGGACTAGAACTGGCCGAACCCTACGCGCCGGACCTCTTCGGCGCCGATCTCGACGTAGGCCAGCGCGCTGCCGGGAACAATGATCAGGCGTCCCTTGTCATCCTTCAGGCGGAGCTCGTTGCCTCCATTGATGGCTTCGCCAACGACCTTGGCCACCGTCTCTGCGTCCTGGTTCGATTCCAGCACGATCTCGCGGCCAACGTTTTGAACGCCGATCTTAATTTCCAAGGGGGCCTCCCAGCCTGTGAAAGTACTCGTGTATCTCTACGAGGTGTTGTCTTATTTGTAGTCTAGGACTCTTTAGGGAAGCGACTGATTCCGCGCCAAGCTAAACGGTAGATGAGGTCGCTGGCCACATCGAGGTCGAGGTTGCCGTCTGTTTCCAGCCAGTACCTGGCACTGACCTGCGCCATGCCTGCCAGGCCGCGGCCCAAGAGCTCCGCCTCGAGGTGGGGAAGCTTGGTGTCCTCGGCGATCACCCGGGCAATGGCATCAGCGAAGGTCCGGTTGAAGGTCTCCAGCCGGGAGCTGACATCGGGATCGTTGATCAGGTCGGACTCGAACACCAGCCGGTGGGCCTGGTCATCGTTGGCGATGAAATGGAAGTACGCGCGCATGACGGCCTGGACGCGTTCATCGTTGTCGGTGGTGGAGTTCAGGGCGCCGAGCATCAGCTCAGTCAGCGACGCGAGATGGCTCTCCAGCAGGGCGAGGTAAAGATCCCGCTTGGAAGGGAAGTGCTGGTACAGCACCGGCTTGCTCACATGCGCCGTTTCCGCAATTTCATCCATCGCCGCACCGTGGTAGCCGTTGGCTACGAACACCTCCTGGGCCGCGGCAAGCAGCTGTGCGCGGCGCTCATCCCGTGGCATCCGGGCGGACCGCTGGCCTGCCGGGCGGGAGGCAGCGTGCGGTTCAGCGGCGGCCGGGCGGTCGGCCCGTGCTTCAGGGACCACAGTTGTCCTTCTTTCCATTGCAGTTACCTTCACTTTACTGCGGGGTAATATGACCCGGCGGTATCCCGGGGCATACATTGAAGTATGGCTTCGTCTTTCACCGCAAATGTTTCGACTATTTCGCTGGAGCCGCTGGTGGAACCGGCGGCCGGACTCACCTCCGACGAGGTGGAACGGTACTCCCGGCACCTGATCATTCCGGAGATCGGAGCCCTGGGACAGCGGCGGCTGAAGAACGCCAAGGTGCTGGTGATCGGTGCCGGCGGGCTGGGCGCCCCCGCATTGCTGTATCTGGCCGCAGCCGGAGTGGGCACCATCGGCATCGTCGATGACGACGTGGTGGACCTGAGCAACCTGCAGCGGCAGGTGATCCATGGCGTCAGCGACGTAGGCCGGCCCAAGATCGAATCGGCGCGCGACGCCATCACGGAGCTGAATCCGCTGGTGGACGTCCGGCTGCACAACGTACGCCTGGACTCGTCCAACGCCCTGGAGCTGTTCGGCGGGTACGACCTCATCCTGGACGGCGCGGACAACTTCGCCACCAGGTACCTCGTGAATGACGCCGCAGCCATCCTGGGCAAGCCCTACGTCTGGGGTTCGATCTTCCGGTTCGACGGCCAGGTCAGCGTCTTCTGGGAAAAGCACGGGCCCACCTACCGTGACCTGTATCCGGAGGCGCCGCCTGCCGGCTCCGTCCCGTCCTGCGGCGAGGGCGGCGTATTCGGCATGCTGTGCGCTGCCGTGGGATCGCTGATGGTGACCGAAGCAGTGAAGCTGATTACCGGCGTCGGACGTTCCCTGCTGGGCCGTGTGGCCCTCTTCGACGCGCTGGGCGGCAGCTGGCGGGAAATCCGGGTGTCGAAGGACCCGGCAGCGGAACCCATTACCCAGCTCACGGACTACGAGGCCTTCTGCGGGATCCTCCCGGAAACACAGGCGGACACGGAACATACGGTCACCGCCACCCAGCTGGCCACCATGCTGGCGTCGCGGAAGGCCGGGCTCAAGGACTTCGAGCTGGTGGACGTGCGTGAGGCGGGGGAATACGACATCGTCCGGATCGAGGGTGCCAAACTGATCCCGCAGGGACGGATCCTCGCCGGCGAGGCCTGGGACGAACTTCCGCAGGACCGGGAGATTGTGTTCCACTGCAAGGCCGGGACGCGCTCGGCCAATGTACTGGCGGCAGCGCGGCAGGCAGGCTACCAGCGGGTCAGCCATCTCGACGGCGGAATCCTGGCCTGGGTGCGGGACGTGGAGCCCGGCAAGCCCGTCTACTGACCGGAACGCCCCATCACCTTTAGCGGCTTTTTGACAAACGCCCCATCACTTCCCTGAAGAAAGTGATGGGGCGTTTCCGGTTTAGGGGCAAATGCTGATGGGGCGTTGGGGAGGGAGAACCTCAGGCGGTTTCGCGGCCCTTGTGGTCCACCGGGCACTCGGCGGCCGGCGCAGCCTCGGCGGGCTGCTCCACGGTGATGCCGTACAAGGCCTCCAGCGCGGCAACGTAGTCGTCCTGCTGGCCGTTCGCGGCAAGCTCGCGGGCGCGGACGGTGGGGACATGCAGCAGCTGCTTGACCATGCGGCGGAGCGCGAACTCGACCTCCTCCGCGGCGGCGGTGCAGCCGTGGCGGGCGCGGACCTTTTCCATTTCGGCATCCAGCACGTTCATGGTGTGCCGGCGCAGGGCAACGATGGCTGAATCGACCGAGCGGGCCTGGCGCTCCTGCTCGAAAGCCTTGGCGGCGCCCTTGACGATGCCGCTGGCCTGGGCGAGGGACTCGGACTGTTCCTGCGGCGCGGCCAGGCGCACCGACTCAAGGGTCAGCAGTTCCACGCCGTCCAGTTCGCCGACCGCGGGGTCGAAGTCGTGGGTGAGGGCCAGGTCGATGGCGATCAGGGGCTGGGGCGAGTTGGCCCGGACCTGGGCGAGTTCGTCGGCCTCGACGCGGCTGTCGGATCCGCTGCAGCCGATCATGACGTCGGCGGAAGCCACGGCGTCCCGCAGTGAGTCGGCGTCCAGGGCCGTGCCGCCGCGCGAGGCCACGAAACCTTCGGCCCGGCCGGAGGAGGAGAAGACGGAAATGTCGGTGCAGCCGCGTTCCCGCAGCAGGGCCATGGTGGCGCCGGCGTAGGCGCCGGTTCCGAACAGCACAACCTTCTTGGTTGACCAGTCGGGATTTTCGGAAAGATCGGTGGCCAGGTCCAGGGCCACCGAGACGATGGACAGGCCACGGGAGCCGAGGGCCGTCTGCGCGCCCACTTCCTTGGCCGTCTTGGAAGCCGCCTGGAAGAGGCGGACCAGGCCGGCGCTGGCGGTGCCGTCGTGCTGGGCCGTGATCAGGGCACGGCGTACCTGGCCGGCGATTTCGCGTTCGCCCACGACGGCGGAGTCCAGTCCGGCGCTGACGGCGAACAGGTGCTGGGTCACTTCAGGCCCGGTGCGGGTGCTGAACGAGCGTGAGACGAGGGGTTCGGGAAGTCCGCTGGCCTCGCTGATCCGGGCCACGACGGCGGCGCGGGCGGCTTCGACGTCGTCGGGATCGCGTGCCTCGCCGTAAATCTCGTAGCGGTTGCAGGTGGCAAGGACCACTGCCCCGGCCACGGCGGGGGATTCGGTGAGGGCGGATGCGGCAATCCCGGAGGAACCGTTGCTCAACTGAGCAACGGTTTCAAGGTCGATGTCGGCGTGTGTAGCCACCAATGAGAAAAGAACCACAGCAGACCAATCATAGCTTTTTCGTTGCCTGGTAGAACAACCTCCGGAAAGGATAGTCGCCACATGCGCCCGTGATCCCCGCCACCTTCACCCTGCAGGTGGCGGCGGGAGACAGGTTGTCGTTATCTTTTGGGGCTCTTTTTCGGCACAATCAAGAGCATGACTCCTAGCCCTGCCGTCTCCGCTGCCGGCGCCCTTGCCGCAGACCATCCACTGATGGACGGCCGCACAGCGGACTCACCGCTGATCACGGCCTACCGCGGGGGCAAGCCGTCCCGCCGTCCCGTCTGGTTCATGCGGCAGGCAGGCCGGTCGCTGCCGGAATACCTCAAAGTCCGCGAGGGCATTGCCATGCTGGACTCCTGCCTGCGTCCCGAGCTGGCCTCCGAGATCACGCTGCAGCCCGTCCGCCGCCATGACGTGGACGCCGGCATCTTCTTCTCGGACATCGTCATACCGCTCAAGCTCGCCGGCGTCGGCGTGGACATCGTGCCCGGGGTCGGCCCGGTCCTCGATCAGCCCGTCCGGACGGCGGCGGACGTTGCCGCACTGCCCCAGCTCACGTGGGAGGCCCTGGAGCCGATCCGCGAAGCTGTCCGCCTTACCGTGGGGGAGCTGGGGAAGACGCCGCTGATTGGTTTTGCCGGCGCCCCGTTCACCCTTGCCGCCTACATGGTCGAAGGAAAACCCTCGCGCGACCACCTCGGTCCGCGGACCATGATGCACGCCGACCCGGAAACGTGGAACGCGCTGGCCAACTGGGCAGCCGACGCCTCGGGAATGTTCCTCCAGGCGCAGCTGGAGGCCGGCGCCTCTGCCGCCCAGCTCTTCGACTCCTGGGCGGGCTCGCTGGGACTGGCCGATTACACCAGGTACGTCGCACCGGCGTCGGCCCGCGCCCTGGACCATGTCCGCCACCTTGGTGCCCCGCTGATCCACTTCGGCACCGGAACCTCCGAACTCCTCGTTGCCATGCGCGACGTGGGCGTGGACGTGGTGGGTGTTGACTACCGGCTGCCCCTCGACGAGGCCAACCGCCGGCTGGGCGGAAGCGTGCCGCTGCAGGGCAACATCGACCCCGCACTGCTGGCCGCACCGTGGGACATTCTCGAAGCCCATGTTCGCGAGGTCATCGCCGCCGGTTCCGCCGCTCCCGGCCACGTCCTGAACCTCGGGCACGGCGTGCCGCCGGAAACGGACCCTGATGTCCTGACCCGGGTGGTGGAGCTCATCCACTCCATCTCGCCGGAGTAACCGGTGGGCAGTGCTCCGGGCGGCCCCCGAACGGCGCTGGTGGTGGGCGGTGGAATCTCCGGGCTGCTGGCCGCACGGGACCTCGCCGCAACCGGCTGCACGGTGACCGTGCTGGAGGCGGGACCCGCCTGGGGCGGCTGCGTGGGCAGCCACAAGGTCGCCGGACTCACGCTGGACAGCGGCGCCGAATCCTTCGCCACCCGCTCGGACGCCGTCGCCCGCCTCTGCACCGAACTGGGCCTTGCCGGCAGGATCGTACCCCCGCGGCCGGGCGGTGCCTGGGTTCAGCTCCCCAGCGGACCCCGCGAACTCCCCAGGACCGGCGTCCTCGGCATCCCCGCCAACCCCTGGGACCCGGAGGTGCGCCGCACCCTTGGCGTCCTGGGCTCACTTCGGGCATCCCTGGACCGCCTGCTGCCTGCCTCCGTGGGGGCAGGCGGGGATGTCACCAGCGTCGCCGCCCTGGTTCGCGCCCGAATGGGATCGCGCGTCCTGGAACGCCTGGTCTCGCCGGTGGTGGGCGGCGTCCATTCCGCCGATCCCGGCCTGCTCGACGTCGACATGGTGGCCCCGGGCCTGCGCGCCGGGCTGCGGAAGCACGGTTCGCTCGCTGCCGCGGTGGCAGCGCAACGGCGAGGCCCCGGCACCTCCGCCACGTCTCCTGCTGCCCGGCAGGCCAAAGCCGGTTCCGCCGTCGCGGGCCTCGAAGGCGGCATGCACACCCTCGTGGACGCCCTGGTGGCGGACCTCCGCGGCCGCGGCGTCACCCTTATGGCGAACACCGCCGCCGATGCGGTCTCCCGCACTCCCGACGGCTGGGAGATCGAAGCGGCAGGGAGCACCTTCCACTCGGCCCTGCTGGTGGTGGCCGTGGACGGTCCGGCCGCCGTCGGGCTCCTGGAAGGCGCAGTGCCGGCAATCGCCGGAAAGAAGCCGGCAGCCGGGCCCGACGTCAAGCTCGTCACCCTGGTCCTGGACAACCCGGACCTGGACCGCCGCCCCCGCGGAACCGGCATCCTGGTGGCACCCCAGACGCCGGGCGTCGAGGCAAAGGCGCTGACGCATGCGACGGGCAAATGGGACTGGCTTGAAGCCGCTGCCGGCCCGGGACGCCATGTGGTCCGCCTCTCCTATGGGCGGGTGGACGGTGCCCCGGCGCAACCGGCAGGCCCGGAAACCGACCAGGAACTCTTCGCGGCCGCGCTGCGGGACGCGTCATCCCTGCTTGGCGTCCGCATCACGGAAGGGGACGTACGGGGCTGGGACGTCGTGCGGTGGCGGGGCTCCCTGCCGTTCGCCGCGGTGGGACACCGCGCGCGGGCAGCGGAGATCCGCCAGGCATGCACCGCCGCCGGCGGCCTGGCCGTCGTGGGCGGCTGGGTGGCGGGGAACGGCCTGGCAGCCGTGGTGGCCGACACACGTGAGCAAATCGGCCAACTGGCCGCCGCCTGAACATCGCCGCAGGTCAGCGGCCCGGGTCGAGGGTGAACCCCGCCCGGGTTGCCCGCGGCGGCGCCCTTCCCGGTTTCCAATCGGGACGGCGTTCTGGTTAGGGTCGATGACTATGGTTCAACACAGGTCCGAGCTTTCCATGTCCCGGACCGGTATCCATGGGGGAATCCGACGCGGAGCCGCAGCCGCGGCCGTCGGAGCGGTACTGGTTCTATCCACCGGCGTCCAGGCGTCCCTGGCCGACGATTCCGCACCCCCTCCCCAGGACCCCGCCGCGGAAGCCCGGGCCCAGGACACCACAGGCGGCGCACCCGCCCCTGCCGGCCGCACTCCCGGCGCCAAAGCCCCGTCCATCCTTGCCGTTCCCGGCGCCCTCGTGCCGGCGGTGAAGGCAACCCTGTCCACCGGTTCACCGACGGCCACGGCCGGTGCCACCGCCGATGCGTCCGCCAGCGCACAGCCCCTTCCCGACCTGACGCTTCCCACGGTCCCGGTGACGCCCCTGGCGCCCGGAGTGCCGTCAACCGCATCCGCGGCCGCCGGCAGTCCTTCGTCCCCGGCGCCTGCTGCGCCAGGTTCCGGCACAAAGGCAGGGACCGGCGCAGCGTCCGGGTCTGCTTCCCAGCCGGGACCCGCAGCGGCCCCGCCGCCCGGCACAGCACCTGCCGCCGGCCCTGGCAATGCCGCGGGCGCAGGCAATGCCGCCGGCGTAAACAGTGCTGCAGGCGCGCCCGCAGCCGGTACTGAAGGCGATGCAGGCCCTGCGGGCGCAGGCGGGCCCGCAGTGAGCCAGGACGCGCTGGCGGGAACAACCGGCGCGGCTGCAGCCGCCCCATCGGCTTCAGCCCTCCCGACGGCGTTGTCCATCAACGCACGGAACTCCCAACCCACCCGGGCGCCGCAGGCTGCCGCGGCTTCTGCCGGCCCCACACGCGCAGTGTCCTCCACCCGGCCGCTGCCGGATCTGCAGGCGCCCATGGTCTGGCTGGGTGCTGGACTGGTAGGCGTGGGAGCGGCGGCGGGGCTGGTTTTCCTGCGCATGCGCAGGCCCTTCTAAGGCTGCGGCGCGTGGCCCGCTGCACCGGGAAATGTGACATTGCTCACTTCTACGAGTTGTAGAACTCTTCGGTTTCGCCTTGGGGGCGGCGAAGGGGCAAACTTGTAACCATGAGCCACACTTCTGCCGAATCTGTCACTAAAACCGAAGAATCAGCCGAGCAGTTCTTTACCCTTTGGACGGTTTTCAAGCGGTCGGAGGCAGTGGTCCGCAGCGCTGATGCTGCGGCCGACTTCGAAGCACTGCTGGAACGCCTGACCGCCGCCGGCGTCACGCACCGGGGCAGCTACGACGTCTCGGCCATGCGCGCCGACGCCGACGTCATGGTGTGGCTCCACGGGCCCAAGCCGGAGGCGCTCCAGCAGGCCATCCGCGACATCCGCCGCAGCACCCTGTTTGCCGGGACCGAGATCGTCTGGTCCGCCATGGGCGTCCACCGCGAGGCGGAGTTCGCCAAGAACCACACGCCCGCCTACTCCCGCGGCGTCGCCCCGGCCGAGTGGCTGTGCGTCTACCCCTTCGTCCGCTCCTACGAGTGGTACATCCTGCCCGAAGCTGAGCGCGGCAAGATGCTCCGCGACCACGGCCTCCTGGGCCGCGACTTCCCCCAGGTCATCTCCAACACCGTCTCATCCTTTGCGCTGGGCGACTGGGAGTGGATCCTGGGCCTGGAGGCACCCGAACTTGTTGACCTGGTTGACCTGATGCGCCACCTGCGCGCCACGGAGGCACGCAACCACGTCCGTGAGGAAGTCCCGTTCTATACCGGACGGCGGATCACCGCCGATGAAGTAGCAGAGGTGCTCGCATGAATCCGCTCGACCCCACACTCTCCACCGCCGTCAACCCCGTCACCGAGGCCGGCCGCATGGCGCCCAAGAACTACGACGCCGTCCTGCTCGCCTCCTTCGGCGGCCCGGAAGGGCAGGACGACGTCATCCCGTTCCTCCGCAACGTCACCCGCGGCAGGGGCATCCCGGACGAGCGGCTCGAGGAAGTTTCGCACCACTACCGCGCCAACGGCGGCATCAGCCCCATCAACCAGCAGAACCGCGAGCTCAAGGCAGCGCTGGAAGCCGAACTTGCTGCCCGCGGCATCGACCTTCCTGTGCTGTGGGGCAACCGCAACTGGGCGCCGTACATCCCCGAGACCCTGCAGGCAGCGTACGACGCCGGCCACCGCCGGGTGCTGATGCTCACCACGAGTGCCTACTCCTGCTACTCCAGCTGCCGCCAGTACCGCGAGGACATCGGCATGGCGCTCACGGAGACCGGCCTGGACGGCCGGCTGGAAGTGGACAAGGTCCGCCAGTACTTCGACCACCCCGGTTTCGTGGAACCCTTCGTGGAGGGCACGGCCGCCGGCCTGGCCGAGGTCCGCGCCAAGCTCGCCGCTGCCGGGACGCCCGATGCCCCGGTGCACGTGCTGTTCGCCACCCACTCCATCCCCACCCGCGACGCCGAGGCCGCCGGCCGGTCCGAGGGTGAGCCGCGCGGGTTCGAGGAAGGCTCCGCCTACGTCGCCCAGCACCTCGCCAACGCCGCCGCCGTCATGGGCAGGGTCGAAGCCGAATCCGGCCAGGCCGCGCCGTGGTCCCTGGTGTACCAGTCCCGCTCCGGCGCCCCGCACGTGCCGTGGCTTGAGCCGGACATCAATGACGCCATCGAGGAACTGGCGGGCCAGGGAGTCAAGGGCATCGTCATCGTTCCCCTCGGCTTCGTCAGCGACCACATGGAAGTCGTTTGGGACCTTGACACCGAAGCCATGGAAACCTGCGCGAACCTCGGCCTTGCCGCCACCCGGGTCCCCACGCCCGGCACCCACCGGAAGTTCGTCAACGGGCTCGTGGACCTCATCTGCGAGCGGACCGAGGCCAACAACATCAGCGACCGGCCTGCACTGACGGATCTCGGCCCCTGGTACGACGTCTGCCGGCCGGGCTGCTGCGCGAACTTCCGCGGCGAAAAGCCCACCATCGCAGGCGCCGACACCACCGTTGGCACCGGCCACGACCCGTACCCGGCAACTGCCGGCGAAACGGCCCAGCCGTGACCGTCCGCATCGGAACCCGTGCCAGCAAGCTGGCACTCACGCAGACCCAGCAGACCGCGGACCAGCTTGCCGCGGTCGGAGGATTTCCGGTGGAACTGGTGCATATCCGCACGGACGGCGATGTCCTCACCGGCTCGCTCTCCCAGATGGGCGGCACCGGCGTCTTCGTCGCTGCCCTGCGTGACGCGCTGCTGCGCAATGAATGCGACGTTGCCGTCCACTCCCTCAAGGACCTGCCCACCGGCGCGGCCGTAGGGCTCAGCCTTGCCGCCACGCCGCGCCGGGTGGACGTCCGGGACGTGCTGTGTGCCCGTGACGGGCTGAAGCTGGCGGACCTGCCCGCCGGAGCCCGCGTCGGCACCGGTTCCCCCCGGCGTGCCGCGCAACTGCGCGCCGCACGGCAGGACCTGGAGATCGTGGACATCCGCGGCAATGTGGACACCCGGCTGGGCCGCGTTCCCGGACTGCCCGGCAACGCCACGGACCAGGTGGTGCCCGGGAAGTCATGCGACCTGGACGCAGTGGTGCTGGCTGCCGCCGGACTGGAACGCATCGGCAGGCTGGACGCCGTGACCGAGTACCTCGAAACCGACGTCATGCTTCCCGCCGCCGGCCAGGGATCCCTGGCGATCGAATGCCGGACCGCCGACGCGCCGCCGAAGCCCGGCTCCGCCGAAGGCTCCCGGGAGGTTTTGGCCCAGGCCCTAACCGCCCTTGATGATCCCGACACGCGCCTGGCGGTTACCGCCGAGCGCGCCCTGCTCGCCCGGCTGGAAGCCGGCTGCGCAGCCCCGGTGGGCGCCTACGCCTATCGGAAAGGCAGCATGCTGCACCTGGAAGCCGTGGTGTGCGCCGTTGACGGCACCGCGACGGTCAGGGACAAACGTGCCACGGACGGCCTGACGGAAGTCGGCGCCACCCTGCTCGGCATCGAGCTGGCCGAGGCGCTCCTCGCCGCCGGCGCCGCCGGCATCGCAGATCTGCAGGCGTCCTGACCTGGCGATGACGGAGCCATCCCGCATGTCCGGATCCCGCCAGCCGCCCAGCGACACACCGCTGGGCGGAGCCAGGGTCCTGGTCACGCGCAGCCCGGAACGGTCGGCCGCCCTCGTATCGGCCCTCGCCAAGGCCGGCGCCGAACCCGTCCTGCTGCCGCTCATCGACTTCGAACGGGCACCCGACCAGCACGCCCTCGACGTCGCCTGCGATGCCCTGGCAGCGGGGGCCTTCGACTGGCTGGTGCTCAGCAGCGCCACCGCGGTGCACGTCCTGATCGAAAAGGCGGCCGAGCGGGGCCTTGGGCTGGCCAACCTGGTCCCCGCCGGCACGCGCGTCGCGGCCATCGGCCCGGCAACACGGAGGCTGCTCGAGGCCGGCGGACTGGCCGTTGCCCTCACCCCGCCTGAAGAACAATCCGCCGCCGGCCTGCTGACGGCCTGGGACGGGAGCGGCAGGGTACTCCTCCCGCAGGCGGACATCGCCGCCCCCGCCCTGTCCGAAGGCCTGGCGGCAGCGGGCGCCGCTGTCACCGCCGTGACGGCATACCGCACCGTCGACTATCCAGCGGCAGCGGAGCGCAGGCTCGCCGTGGCGCCGGAAGACGGCGACGGCGGCCCGCAGCCGCCGTCGTACGCCCTCCTCACGCCGGAAACTGCCGCGGCAGAAATTGCCCAGGGCCGGATCGCCGCGGTGATCGCGGCTTCTCCCAGTGCCGTGCGCCGGATCGCGGCGCTGGGCCCCCTGGCGGGCTGCCGGCTGGTGGTGATTGGCCGTTCGACGGCGGATCAGGCCACCACGGTGGGCCTCACCGTGGCCGGCGTGGCCGCGGAACCCACGCCGGAGGGGCTGGTGGCAGCCGTTGCCAAGGCCCTCAACCCGCCCTGACCGGCCCGGTGTAAACCCCCGTTCGAGCACGCTTCTCCAGACAACGCGAAGACAGGATCCATGACTTTCCCCAACCAGCGCCCCCGCCGCCTGCGCACCACCCCCGCCATGCGCCGCCTGACCGCCGAAACCCGGTTGTCCCCGGCCGAACTCATCCTTCCGGCCTTCATCCGGGAAGGACTGACCGAGCCCAACCCCATCACGTCCATGCCCGGCGTGGTCCAGCACACCACCGACACCCTGAAACGGGCCGCCGCGGAGGCTGTTGAACTGGGCTTGGGCGGCATCATGCTGTTCGGCATCCCCGAGACCCGTGACGCCGAAGGTTCGGCATCCCTGGACCCGGACGGCGTGCTGAACAAGGCCATCCGCGACGTCCGCGCGGAGGTGGGCGATGACCTGGTGATCATGAGCGATGTGTGCCTGGACGAGTTCACCGACCACGGCCACTGCGGAGTGCTCGACGCCGACGGGTACGTGGACAACGACCGCACCGTGGAAATCTACGCCCGGATGGCCGTGGCGCAGGCGAAAGCCGGCGCCCACATGCTGGGTCCTTCCGGCATGATGGACGGCCAGATCGCCGCCATCCGCTCGGCACTGGACGACGCCGGCCATGCCAATACCTCCGTCATCGCCTACGCCGCCAAGTACGCCTCGGCGTTTTATGGGCCGTTCCGGGAAGCGGTGGATTCCCAGCTCAAGGGCGACCGGCGGACCTACCAGATGGATGCCGGCAACCGCACCGAAGCCCTCCGCGAGGTGGAACTGGACCTGGCCGAGGGGGCTGACATCATCATGGTCAAGCCGGCCATGAGCTACCTGGACATCGTGGCGGACACTGCCGCCATGAGCCCGGTGCCGGTGGCGGCCTACCAGATCTCCGGCGAGTACGCCATGATCGAAGCCGCCGCAGCCAACGGCTGGATCGACCGCCGCGCAGCCATCACCGAATCAGTCCTGGGCATCCGCCGGGCCGGCGCCCACATGGTCCTCACCTACTGGGCGGCGGAGCTTGCCGGCTGGCTGAAGGAGTCCCGGTGACGGAACAACCGTCCGCCGGACCCACCACGCCCGTGGGGGAGGACCGCATCCTCCTCGGCCTGAACACCTTCGGCGACGTCGGTGTCGAACCGGACGGCAGTCCCCAGCCGCACGCCCAGGTGCTGCGGCAGCTGCTCGAACAGGCCGAGCTGGCAGACGCCGTCGGACTCCATGCCTTCGGCGTGGGGGAGCACCACCGCAAGGACTACGCAGTCTCTGCGCCGGAAGTCTTCCTTGCCGCCGCCGCAGCCCGCACCACACACATCCGGCTGGGCTCCGCCGTCACCGTGCTGAGCTCGGATGACCCCATCCGGGTGTTCCAGCGGTTCTCCACGGTGGATGCCATCTCGAACGGCCGGGCAGAGGTCATGCTGGGCCGGGGATCCTTCGTGGAATCCTTCCCCCTGTTCGGACTGGACCTCGCCGATTACGAGATGCTCTTCGAAGAGAAGCTTGAGCTGTTCAGCAAGGTCCGGACCCACAAGCCCGTGCACTGGGAGGGCCGCACCCGGCCGGCCCTCCACGGCCTCAGCGTCTTCCCGCCCCTGGAGCACCACCTGCTGCCCACCTGGATCGGGGTGGGCGGAACGCCGGAATCGGTGCTCCGCTGCGCGCAGTATGGTTATCCGATTATTTTCGCCATTATCGGCGGCCAGCCGCGGGGCTTCCGTCCCCTGGCCGACCTCTACCGTGAAGCGATGGCCAAGTACGGCCACCCCATGCAGCAGATGGCTACCCATTCACCCGGCCACGTCGCCGACACCGATGAGCAGGCCCGCGAGGAGTTGTACCCGCACTGGCTGGCCCTGCGCAACAAACTCGGGGCGGAGCGCGGCTGGGGTCCGGCCGGCCGCGGCGAGTTCGACGCCCTGTGTTCGTCCGAAGGTGCCCTCTACGTGGGATCGCCCGAGACGGTGGCGCAAAAAATCGTCCGGCTGAAACGGAATCTCGGCGTGGACCGCTTCGACCTCAAATACAGCAACGGGCCGCTGCCGCACGCCGCCATGATGCGTTCCATCGAACTGATGGGCACGGCCGTGGCTCCCCGCGTGGCTGAACTGCTCGCCGGCTAACTGAGCTTGCCGGCCAACTGAGAGAATAGGAACCATGACTTCCAGCAATCCTCGCAACGAGGCACTCTTCGACCGCGCCCGCCAGCTGATGCCGGGCGGGGTCAACTCACCGGTGCGCGCCTTCGGGTCAGTGGGCGGCACCCCGCGCTTCATGGTCTCCGCGAAGGGACCGTACCTCACCGACGCCGACGGCAAGGAATACGTGGACCTGGTCTGCTCGTGGGGTCCCGCGCTGCTCGGCCATGCCCACCCCGCCGTGCTGGAGGCCGTGCACGCTGCCGTTGACCGCGGCCTGTCCTTTGGTGCCTCCACCCCGGACGAGGCCAACCTCGCGGAAATCGTCAAGGAGCGCGTCCCGGCTGTCGAACGCCTCCGGATGGTCTCCACCGGCACCGAGGCCACCATGACGGCGGTCCGGCTGGCCCGCGGATTCACCGGCCGCAACCTGATCATCAAGTTCGCCGGCTGCTACCACGGACACCTGGACGGTCTCCTCGCCGCCGCCGGTTCCGGGGTGGCCACCCTGGCGCTGCCCGGCTCCGCGGGCGTCACCGAAGCCACCGCGGCCGAAACCCTGGTGCTGCCCTACAACGACCTCCAGGCCGTCAAGGAAGCCTTCGCCACCCACGGACCCAACATCGCGGCAGTCATCACCGAAGCCGCACCGGCCAACATGGGCGTCGTCACCCCGGCTGAAGGGTTCAATGCAGGGCTTTCGCGGATCACCCGCGAGCACGGGGCGCTGCTCATCGTTGACGAGGTCCTGACCGGCTTCCGCACCGGCTACTCCGGCTACTGGGGCCTGACCGGCGGCGCGGCGGACGCCGAGGATCCGTGGACGCCTGACCTGCTGACGTTCGGCAAGGTTATCGGCGGCGGCATGCCGACGGCGGCCCTTGGCGGCCGTGCCGACGTCATGGACCACCTGGCCCCCACCGGCCCGGTGTACCAGGCGGGCACGCTGTCCGGGAACCCGGTGGCCATGGCCGCGGGCGTCGCCACGCTGACCCATGCCACCCGCGACGTCTACTCGTTCATTGATGTCCGTTCGCTGGAGTTGTCCTCCGCATTGTCCACCGCACTGGACGCCGCCGGGGTGGACCACTCCATCCAGTTCGCCGGGAACCTCTTCTCGGTTGCCTTCGGCACCTCCGCCCACGGCGTCCACAACTACGCCGACGCCCAGGCGCAGGAAGCCTTCCGCTACGCACCGTTCTTCCACTCGATGCTGGAATCGGGCGTCTACCTGCCGCCGTCGGTCTTCGAGGCCTGGTTCCTGTCCGCCGCGCACGACGACGACGCCATGAACCGGATCTACGACGCCCTGCCCGCCGCGGCGAAGGCGGCCGCAGCCGCCCAAGGCTAGAACCGCCGTCGCCGTGCGCGACATGGCACATTCGCGGCAATGTTGCCCCGCCGCATTGCCGTTAAGTGCCACGTCGCAGGGCCTGGAATACAGGAAAACCCCGGTTTGCATGTGCAACCGGGGTTTTCCTGCGTCGTGGCCGGGTGGCTAGAGGACGTCAGAGAGGAAACCCTTGAGCCTGTCCGTGCGGGGCGCCGTGAAGATCTGCTCCGGGGGCCCGGATTCCACCACCACGCCGGCGTCCATGAAGGTCACGGTGTCCGACACGTTGCGCGAGAAGCCCATCTCGTGGGTCACCACCACCATGGTCATGCCGCCCTTGGCCAGGTCCGCCATCAGGGAGAGGACACCCTTTACCAGCTCGGGATCCAGCGCGGACGTGGCCTCATCGAAGAACATGACCTCCGGCTTCATGGCCAGCGCACGGGCAATGGCCACGCGCTGCTGCTGGCCGCCGGACAGGTTCGCCGGACGCGAGTCCGCTTTGTGCTTCAGCCCCACCAGGTCCAGCTGCTCCAGGGCCTGGCTGCGCGCCTCCTCCTTGGAAAGCTTGCGCAGCTTCCTCAGGGCGAGCGAGATGTTCTCCTCCACCGTCTTGTGCGGGAACAGGTTGAACTGCTGGAACACCATGCCGATCCGGCGCCGGAGTTCGTCCGGGTTGTCCTTCAGCACCGAGCGGCCATCGAGCAGGATATCGCCCTGGTCCGGTTCGATCAGGCGGTTCATGACCCGCAGCAGCGTGGACTTGCCCGAGCCGGACGGCCCGATCACGGAGGCCGTGGTGCCCTGCGGAACGTGCAGGTCGATGCCCCGGAGGACATGGTTGCTGCCGAAGGACAGGTGGATGTTCTTGGCGCTCAGTGTTCCGGACGTGAACCCGCTCATGCCTGCGCTCCCTTCCCGACGACGGCTGCAGCGTCATCCGGCTCTTTCTTTTCCGGCCGGCCGGTGCGCAGCCGGGCATCGATCCAGTTCACGAAATGGGTCAGCGGGATGGTGAGCACCAGGTAGAACACGGCCGCCGCCACGTAGGGCGACAGGTTGCCGGTGGTGGACGCCGCATCCTTGCCGATCTGGAAGATTTCCCGCTCGCTGGCCAACAGGCCGAGGAGGAAGACCAGAGATGATTCCTTGATCAGCGCAATGAACTGGTTGACAAGGGCAGGCAGGACGCGCCGGATGCCCTGGGGAACCACTACCAGGCGCATGGATGCACCGTAGCCGAACCCCAGGGCCCGGGAGGCCTCGAGCTGTCCCTTGTCCACGCTCTGGATGCCGGAGCGGAAGATCTCGCCGATGTAGGCACCGGACATCAGGGACAGCGCCGCGACCGCCATCGGGTACGGGCTGGTGGATCCTGTCAGTTCCCGCACGATGGGCCCGAACCCGAACCCGATGACCAGGATGGTCAGCACCGGCGGAAGGCCGCGCAGGATGTCCGTGTAGACGCGGGCGACCCAGCGTGCCGCTGCGTTCCGGGAGATCCCCATCAGGGCGAGCAGCATTCCGAGAGCTGTGCCGATGATGCCCGAAATGATGGCAAGCACCAGGGTGTTCGGCAAACCGACAGCGAACATCTTGGGGATGACTTCGCCCATCGCCTTCCAGTCAAGGAAGGTGTCCGCGAGTTGCTTGAGGATATCCATGGAACGCCCTGGTTACTTGGCCGCGGGGATCTTGACGGCCTTGCTGCCCGGCTTCCAGCCCTGCGGGGTCTGCTCGGCGGCCGTGGGACGGTCCTTGTACCATTCCGAGGTCAGCTTGGTCCAGGTGCCGTCAGCAATCACTGCGTCCAGTCCGGAGTTCAGGGCGTCGATCAGCGGCTGGTTGTCCTTGTTCACTGCATAGGCGGTGAAGTTCTGGGTGTTCACAACCTTCTCGGCGATCTTGGTGTTGTCGCCTTCCTTGACCTGGCCGGTTGCCTGCTGGGACGGCGCGACCCATGCGTCGATCTGGCCGTTCTTCACGTTGCCGTAGACGGTGTTGTAGTCCGGGAAGCGCACAGGCTCCAGCTTGAGGGTGTTGGTGACGTAGTCGTCCTGGACGGTTCCCTGGACGACGCCGATCCGGACGCCTTCCTTCAGGTCGGCGAAGCCGTTGACCTTGGAGCCGTTCTTGGTGACGACAGCCATGTAGCCGAAGTCGTAGCCGTTGGTGAAGCCAACGGTCTTGCGGCGGGCGTCCGTGGTGGAGATCGAGGAGGATCCGACGTCGAACTGCTTGTTGGCCACCTGGGACAGCAGGGCGGAGAAGTCCGTGGAAGCGAACTCAACCTTGAGCCCGAGCTTGTCGCCGATGGCGCGCAGCAGTTCGTTGTCGTAGCCGGTGAACTTGCCGGACGGGTCGATGAAGATGTTCGGCGGGGCATCGGAAAGGGTTCCGACACGCAGGGTGCCCTCGGTGATGAGGCCGAGCTTGGTCTTGTCGATCTTGTCGATCGGGGTGACGTCGGCGGTGGTGTACTTGTCCAGCGTCTGCTGGTCGCTGCCGGCGAGTGCATCTGTGGGGGTGCCGCTGGGCTGGGAGGAGCCGCCGCCGCAGGCTGCGAGGGAAACCGCGAGGGCAAGTGCAACGGGAGCGGTAGTGAGCCACTTCATCGCTTTGATTTTCATCGGGTTGTCACTTTCGTATGAGTCATAAAGTCGACCGGGCCGCCAGGCAGCGCTGTGGCGCCTGGCACCTGCCCGAAGCCGGTCCGGCCATCCGGGGCAGGGGTGACCGCAAAACTTTATTGTCTCACTACGATGAATTCGGGGTGCTTCCCGAAGAACCGGCTCCTGCAGGAGACGTGGTCCGAATGATGTTCTGCTATTCCTGGAGTCCAGGTGCAGTGCGGGTCCTGCCCGGCGTGAATAGCGAATCCGTGCACGCCAGCGGGCAGGGGTTTTATTAACGAGCGTGACTGTGACTTGCCTCCCATATAGTTGGCGGCGTGCGCCGGGACCACTAGAAGCCACCCGCTGTGGCATCCCGGGGCGGCAAGACCGGCCAGTCACCCTCGATGACGGCGGCCGGCTTCGTTTTCCGGAGGTACTCCTGGAAGTCCGATGCCTGGCTGGTGGCCCAGTCCACCTGCAGCTGGTGCAGCTGGCTGGCCGGCATCATCAGCGTGGGGAATTTGCCCGCCATCGCATCCAGGACCCGGAGGGTGGCCAGGGCATCAGCTGCCGAGGTGTGGGCGTTGTCCAGGACCACGCCGTACTCCTCGCACAGCGCGCTGAGGGTCCGCTTGCCCTTGCGGTACCGGTCCACCTGCTTGTTCATGATGTAAGGGTCCAGGACCGGGAAGCGGGTGAGCTGCGGGATACCGTAGCGGGCGGATTCCGCCGCGAGGACGGTGAAATCGTAGCTGGCGTTGAAAGCAATCACCGGTGTACCGGCATCAAAGAGCTCCTGCAGTACGGCGGCGACCTCGCGCGTGACCTCATGCGCGGGCCTGCCGTCCCGCCTGGCCTGCTCCGTGGTGATGCCGTGCACATCGCTTGCCTCGGTGGGAATCTCCACCCCCGGATCAGCCAGCCACTCGTGCTCCTTGATGACGCCGCCTTCGTGGTCCACCACGGTGATGGACGCGGTAACAATTCGTGCCGCCCTTGAATTGCGGCCGGTGGTTTCAAGGTCGAAGGCTGCGCGCGGGAGGGTATTCCAGGAACTCATGCTTCAACGCTACGGGGACCCACCGACAATTCCGGGGAACGCCACTGCGGCTACATTGGATCAATGCGCAACGAGTACGTCCAGGCGGTCCCGGCCATTGTCCGGCTGGTGCCGGCGGGGTCGGCAGTGGCGTACGGAGACGTTGCCGAGCTCCTGGGATCGGGCGGCCCGCGCCAGGTGGGCTGGGTCATGAGCCACCACGGGGGCAGTGTTCCCTGGTGGCGGGTCCTCAAGGCCAGCGGCCATGCACCCGAGGGCCACGAGGCGGAGGCACTGCTCCGCTACCTTGACGAGGGCACACCCCTTGCAGGCAGCTACAGCTCCTTCCTGAAAACGGGGGAGGGCCGGTGGCGGGTGGACCTGGCGGCAGCGCGCTGGGCGCCGACGGACAGTGATTTTGACCGCATTGACGCCCTGGCCGAGGACCTGGAGCGCCGGCTCCATAAATTGTCGGTGCCTGATGATGGAATGATTGTGTGACAGTAACAATTCCTTTGACCGGCCCCCGGGGACCGCGCCGGCAGGAGCCGGACGAAGGCCAGGGGCAGGGCTATACCGGGGCTGGATCCCCGGCCGGCAGCCCGGCACCGCAAGCCAGCCCGGTCCTTCGCCTGCTGCCGCCACGGCGGGTGCACGCTGCCGCCCTTCCGCTCACCCCCGACCAGCAGGCGGCGGTCGACGTCGTCCAGGGTTCCGGGCCGGTCCTGGTGCCGGGGGCCCCCGGCACCGGAAAGACCACCGTCCTCGTTGAGGCAGCCGTCCAGCGGGTGGTCCGGGACGGCGTCGACCCGGAACGCATGCTGATCCTCGCGCCCACCCGCCTTGCAGCGGATTTCCTCCGCGACCGTTTCACTGCCCGGCTGGACCGGAGCCTCAGCACCACTCCGGCCAGGACGTGGGCCTCCTACGCGTTTGATCTGATCCGCCGCGCCAAAGCCGAAGGCGTCATCCCGCTTCCCCGTCCGCCCCGGCTGCTGTCCGGCCCGGAACAGGACCTCATCATCAAGGAGCTCCTGGAAGGCCACAGGATTCCGGGACTCGAACTGCCCTGGCCTGCAGATTTGCACGGTGCGTTGGAAACCCGCGGCTTCCGCCAGGAGGTGCGGCAGCTCTTCGACCGCATCATCGAGTCGGGCCGTACTGCCGGGGACCTCGCGCGGCTGGCGGATGAATGCGGCCGCCCGGACTGGAAGGCCGCAGCCGCCCTGTACGCCGAATACCGCGATGTCCTTGACCTGCGGATGCCGGAAGCCTTCGACCCCGCAGGGATCATCACCGCGGCCCGGCAAATCTTCCAGGACGCACCGGATTTCCTCGCCGCGGAACGCTCCCGGCTGCAGGTCGTCCTGGTGGACGATATCCAGGAGGCCAACCCGGCCATCTTCGAGCTGCTCGCAGATATCGCGGCCGGCAAGGACAGTTACATCACTTCCTCCCCGGACACGGTCGTCCAGGGTTTCCGCGGAGCCCGGCCCGACCTTGTCGCCGAGCTGCCCCGGCTGCTGTCAGCCCAGGGCCCTGTCCTTGAGCGGCCCCTGTGGCACGCCCATGGCCTGGCGCCGGCAGTGGCAAAGGCATGGATGAGTGTGGCCGGCCGCATTTCGCAGCGTGCGGGCGGACAGCTGGCACGGCGCCTGGAGCCTCCCGTCCGGTCCGGGCAGCCGGACTCCGGTGGCGGCTCCGGCAACGTTGAGGCACATCTGGTACCCACACCTGTGCACGAACTGCGGTACGTTGCGCAACGGATCCTGGACCAGCACATCAACCACAACCGCGACCTGGCGGACATTGCCGTGATCGTACGCAACGGCGGCCAGGTCAGCGAGCTGCAGCGCTACTTGTCCGGGCAGGGCATTCCCGTCCAGGTGCCCGTGGCCGAGTCAGCCGTCCGGGACGAGGTAGCCGTGCGCCCGCTGCTGGATGCTTTCGCCATCGCCCTCGATCCTGGGCTGCTGACGCCGGAGGCTGCGGTCTCGCTGCTTACATCCCGGATCGGAGGCGCCACCTCCATTGAGCTGCGCAGGCTCCGGCAGTCCCTGCGGCGTGAGGAACTCCTGGGCGGCGGCGGCCGCGCCAGCGACGCGCTGCTGGTTGAGGCACTGCTGGAACCCGGCGCGCTGGGTGCCCTGGGCATCGAAGGCCGGGCCGCGCGGCGTACGGCCCGGATGATCCAGGCCGGACGCGAGGCAGCCGGACTGGCCGGCGCCAATGCCGAATCCGTCCTGTGGGCCATCTGGAATTCCACCGGGTTGTCCACTGCCTGGACAGCCACCGCGTTGGCGGGGGGACCCCACGGGGCGCGTGCCGACCGCGACCTTGACGCGATGATGGCGCTCTTCCACACGGCGGAACGCTACGTGGACCAGATGCCCGGCGCCGGTCCGGAGCAGTTCCTGGAATACCTCCTCAACCAGGAGCTTCCCATGGACACCCTCGCCGCCCGGGCGCAGGTTGATGATGCCGTGGAACTCATGACGCCGGCCAGCGCGGCGGGCCGGCAATGGCCCGTCGTCATCATCGCGGGACTGCAGGAGGGAGTATGGCCCAACACCAGGCTCCGCGGTGAACTGCTGGGCAGCACACTGTACGCGGACGCGGTGGAACATGGTCCGGAGTACGCCCTCCGGCGCGACCCGCTAAGCCGGCTGCGCGACATCCGTTACGACGAACTCCGCAGTTTTTCCACGGCGGTATCCAGGGCGCGGGAACTGCTGCTCTGCACGGCGGTCTCATCCGAAGACGACCAACCGTCGTCTTTCCTGGACTTTGTTGCACCCTTGGAACCGGGGGAGGAGGACCGGACCTTCACCAAGGTGGAACGGCCCATGACGCTGCGCGCCCTGGTCGCTGAGCTTCGGCAGCACGCCCAGCTGGCCGGGAAGCACTCCGGAGACGGGGCCGGCAATCTGAAGGACGGAACCGCGCAGGCGGAGGAAGCTGCACGGGTCCTGGCACACCTCGCGTCGGTGGAGCCGCCTGTCCCCGGGGCGCACCCCAACACCTGGTGGGGGCTTGCCCCGCTGACGTCCGCCGAAGCAGTGGTCCCCCCGGGAGGAACAGTGTCGGTATCCCCGTCCAAGGTGGAGACCGTGCAGAAATCGCCCCTGGATTGGTTCGTCCAGGCAGCGGGCGGGGAACCGGCCACGGACTTCGCCCGGAGCCTTGGCACGTTGGTGCATGCGATTGCGCAGGACATGCCCGATGCCTCCGGCTCCGAGTACGTTGCCGAACTGGTGCGGCGCTGGCCGGCCCTGGGCATGAAGGACAACTGGGAGGGCAGGCTGGACTTCCAGCGCGCCGAGGCCATGGTCCGCAAACTGGCGCAGTATGTGCTGACCATGAGGAGTGAAGGCCGGAGCCTGCTGGCAGTCGAGCAGGACTTTGAAGTGGCCCTGGGCAAGGTGACCGTGGACGAAGCGGCCCCGCGTGAAGCGGTGCTGCGTGGCCAGGTGGACAGGTTGGAAATCGACGGCGAAGGCCGTCTGGTGGTGGTCGACCTCAAGACAGGCAAGCGCCAGCCAGGCAAGGATGAGCTGTCCCGCCATCCACAGCTTGGCGCCTACCAGGCTGCCGTGCTTGCCGGCGGCTTCGACGCCGGCCTGGGTGAAGCCCGGAGTTCGTCGGGCGGCGCGGTGCTGGCCCAGCTCGGCACCAGTGCCGTCAACCCGGCAGTCCAGCAGCAGGAACCACTCGATCCCGTTGAGAACTGGGCACTGGACATGGTGACGGAGGCGGCTGCGGTGATGGGCGGAAACGAATTCACCGCCCGTCACGATCCGGCCAAGGGAAGCCACGGCGGCCACGGCTGCAGGCTCCCGGAGGTTTGCCCATTATGTGTGCGTGGAAGGCAGGTCACCGAATGAGCGAGGCCCTGGCAGCGGAGGACACCACCCCCGCGGTTCGCTTCAGTCCCGAAGAATTGACCGCGATGCTCGGCGGAAGCAACATGCCCACACCCGAGCAATCCGCCATCATTTCGTCCCCCCTTGCACCCAGGCTGGTCATTGCCGGGGCCGGTTCTGGAAAGACGGCCACCATGGCAGACCGGGTGGTGTGGCTGGTGGCCAATGGATGGGTCACCCCCGAACAAGTCCTGGGCGTCACCTTTACCCGGAAGGCAGCCGGAGAACTCGCCAGCAGGATCCGGTCCAAGCTCCTGGCTTTGCAGCGACTGGCCGCCAGGGAGACCGCACGCGGCGTCTTCCCGGACGGCCTGCTCAGCAGCGACGCCCTCGAACCCAAAGTATCCACGTACCACTCGTTCGCCAGCGGCATCGTCTCCGACTACGGACTGCGGCTGGGGGTGGAGCGCGACGTGGTCCTGCTGGGCGGCGCGCAGGCCTGGCAGCTGGCCAGCGAGGTGGTGGAGGCCTACGACGGCGAGTACGCCCACTTCCGGGCCGCAAAGTCCACCCTGGTGAAGGCCGTCATCCAGTTGGCGGGTGAGTGCGCCGAACACCTCCAGGAACCCGAGGACGTTGAAGCGTGGCTCATGGGGCGCCTTTCGGAGTTCGAGTCCCTGCCGTACGTGGCCGGCAAGAAACGGAACGCTTCCAAGGCCGCCCTGGATCTCGGGGCAATGCTCCGGACCAGGGCAAGCGTCGCGGACATGGTGGGGCGGTATGCAGCAGCCAAGCGGGGCCGTGGTGCGCTCGATTTCGGCGACCTGGTGGCGCTCGCCGCGAAGGTGGCGCAGGACGTTCCGCTGGCCGCCCGGATGGAACGACAACGGTACAAAGTAGTCCTCCTCGACGAGTTCCAGGACACGTCGCATGCGCAGTTGGTCCTCTTTTCACGGCTCTTCGGCGAAGGCCATGCAGTGACGGCGGTAGGGGACCCAAACCAGTCAATCTATGGTTTCCGTGGCGCCTCGGCAGGCCAACTGTTCCATTTCGTCCGCGAGTTTCCCGTCCGAACCGATGCGACGGACGGGAGCAACGGCTGGGCGCCGGCTCCCACCTCATACCTGACAACAGCATGGCGGAACGGCCGGTCAATCCTTGCCGCGGCCAACGTGATGTCACAGTCCCTGAGCCGTACCGCGGCGCAGAATGCCCCTGCCGGAGGCAAGGCAACTACAGCTGAAGTACCGCCGCTCCAACCCAGCCCGCACGCCGTGGAGGGCACTGTGGTGCTTGGCCGCTTTGCCAGTGACGTCGATGAAGCTGCCGCACTGGCAGACGACGTCCTGAAATACCGGGTGACCGACTTTGAGCGGAAGGCTGACGGCACCACCGAACCGCCGGCGCTGGCAGTCCTGTGCCGCAGGCGGGCCCAAATGGAGCCCGTCCGGCGCCAGTTCGAGGCGAGGGGGATTCCCTACGAGATCGTGGGTCTTGGGGGGCTCCTGGACACGCCGGAAATCGTGGACCTGGTGGCTACGTTGCGCGTCCTCGCCGATCCCGGCAGGTCGGACGCCCTCATGCGGCTGCTTGCGGGCGCCCGGTGGCGGATCGGTCCCGCCGACCTCATGGCTTTGCGCGACTGGTCCAGCCAGCTTGCCCGCAGGCGTGGAAAGGTGGTCAACAGTTTCGACGGCGATAACCCTGACAGCGACACCGATGAAGCTGACGCTCCGGTCCTCGAAGGGGACCTGACCGACGGCGCCAGCCTGGTGGAGGCCTTGGATTTCCTGCCCCGGGAGGGGTGGACATCGTCCAACGGCCGCACCCTCACGTTCGAGGCGCGCAGCAGGCTGGCCCGGTTGTCCACGGAGCTGCGTCAATTGCGGGGTTACCTGGGTGACGACCTCATTACGCTTTTGGGCGAAGTGGAACGGGCCATGTTGCTTGACATTGAAGTGGCGGCGCGGCCGGGGATCAGCATTCACCAGGCCCGGCGCAACCTTGATGCCTTCCACGACGCAGCCGCGGGATTCCTCCGCACCTCACAGCGGGTGGACATCCTGGCTTTCCTGGCTTGGCTGGAAGCCGCAGCGGCGGAAGAGAACGGATTGGAAGCCCCGGCGAGCGATGTCAACCGCGAAGCCGTCCAGCTGTTGACTGTCCATGCTTCCAAAGGCCTGGAATGGGACGTTGTTTTTGTCCCCGGATTGAATGCAGGTGCCTTTCCCAGCGACCGGGACTCGCGCTGGAGCAGCGGAGCGGCTGCACTGCCGTGGCCCCTTCGCGGCGACCGGGCCGACCTCCCGCAGTGGGATCTCGACCAGCCCGACCAGAAAGGCTGGCTGGACGCCGAGAAGATCTTCAAATCCGACGTACAGGCACACGGTGAATCGGAGGAGCGGCGGCTGGCCTACGTCGCCTACACACGGGCGAAGCATGTCCTGTGGGTCTCCAGTTCCGCCTGGGTGGGTTCACGGGCCGGCCGCGCGGAAATGTCCCCCTTCCTGGCCGAACTCGAATCCTTGGCCCCGGCCGCCGGTGGTGCTGCCGCTGCTGGCGTCCGTGTTCATCAGTTGTCGCTTGCCGAGGCAGCGCTGCCGGATTCGAGTCCGCTGACACTTGGAACGGAAGAAGCGTGCTGGCCCTACGATCCCCTCGAAGGACCCGTTGATCCGCGGGATGGCGCACGGTTGAGGCTGGTCCCGGGCCGCCGGACGGCCATGGAAGCGGCCGCGCGAAGAGTACTCGCAACCCTGGAGGACGGCGGAAGCGGGTGGCAGCCCGCGGAAGCCCCGCAGGAAGGCAACGTCCCGCCGGCGGGCAGCCCCGGGCAGGGGCGCGGGACCTTGGCGCAGGGACGGCCTGGCCTCAGCGGCGCGGCCGCGGGCTGGGCGCGGGAAGCAGCGCTGCTGCTGGAGCGCCGGTCACGGCGGCGGGATGGCCACGATGTACACCTGCCCACCCATATCTCCGCCTCCACCCTGGTTGACCTGGGGGACGATCCGTCGGCGGTGCTGGGCCGGTTGCGGCGGCCCGTTCCGCGCGAACCGGGGATGTCAGCACGGAAGGGAACAGCTTTCCATGCGTGGGTGGAGGAGTACTTCGGAAATGCCGGAATGCTCGACCTCGGCGAAGCCCCGGGTTCAGACGACCACATCGACGCCGCCTACGATCTCGATGAGATGGTGGCTACCTTCAAAGCTTCCCCGTGGGCCCACAGGTCCCCGGCGTTCGTTGAAGTCCCGGTGGAAACCAGGGTGGGGGAGGTGGTGGTGCGCGGCCGGGTGGATGCGGTGTTCCGCGACGCGGACGGTCGCTGGGACCTGGTGGACTGGAAGACCGGCCGCCGCCCGTCCGCCGCAGAACTGAGGACACGCTCGATCCAGCTGGCCGTGTACCGGCTCGCGTGGGCGCGCCTTAAAGACGTTCCACTGGAGGAGGTGCGGGCTGCTTTCTTCTACGTTGCGGACAACGCGATCGTGCGGCCGCACGATCTTGGCTCGGCGGCTGAACTGGAGGGAATCATTGCCGCTGCCCTGAATCGGCCATCATCCTGACCAGGCGTTCATCCTGACCAGGCCTTCAACCCGACCAGCCCCCTTGCCCGGGCCTCTCCCTGCGCGGTGGCGGGCACGTTGGACGGCGGGATGTTCCGGATGCCGGGCCGCTGGTTCAGCCTTGTTTGACGTTGATGACCGAGATGGCTGCCGTCGATGTATCGTCCGGATCGCCGGCCCTTTCGTCCGATACCCCGGCCGGCCCGGCGTGGGGCACGTCCGAGGGCTGCACACTTGCCGCCGGTGGTTCCACTGGGATGGGCGCCACGTGCACCGCAGGCTGCGCTGGTACAGGAATGACCGTCACGGCAGGAGTGACCGCGGAACTGCCGCTACCGGTGGCGGGGTTCACCATAGCCTGAATCGGCGGCGTTGCGGCCGCGCTGGCCGTTGAGGCAGGACCGCCGGCTGCGCCCGTTCCCGGCCCTGCGGCAGGACCGGGGGTCGCTGCGGGACCAGGGCTCGACGCGGGACCAGGGCTCGACGCGGGACCGGGGCTCGAGGCGGGACCGGGCGCCGCTGCGGCGCCGGGGGCCGGGAGCGGCTCGACGCTGATCGGCTGGCCCCCGTACTCGGCGATATCGCTCGCCAGGCTCGCCAGCATGCCCTCAGCCTCGGTGACCATGTCCTGGTCACCGGCCGCGAGGCCCTTGACCAGGTACTGCGCCAGCGCGAATTCAGCGGACAGGGCAGCACGGCGCAGCAGGTGCTGGTCCGGGGCGTCCCGCCGGCTGGAGGTGTACGCCTTCAGCACGGCATCGATGAAGTCCTGTTCATTGGAAGCGACCAGCCAGGCGAAGTCGTCCGCGGGGTCGCCGATGCGCAGGTCCGTCCAGCCGGTGACAGCGGTGACCCGTCCCTGCTCCACCAGCAGGTTGTCTTCGTGCAGGTCGCCGTGCACCACGCAGGGGTTGAAACGCCAGAGCGAAACATCCTCCATCGCGTGTTCCCAACGGCGCAGCAGCCCGGCCGGAATCTTGCCGGTGGTGGCTGCCTGGTCCAACTCGTTGAGCCTCCGCTGGCGGAACTCGTTCGGGGTGTAACTGGGCAGGTCGGCATTGTTGACCAGCGACCGGGGAAGGTCGTGGACCGCCGCGAGTGCCGAGCCGATCTCGCGCGCCAGTCCAGCCGGCCCTGAGGTCAGTTCCTCGACGCTGCGGGTGCTGCCGGACAGGTGGGAATAAACGAATGTAGTGAGGCTTCCGAGCCGTACGCTCCCGGCCACTGTCGGCATCAGGAACGGCAGTTCGGCCCGGACGCCGGGAGCGAAAGCCCGCAGAACCAGGAACTCCGTTTCCAGCCTGGCACTGGCTTCGGCATGCCGCGGCGACCGGACCCGCCACCGCTTGCCTTCGGAATCAAGGAGCAGTGCCGAGTCGAAGTCCGCGGGGTCATCCGGCGCAGAGCTAACGGCCGTCGGGGTCAGTCCTGGGACTGCCGCGGTTGCAATTGCCGCCAGTTCAATCGGTTTTCTTCTCACCGTTCCACGGTAGATCGCCCGCAGTCCCAGACGGCGGTCCGGTCGCGGCGAGTCTCCAGATAGCTGCCGATCGTGGAGTTCCGGCCATCACATCCATCCGCTGGAAATGTGAAATGTCCGTGGCAGTCAGTACGGTGGAACCATGAGCCATGCGGAGTCAGTAACACCCGTCCACCAGGCTGCGCCGGCACGGCTGCCGGCAAACCATTTGGTGGATACCCTCCTCCCGGTACGGCCCGCCTTGGTGGACCGCGGATCCGTCGCACGCGCCAGGCCAGGAATGGTCGAGGACCTGCTCGCCGGACCGGATGCCGTGGCCGCCGTCCTGTCGGGGCGGCAGGGGCTGGTGCGGGGCAGCGACCTGGTGCTGACCGGGGCCAGGGAACTCCTCGCCGCGCTGACCGCGGCCGGATCCGCACCGGACCTCGTGGTGTACCTGGGCTCGGCGCTGCCGGCCAGCGATCTTCCGGCCGGAACGGAACTGCTGCTGTTCGTCCTGCCCCAGCCGCAGGAACCGGGCACCGGCGGCATTCCCTCGGATGCGGCCTGGGCGGGGTTCCGGGAGGTGGCGGCCGGCCTGACGGCCACCTCCACAGCCTTGTTCGTGGAAGCCAGCGCCATCGCCAACTGGCACGCCGCCCACACGCACTGTCCGCGCTGCGGCACACCTACCGTGGTCCAGTCCGGCGGCTGGGTGCGACGATGCCCCGCTGACAATTCAGAACACTTTCCGCGGACCGATCCCGCCATCATCGTCACGGTGGTCGGCCCCGACGGCCGGCTGCTCCTGGGCGGAGGCGGCCCCCTCGACGCCCGGAACTACTCCACCCTGGCCGGATTCGTGGAGCCCGGGGAATCCCTCGAAGAGGCCGTCGTACGCGAGATCCAGGAGGAAGTAGGGGTCAGGGTCAGCGCCTGCCAATACCTGGGCTCCCAGTCGTGGCCGTTCCCGGCCTCCCTTATGCTTGGATTCACCGCCGCCACCGAAGACACCCAGGCAACGCCCGACGGCGTGGAGGTCACCAGGGCACGTTGGTTCAGCCGCGAGGAACTCCAGGACGCGGTACTCAGCGGAGAGATCACCATTTCCAGCAGGCTGTCCATCGCCCGTTCCCTGATTGAGCACTGGTACGGCGGCCGGATCCTGGACCACGGCGAAGCCTAAGCATTCCATCCACCAGACTCCAGCACGCGGTAGTCGAGAAACAAAGCAGCAGAAGTGACTACAGAACAATTTGACGGAGCAGCCTCCCTCGAGGACCGCATCCTTGGAGGGCTTGACGCGGAACAGCGTGAGGTGGCCAGCACCCTGAACGGCCCACTGTGCGTCCTCGCAGGCGCAGGGACCGGGAAGACCCGCGCCATCACCCACCGCATTGCGTACGGCGTGCACTCGGGCGTCTACACGCCGCAGCGCCTGCTGGCCGTCACGTTCACCGCACGGGCAGCGGCGGAAATGCGCAGCCGTCTGCGCGACCTGGGCGCCGGAAACGTGCAGGCCCGCACCTTCCACGCCGCGGCCCTGCGCCAGTTGCAGTTCTTCTGGCCGCAGGCCGTGGGCGGCACGCTGCCCAACCTGCTGGACCACAAAGCCCAGATGCTTGCCGAGGCCGCGCGGCGGCTGCGGCTCAGCACCGACCGTGCCTCCATCCGGGACCTTGCCTCTGAAATCGAATGGGCCAAAGTGTCCATGCTGACGCCGGCCAACTACCTCGAAAACGCGCAGGGGAGGGGGGCGCCCGGCGGTTTCGACCTCACCACTGTGGCACGGGTCTTCCAGTCCTACGAGGACGTCAAGACCGACCGCAATGTCATCGACTTCGAAGACGTCCTGCTGATCACCGTGGGCATCCTGCAGGAGGATGAAAGGGTGGCCGCCACGGTCCGGGAACAGTACCGGCACTTCGTGGTGGACGAGTACCAGGACGTCTCCCCGCTGCAGCAGCGGCTGCTGGAGCTCTGGCTCGGCGGACGGGACGAACTGTGCGTGGTGGGTGACGCCAGCCAGACCATCTACTCGTTTACCGGCGCGTCGCCCCGGCACCTCCTGGACTTCAAGGCCCGCTACCCGCAGGCGAACGTGGTCAAGCTGATCCGGGACTACCGCTCCACTCCCCAGGTGGTGAAGCTGGCCAACGACCTCCTGGGGGCCCGCCGCAGCGGCGGCCCCGCCGCCGACGCCGCCTGGGCTGCGCCCCTGAAGCTCGTGGCGCAGCGGCCCGCCGGGCCCGAACCCCAGTTCACGGAGTGCACGGATGACGAGGCCGAAGCAGCCACCGTGGCGCAGAAGATCAAGGCACTGCTCGACGCCGGCACGCCGGCCAGCGAGGTGGCAGTCCTTTTCCGCACCAACGGCCAGTCCGAGGCGTACGAACAGGCACTGGCGGCGGCAGGCATCGGATACCAGCTGCGGGGAGGCGAGCGCTTCTTCGCCCGCAAGGAGGTCCGTGATGCCATCCTCCAGCTCCGCGCCGCCACCCGGGCCGTGTCAGAAGCGGACTCCGCCGAACCCCTCGGGCAGCTCGTCCGCGACATCGTCTCCTCGCTCGGCTACACCGATTCGGCTCCGCACAGTGGTGGAGCGCTGCGCGAACGCTGGGAATCCCTGGCCGCGCTGGTGGCGCTCGCCGACGAACTTGTGCAGAACCGGGGGCCTGGATTCGGGCTGGCGGACTTCGTCAACGAACTCCAGGAACGCTCCCTCGCCCAGCACGCCCCCACCGTGCAGGGCGTAACGCTCGCGTCCCTGCACGCCGCCAAGGGCCTGGAATGGGACGCCGTCTTCCTCGTGGGCCTCAGCGAAGGCTTGATGCCCATCTCCTTCGCCGACTCACCGGAATCGGTGGACGAGGAACGCAGGCTCCTCTACGTGGGCATCACCCGTGCCCGCGAACACCTGTCCCTCTCCTGGAGCACCGCACGGACACCCGGCGGCCGGGCCAACCGCAAGCCCTCGCGCTTTCTTGACGGATTGCGGCCAAACTCTGTTGCCACCTCGAGCACCAAGGGGAAGGGAAGCGCTCCGCGCCGCAAGGCTGCGGCCCCTGCCGTGTGCCGGGTCTGCGGCAGCATGCTCGCTACCGGCGCCGAACGCAAGGTGGGCCGATGCAATGCCTGCCCTCCCACGTACGAGGAACAGACGTTCGACGCCTTGCGCAACTGGCGCCGGGACGTTGCGCAGTCCGCGGACGTCCCTGCATTCGTGGTCTTTACCGATGCCACCCTCACCGCCATCGCCGAAGCAAGGCCGGAGTCGCTCGAACAGCTCGCGGGACTCGCCGGCGTCGGCCCGTCCAAGCTTGAACGGTACGGGGAAGACGTCCTCCGGGTGCTCGCCGAAAGCTCCGTCCTGTGAGGCGCGGCGCCGGCACCGGCCCCCGCCAGCCTGCCCCCGCCCTGACCACCTCCGACGGCTCTCCCGTTGAAGTACGGCGGTCTGCGCGGCGCACCCGTACCGTTGCCGCATTCTGGGAGGACGGAACGGCGGTGGTTGCCATCCCGGCCCGCTTTACGGCCGCCCAGGAGCGGGAATGGGTCCACCGCATGCTGGCCAAACTCCATAAACAGGGGGAGCGGCAGGCCGCGGCCGGCCGGCGGCGTCCCGCCACGGACGAAGCCCTGGCCGCCCACGCGGCCCGGCTGTCCGCCGACTACCTCGGCGGCCGGTCAGTGCCCACCTCCGTCCGCTGGGTCACGAACCAAAACTCCAGGTGGGGTTCCGCCACGCCGGCGGAGGGCACCATCCGGTTGTCGGACAAGCTCCGGCCCATGCCGCAGTGGGTCATTGACTACGTCCTGCTGCACGAACTGGCCCACCTTCTGGTGGCCTCCCACAACGCGGCGTTCTGGAAGCTGCTGGAGGCGTATCCCGAAACCCAGCGGGCCAAGGCCTTCCTCGAGGGCGTCTCGTTCGCCACGTCCCGTGGCCTCACGAAGGCCGGTCAACCGGCCGACAACGCCGGGGACGGCATGGAGCCTGCGGGCAGCTGGTCCGGCGACGCCGACTAGGCGCGCAGAACCCCTGCCGCGGGATCAGAAGAGCTGGTCAAAAGAGTTGCCTTAAAAAGTGGCGGGCCAGGAAGTCCTGGCCCGCCACTGCTGTGTCAGTTCGTTGACGGCCGGCCGCCGCCGTCGTCGTCCTTGCCGCCGGCGTCCCCGGCACCGCCCTCATCACCGGGCGTTTCGTCGAAGCCGCCACTGAGCAGTTTCTGCAGGGCGTCGTCCACCTCGCTGTCGCTCGCCTCGGCGAGCTTGCGGCGCGAGCTGAAGCCCTTCGGATCGTCGAGGTCTTCGGCGGTGGGCAGCAGGTCGGGGTGGTGCCAGATGGCGTCCCGGCCCTCGATGCCGCGTTCCTCCTTGAGCGTGGCCCACAGGGTAGCGGCGTCACGCAGCCTGCGGGGCCGCAGTTCCAGTCCCACCAGGGATGCGAAGGCGTGTTCGGCGGGGCCGCCGGTCGCCCGGCGGCGCCGCACCGTCTCGCGCAAGGCGCCGGCAGAAGGGAGGACCTTTTCCGTTGCAGCCGCAGTCAGCTCGTCCACCCAGCCCTCGACGAGGGCCAGCGCCGTCTCGAGCTTCTCCAGTGCCTGCTCCTGGGCGGGCGTCCGCTGGGGCATGAAAACGCCCTGCGACAACGCCTCCTGGATGCCCTCCGGATTGCTGGGATCAAGGTCGCGGGCCAGCTCCTCGATACGCGACGTATCGATATGGATCCCGCGGGCGTAGGCCTCGATGGCGCCCAGCAGGTGTCCGCGCAGCCACGGAACCTGCACGAACAGCCGGGCGTGCGCGGCTTCCCGGACGGCGAGGAACAGCCGGATGTCGTTTTCGGGGAGGGACAGGCCCTCGCCGAACGCCGCAACGTTGGCGGGCAGGAGCGCCATCTCAAGGTCGGCAAGCGGGACGCCGATGTCGGTGGAGCTCACAACGTCTTTGGAAAGGGCGCCGATGGCCTGCCCCAGCTGCATCCCGAAGATGGCTCCGCCCATGTTCTGCAGCATGGAGGAGGCGCCGCCCATCATGGACTTCATTTCCTCGGGCATCTGCTCCGTCATGGCGGAGGACAGCGCGTTGGCGATGCTGTTGGCCACGGGTTCGGTCAGCCGCTTCCAGGTGCCAAGGGTTGCCTCCACCCACTCCGCGCGGGACCACGCCTTGCCGATCAGGCCGGTTGCCGGCAGGTCCGTGACCGGGTCCAGCCACAGTTCGGCGAGGCGGAGGGCCTCGTCCACGTCGCGGGACTGCTGGGCAGTGACGGACGGGTCGGAGCTGCCGGCGGCCACCCTGCGGGCATTGTCGTGGGCCAGCGTCCAGTTGACGGGCCCTTCGGACGGTGCGCTCATCATGGCCTGCACCTGGGAGAACATCTGGGCCAGTACATTGGGGTCGTCCGGGAGGCCGGCAGCCTTGGCGAGTTCGGCGGGGTCGAAGTTTTCCATCCCCTTGCCGCCCATCAGGTTCTGCAGCATTTCGGCCAACGGGTCCTTGGGGGTGTCGTCGCCGTTGGACGGATTGAGTGGGTTGGAGGTCATGGTCCCGCCGATCGCTGGTGTGACTGGTGATCAACCTTCACGGTACCCCGGCAGGGGTCGGCTGTCTGCCGTCCGCCGCCGTCGTTCGCTCTAGGCAAAGCGGCCCGCCGCGCCGCCAGCGCGTACTGTTGGTGGGGTGACTACAACCCGTGGCGGCCATCCCTCCGAGGACCACGTTCCCGATCTTTCCCCCGTCCCCAACGCCGTTGCGTACGGTGCAGACAGCAGCTTCGCAACGGACGACGGCGGCCGCCGGGGAAGGCGGCTTTCCACCATGATGGTTGCCGGGCTGGCGGCGCTCGGGCTGGGAATCGCCGTCGGCACCCTGCCGGTGCCGTACGTCATTGAATCGCCGGGGCCCACCTACAACACGCTGGGGGACAGCCAAGGCCATCCCGTTATCAACGTGAGCGGCCACGAGACGTATCCGGCTAAGGGGAACCTCGACCTGACCACGGTGTATGTCGACGGCGGCCCTACCGGCCAGGTCAGTATCCTCAACGCCTTCTCCGCCTGGCTGGACGGGTCCAAGGCCGTGTACCCCGTGGAACTGATCTATCCCACGGGCACCACCAAGGAAGAGGCGCAGGAACAGAGCGCCGTGGCCATGGCCACGTCCCAGGAGAACGCGGTGGCCTCCGCCCTGAATGAACTTCGGATTCCCTTCGGGCAGCAGCTCCAGGCGGCGGACCTGTCCAAGGACTCCGCGTCCGCCGGGAAGATCCAGCAGGGCGACATCCTCAAATCCATCAACGGCAAGGAGATCACCGCGCTTAGCGTGATCCAGGATGAACTTGCCGCGGGCAAGGGTGCCCCGGTTTCCGTGACGGTTGAACGCGCGGGCCAGCCGGTCACGGTGGAGATCACGCCCAAGGACAACGGCCAGGGCCGCTTCATCCTCGGCGTCATGCTGAAGTACCTCTTCAGTTTCCCTTTCCAGGTGCAAATCTCGCTGGACAAGGTGGGCGGCCCCAGCGCCGGGCTGATGTTTTCGCTGGGGATTATCGACACCGTCACTCCGGGGGACCTCACCGGCGGCAAGCATATTGCGGGCACCGGCACCATCTCCCCGGACGGTTCGGTGGGGCCCATTGGCGGCATAGGCCAGAAGATGCGCGGCGCCCGTTCGTCAGGAGCCACCCTCTTCCTGGCGCCAGCCGCCAACTGCGATGAGGTGGCGGGCCACGTTCCCGACGGCCTGCAGGTGGTCCGGGTGCAGAACCTGTCGGAGGCCCGGCACGCGGTGGAACTGGCCGGCAGCGGACAGGACACTTCCGGACTTCCGGCCTGCGCGGGCAACTAAGCCGGGCCCAACTAGACTGGGCCCAACTAGACTCGACAGGAACTAAGCTTTACCGCCAGTCGTGGCACAGATGACGGACGAAACCAGCCGTTTGACCGGTACCGTACGTCGCTCGCATGCTTCGAATCTCGACGACCAGCTATGAGGTACCCAGTTTGTCCCGACCCGCCAGCACCATGTCCACCGGCAGACCACCATCACGACGCGGCGCCCTGACGCCAACCCTGATCGTCGTGGCCCTGGTGGTTGTGGGCTTCATCTTCTTCGCGAACGTCTGGACCGACGTCCTCTGGTACCGGCAGCTGGGCTTCATCGAGGTCTTCGTCACCGAAAACCTGGCCAAGATCGCCACGTTCGTTGCAGGCTTCGCGCTCATGTTCGCGGCGGTCTTCTTTTCCATCCGCATCGCCTACAACTCCCGTCCGGTCTACGCCCCGGACTCTGAGATCCGGGACAACCTCAACCGCTACCAGGCACAGCTGGAGCCTGTCCGCCGGATCGTCATGGTGGGCCTGCCGGTCCTCTTCGGCCTGTTCGCGGGCAGCGCGGCAGCCAGCCAGTGGCAGAAGGTCCTGCTTTTCTTCAACCAGGTGGGCTTCGGGCAAACCGATCCGCAGTTCAACATGGACATCAGCTTCTACCTGATGACCCTGCCCTTCCTGGGGTTTGTCACCGGGTTCCTGATCAGCGTGGTGGTGATCGCAGGCATCGCCGGCATCCTCACGCACTACCTGTACGGCAGCATCCGGCTGATGGAACGCGGCGTCTTCACCAGCCGCGCAGCGCAGATCCACATCGCAGTGACGGGCGCGGCCTTCCTGGTCCTGCTCGGCATCAACTTCTGGCTTGACCGCTACTCCTCCGTGCAAAGCAACGGCGGCCGCTGGGCCGGTGCGCTGTACACCGACGTCAACGCGGTCATCCCCACCAAGGCCATCCTCGCCGTCGCCGCCGTCCTGGTGGCGATCCTGTTCATCGTTGCCGCCGTCATCGGCCGCTGGCGCCTGCCCGTCATCGGCACGGCCATGCTGATCATCACCTCCATCCTGGCCGGGGGAGTGTATCCCTGGGTGATCCAGCAGTTCCAGGTCCGCCCGTCCGAGCAGACGCTGGAAAAGGAGTACATCCAGCGCAACATCGACAACACCCGCCGGGCGTACGGCCTGGACGGCGTCCAGGAGACCCGGTATGACGCCACCAACACGGCCAACACCGGCGCCCTCGCACCGGACGCGCAGACCACGGCCAACATCCGGCTCCTGGACCCGAACCTGATTTCCGACGCCTTTGCGCAGCTGGAACAGTACAGGCCGTACTACCAGTTCCCCAAGGCACTCAATGTTGACCGCTACGAGGTGGACGGCAAGATCCAGGACACCGTGATCGCGGTCCGCGAGCTGAACCCCACCAACGTGGCAACCAACCAGCAGGGCTGGCTGAACCAGCACGTGGTGTACACCCACGGCTACGGTGTTGTCGCCGCCAAGGGCAACAAGTTCACCGTGGACGGCAAGCCGGAGTTCCTGCAGTCCGGTATCCCGTCCACCGGCGTGCTCGGCAACGACACCACCTACGAACCCCGGATCTACTTCGGCGAATCCTCGCCCGAGTATTCCATCGTGGGTGCCCCCGACGGCGCCACCCCCCGTGAGCAGGACCGCCCCTCCGGCAAGGAAGGGGAGGGTGAAACCCAGTACACGTTCAAGGGCAACGGCGGCCCGAACGTCGGCTCCTTCTTCAACAAGGTCCTTTACGCCATCAAGTTCCAGTCCTCGGATCTGTTGCTCTCGGACGGCGTGAACCCGGAGTCGCAGATCCTGTACGACCGCAGTCCCCGGGAGCGTGTCCAGAAAGTGGCCCCGTACCTGACGGTTGACGGCGGAGCCTACCCCGCGCTGGTGGACGGGCGGGTCAAGTGGATCGTGGACGGCTACACCACCAGCCAGTACTACCCGTACTCGCAGCAGAAGCAGCTCTCGGATGCCACCACCGACTCCCAAACGAGTTCCGGCCGGGCAGTGGCCCTGCCCAACAGCACCGTGAACTACATCCGCAACTCGGTCAAGGCGACGGTGGATGCCTACGACGGTTCCGTCACGCTGTACGCCTGGGACGACACCGACCCCGTCCTGAAGGCCTGGCAGAAGGTCTTCCCGTCATCGCTGAAGCCGTACTCTGAGATGTCCGGTGCCGTGATGAGCCACGTGCGCTACCCGGAGGACCTGTTCAAGGTACAGCGTGAGCTGCTGGGCCAGTACCACGTGACCGACCCCATCAGCTTCTACAAGAACAACGACGCGTGGAGCGTGCCCGCCGATCCCACCGTGGACACCGACGTGAAGCAGCCGCCGTTCTACATGTCACTGCAGATGCCCGACCAGGAGAAACCGGCATTCCAGCTGACCTCGTCGTTCATCCCGCAGATCGTCAATGGAAACGCCCGCAACGTCCTTTACGGCTTCCTGGCCGCGGATTCGGACGCCGGGAGCCAGGCAGGCGTGAAGGCCGACGGCTACGGCAAGCTCCGGCTGCTCCAGATTCCGCCGGAAACCCAGGTTCCCGGCCCTGGCCAGGCGCAGAACAAGTTCAACTCCGACCCCACCGTGTCGCAGGCGCTCAACCTGCTGCGGCAGGGCGCCTCGGACGTCCTGAACGGCAACCTGCTCACGTTGCCCGTGGGCGGCGGCATCCTCTACGTCCAGCCGGTCTACCTCAAGTCCACCGGTGAGACGTCGTACCCCACCCTGCAGCGCGTACTGGTGGCCTTCGGTGACAAGGTGGGCTTCGCGCCGACGCTCGATGCCGCCCTCAAGCAGCTCTTTGGCGGGGATTCGGGTGCAGCGGCAGGTGACTCGGCCAACAACGGACAGACGCCGGCCGGTCCGGCAGCGCCGGCAACACCTGCGGAAGCGGATGCCAAGGCACAGCTGAAAGCAGCCCTGGACGAGGCAAACTCGGCCATCCAGGCAGGCCAGACGGCGCTTTCCGCCGGCGATTTCGCCGCGTACGGTGACGCGCAGAAGAGGGTTGCGGCGGCGCTGAAGAAGGCCATGGACGCGGAGGCCAAGATTCCGGTCACCGCTCCGGAGGCCAGCCCGGCCCCGGCGGCATCGTCCTCCCCGTCGGCTTCGCCGTCGCCCTCGGAAGGCAAGTAGGACGACGGCGGCGGCCCGGCATCCGGACCCTTCGTGGACCGGGTGCCGGGCCGGCGTAACGGACGTCACGCCGCTCCGATTTGGCCTGTGGTTCACCTCCCGGTAAAGTAGTTCTTGCGACGCGGGGTGGAGCAGTTCGGTAGCTCGCTGGGCTCATAACCCAGAGGTCACAGGTTCAAATCCTGTCCCCGCAACTGAGGAAAGGCCCGGACACTGGAAACAGTGTCCGGGCCTTTTGCTTTGCCCGGCAGCGGCCGGCCGTGCCACCGCCGCCGCGCCCGGGGACTGGTCGGGGGAGTCGGGAAAATAGGGTAGTGTTGATCAAGCGACGCGGGGTGGAGCAGTTCGGTAGCTCGCTGGGCTCATAACCCAGAGGTCACAGGTTCAAATCCTGTCCCCGCAACTTATGAAGGCCCCGACCGGCAGTTACGCCGGCCGGGGTTTTGTTTTTCCTTGGATGACCGGTGTTCCTAGTATTCTCTTTCGAAGGGTCCGCGATGTGCGGTGAGCCCCCGTCATTCCTGAGAGGTACGTTGTCCCATGGCCACACCCACGAAAAAGCCCGCCGCCGCGACGGGTAAGCGGTCACGGCTCTACTGGGTGGTTCCGGCCGTCCTCGTGGCAGTGGTCCTGGTGGTCCTGCTTGCGAAGCTCCTCATGGGGCTCCCGGCCGTGGCATCCTTTGTCGCTGACTACCCGGGACAATCCGAACTGCCGGACAACGCTCCGGTCGGATTCCCCGCCTGGCTGGCCTGGCAGCACTTCCTGAACGCCTTCTTCCTGCTCCTGATCATCCGCACGGGGTGGCAGGTGCGCACCACCACAAAGCCCAGCGGACACTGGACCAGGAACAACAAAGGCTTGGTCAAGACCAAAAATCCGCCTACGAAGATTACCCTTGAGCTCTGGTTCCACCTGACCCTTGACGCCCTCTGGATTATCAACGGGCTCGTCTTCGCGGTCCTGATCTTTGCCACCGGACAGTGGATGCGCATTGTCCCCACCAGCTGGGACATCTTCCCCAACGCACTGTCGGCCGCCCTCCAGTACGCCTCGCTGGACTGGCCCACGGAGGATGGCTGGATCAACTACAACGCGCTGCAGCTCCTGGCATACTTCGTCACCGTCTTCATCGCTGCCCCGCTTGCCTTCATCACGGGGGTGAGGATGTCCTCCGCCTGGCCGAAAAAGGCCGCAGGACTGAACAAGGCCTACCCGATCGAATGGGCCCGCGCCGTCCACTTCCCGGTGATGATCTACTTTGTGGCCTTCATCGCGGTCCACGTCTTCCTGGTGCTCACCACCGGTGCGCTGCGGAACCTTAACCACATGTACGGTGTCCGGGACGACGACGGCTGGTTTGGCTTCTGGGTGTTCCTCGCCTCCGTGGCGGTCATGGTGGCAGCCTGGTTCCTTGCCCGTCCGATCTTCCTGCGGCCCATTGCGTCCCTGATGGGCAAGGTCAGCCGCTGACCGAAGGGGTGCAGGCGGCTTTCGGGCCGGCAAGGGATGCTTAGGCTTCCTTGATCTTCTGGTACGCCTCAAGTGCCCGTTCCCGGGACTCCGGCAGGTCCACGAGCGGCTTCGGGTAGCCATCCGTCGTGGCCTCCCAGGGCTCATGGATCTGCTTGCCCTGAAGAGTTCTGAGCTCCGGAATGAAGGCCTTCAGGTAGCTGCCGCCGGCGTCGAACTTCCTGCTCTGGGTCACCGGGTTGAAGATCCGGTAGTAGGGGGAGGCGTCCGCCCCGGACCCGGCCACCCACTGCCAGTTCGCCGGGTTGTTGGCGGCGTCTGCATCCACCAGCGTGTCCCAGAACCATTCCTCCCCGATCCGCCAGTCAGCCAGCAGGTTCTTCACAAGGAACGAGGCTGCGGCCATCCGGACCCGGTTGTGCATCCAGCCTGTCTGCCACAGTTGCCGCATGCCTGCATCCACCAGGGGGTATCCGGTGTTTCCCTGCTGCCATGCCGCCAGTTCCTTCCGGCTTAATGAGGCCCAGGGGAAGTTATCGAAGGCGGGCCGGAAGTTTCGGGTAGCCAAATCGGGGTTGTGGTAGAGGAGGTGCCAGTTGAATTCGCGCCAGCCCAGTTCGGACTGGAAGGTACCGACGTCGGCGGGAATCTTTCCCGGGTGGCGCCGCCGGATCTCGCGCCACACCCGGAACGGACTGACCTCGCCGAAGCGCAGGTGCGGCGACAGCCTGCTGGTTCCCTCCGTGCCCGGCAGGTTCCGGCCGGTGCCGTATTCCTCAATGGGTCCGTCCAGGAAGTCCTCGAGGCGGCGGGCAGCGCCGTGTTCCCCCGGTTCCCAGGCTTCGGCCAGGCCGCCGCTCCAGTCGGGGGAACTGGGCAGCAGGTTCCAGCCGCCGAGTGTGTCGGTGGCGGGTAGCCCCCGGCCCGAATGTGCAGGTTCCGGCAGTTCCGTTGGGGCCTCCAGGGGGTCCCGGATCTCATGGGAGGCAAGGCAGGCCCGCCAGAAGGGGGAGTACACCTTGTAGGGGCCACCCGCGCCGGTGCGGATTGTCCAGGGCTCAAACAGGAGGTTCGCCTGGAAACTGGAGGCCTGGATCCCGTTGCTGCCGGCCCAATCCTTGAGGCCGGCGTCTATGGTCCGCTCCGGCTGGGCATACCGCCGGTTCCAGAAGATGTGGCTGGCGTTGGTCTGGCGGGCAAGCTTCCTGATGGTCTCGTCGGCGGGCCCCCGGCGGAGCACGAGCCGTGATCCCTTGCTTTCGAGGTCCGCGGACAGCGCGGCCAGCGAATGGTGCAGCCACCAGCGGGCGGCCCCGCCGAGCGGCCGCACGCCGTCGGACTCCTCGTCCAGGACGTAGACCACGGTCACCGGCTCCCCGCGGTGGGCGGCCTCGGCAAGGGCCGGGTTGTCATCCAGCCGCAAATCATCTCGCAGCCAGACCAGGGAAGTTCCTTCGGAAGACGTCATGGCACCACGCTACACACTGTGGAAACGCCAATGGCCGGGACCACGGTCCCGGCCATTGCCGTTTTGCCCCCTGCGATCGGGGTTGCCCTTAGAGTTTGTCGAAGTCGGCTTCTTCAACCGTTGATTCGGCGCCTGCCGGGTTGGCTGCGCCAAGCGCCGGCTTGGAGTTTCCTGCCTTCAGGGCTGCCAGCCGGGCCTCGATTTCCGTCTGCTCGCCCAGGTCTTCCAACTGGTTGAACTGGGCATCCAGGCTGGATGCTGCCAGTTCCTGCTGGCCGCGGACCTTGGCTTCCTCGCGGCGGATCTTTTCCTCGAAGCGGCCCACTTCGCTGGTGGGGTCCATGATGTCGATGCTCTTGATGGCATCGTGCACCTGGGACTGTGCCGCCGCCGTCTTGGACCGGGCCACCAGTTCGTTGCGCTTGCTGGTGAGCTGGTTGAGCTTGTTCTTCATCTGGTCCAGGCCGGATTTCAGCTTTTCGACCACTTCGCGCTGGGAGGCAATGCTCGGCTCGGCACCCTTGGCTTCGTTTTCGGCAGCCATCTGGCGCTGCAGCGCCACCTTTGCCAGGTTGTCGAATTTCTCGGCGTCCGCTACATCGCCGGCCGCACGGAACTCGTCAGCCTTTCGGGACGCGGCAAGAGCCTTGTTTCCCCAGTCCCGGGCATTCTTGACGTCTTCGTTGTAGTCGTCTTCCAGCATCCGGAGGTTGCCGATGGTCTGCGCCACGGCGGATTCCGCTTCGGCGATGTTGTTGGTGTAGTCGCGGACCATCTGGTCCAGCATCTTCTGCGGGTCCTCCGCGTTGTCCAGCAAGGAGTTGATGTTCGCCTTTGCCAGCTGCGCGATGCGGCCGAAAATGGACTGCTTAACCATGGTGTTTGCCTTTCGTCCTGCTCTGTGTTGACCACTGGAACCGGTGCACAGTGGTGTACTGCGTCTGTCCGCCCGCCGGGATCTGCCGGCGTCCGGCGGAAGTCTCTAGAAGCTGCCGGAGTCTCCGCCGCCGAAGTCCCCGCCTCCGAAGCCGCCGTCCCCGCCGCCGAAGCCTCCGCCGCCGCCGTCGCCCCAGCCGCCTCCGCCGCCTCCGCCGCCCCAGCCGCCGTGGCCGCCGTTGAGGATCGAGTTGATCAGGATGCCGCCGAGGATGGCTCCACCAAGGCCGCCACCCCCGCCTCCGCCAAACATGCCGCCCCGGTCGAAGCCCTGGTTGGCATAGCCGTCGAAGTGCTCCACATCGGCCTGCGCCAGCTGTGCCGCCTGCGCCGCCAGGGCATGGGCCTGCTGCGCATAGGTGAGCGCGGTGACAGGATCGGTGCGGGCGATCGACAGGGCATAGTCGAGGTTGCGCTGGGACTCGGCCAGCCGGGTCCGTGCCTCCGTGCCCACCCCGCCACGGCGGGCCGTGATGTAGTCGGACGTCGCGCTGATCTGTGCCTGTGCCGACATGATGGTTTGCTGCAGGGACGCCTGCGCGCGCCGGGCCTGCTCCTGCTGGTCGCGGATCCCGGTCAAAGCCTGGTCCAGTGACTGGTGGGCTGTTTCAACCCGTTGGAGCGTGGCGATGGGGTCGATCTTTCCACCCTGGATTTCGGATTTGACCTGTGCCAGGGCGGCTTCCACCGCCGCGACCGGCCCGGCAAGCTCGGCGTGTGCCCCGGACTGGATCATGGCTTTTGCCTGGGCCAGGTCCTGCGACGTGTCCACGACTGCCGTTTCCAGGCCGTTCCGGGCTTCATCGAGGTTGGCTGCCACTTTGGAGATGGCGTCGAGGAGGACGTTGGTCTGGTGCAGGCTCTCCTCAGCGGCGCGCACGGCAACGGCGGCAAGGCTTGCCTCGCCCTCGCCAAGCTTCTGTTGGGCCGTCTGGGAAGCGTTCTGCACAAAGGCAAGCCGTTCCTTGGCCTGGACGATGTTGTCAGCGACCTGGCTCAGGGCGCTGTCCGCGTACTTGGAGCGCATCCCGGCCAGCGACTGCTCGGCACTGGCAATCTTGGCATCGGCTTCGCGGGCCCCGGCGTTGACCGCCGCAAGGGCCTGCGGAGCGTTCTTCTCCAGTTCACGGAGGGAGTCGAAGTCCGCCTTCTGCTCCTGGAGGGATGCCAATGCGGCCTCGGACCGGCGGATGATCTCGCCGAGCCAGGTGCGCTGCTGCTCTTCGGTGTCCGGAATATGGTCGTCCAGTTGCTGCTGCAGCTTGAAGGACTCGGTCATATGGGCCTTCGCTTCGGCCAGTGCCTTGGTGAAATTCCCGACGGCGGCGTCACCGTACTGTGCCTGCGCGAAACCAAGTTCCTGTTCGCTGGATTTGATGGCGTCATCGGCCTCGATCAGCAGGGAACCGCTCTTCCGGCGGAGCTCCTCGACGCTGAGCGATGCCAGCGGGTCCAGTTCGGCGCCCTGGGGACCGTAGCTTCCACTGGAAGCGGCCTGGCCGGCAGCAGCCTTCTTCCGCCGGTTCCGGTAGTACAGGTATGCACCGCCGCCGGCCACCACCACGCCGGCACCAACCAGGACTCCGGCCCCTGCCCCGGCACCCGATGACACATTGCCACTGCCTCCACCCGCGGCGTCACCAACGGCTGACGCGGTATCGATGGCAGCTTGCGCGAAGTCCTTCTTGCCGCCGGCAAGATTGGCCACGATGGCGTTCTGCGTGATGTTGCTGCGCTTGGAATAGATGGCACTGGCGGAGTTGGGGGAGAAGTAGTACTTGCCCTGGTCCGTCGCGATTGCCAGGATCACGTCTGCCTTGCCCATGCCCTTTGCCTGCGCGACGGCATTGGACCAGGCGGCGGGATCGCTGGGGTTCTCGAACGACTTCACCGTTACCACGTACAGGTTGTACTTGTGGTCCTTCAACAGCTTCTGGATGGCATCCTGGACTTCGCCCTTCCGGCTGCCCAACACGTTTGCGTTGTCAACAATGTTGGTCCCGGAGGGAATGGTGACCGGGTCTTCGGCCCAGGCCGCGCCGGCGGGTACCGCCAGCAGCCCGGCAAGGCCGATCACGGCGAGGATACGTTTGAACTTTGACCGCATGTGCAACCCTTCAGCACGCCTGACACCGATTCGGGACGAATCAGTCGTCGAATCCAGCAGCGCCCCCACGCTTGGTGTGAAGCCGCAGGTCGCTGTGGCAATTCATCTTGATTCTATGGTGCACCCCACGGGCCGTCCACGGCGCCGAATATGCCCCCAGCGAAACGGTCCGCCCGGCGCCCCGGCGTTCCCAAAGCGTTCAGGAAGCTCTCAGCAAACATCCGAGCTTGTTCCAGCGGGACCGGTCATAGTTAAAGGCAGACGAGGATGAAAGGAAGTCCCATGACTGAGAATCAAACCCCAGGACCGGTCCCGGAGGACAACCACGCGGGCAGCCGGAACCCCTGGCAGCAGCAGGACCCGCAGCAGCCCGGAGACCGCCAGGCGGCATCTCAGTTTGGGAACGGCGTCCGCAGCCCGGAACAGGGACGCGGCGGCACTGCCGGCGACCAGCCACACAACCCCACGGAGCGGCTGGACCGCCCGCAGCCCCATGACCAGGACCATACCCGGGAAATGCCGGGCTCCCCGCGTCCCGAGTATCCGCAGCGCCAGCCGTTCTACGGCCAGTCCGGGAACTACGGCCAGCAGCACCAGAACGGCCAATCCATCTACGGCGGTGCCGGCCACGGCACCCCCACCGGCAACGTCGGCCTGGCCCCCAACCCCAAGGATGCGCCGCGCCGGAAGGCAAGCTTCGGCGTCGGAACCCTGGTGGCGAGCATCCTGGCAGCAGGCCTGGTGGGCGGCGGAGTGGCAACCGTTGGCGCCGGCGAACTGTTCGGGAACACCGGGTCCAGCGCATCCACCGTGGGCAGCAACAGCCAGCCGGGCACGGTCATCGTCAACAACAAGGACGACGTCAATTCAATCACCGCGGCCGCCGTGAAGGCTTCGCCGAGCGTCGTGACCATCAGCGCCACCAGCGGCAGCTCCGGCGGTACGGGCTCAGGCATTGTCCTCGATGACCAGGGACACATCCTGACCAACACGCACGTGGTGACCCTCGACGGCCAGACCGCCAACGCCACCCTTGAAATCCGCACCAGCGACGGAAAGGTCCTGCCCGCAAAACTGGTGGGCACCGACCCGTTGTCAGACCTCGCGGTCATCAAGGTGGACGACACCTCGGGCCTGACCCCTGCCACCCTTGGAGACTCCTCCAAGCTCAACGTCGGGGATACAGCCATCGCCATCGGGTCCCCGCTGGGCCTCACCGGTACGGTCACCGACGGCATCGTCTCCACCCTCAACAGGACCATCAGCGTGGCCTCCTCCGCCGCGCCGAAGGGCGGCGACAACAGCCAGGGCGGTGACCAGGGCTTCCAGTTCGCCCCTCCCGGCGGCGGGCAGAGCCAGCAGAACACGGGCGAGGGGTCCATCGCCATCAACGTGATCCAGACTGACGCGGCCATCAACCCCGGCAACTCCGGCGGCGCCCTGGTGAACACCAAGGGCGAGATCATCGGCGTCAACGTTGCGATCGCTTCCGCCGGTTCCGGGACATCAACGTCGCAGAGCGGCAACATCGGCGTCGGCTTCAGTATCCCCATCAACAACGCCAAACGGGTGGCCCAGGAACTGATCAACAGCGGCAAGGCCTCGCACGGCCAGCTGGGCGTCAGCGTCAAGGCCAAGGCCTCGTCGGGAGCCTCCTCCGAGTTCTCGGTGGGCGCCGACGTGGCGACGGTTGACCCCAACTCTGCTGCCGGAAAAGCTGGAATCAAGGTCGGTGACGTCATCACCAAGTTCAACGACCTCACCATCGGCGAACCCAACCAGCTGACCGCTGCCGTCCGCGAACAGCCCGCAGGCTCCAGCGTCAAGATCACGGTGCAGCGCGGCGGCAAGGAGCAGACCTTCGACGTCACGCTGGGTGCCGCTGCCAGCTGACGCGACCGGACAAGCAGCCTGCAACGCTTGACGACGGCGGTGTCCCCACCCAAGGGGGCACCGCCGTCGTCACGCATTCCGGGCGGCCCTGAAACAGGCGTTAACGGAAGAGGGCGCAGGCGCTCGCCGATATGGTTAGCTAGGAGCTACCCGCCTGCCGGGCATTCCGCGGCCATGCCCACCCGGCTGGCTGTCCACAAGCATGGAAGGCTGCTGTAAACACAGTGGAAGAGACATTGAAGATCGTAGTCCTGGTCAAACATGTACCGGACGCCCAGTTCGACCGCCACCTCAACGGCGAGGGCCATACCACGGACCGCGACGAGAGCATTCTGTCCGAGCTTGACGAATACGCCCTGGAGGCTGCCCTCCAGCTGGCAGAGGCACGGGGCGGAGGCAAGGCGGGCAACCAGGTCATCGCCCTCAGCATGGGCCCCGCCGGCGCCGTGAACGCCGTGAAGAAGTCGCTGCAGATGGGGGCCACCGAGGGAGTCCACCTGACCGACGACGCCCTGGCCGGTTCGGACGCCGCGGCCACCTCCCTGGCCCTTGCGGCAGCCGTCCGGCACCTGGGGGATGTGGACCTGGTCATCACCGGCATGGCGTCCACGGATGGTGAAACCTCGCTCGTCCCCGCGCAGCTGGCGGAGCGGCTGGGACTGCCGCAGGTGACCTTCGCTTCCACCCTGCAGGTGGACGGCGGCCGGCTGACGGCCCGCCGCGACGCCGATACTTACTCGGAGACGGTGGAGGCCCCGCTGCCCGCCGTTGTGTCCGTCACGGACCAGATCAACGAGCCCCGGTACCCCAATTTCAAGGGCATCATTGCTGCCAAGCGGAAGAGCATCACCACCCTGTCGCTGGCCGACATCGGTGTGGACCCTTCCCACGTGGGCTTCGCCGGTTCCTGGACCACCGTGACCAGCGCGGAACAGCGACCGCCCAGGACTGCAGGCACCATCATCACCGACGAAGGCGACGCAGGCATCAAGCTGGTTGACTTCCTGGCCGCCCAGAAGCTGCTCTAAGAGGGACACCGACATGGCAAAAGTACTCGTATTCATCGACAACCCCGGCGCAGCACTGAAGAAGAGCAGCCTGGAGCTGCTGACACTGGCCCGTTCCCTGGGCGAGAGCACCGTCGCCCTTAACGGGGACCTGTCCGACGCCGTCGCGGCCACCTTCGCCGAGTACGGAGTGGCCGGCATCCTGCGTCCGTCGGGCCAGGACCTGGATGACTTCCTGGTGGCGCCGAAGGCAGCCTACCTGGCCGCAGCGGCGGAAAGCACCGGCGCCGGCATCGTGCTGCTGGACAACTCACCGGAGGGCAAGGAAATCGCCGCGCGGCTGGGCATCCGGTTGAATGCCGGCGTCATCACCGATGTCGTCGCGGTGGACGCGGACGGCACGGCGCACAAGTCCGTCCTGGCCGGCTCCTACACCACGTCCTGCAAGGCCACGACGCCGGTTTCCGTGCTGACCCTCAAGGCCAACAACATCACCCCGGAACCTGCTCCGGCAGCCAGCACCCCGGCGACCGGCACCGTGGAGGTCCCCGCCGTGGCCGCGGCGGCCCGCATCACCGCGCGGGAGCAGAAGGTGGCCAGCGGCCGCCCGGACCTGACCGATGCCCGGATCGTCGTGGCCGGCGGACGCGGCATGGACGGCGACTTTGGTCCCGTCGAAGAACTGGCCGATGCCCTCGGCGCAGCGGTCGGCGCGTCCCGCGCCGCCACGGACGCCGGCTGGATCAGCCACGACGCGCAGGTGGGGCAGACCGGCAAGACGGTGTCGCCGCAGCTGTACATCTCCGCAGGCATCTCAGGCGCCATCCAGCAGAAGGCCGGAATGCAGACGTCCAAGGTCATCGTCGCCATCAACAAGGACGCTGAGTCCCCGGTCTTCGAGATCGCGGATTTCGGCATCGTTGGTGACGTCTTTGAGGTCCTGCCGCAGGCCACGGCCGAAATCAAGAAGCGAAAAGGCTGACTCCTTGACAGCCTCCCTCCCGAAGGCACGGAGCCCGTTCAACCCGGAGACGCACCGGGTTGGGCGGGTGCTCTGTTTCGCGGCCCACCCTGACGATATCGATTTTGGCGCCGCGGGCACCGTCGCCGGCTGGACTGCGGCAGGCGTCGAAGTCAGCTACTGCATCATGACTGACGGCGACGCGGGCGGCTTCGACCCCGCGCACCGTGCCGACATCATCGCCATGCGCGACGCCGAACAGCGCCGCGCCGCCGAACTCGTAGGCGTCACCGACATCCACTATCTCCACCAGCGGGACGGGTACCTGGAACCGTCACACGAGGTGATGCGGGACGTGGTGCGCCTGATCCGGAAAATCCGGCCCGACGTCGTCCTTGCCATGCATCCGGAGCGGAACTGGCAGCGGATCCAGAAAAGCCACCCCGACCACCTGGCCGTGGGTGAAGCGGTGACCCGGGCGGTCTATCCGGCGCTGGAAAATCCCTTTGCCTACCCGGAACTGGCAGCGGCAGGCCTGGAAGCCTACAAGCTGCCGTGGCTCTGGCTGTATGCCGGGCCGGAGGAGCGGGAAAACCACTTCGTGGACGTCTCGGGGCACGTGGACGCCAAGCTCGCCGCCATCCACGTGCATGTCAGCCAGCACCCGGATGTTGCCGCCATGGAGGCCACCGTCCGCCAGGGGATGCAGGTTAACGCCGCCCGGGCCGGCCTGCCCGCGGGCCGCTCCGCGGAAGCCTTCCATGTGGTGGCAGTCAATGGACCCGGCACTATCGCCGGTTTCTAGGTCAACGGCCTTCGACAGCAAAGGCGCGCCCCGGTTCCTTCAACAGGAACCGGGGCGCGCCTTTCACGTGCGTCGTCAGGCGCCGAGCGGAGCCGCGGCCACGGTGGGCAGGGTGGGCGACGTGGAGCCGCCGGCCGGCTCAACCGTGATCCCGAGGGCGGCAGCCGAGTGGATGCCCTGGACCACTGCGGGCTTGGACAGGGCCTGTTCGTCCATCAGCCCTTGCGATACCGGCGCCGACCCGTCCTTGGGGATCAGCCACATCTGGTACACCTTGCCCGCCGGGGGAGCGGGTACGCCGCTCATCTTCACCACCACCGAGTCCTTGGACTCGGAAATCAGCACGGTGGCCTTTCCGCCGCCGGCCACGTTCACGGATGCCTCCCGCAGGTCCGAGGCGCGGGCCACCATGTTGACGGGATCGTTCTGGTCGGCAAGGTAGGCGCCAACGCCCACACCGCCGAGCGCTATGGCTGCGGCGGCCGCCACGCCCACCAGCCAACGCCGGGCACCGGACGGTCCACGCCGTTCCTCCCGGCGTTTCCGGGCCTGCGCCAGCTCGTCGAGCGGGCCGGTTCCGCTGTGGAGGCCGGGCTGGAAGCCGGGGCTTCCCGCTGCTGCTGCGGCAGCTCCGCCGTCCTGTCCTGGTTGTGCCGGGAGTTGGGCGGGAAGCTGGGCGACGATCCGGTCGAACAGGTCCGACGGCGGCTCCGCCTCGGCACGGAAGGTGCGGGCGAGCGCCTCCCGTGACTGCCGCACCCGTTCCAGGAAGGCCAGCCGCTCCGCTTCCGGAGCTGAGGAGATGTAGTGGTCGATGGCATCGCGTTCCTGGTCCGTCACCGCGTCAAGGGCGTAAAGTTCCGCGAGGTCGACGGCCCGTCCTGACGCGAGGTCCATGGCGACGGTGTCGCCGAAGGCGCTGGAACGTCCGTTGTGTCCGTGGTCCGTGCCGCTCATCTCAACTCACCCCCAAACAGGTCTTCAATCGGATCAGTCCATCGCGGATGCGGGACTTGATAGTGGGCACTGCTGCATTCAGGCGTTCCGCGACCTCCCGGTAGGTGAGGCCGCCGTAGTAGGCCAGGCGAACGGATTCCTGCTGGGTTTCGGTCAGCGTCCCCAGGCAGCGGACCACCGCCTCAGCCTCAAGCCGGCTGCCGACTTCATCTGACACGCTGTCGTGGTCGATGTCCTGCGTGCTCGCCCCGTACCGTGCCTCCCTGTCGGTGGAGGACTGCGAGGAGCGGACCTTGTCCACCGCCCGCCGGTGCGAGATGGTCATCAGCCAGGAGAGCGGGCTGCCCGCCTGCGGATCGAACTTGGCCGCGTTTTGCCAGACCTGCAGGAAGACTTCCTGGGTGGTGTCCTCGCTGAGCTCGGGATCGATCAGGACCCGCCGTGCCATGCCAAAGACCCTGCGGGACGTCAGCTGGTAGAACTCGGCAAAGGCCGCCTGGTCCCCGCGGGCAATGCGCGCCAGCAGGACCGAGAGGCGCTGGCTGAGGTCTGCAGGTGGGTCAGTCACCGCGGCCGAGCCTTCTGAATTGGGCGCGTTGGGAGTTTCCATTACGTCCAAGCATAAGTCTCTGTGCGGCGAATCCTCAGCAGTGCCGTGCCGGCTGCGGCTGTCCTGCCTGGATCCTGCCTCCAGTAGTGTCACCTGCAGCTCCTTGCTCCGCTCGAATGTCTTCAAAAGGCATTCGGGGCCGGACGCCCGGCGGATGGGAAGAAGGCAAATCTATTTGCCGGGACGGCGGAAGGCCGCCGCAGCCGGGTGCCGGCCGCCTTAGAGCTTGGCGCCGGCGAATCCCTGCTGGCGCCACGCCTCGTACACGGCGATGGAGGCTGCGTTGGCGAGGTTCAGGGAACGCAGGGCGGGCAGCATGGGCAGGCGGACGGTGGCGGTGACGTGGGGGTCGTCCTTGAGCTCCGCCGGCAGGCCCACCGATTCGCGGCCGAACATCAGGACGTCGCCGGGCCGGTAGCTGATGTCGGTGTAGCTGGTGCTGCCGTCGGAGGTGAAGGCATAGACGCGCTCCGGCTGGAGGTGCTCCCAGGCGTCCTCAATGCTCTTATGCACGGTGACCACGGCGAGGTCGTGGTAGTCGAGCCCCGCCCGGCGCAGCTTGGCATCGGAAAAGTCGAATCCCAGGGGTTCCACGAGGTGCAGTTCAGCGCCGGTGATGGCGGCAAGGCGGATGGCGTTTCCGGTATTGCCGGGGATTTCTGGGGCATGGAAGAGGATGCGGAACACCACCCCATCCTAGCCACCGCCGTCAGTGCATGCCGCGCAGCAGCCTGGCAAGGACGGGGACGTTCACGGTATTGGGTGCGGGTCCCGAGGCCAAAAATTCCTTCAGCCCCCGCACCATCCCCGCGGCGTTGACGATCTGCACCGTTTCCAGGGCGCCCGCGGGCCGGCGGTGGTGGTCGATCACGGGTTCATGGAGATTTCCGTCCGGGCTGTGCACCACGGTCCACCCGGTGACGTTGAGCTCGGGGAAGATCTCCTGCATGGCCCACACCACCCGGGCAAGCTGCGGAGGCGCCACCGAGCGCCCTCCGTGGTTGAGGGTCCGGCCGTCCCAGGCGTAGGCGCCTTTCGGCAGGAGCATGGAGTTCACGAGGGCCAGCCGGTAACCGGCCAGGACCGCGTGGTCGATGTGGCTGTTATCCGCCGGCGATTGCAGCCCATTGATGAGCCGCGCCGCCGGAATGGCGGGCAGTACCTGGCGCGTCAGCAGCTGGACCGTGCGCATCTCGCGCTGGATCCGCGCTTCAGCACCGAAGATCCCCCGTTTCCTCGGCATGCCGTGCACCTGCTGCCGGGCCTGGCCGAATGGGATGAGGGGAACTGCGGTGCCGCCTTCGCCGTAGGGCGGGACGTAGACCGGCGGGTCGCCTGCCGTGTTCCGGCTGTTGCCCGGCCGGCGGACAGTGGCGGACGCCCGGCTACCGGCAGCGGGTGCGTCAAAGTGCGCGCCGCCGTCGGACGCAGAGTCCCGGGACTCACCGGCACCGTAGGTGCGGTCGTAGGCGCGCCGGCGCGCGGGGTCGATCAGCGTCTCGTAGGCAGCCGTCACGCGGCGGAATGTCGCGGCATCACCGCCGTGGTCCGGATGGGCCGTCCGGGCGGCGCGGCGGTATGCCGCCTTGATTTCCTTCTCGGTGGCCGTGACGGCCACGCGAAGGACTTGGTAATGGGAGCTTCTGCCGTCGGTCAACCAATCTTCCTTCTCTTGTTGCGCGGATTCCTGGTTCCGGCGGGGAAAGCAACGTGCCGCCCAGTCTAGCCAGCACGGGCCCGCCGCCGTGGACCCTGCGCCTGCCCTGACAACGATCGTCCCGGGGTCCGCGGTTCCCTGCGACGCCGTGGCCGGCGTCTAGACTCTACGTGCGCGGCTGAACACCGGCCGGCAGGGATGCCATGGAGGAGAGATGCATATGCCGACGACGACGGGCCGGGCCGGCAAGGCAACCAACCGCGGAGTGCAGCTCACCATGGCCGGCGCCCTGGCAATGTTGCTCGGCGGCTGCAGCGTGGACGTCCGGGACCCCTCCGTGCCGGCTGCGCCGCCCAGTACCGCCGCCCTGTCCACGCCGACCATCACCCCGGGGCACGACGCTGCCGCCGTGGCGGCGCAGGACATGCCCTTTGCCGCAGGCGCCACCCTTGCCCCCGGTGTGCCCGTGGGCGTATCCGACGAGCTTAAGGGCGCACCGGGCTGGAAGCTCGAAAAAGACAACGTGGCCGGCGCCAGCCAGTACGCCAAAGCGGATGGCTGCAAAGTTGCCGCCAGGGTCAGTACCGGCCAGGGCCCGCTGGTCCGGGAAGGGGACAGGGAGTCCACCGTTGCCCTCTTCCAGTATCTGGATGCCACCATCCAGCCCTCCTACCTGAAGCCGGAAACCCTGCAGTGGGGCGGCACTGCGGAGAATCCCGGAAAGAGCGTGGAAGTGTTGGCACTGGAGCAGGCGGCTCCAGGCGGAAGGTCCACCGCCATCCTGGCAAGGATGTTTGGCACGGCCGGTTCCTCGGCCTATATATCGGTATCCTGCCCGGATGCGGCAACCCTTGCGTCCGCGCGGGCTGACGTTCGCCATTACCTGCCGTTGCTGCCCCCGTCTGCCTGAGCCCACGGGTTCCCGCCTGCCAGGCTCCGCAGGCCAAAACCGCCGGCGGCTGGAGGGCTCAGCTGCCGGCGGGTCTTGTTGGACGCATCGCCCGCTTGGGATGGTCAAAGCGTCATGCAGTGATCCGGGATGTCCCGATGGACAGCCGGTTCAGGGCCAGCGCGCCCACCAGGAGCCCAAAGTCCCGCAGGGCCACGTCATAGAAGCTTCCCAGCAGCAGGAGGTTGATGATGATCCCGGCCAGCCAGGCGGCCACCAGCAATGAACCGAACTTTGGACGCACGGCCACAGCCACGCCCGCGATGATCTCCACGACTCCCACCACATACATGAAGGTCTGCGGCGGCAGCGGCACCACGGCCGTGGCCTGGGGTGCGAGGTAGACGGTCCAGTCCGTGAGGATGTTCGTGAACTTGTCCAGGCCGAACAGGATGGGTGCAACGGTGAAGACGGTCCGCAACAGTACGAAGGCCTGCCAGGCGGCCGGCGCCGCGGTGGGAGAGTGCTGGGCCCGTACTGCCGATGCTGGTTTCATGGCTTGCTCCTTCTAAAAGTAGGTATGCCAATTTTAGAAAGCAAGCGTTCTATAATCAATAGATCTTGACTTTGGATTGGTGGAACCATGTACCGACTTTCCTGGGCGGACAGGCTTGCGGCCGTTGCGTCCCTGACGGACGCGAAGCGGCTGCAGCTCTTCGAACTGGTTGCAGCATCCCCGCGGCCCGTGGGACGTGACGAAGTGGCCGAGTCTGCGGGCATGGCAAGGAGTACGGCTTCCTTCCACCTCGACAGGCTGGTGCAGGACGGCCTGCTGGCTGTGGAGTTCCACAAACCGGCAGGCAGGGTGGGACCCGGCTCCGGCCGCCCGGCCAAGATGTACCGGACCGTAGGGGGCGAAGTCGGAGCGTCCGTGCCCGACCGGAACTACGACCTCGCCGGCGAATTGATGGCGGCCGCCATCGAAGCGTCGCAGGGGGAGGGGTCTCCCGTGGGGGAGTCCCTGCGCGCCGGCGCGTTTGCCAAGGGCCGGGAACTGGCGGAACGAGCCGGTGGACTGGAGGAGTTCCTGACGGAAGCCGGCTACCAGCCGCAGCCTGATGGTGACGGTGGGTTCCTGCTCACAAACTGCCCCTTCCACCGGCTCTCACGGTCCCACGCGGCGGTGGTCTGCGACATGAATGGCGCCTTCCTCCGGGGCGCAGCCGCCGGGTGCGGCAGTGATGAAGGGTGTGTTGCCGCGGTCTCCGGACCCGGACACTGCTGCGCCAGGATCACGGCGGGACGCTAAGGACCGGCCCCGGTCCGCCGTTCGGCGCCGCGATAGAATTGGAGGATGCCCGCCTACCTCGACCATGCCGCCACCACGCCGCTTTCCGATGCGGCGCTCGCCGCCCTGACACGCGAGTTGGCGCGGACGGGAAACCCCTCCTCACTGCATGGATCGGGACGCCGGGCGCGCCGGGCGGTCGAAGACGCACGGGAGGCGATTGCCTCCGCCGCGGGAGCCCACCCGTCGGAGGTAATCTTCACCTCCGGCGGCACCGAGGCGGACAACCTCGCCGTCAAGGGCCTGTACTGGTCCCGCGTGGCAGAAGACCCGAAGCGGCGCCGCATCCTGTGTTCCGCCGTCGAACACCACGCTGTCCTGGACACCGTTGAATGGCTCGAACGCCACGAGGGCGCCGAGGTGACCTGGCTGCCGGTGGACTCCGGGGGCGTGCTGGACGTCGCCGTCCTGGAAGCCGAGCTTTCCCGCGATCCCGGCACCGTGGCGCTGGTGACCGTCATGTGGGCCAACAACGAGGTCGGCACCATCCAGCCCGTCGCCCGCATTGTTGAGCTGGCCCATGCCGCAGGCGTTCCCGTGCACTCGGACGCCGTCCAGGCCTTCGGGTCGGTTCCAGTGCACTTCAAGGAATCCGGCCTGGACGCCATGTCCATATCCGGCCATAAGATCGGCGGTCCCGTGGGGGTGGGTGCCCTGCTTCTGGGGCGCGCGGTCAAACTGACACCGGTGCAGCATGGCGGCGGGCAGGAGCGCGATGTCCGGTCCGGCACGCTGGACACGGCCTCGATCGCCGCCTTCGCCGCCGCGGCGGAGGCTGCCACGGCTGCACTGCCGGCGGAAGCGGCACGGATTGCTGCCCTTCGCGACCGCCTGATCGACGGCGTGCGCGACCTCATACCCGACGCCGTCCTGCGCGGCGCCCCCGGCGATGGCCGGCTCCCGGGCAATGCCCATTTCACCTTCCCCGGCTGCGAAGGCGATTCGCTGCTGTTCCTTCTCGACCTCGCCGGCGTCGAATCGTCCACAGGATCTGCCTGCACGGCCGGCGTGCCTAGGCCTTCCCATGTGCTCCTGGCCATGGGCCTGGACGAGGAAACCGCCCGTGGCGCCCAGCGGTTCAGCCTGGGGCACGCTTCCACCGAGGCCGACGTCGATGCCCTGCTGAAGGCGCTGCCCGAGGCCTATGCCCGGGCGCGCCAGGCAGGCATGGCGGGACACGAGTCCTCGATCCAGACGGCGGGGACCGTGGGCCGGCCGGGGCGCGGGGGACTGTAGCGCTCCATGCGGTCCGGCGGGCTGATTTGCCTGCCGCCGTAGAATGGATAGGCGAAGATCGTTTTCGCTGCCGGCAGGTCCAGGCCGGCCCCCACATACACCCACGCCAACAGAAAGCCAGCATGCGAGTACTAGCAGCCATGAGCGGCGGAGTTGATTCCGCCGTTGCCGCCGCCCGCGCGGTGGAGGCCGGGCACGACGTCGTCGGCGTCCACCTGGCCCTTTCGCGCATGCCCGGCACCCTGCGCACGGGCAGCCGCGGCTGCTGCACCATCGAGGACTCCAGGGACGCCTGGCGCGCCTGTGACGTGCTGGGGATTCCCTACTACGTATGGGACTTCTCCGAGCGGTTCAAGGAAGACGTCGTCCAGGATTTCATCGACGAATACGCGGCCGGCAGGACCCCCAACCCCTGCATGCGCTGCAACGAGCGCATCAAGTTCGCCGCGCTGCTGGAGAAGGCCATGGCACTGGGCTTCGATGCCGTGTGCACGGGGCACTACGCCAAGGTGATCGAAGACGCCGACGGCAACCGCGAACTGCACCGCGCCGCCGACTGGGCCAAGGACCAGAGCTACGTCCTGGGCGTCCTTACCCACGAACAGCTCAAGCACTCCATGTTCCCGCTGGCAGACACCCCCTCCAAGGCGGAGGTTCGCGCCGAAGCCGAGCGGCGTGGACTCTCCGTTGCCAACAAGCCGGACAGCCATGACATCTGCTTCATTCCCGACGGCGACACCGCGGGCTGGCTTGCCGAAAAGATCGAGATGACCAGCGGTGACATCGTGGACGAGACGGGCGCAAAGGTGGGGGAGCACCCCGGCGCCAACGCTTTCACGGTCGGCCAGCGCCGCGGGCTCAAGCTGGGAACCCCGGCAGCCGACGGCAAGCCCCGTTTCGTCCTGGAGATCCGGCCCAAGGAAAACAAGGTGGTGGTGGGTCCGCAGGCGCTGCTGGCGATTGACGAGATCCGCGGCATCAAGGTTTCCTGGGCGGGCCTTCCCATCGCCGAGGTGGAAACCGGCGCCGAATTCGATTGCTACGCACAGGTCCGGGCCCATGGGGATCCGGTCCCGGCCACCGCCTGGGTGGAGCACGCCCCCGACGCCGCCGCCGGAAGCCAGTTGGTGGTCCGGCTGGTGGCTCCACTCCGGGGCGTGGCGCCCGGGCAGACGGTGGTGTTGTACCAGGGGACGCGCGTGCTGGGCCAGGCAACCATCGATGCTGCCCGCTCGCTTCAGCGCGCCGCGCTCTAAGCTTCCCAATTCCCGCACCGCACCGGCTGTTGCCGGCGCGGTGCTTTGCTGTGCCGCGGAAATCCTGTCCTGCAGGCCGCGCCACCGCAGCAGGGGGCCAATGAGATAAATTTTGTGTTTCAACTCACAGAATTGGCCGTCCTGAGGGCAGACTCTCTGATTGAATCTAGGGATCAGCACTGCGCGCCGGAGGCAAGGGCACATGCACCCCTGTACTCGGCGCGCTCGTACTCATCGGACAGAAAGTTCACAGATGATCAAGAGCACAACTGCCCTGCACCGCGCCATCGCGCTGGCAGGCATCTCCGCCCTGGCCCTGACAGCCTGCACCGGGCCATCGGGTGGCGGCGGCGGAACGTCCACCGGCGGCAGCGCCGGCGGCGGTGCCATTACCTTCGGAACGACCGACAAGGTCGTCACCCTCGACCCCGCCGGCTCCTACGACGCAGGCTCCTTCCTGGTGATGAACCAGGTCTACCCCTTTCTGATGAACTCCAAGCCCGGTTCCGCGGAGGTCAGCCCGGACATTGCGGAGTCGGCCTCCTTCACCGCACCCACCGAGTTCACGGTGAAACTGAAACCCGGCCTGAAATTTGCCAACGGCCATGCGCTGACTGCCTCGGACGTGAAGTTCTCCTACGACCGGGTAGTCAAGATCAACGACCCCAACGGTCCGGCGTCCCTGCTGTCCAACCTCAAGTCGGTTGACGCCAAGGACGACACCACAGTGGTGTTCAACCTCAAGGCCGGCAATGACCAGGTGTTCCCCAGCGTGCTTGGCACCAACACCGGGCCGATCATTGACGAGGAAGTCTTCCCGGCCGACAAAGTCATGAGCGATGAGGACATCGTTGCCGGCAAGCCGTTCGCCGGCCCCTACACCATCGATTCCTACAAGAAGAACGAGCTCGTCAGCCTCAAGAGCAACCCGGACTACAGCGGCCTGCTGGGCAAGCCGGCCAATGACAGCGCTGTCATCAAGTACTACGCAGACTCAAACAACCTGAAGCTGGATGTCCAGGGTGGCAACATCGACGTTGCCGGCCGCAGCCTGACCGCAACCGACGCAGCAGACCTGGACAAGGACTCCAAGGTCAAGGTCTACAAGGGCCCGGGCGGCGAGCTGCGCTACATCGTCTTCAACTTCGACACCATGCCGTACGGCGCCAAGACTCCCGAGGCTAACCCGGCCAAGGCCCTCGCGGTCCGGCAGGCCATGGCTGACATCGTGGACCGCCAGGCCATCTCCGACCAGGTCTACAAGGGCACCTACGTCCCCGCCTACTCGGTGGTTCCGGACGGACTGCCCGGCGCAACCCAGCCGATGAAGGAGCTGTACGGCGACGGCAACGGCAAACCGAGCCTGGACAAGGCCAAGAAGGTCCTGGGCGACGCCGGGATCACCGGTCCGGTCAACGTGAAGCTGCAGTACAACCCGGACCACTACGGCAAGTCCTCCGGCGACGAATACGCCATGGTCAAGGAACAGCTGGAAAAGTCAGGCCTCTTCACGGTGGACCTGCAATCCACCGAATGGGTGACCTACTCCAAGGCGAGGACCGCCGACGCCTACCCCGTCTACCAGCTCGGCTGGTTCCCGGACTACTCGGATGCGGACAACTACCTCACGCCGTTCTTTATCCCGGGCAACTTCCTCAAGAACCACTACGAGAACCCCACGGTTACGGACCTGGTCCAGAAGCAGCTGACCACCCCGGACAAGACCGAGCGGCAGAAGCTGATCGGTGACGTCCAGACGGCGGTGGCCAAGGATCTTTCCACCCTGCCGCTCCTGCAGGGTTCCCAGCTCCTCGTGGCCGGGAAAGACGTCAAGGGCGTCGAAAAGACCCTTGACCCCTCCTTCAAGACACGCCTTGGCGTCCTGTCCAAGTAAGCACTCCACGCCCATCGGGCTCTGACAGGCCGGAGGCGGGACACCGCAACGGTGTCCCGCCTTTTGCCGGTCATCAGCCAGCACCGAGGGGAATGCTGGCTCCCGGTCACCACGAATACAGGTACCGATGACAACTTTGATTGACGCGCCGCCAAATGACGCGGACGGACTCCTTCCCAGCAAGAAAAAGTCGGCAGGGGGAGGGCTGGGCCAGTACATCCTGGTCCGTTTCCTGCTGATCTTCCCCACCATCCTTATCCTCGTCACCATGGTGTTCTTCCTCATGCGGATCACCGGTGACCCCATTACCGCTGCCATGGGCGGCCGGCTGCCCCCCGAGCAGCTGCAGGAACGCATCCATGCGGCCGGCTACGACCGGCCACTGATCGTGCAGTACTTCGAATACCTCGGCCAGCTGGCCACGGGCAACTTCGGCACCACCCTTTCGGACAACCGCAAGGTCACCGAGATGCTCACCACCTACGGCTCCGCCACTCTGGAGCTGGCCATCAACGCGCTCATCGTTGCGTTGCTGGTGGGGATCCCGCTGGGCATGGTCGCCGCGCATCGGCGCGACCACCTGCCGGACGCAGTGCTTCGCATCCTGGCCATCCTGTTCTATGCCACCCCGGTCTTCTTCGCGGGCATGCTGCTCAAACTCGTATTCTCCGTGTGGCTTGGCTGGTTGCCGGTTGCCGGCCGTGCCGGCACCAGGACCGAACTGTCCCTGACCGGTTTGGAGGCCCCCACCGGTATCTACTGGCTGGATGCCCTGCGCAGCGGAAACATGGCAGCACTCAGTGACGTGATGTCGCACGCTGTCCTCCCGGCGGTGGCGTTGGGCTTCCTGACAGCGGGAGTCTTCCTGCGCCTGGTCCGGACCAATGTCATTGGCACGCTCGGCAAGGACTATGTCGAGGCCGGCCGATCCCGTGGCGTCAGCGAGTTCAGGCTCGTCACCAAGCACGCCTACAAACCGGCGCTGATCCCCATCATCACGGTCATGGGCCTGCAGATTGCGGTGCTGCTCGGCGGCGCCGTGCTGACTGAAACGACCTTCGAGTGGAAAGGCCTTGGATTCCAGCTGGCCAATTACCTCACGGCGCGCGACTTCGTAGCCGTCCAGGGCATCGTGGTGCTGCTGGCCGTCATCGTCGCCGTCACCAACTTCATCGTGGACATCATTGCCGCGCTGATCGACCCCCGCGTGAGGTACTGACATGACCGCCAACACGATCGAACCCGTCGCCAACCCCCGGGCACCCCTCTTCCGGCGGCTGCCGGTTGTTTCCCATTTCAACAAGAGCGTCGGCCTGCAGCGCTTCATGCTGGTGGTGGGGCTTGTCCTCACCGGCATCTTCCTGCTCACGGCGTTGGCCGCACCGCTGTTGGCACCCTACGGTTTTGCGCAGCTGTCGGATGCCGACGGCAACTTCCCCACCCAACAGGCGCCCGGCGGAAAGCACCTCCTGGGCACTACCGTGGGCGGTTACGACGTCCTGTCACGGATGATCTGGGGTACCCAGACAGCGCTGCTGGTCATCATCGTGGCCGTTGTCCTGTCCATTTTCGCCGGCGTCATCCTAGGCCTGGTGAGCGGATACATTGGAGGGTGGCTGGACCGCGTCCTCGTCGTCGTGGCCGATGCTGTGTATGCCTTCCCGTCATTGCTGGTGGCCATCGTGATGGCCATCGTCATCAGCGGCGGGCAGTCCAGCCTGCTGGGCGGCATCCTTGCGGCTGCCATTTCCATCACTGTGGTGTTCATCCCGCAGTACTTCCGGGTGATCCGGGCCGAGACGATCAGGCTCAAAGCAGAACCCTTCGTTGAGTCGGCCAAGGTGGTTGGCGCGTCCAACATCCGCATCATGACCCGGCACATCTACCGCAACGCCACCCGCACGCTGCCCCTGATCTTCACCCTCAATGCCTCGGAGGCAATCCTGACCCTGGCAGGGCTGGGCTTCCTGGGCTTCGGCATCGAGCCGAGCTCGGCCGCCGAGTGGGGTTTTGACCTGAACAAGGCCCTGGCCGACACCACGTCGGGCATCTGGTGGACCGGCCTCTTCCCCGGTCTCGCCATCGTGTGGACGGTCCTCGGACTCACCCTGGTGGGCGAAAGCATCAACGACCTGAACGATCCCCGGCTCCGCGGCCGGAAACGCGCGGGCGGCGGCAATTCCCCGGCACCCGTCGACAACGCGGCCATCACCGCAGAAGTGAGGACCCCATGAGCGTCAACATCGACCCGGCACCGGAACCCGCCGGCCAGTCAGGCAAACCGGTTCTCGGTATCGACCACCTTAAGGTCACCTTCGCCAGCGACGCCGGCGACGTCCAGGCAGTAAAGGACGTCAGCCTCGACGTCTGGAAAGGCGAAGTGCTGGCCATCGTGGGGGAGTCCGGTTCGGGGAAGACGGTGACGGCCAAAACGATCCTGGGCCTGCTCCCCGAGACCGCTGTGAGTTCGGGCGCCGTGGTGATCAACGGCGCCAACGTCATCAGCCTCAGTCCAGGCAAACTCCGCCAGATCCGCGGGCGGGATGTCGCCATGGTTTTCCAGGAGCCTTCCACTGCCCTGAACCCCGTGTTTACGGTGGGATGGCAGATCGCCGAAGGCATCCGGGCCCATGCGGCAAGCGAAGGCGGCCGCCGCGTCTCCCGGAAGGACGCCAAGGAGCGGGCCATCGACGCGCTCCGGAAGGTGGGCATCCCCGACCCCGAGCAGCGCGTGAACTACTACCCGCACCAGTTTTCCGGCGGGCAGAAGCAGCGCGTGGTCATTGCAGCGGCTTTGGCACTGAACCCCGGACTGATCGTGGCGGACGAACCCACCACGGCGCTGGACGTCACGGTCCAGGCGGAAATCCTGGAGCTCCTCCGGGACCTGCGGGACAAGTACGGCACGGCCATCGTGCTGATCACGCACAACATGGGCGTCGTGGCCGACCTGGCCGACCGGGTGGTGGTGATGTACCAGGGCGACATCGTGGAGGAAGCCCCGGCGAAAAAGCTCTTCGCTGAACCCCGCCAGGACTACACCCGCAACCTCCTCGCCGCAGTGCCGCACCTGGGCCGGAATTCGGCGTCGGCCGGCCTTACGGAACGGCGCTACCAGGATGAGGAGGTGCTGGTAGCTGCCGACAACCTGGTCATCGAATACCCGGGACGGCTCGGCACCCCGGCCTTCAAAGCCGTGGACGGCGTCAGTTTCACGCTGTCCAGGGGCGAGGTGTTCGGCCTGGTGGGCGAGTCGGGTTCCGGGAAGACAACCATTGGCCGTGCCATCGCGGGCCTCAACCGGACCACCGGTGGCAGCCTCAAGGTGCTCGGGTACGAGATGCTGAACCTGCGCGAACGCACCTTCAAACCCCTGCGCAAGGACATCGGCTTCGTATTCCAGGACCCGGCCGCGTCCTTCAACCCGCAGCTGACCATCGGCGAGTGCATCGCCGAGCCCATGCTGATCCACACCCGGCCCAGCGCTGCCCAGGCCCGCAAACGCGTCGGTGAGCTCCTCGAATCAGTCCAGCTGCCGGCGTCGTACGCGGGACGTTACCCTCACGAACTGTCCGGCGGCCAGCGGCAGCGGGCATCACTGGCGCGGGCTCTGAGCCTGAACCCGCGGCTGCTGATCGCGGACGAGCCGACGTCGGCCCTGGACGTTTCGGTGCAGGCAAAGGTCCTGGAACTGTTTCGGGACATCCAGGAGGAGTTCGGATTCGGCTGCCTCTTCATCAGCCACGACCTGGCGGTTGTGGACATCCTTTCATCGTGGGTGGGCGTGCTGTACAAGGGCAGGCTGGTGGAGCAGGGGATCGGCAGCCAGGTCATGGGCAATCCCCAGCATGACTACACGCGGCGGCTGATCGCCTCCCTGCCGGTGCCGGACCCGGCCGAACAGGCCAAACGCCGGGAAGAGCACCGGGCCTTGCTGGGCATCTGATCCAGGCGGATGTTTCCGGGTGTGAAGCGCCGGTGCCGGCAACGGGCTGGTGCCGGCGCTTCACAGCCGCGGTCATTCCCCCGGCTCCCATAGACTGGAGCCATGACGCAGCACAACCCCAGCTCTCCTGGCTCCGACGATTTCGACCCCTCCGCCAGCTCCCTGGCAGGCCACGTGGACGATTCGGTGATGGCTGAACTGCTGTCCATCCGCTCCAGCATTGACAACATCGATGCCACGCTGGTCTACCTCCTGGCTGAGCGTTTCAAAGCCACACAGAAAGTGGGCTTCCTGAAGGCAACGCACCGGCTCCCCGCCGGCGACCCCGGCCGTGAGGCAGCCCAGATCGCACGGCTGCGGCGGCTCGCCGAGGACGCCCATCTCGACCCCGCCTTCGCCGAGAAGTTCCTCAACTTCATCATCGGCGAGGTCATCCGCCACCACGAGGCCATCGCGGAGGACCACCAGGCATCGTCGGGGCAGCAGCCGCAGACCTCCGCGCTGGCGTGAGCCGGGAACAGCACCACCCGGATCCAGGCGCCGAGCCGGCCGCCAAACCAGGCCCTTCCACGGCAGCCTCACCGCAGGAAGCCACCGCCACCGGATTGGGCCCGTGGCCTGGCGAGGACCCGCTGGAAGCCGCCCGGATCATCCGGGGTGAGCTTGGCAGTCCGCACCTGCCGTTCCTCGCCGAACTGCCGGACCGCGGCGTCGGCTCCGATGCACTGGGACGTACCGCTGCGCTCCTGGAGGAACTCGCGGTGGATGTCCAGCCCTACGGATGGCGGCTCGTCGACCGGCCCGGCAAGGAAATGCGCCGCGCGGCATCGGCGCTGTCCACCGACCTGAATGTCCTCGCGGACGTTGCGGGGGCCGAAGATCTCTCCGCCACAGACCTGAAGGTGCAGTTGGTGGGCCCGCTCAGCCTGGCCGCCGGGCTGCACCTGCACAATGGTGAACGCGCCCTGCTGGACCACGGCGCGCGCCGGGACCTGGCCGCCTCCCTCGCAGCCGGCGTCGGAGGCTATCTCCGCAGGGTTGCCGCCGCCGTTCCCGGCACCCGCCTCGTTGTGCAAGTGGACGAGCCCGACATTGCAGCCGTGCTGGCTGGAACCATTCCCACCGCCAGCGGATACCGCACTCTTCGCGCCGGGGCCGCTTCGGAAGCCCGCGAGTCACTGCGGCTGGTCCTCGAGGCCCTGCGCGCAGCCGGTGCAGCCGAGGTGGTGCTCAGTTTCCCCGAGATCGAGGCGCCGATCGAGCTGGCCCTGGCCGCCGGGGCCGACGGTGTTGCGCTGCCGCTGAAGGCACTGACCAACCGGCAGTGGGAGCAGCTGGCCGGCGCTGTCGAGGCAGGAAAGCAGTTCTGGGCCGGCGTCCTGGACGTGTCGTCAGGACGCCCCTTGCCGAAGGTGGCTGACTGCGTGGACTCCGTGTGGCGCCCCTGGCACCAGCTTGGCCTGCCGGCGTCGCTCCTCGGCTCCATCCGGGTAACGCCCTCAGCCGGACTGGCCGGGCAAACGCCCGCTCAGGCCACCGAGGTCCTGGGCAGGCTCACCCAGGTGGCCGACGGCCTGAACCAGCTGGCGCTCGGTTAGCAGGGCCAGCCGTCACACCCTGTTCTCCCAGCGGTCCGGCTGGGCGTAGCGGGGGAGGTAGCTCTGGGCGGAACTGCCGCCGGCGTACGGGCGCAGGCGGTAATCGAAGGCTCCCGCGTAGACCAGCACCAGGCCGATCTGCGGCTGGATGACCTTTACCTGGATGCGGTGCCGGCCGTTGCTGCCCTCGGCCGGCTCCCACCATTGTTCGGCGTAGGCTTTGGCGTCCAGTGCGGCCGGCAGCGGTATCCGGAGCGGGCCCAGGAAGAGCCGCGACGCCTCTGATACGCCGCGGAGCCGGCCCTCCGCCGTGACGCTCAGGTTCAGGTCCGTCACCAGGCGCCGGTACCGCCCGACGTAGTCCACCAGCTGCGGTGCACCGTTCCGGGCCGTGACGCTGGTGGTGTCCTGGAAGAGCCGGGTCCGGCCGGGAAACCGGATTTCGCGCCGTGCGGTCAGGCTGGACCGGCCGGAAGGATCCTGGTGCGCGTGGTTCTCGATCCGGAACGGGATGTTTTCGCCGTATTCAGGGAAGAAAGCCTCCTCGCCGCCGGTGAGCCGGAGCAGGGGGCGCAGCCACCGCTGGCGGCACCCCACGACGTCGAACGTTCCTTCTCCCACGCCGTACTGGCCGGACCCCGGCACCAGCGAGAAGTACTCCTGGAGCTCCGGCTGCAGCCGTGAGTACGCGCTGCCCAGGGCCTGCTGGTAGATCGGAACGTTCATTGGAATGGCCTCCTGTTGCCTGTGGCGGCGCTGCTTGCCTCCGGACTCACAATCTACCGGCAGCCTTGAGCCGGATGTACATGTCCGCCAGCCGGGGAGGCAGCTCCTGGGGCTCGGCGTCCACCACTTCCACTCCGTACCGGCGCAGCTCAGCGGTAACCGCTGCCCGCTGCAGGAGGGCGCGTTCGGCTGCGGCGGCACGGTACACCCCGGCGGCATCAGTGCGCTCCCGCAGCATGTCCCCCAGTTGGGGGTCGCGGACGGCGGCCACCACCACCACGTGCCCGGCAGCCAGCCGCTCGGCAACGGGAAGCAGTCCCTCCTCCGGCGCTCCGCTGTCCAGCGACGTCAAGAGCACCACAAGGGACCGGTGCGCGGACATGGCGCGGACCTGCCCCGGGACCGCGGGCCAGTCCATCTCGATCAGTTCGGCGTCAAGGGGAGCCATGGCCTGGACCAGCCGGCCCAGGATGTTGCCCTGGCCGGCGGAACGGGCCCGCGCCCTGGTCCTTCGGTCGAAGGCTAGGAAGTCCACCCGGTCACCGCCACGCTCGGCCAGGACACCCAGGAGCAGCGCGGCCTCAATCCCGGTATCCAGGCGCGTTTCATCACCGATCCTTGCAGCGGCGGTGCGGGACGTATCAAGGACCATCACCACCCGCCGGTCCCGTTCAGGACGCCAGGTCCGGACCACCACGGCGGAACGCCTGGCCGTGGCGCGCCAGTCAATGGAACGGACGTCGTCGCCGCGGACGTAGTCCCGCAGTGAGTCGAACTCCGTACCGGCGCCGCGGATCTGCGCGGCCGCCTTCCCATCGAGTTCCCGCAGCCTCCGCAGCTTTGAGGGCAAATGCCGCCGCGACCGGAACGGCGGAAGCACCCGTACCAAGCCTTCGCAGGCGACAGTCCGCTGGCGGGCCGCCAGACCCAGCGGGCCGAATGAGCGAAGTGTCACGTGCGGCGCTTTGAGGTCGCCGCGGCGGGTGGGCCGGAGCCGCACCGTAAACCGCCTGCCTTCGCCGGCAGGGACGGTGATGTCCTGGACGGAATCCTGCGCGCCGGCGGAAGGCTGCCAGCCGTCCCGGAACGATCCCCGCAGCATCCTGTGACCGCCGTTGCGGATGGTGAGCAGGGCATCCACCGCATTGGTGAGCGTTACGTTCTCCGGCTCCGCCCGCACCACACTGACCTTCCGAAGCGATGCGGCGAACACCAGCTCCGCGACCAGCAGGGCAGTGAGCAGGGCGGCCGTGGCCAGCACGGTCAGCCAATTCGGGAACAGCAGCACAGGCACCAGGCCCAGCAGCACCAGGGCCACGAAGCGCCCCGAGACGGCCATCAGCGCGGAACGGGGACGGAGGCCAGGATGCTGCCCAGGACGTCGTCCACCCGGACTCCATCCATCTGCGCCTCGGGCTGCAGCGCCACCCGGTGCCGCAGGCAGGGCAGCGCCAGCGCCTTGACGTCGTCGGGGGTCACGAAGGGACGGCCGGAGAGCCACGCCCAGGACCGTGACGTGTTGAGCAGGGCGGTGGCACCGCGCGGCGAGACGCCAAGCTGGAAGGAAGGGGCTGCCCGGGTGGCGCGCACCAGGTCAACGATGTAGCCGATGATCTCCGGTTCCACTGCCACGCGGGTCACGGCATCCCGCGCCCGTTCCAGGTCCCCGGCCCCGGCCACCGCCCGGACACCGGCCGCTGACAGGTCCCGGGGATCGAACCCGGCGGCGTGGCGGCGGATGACCTCGATTTCTTCCCCGCGCGCCGGCAGCGGCATGGTGAGCTTGAGCAGGAACCGGTCCAGCTGCGCTTCCGGCAGGGGGTAGGTCCCCTCGTACTCCACCGGATTCTGGGTGGCCGCCACCAGGAAGGGCGCGGGCAGCCGCCGGGACACACCGTCAACGGATACCTGGCGCTCTTCCATGGCCTCGAGGAGCGATGCCTGCGTCTTCGGCGGGGTCCGGTTGATCTCGTCGGCCAACAACAGGTTGGTGAAGACAGGTCCCTCGCGGAAGCTGAATTCGGAGGTGCGCGAGTCGTAGACCAGGGAACCGGTGACGTCTCCCGGCATGAGGTCTGGGGTGAACTGCACCCGTTTGGTCTCCAGGCTCAACGCCGAGGACAGTGCACGGACCAGCAGGGTTTTGGCTACGCCGGGGACGCCTTCGAGCAGGACGTGGCCCTGCGAGAGCAGGGCAATCAGGAGGCCGGTCACGGTGGCGTCCTGTCCCACCACTGCCTTGGCCACTTCCCGCCGGACAGCAAGGAGTGCCTGCCGCGCGCCGTCGTCGAAAGGGCTGCTGGGGTCTACCGAATTCAGGACCCCCTGGCCGCTGCCTTGTTCACTCATCGGGTCATGACCTCTTTCTCCAGTTTGTCGAGGGCCTGGGACCAGGCCACCAACGCTGCTTCTGACGTGGGATGTTCGTTGATGATCGCCCGGACGTCCCTCGGGTCCCTGCCCAGCAGCCGCGCGGCCGCGGCAATGGTGTCCTCCGGGGTGGCCCCGGGGCCGAGCCTTAGCCTGGCGGACAGCCGCACCAGCAGTCCGGCCCGCAGGTTGTCCCGGGCCTGGCTGACGGCCCGGGAGTCCTGGTAGAGCCGGGCGCGGCCTTCCGCGGTTTCCACCGCCTTGACCACCACCGGCAACGGCTCAAAGACGAGCGGCCCATGACGGCGGCCGCGCCACATGACTGCCGCCAGCGCCACCACCAACAGCCAGGGACCCAGGAATCGGGCCCAGGCGGGGGCGAGGTCGTCGAGGGTCTTCCCGGCCCCGTCGACGGTGACGTCCTGAAGCGAAGGGATGTACCAGACGAGGTCCTTTGAGGTTCCCAACATCCTGGTTGCCAACGCGGCGTTGCCCAGTTCATCCAGCCCGCCATTGCTGAGGATGGCCGTGCTGCCCAGCACCGCCAAGCGCCCGCCGTCGCTGACGGCAAGCATTCCGGCGGTCCCTGCCGCCCGGAAGCAGGTGGTGCCGCCTTCGTAGACGAACGCCCCTTCACCGCTGACCTGGCCGGCGGCTTCCGCGTCGGGCAGGGCGCATCCCGGTTCCAGGACGGGATGCGCATCGGGAACCACGCCGGCCTGGCGGATGCCGCTGTCAAGGACCGCAAGGGTCTCCAGCCGGGGAGAGACCACCACAACGTGGCCGGCCGCTGCCAGCAGGCCCGCCAGTTGCGGTTCAGCCAGGATGCCGTTCCGGTCGTAGAGGAGGAGGGTGGGGGAGTCGCTGGCGCGAAGGTCGTCCAGTGCCGCGTCAAAGCGTTCCGGCGCCTGGACGGTAACTCCGTGCCGGCCGAGGATTTTGGCCAGCGCCCTGGCTCCTTCCGGTCCGGCATTGTGGATTGAGAGGGGAACGGTGTCGCCCTTGGGCGCAAGCTGGGTGCCGATGACCAGTGCCAGCGCGGCGGCCACCACCACTGCCGCTGCGGCCGCGCCGCGGTGGAGATTCAGCCAGCCCAGGATGGCTGCAGCCCTCGTCTTGCGGGGGCGGGGCGCTGATCCGCCGGCCTCCTTGCCGGCTCCGTGATGTTCGACGACTGCGCGCCCGCCGGCCGTCATGGGAGCAACACCGTGGTGCCGGCAGGGGCGGGCTTTGCCTGCTCCAGCGCCGCGTCAAGGTCCACTATGTCCCGATAGCCGGCGTTGCCTGCTGTCTTGTTCCCGTAGCGGATGGCGTCAAAGGCCGCAGCCGCTCCTGCCAGACGCGGGGCCAGGGCGCTGAAGTGCAGGGACAATGCCCCGGCCGCTTCGTCCGCCGTCCGGCCCGGCTGGGGGTCAAGGATGGCGCGGTCCTCTGCGCTGCGGACCATGGCGCGGAAACGTTCGACGACGGCGTCCCCCCAGTTGCCGGCGGCCGCTGCCGCTTCCGCGCGGCTGCGGTAGTCCGCGGCGCCGAGGGTGGCATCCGGCTCGAAGACCTCCCGGGCCTGGCGGCGGCGGGCGTTCAGCCGGGGCCGGGCGAGGATGACCGCTGCGGCGATGATCGCCGCAATCACGAGGGCGATGACGGGGCTGGGCGCGGCCGCGGTGTCACCGCCGGTCCCGTCAAGGGATTGCAGCCAGTCCAGGAAGTTACGCCAGAGGGTGCCAAGCCAGGAGGGGGCATTCTCGCGGTATTCGGGTTTGGCAAGCTCCTCCGCCGCCCAGCGCCGGGCCTCCCCGGCATCGGGAAGTACCGGAGGCTCAGCGGCCATAAGGCGATGCCCCCGGGCCGGGCCCGTACCCGGGGTAGGGGAGCGTGCCGCCCGGGCGGAGGCCACGGCCCGGGATGCCGTCAGGATCGGAACCGGTTTCGAGCTGTCGCAGCAGCGCGATATCCAGTCCGTCCTGGCGCATCCTCAGGTCCATGTAGAGCAGTGCCATGACGGAGGTTTGGAAGGCGTAACCCACCGCGCCCACCAATGCCCCGAGCACTGCCGTGACGATGCCGGTGGCCACGGCCAGGGACGCCTGCTGTCCGCTGCCACCGTGGGGGGAGACGACGCGGGACAGGACGGCAGGCAGCATGCCCGCCGGGATCAGGACCACTTGGGTCACCACGGCAACCAGGATCCCCACCACGAGGGTGATGCCGAGGATCCGCCACCAGTTGGCCCGGGTCAGCTCCCATGAGCGCCGCAGCCCGGCGAGGGCGCCGAGTTCTTCGATGACGACGGCGGCCGGCGCCACCAGAAGCTTGACCGCCACCCAGACGAATCCGGCACCGAAGCCCAGCATCAGGGGGATGGACAGCAGGGCGCCCGCCCCGCGGACGCTGGAAAACAGGAGCACAATCAGGACGATGAAGAGCACTGCCGCGGCCAGGGCCCCCGCCACCAGGAGTGCCGCGAGCCTGAGCAGCGCGCCGATCCGTGGGCGTACCAGCGACAGCATCCGGCGGAAGCCGGTGGGTCGGTTCAGGACCGAGCGGGCAACAGGTACCACCATGGCACCCTGGAGGACAGCTGACATAAAGACAGAGAGGATGGATACGACGACCGCCGTTGCCATCAGCCCCATGCCCGCGGCCGCGATGTCAGCCCGGCTCGCCCGTGCCGCCCAGGTTTCGATGGAGCCGGCTGACGTTGCCGTCATTCCCGCAAACACCGCAGCAAGAATCGCCGACAGGGACTGTGCCAGGAGGCCGGCGCCGAGCATGGCTTTGGCGTTGCGCCTGATGGCCTGGAACGACCCGTCCAGGATCTCGCCGAACATCAGGGGCCGCAAAGGGATGATTCCCGGCTTGGGAGGTGCGGCGTAGCGGGGTTGCCAGGGTTGTCCCGGGCCAGCAAACCTTTGTCCACCGTAGGCGGGTCCGCTGGGGGCCTGGCCGCCGTATGCCGGCCCGCCGTAAGCCGGGCCACCGTAAGCCGGGCCGCCAGAGGGAAGTCGACCGGGAGGCAGGGCGCCGGGGGACTGGCTGCCCGGGTATGGGGCGCCCGGGTACTGTCCCCCGGGGTATCCAGGGTTCCCGTTTCCACCCTGACCGGACCATTGCTGCCACTGGGGTGCCTGCGGCGGACGCTGTTCCCACGGACTTGCCTGGTCCTTGGAGGCCGCTTGTTCCCATGGGGACTCCTGTGGCCACCCTGGCGCCTGCCGCCAGGGATCCTGCGCCGACCCTGACGGCGAAGCCCATGGCTGCTCCGGCGGTGGCACCTGGCCGGGCCTATCCGCACCGGCCGGGCCGCCGTCGTCCTGCCCGTTGCCCCGCTGCTCCCGCGTGGGCTCTTCGGGCCCCGGCTCCTGTGGTGACACTGATTCCTCCCCAATACCAGTCCGCCTGCCCCGCGGGCCACCCGCCATAGGGGTGCAGCGGCAACGCGGAGCATGAGCCCAAGACTATAGTTCCGTTGCCGGACGGCCTAGTGTCCCGCCATGCCGGGGGCCGCTCAACAGGACAAACGCATCCCGATAAGGGAATATATAGCTATGAAGGCACGCATTCTGGTGGTAGACGATGATGAAGCGCTGGCCGAGATGATTGGGATTGTCCTCCGTAATGACGGCTTCGAGCCGGTCTTCTGCGCCGACGGCGCCCAGGCCCTCGACGTTTTCCGGTCATCGCGGCCGGACCTGGTCCTGCTCGACCTCATGCTTCCAGGTATGGATGGCATCGAAGTGTGCCGCCAGATCCGCGGGGAATCCGACGTTCCCATTGTCATGCTGACCGCCAAATCGGACACCTCCGACGTCGTCCGCGGCCTGGAGTCCGGTGCCGACGACTATGTGCCGAAACCGTTCAAGCCTGCCGAGCTGGTGGCCCGCGTCCGGGCGCGGCTTCGTCCCGGTGACCAGAAGGCCCCCGAAACCCTCCGGATTGCCGACATCACCATCGACGTCGCCGGCCACACGGTCAGCAGGGGTAATGAGCGGATTTCCCTGACGCCGCTGGAATTCGACCTCCTGGTCGCGCTGGCCCGGAAGCCCTGGCAGGTCTTCACGCGGGAGCTGCTGCTGGAACAGGTCTGGGGCTACCGGCACGCCGCTGACACCCGGCTGGTCAACGTCCATGTCCAGCGACTGCGGTCCAAGATCGAGCAGGACCCGGAAGCCCCGGAAGTTGTATTGACGGTGCGTGGTGTCGGCTATAAAGCAGGGGTCTGACCCCGCCGCGCAGGACGGGGAACCGGACCTGCGCGGCACCACGCCCATCCTGCCCGACGACGCCGGAGCAAAGCAGGACGGAAGCGGCAACGACGATTCCGGGGACAACGGAGCCGGTCCGGACACCGCCCCGGCTCCGGGCCTTCGGCATGTGGCATTCCGGGCACGTATCTGGCAGCGGCGCGCCCTGATCGTGGCACTGCGCGTCGCCAGGCTGGTCCGGACCGGGGTCAGCCGTTTCCTGCCCGGACTGAAATACCTCGGCCGTGCCCTGCAGAAGCGCTGGCGGCGCTCCCTTCAGTTCCGGACCGTCCTCACCACCCTGTTGCTGGCCGTGACCTCGTTTGCCGTGGTGGGCGCATACCTGTCCAACCAGATTGCCAACAACCTGTTCCAGGAGCGGCTGACCCAGGCGGAATCGGAGACCCGGTACAACGTCAAGCAGGTGCAGGATACGTTCGACGGCGCCCAGGTCACCGACCAGTCCAGCGTTATCACCCTGGTGTCAGACACCCTCAGCGCTGTGGAAGGCCGCGGCTCCGTGATCCAGAGGCGCTACGTCTTTGAGGCCATGCCCAACCAAACCAAACCCCGGAACCGCTGGGTGGAGTCCCGCGCCTCCGACCAGCTGACCGTCAGTGTCATCCCCCCGGACCTGCGGAAGGCCGTGCAGGAGTCGGGCAAGGACCAGTACTGGGCATCCACCGTGATTCCCGTGGGCACCGAGGACCGGCCCGGAATCGCCGTCGGCAACAAGGTGACCTTCAACGGCACCGTCTACGAGCTCTATCTGATCTACGATCTGAACACCGCTCAACAGACGCTCAATGAGATCCAAAGCGTGCTCTGGGCCGGCGGCGCCGTCCTGGTCCTCCTGATCGGCGCCGTCGCCTGGTACGTCACCCGCAACGTGGTCAGCCCGGTCAGCCACGCGGCGATGGTCTCGGAGAAACTGGCCGCCGGCCAGCTGCAGGAACGAATGGTGGTCAAGGGAGAGGACGAAGTCGCCCGGCTCGGAGCATCCTTCAACCACATGGCCGCCAGCCTGCAGGAGCAGATTACCCAGCTGGCCACCCTCTCCCAGATGCAGCAGCGCTTTGTCTCCGACGTCTCCCACGAACTGCGGACGCCCCTCACCACCGTGCGCATGGCGGCGGAGGTGCTCTATGACGCCCGCGACGACTTCGACCCCATCAATAAACGGTCAGCAGAGCTGCTCTACAACCAGGTGGAGCGCTTCCAGTCCCTTTTGTCGGACCTGCTTGAAATCAGCCGCTTCGATGCCGGCGTGGCCGTGCTCGACGCCGAACCGGAAGACCTCCTCCAGGTGATCGCCCACGTCATGGAAGGCGCCGCGCCGGTAGCGGCCGAATACGGCTCGGAGATTATCTTCACGCCTCCCCAGGGTGCCCTGGTGGTGGACATGGACGCCCGGCGGATCGACCGGATCCTCAGGAACCTGATACTGAACGCCGTGGAGCACGGTGAAGGCAAACCGGTGACCGTGACGGTGGCGGCAAACGAGACGGCCGTGGGCGTCGCCGTGCGGGACCACGGCATCGGAATGGACCCCGCCCAGGCTGCCCGGGTTTTCGACCGGTTCTGGCGCGCCGACCCCGCCCGCGCACGCACCACCGGAGGCAGCGGCCTGGGGCTCTCCATCGCCATGGAGGACACCAAGCTCCACCACGGCTGGCTGCAGGCCTGGGGCAGGAAGGGCGACGGCGCCAACTTCCGCCTGACCCTTCCCCTGCGCCAGGACGGTGTGATCACGGAATCTCCCGTCCAGCTCGAACCCAAGGACGTCACCAATCCAGGCGCACCGGGAAGCGTCCCCGGGGAACAGGACTACAAGAACATGCTGGTGCTGCAGACGGGTGCGGCCAGGCCCGTCCCGACCCGTGATTCCGGGGAGACACCATGAGGCCTGTAAACCGCCGGACCCAATTTCCGGCTGCACTGCTTGCCCTGCTGATCGTCCTCCTGGCAGGGTGTGCCCGGATTCCCACGTCCGGGCCGGTGGGAAAGAGCAGCGAAAGCAGCGCCGGCAACGTGAGTGCACCCGTGTTCCTTCCGGCAGCACCACAGCCCGGGGCGTCGCCCGAGACCATCATTGACTACTTCTACCGGGCCGGCAGCGGCTACGAGGACGATTACGCGGTTGCCCGCCAGTACTTGACGCAGGCTTCGGCTGTCTCCTGGAAACCGGATAAACGCGCACTGGTGTACCGGGAAGCGCGGGTTGTCCCCACCGGCAACGAAAACGTCTTCAACTACGAACTGGATGTCTCCTACACGGTGGACGCAGACGGCATCGCCACCCAGTCACCGCCGGGCACCGTGGAACGCATCCCCGTGACGGTGACCCAGGTGGACGGCGAGTGGCGGATCTCCGGAATCCCTGACGGAACTGCCATAGCGGAGGAAACGTTCAAGGTGATTTACGGGGCCTACCCGATCTACTTCTACGACCCCACCTTTACCTACGCCATCCCTGACGTCCGCTGGTTCCTGAAGAACAAGACCGTCAAAGCCATGACCAGCGCCCTGCTGGCCGGACCCGCGCCCTACCTGCGCGGCGCCGTCGCCAGCGCCTTCCCTTCAGGGATCAAGCTTGCCCGCGAATCCGTTCCTGTGGTGTCCGGCGCCGCGCAGGTGGACCTGTCGGCCAAGGAGCTGACCGAAACGTCGGCGGAGGACCGCCTTCGGATGCAGATGCAGCTGACCCTGACCTTCCGGAGCCAGCCGGACGTGGTCAATGTCGAGCTGCGTGCCAACCAGGACCTGGTCCGGGTGGAGGACAACGGGTCCGTCCTGCCTCCGGTGCTCGACAAGACTGTTCCGTCGCGCCAGATCGCCGTGAGCGGCAACGAATTGGTGCGCTACGAAAACAACCGCGTCTCGCCCCTGCCGGACATGCAGCCGGTGTCCGCGCTCAATCCCCGCTACCCGGCGGAGTCGCCCGTCTCCCAGACAGCCGCCTTCCTCAACGACGGCCGCACCACCTTGTACAGCATCACTCCGGGCCAGCCTGCCCGTGCCGTGACCACCCGTAGTACCCTCAGCCGGCCCTCCTTCAGCGTCAACGACTGGGTATGGACGGCGGGGCCCGGGGCCACCGGGGCCACCGAAGTCGTGGCGTTCCGCCCCACCGGGGTGGCGGAAGGCGGAACGGTCCCGTCCGTTACCCTTGCACCCCCCTGGCTTGCGGGCCGCGCCGTGAAGGAACTGCGGATCTCGCGCGACGGCGTGCGTGCCCTGGTCATTTCTGAGCAGAACGGAAAAACCAAGGTGCAGGTCAGCGGTGTCATCCGCGCGGGCGACGGCACGCCCCGTGAACTGACCGCGCCCATCACCCTGGTGGCCGACGGCGATCCGGACCAGGGCGTCTGGGTGAACGGAACCACCCTCGCCGTCATGAAGGGCGCGCCCGGTTCCAATGTCACGCCCGAGCTGCTGTCCCTTACCTCCGGACAGCCCCAGCAGCTGGCTCCGTGGCCGGGCCTGGTGTCCATCAGCGCCGGCAATGGTGCCGATGATATCTACGTCCAGTCAGGGGAGGGGATCTTCCAGCGGCTGGGCAACGGCTGGTCCCCCCAGATCAAAGGTCCAGTCGACCCGGCATTCCCCGGCTGACGCCACGGCAGGCGCACCCCAGCGGCGGATGTATGACCCGAGGGATGTGTCAACGCGGCCCTTTCCACATAGGGCCGCCGGGACTGCGGTATGCAGGACGCCAGCGGGCACAGTGGGACCATGAACAGCGCACTCCGCGGAACATGTCCAGGAAAGCCTTCGCGAAAGCCTCCGCGGACTGCCCTGCGGACCCGGGAATTGGACCCCGACCTGCGGCCGCCCCCACTCCGCGCGGCACTGCACCGGGGCGAACACCAAGCTGCCCTCCTTCGGCTTCTCGATTGGCTGGCAGATGCGGCAGGAGATTTCCTGGCGTTGGCGGTTCCCGTTGACTGTGTGTGCTGCGGCGCGGAAGACCGCACCCTGTGTCCGTCCTGCGCCGGCAGAGTCCGGCACTTGACCCGCCGGCCCTTCCGCGCGGAGGCCGGCGCCCCTGCCTTGATGGACGTCACCGGTACGCCCCTGCTGCCCGTGGTGGCCGCCGGTGTCTACCGGGACGAGCTTGCCCAGGCGCTGCTGTCCTTCAAACGGCACGGCCAGTACCAACTCCGCAGGTGCCTTGGCGGGGCCCTGGCCGGCGCCCTCAGGGCCGCCGCCCAGGGCGACCACGGATTGCTGCTGGTCCCGGTACCCACCAGTACCGGCGGGTATCTAAAGCGGGGGTTCAGTCCCGTCCATCTCCTCCTCAAGGAGGCGTCACGGCAGCTTCCGGGCCTCGACGTTGCGGATGTCCTGGACAGGGCACCGGGACGGGGCCGGCTGTCCGCCGGAGTGAACAGCGGCCAAGCCCGGCAGCGGACGTCGGCGGGGCAAAAGGGCCTGGGGAGGGGAGCCCGCGCACAACGGGTGAGGGGGTCCATGCGGACCAGGCGAGGCTCGCGCCCAGAGGTCGCAGGACAGCCCGTCCTCATTGTCGACGATGTCCTCACCACGGGTTCCACCCTCGGTGAAGCAGCCCGCGCACTCCATCACGCCGGGGCCCGGGTGAGGGGCGCCGTCGTGCTTGCCGCGACACGCCCGCCGGACGCGCAGGATCCGGCACCAGCGCCCGCCGGGGCGGTGTAAACAGCGCATGACTTAGAAAAAAATAAACCGGGAAAGGATGAATAACGGGTGGCTATGAACTAACGTCGGTGGTGGGTACCAAGAACAGAATGTACCTTTCGATGGCGGCTCGGAGAGGGGCTCGACTGTCAAGCCAGCCCGGCCCAAGGAAGCGCCGCCGTCGTGTCACCGAAGTCATTTGGAGGGCACCATGGAGTTTATGATCAGCGGACGAAATCTGACTGTTTCAGACCGGTTCCGCGAATATGCCGGGGAAAAAATCGCAAAGATCGAATCACTGGGCGACAAGGTCCAGAGGGTCGACGCGAAAGTCTCCAAGGAGACCAATGCCCGGCAAACCGGCGACCAGCTGACCGTCGAAGTGACAGTCCTGGGCCGCGGGCCCGTGATTCGTGCCGAAGCCAGCGCCGCAGACAAATTTGCCGCCTTTGACCTCGCCTACAACAAACTGCTTGAGCGGCTCCGCCGGGCCAAGGACCGCAAGAAGGTCCACCACGGCCGGCACACTCCCAAGGCCGTCCGCGAAGCAACCGCGTCGCTTGAGCCCGCCAGCGCCCACGAGCCGCTGTACCTTGAAGCAAACCACCGGGACGAAGCTGCACAGGCCACCAAAGACACATCCCCTTACGATGTCGAGAACGACATCCCCGCCGGTAATTCCCCGGTCCTGATCCGCCGCAAGGTCTTCCCCGCGGCCTCCCTTTCCCTCGACGACGCCGTGGACAACATGGAGCTCGTCGGCCACGACTTCTATCTCTTCGTGGACAAAGCGACCAACACGCCCTCCGTCGTGTACCGCCGCCGAGGCTGGACCTATGGGGTGATCACCCTCGACCACGAATGCGAGCCCGGGGACACCGTCATCGAGGAAAAGGTCCTGGCCTACCGTTCGGACGACGCCCCCGCCAACGCCTAGGGTGGACTTCAGCACCACCAGAGAGGACTGACTTGTCAGCAACGCTGAGCCTTGACCAGGCACGGCGGATCGCACTGGCAGCGCAGGGACTCCACAAAGGACGGCCCACCGGCCCCGTGTCAGCACGGGCGGTGGGCCGGACTTTTGCCCGTCTGCAGCTCGTCCAGATCGATTCGGTGAATGTCCTGGTCCGCAGCCACTTCCTGCCCTTCTATTCGCGGCTTGGAAACTACGACCGCGACATCCTGCAGCGCATGGCCGGCAGCCACCCCCGCCGCATGCTCGAATACTGGGCGCACGAGGCAAGCTACATCCGGCCGGAGCACTACCAGGACCTCCTGTTGTGGCAGAAGCGGTCCTGGGTGGGGGCGTCCCGGCTGGACCCGGCGCTGCGCAGGGACGTGGAGGGCAAGATCCTGGAGGTCCTTGCCCGCTCCAGGCCCATGACGGCCTCTGAACTGACCAGGCGCATCGGGCACGTCGAGGAAAAGCAGGCGGAGAATTGGGGGTGGAACTGGAACGCTGTCAAGCGGGTTCTGGAGCACCTTTTCGAGGCGGGCCTCGTGTCGGCGGCTTCACGGACCGGGCAGTTTGAACGCAGGTACACACTGACGTCCAAAGTCCTCCCGTCCGCCCCTGTCCCGGCGCCGGACGTGGACCCGGCTACTGCGCTTCGGCGGCTGACCGATGCTGCTGCGCAGGCCCACGGCATCGGAACCGTCCGCTGCTTCGCCGACTACTTCCGGACGCCTGTCAAGGCCACCGCAGAAGCTGTTGAGCACCTGGTGGGGCAAGGCAGGCTGGAACCGGTCAACGTCGCGGGCTGGGGCCGGCCTGTCTTCCGGCATGTCGAATCAGCCTTGCCGCGGCAGGCCACTGGACGTGCGCTCGTGAGCCCGTTCGATTCCCTGGTCTTTGAGCGCCGGCGGCTGCTGGAACTGTTCGGCTTCCATTACCGCATCGAGATCTACACGCCGGAAGCCAAACGCCGCTACGGCTATTACGTCCTGCCTTTCCTGCTGCGTGACCGCATCGTGGCCAGGGTGGACCTCAAAGCGGACCGGACTGGCGGCCGGCTGTTGGTCAGATCGGCCTTTGCCGAGCCGGACGCGCCGGGGGACACCGCCGTCGAACTCGCTGCAGAGGTGGCCTTGATGGCGCAGTGGCTTGGCCTGCACGACGTGCAGGTGGGGTCCGCAGGGGACCTGTCCGCGGGGCTGGCCAAGGAACTCCTGCGGCTCCAGGGCGTATCGCTCTGAGGGAAAAGGGGCACCGCCAAGGTGTCTCTCCCGTAGACTGAACACGCCAGAATTCGGCGGCATCAAACTGGGAGCAACTTCACGTGGCATCACTTATCGAAAAAATCCTCCGTACGGGTGACAAGAAGACACTCCGGCAACTGCGGAACTATGCCGATTCCATCAATGCCCTCGAAGACTCATTCAAGACCTTTACCGACGCTGAGCTCCGCGAGGAGACAGACCGCCTCCGCGAACGCCACCGGGACGGCGAGAAGCTGGACGACCTGCTTCCAGAGGCCTTTGCCGCCGTCCGTGAAGCGTCATCCCGGACGCTGGGGCTGCGCCACTTCGACGTCCAGCTGATGGGCGGCGCCGCCCTGCACCTGGGCAATATCGCCGAAATGAAAACCGGTGAGGGCAAGACCCTGGTGGCGACTGCTCCCGCCTACCTCAATGCCTTGACCGGCAAGGGCGTCCACGTTGTCACGGTCAATGACTACCTTGCCGAATACCAGTCCGAACTCATGGGCAGGGTTTACCGCTTCCTCGGCCTGACCAGCGGCGTCATCCTCGCCAACCAGGATCCGTCCGTACGCCGCCAGCAGTACGCCGCCGACATCACCTACGGCACCAACAACGAATTCGGGTTCGACTACCTGCGCGACAACATGGCCTGGGACCGGAGCGAACTGGTCCAGCGCGGCCACAACTTCGCCATCGTCGACGAAGTGGACTCCATCCTCATCGACGAAGCCCGGACGCCGCTCATCATCTCCGGCCCGGCGCAGGGAGACACCAACCGCTGGTACAGCGAATTCGCCAAGGTTGTCCTGCGCCTGGAAGCAGGCAAGGACTACGAAGTCGACGAGAAGAAACGCACGGTCGGCGTCCTGGAGACCGGGATCGAAAAGGTCGAGGACTACCTGGGCATCTCCAACCTTTACGAGTCCGCGAACACCCCCCTGATTGGGTTCCTTAACAACGCCATCAAGGCCAAGGAACTGTTCAAGCGGGACAAGGACTACGTCATCCTGGACGGCGAAGTACTGATCGTCGATGAGCACACGGGCCGCATCCTGGCCGGCCGGCGCTACAACGAGGGCATGCACCAGGCGATCGAGGCCAAGGAAGGCGTCGAGATCAAAGCGGAGAACCAGACCCTGGCTACCGTGACGCTCCAGAACTACTTCCGCATGTACAGCAAGCTTTCCGGCATGACCGGCACCGCCGAGACTGAGGCGGCCGAATTCATGAGCACGTACAAGCTTGGGGTGGTGGCCATCCCCACGAACCGGGACATGCAGCGCATCGACCAGCCCGACCTCGTGTTCAAGAACGAGGTTGTGAAATTCGACGCCGTGGTGCGGGATATCGCCGAACGGCACGAAAAGGGCCAGCCGGTCCTCGTGGGTACCACCAGCGTGGAGAAGAGCGAGTACCTCTCCAAACTCCTCGCGAAGGAAGGCATCCGCCACGAGGTCCTGAACGCCAAGAACCATGCCCGGGAAGCTGCGATCGTCGCCCAGGCAGGCCGGAAGGGCGCGGTCACTGTGGCGACCAACATGGCCGGCCGCGGCACCGACATCATGTTGGGCGGCAATGCTGAGTTCACCGCCGTGGCAGAACTGGCCAAGCGCGGCCTGGACCCGGAGGAAAACTCCGAAGAGTACGAAGCAGCCTGGCCGGCCGCCTTCGAAGCAGCCAAGCAGTCCGTGAAGGATGAACACGAGGAGGTCCTGGACCTGGGAGGCCTCTATGTGCTGGGCACCGAGCGGCACGAATCCCGCCGCATCGACAACCAGCTCCGCGGCCGTTCCGGCCGCCAGGGCGACCCCGGCGAATCCCGGTTCTACCTTTCCCTGACCGATGACCTCATGCGGCTCTTCAATTCCGGTGCTGCTGAACGTTTGATGAACAGTTCTGTCCCGGACGACGTCGCGCTTGAGTCCAAGCTCGTTTCCCGCGCCATCGCCTCCGCCCAGGGACAGGTGGAAGGCCGCAACGCAGAGCAGCGGAAGAACGTCCTGAAGTACGACGACGTCCTCAACCGCCAGCGCGAAGCCATCTACAGCGACCGCCGCCGCATCCTGGAGGGCGATGACCTGCATGAAAAGGTGCAGTTCTTCGTGGAGGACACCATCACCGCCCTCATCGACGCCGCAACCGCAGAAGGCAACGGCGACGACTGGGACTTCCACCAGCTGTGGGCGAACCTGAAGACGCTTTACCCGGTCAGCCTGACGGCTGAAGAGATCATCGAAGAGGCCGGCGGAAAGTCCCGGGTAACGGTGGAGATGCTCAAGGAAGAGATCCTCTCCGATGCGCGCCTGGTGTACCAGGCCCGTGAGGAAGCCATCGGCTCCGAGAGCATGCGCGAACTGGAGCGCCGGGTGGTGCTTTCGGTCATCGGCCGCAAATGGCAGGAACACCTCTACGAAATGGATTACCTCAAGGAAGGCATCGGGCTGCGCGCCATGGCACAGCGCGATCCGCTGGTGGAGTACCAGCGTGAAGGCTTCGCCATGTTCCAGAGCATGATGGAGGCCATCCGCGAGGAGAGCGTCGGGTTCCTCTTCAACCTTGAAGTGGAAGTGACTCCTGCCCAGGACGTGGTGGTCCAGGACGCGTCCGGCGGACACACCGAGCATGTCGATCCTCAGGTTCACGCCGCCGGTCTGGAAGCGCCGGAGAAGCCGGCACAGCTTCAGTACACCGCCCCCAGCGAGAGCGGTGGAACGCAGACCCGGGTGGAAACCCGCCAGGGAGCCGGCCGTTCAGGAAACCCAGCCAAGGCGGCCGCCCAGGACGCAGCGAAGCGGACCGGCAAGAAGAAGAAGCGCTAGCAGGTCCGCCGGCAGCATCGGCAAGAGTAAACAGGGCGGGGACGGCATCGTCCCCGCCCTGTGTGCTTCCTTGGACCGGGCGCTCTTTCAACTGCTCAACCGATAACGAGCTCGACGATCCGCCAGACCTGCTTGCTGCGCTCAAGCCGGACAGCAACGGCGCGGGCGCGGACGTCATCCACCACGACGGCGCTGGCTTCGTAGATTCCGTCAGCCACTTCGCACACGCGCACGGAGCGGACTGTCGAATTCCGGTGGAGCCGGGCCAAAGCAGGATTGCCGGTCCTGGTAAGTTCGCGCCTGATAAGTGCTGCCCGGTGCTGCAGCGCTGCCAGGCAGCGCGGGTCCAGGCGTCGCGCCAACTGGTGGATAGGCCGAATTCCAGCCAGGACCTCCATTGAGGCCTGGACCGTGCCGCGCGTCATCGCCCTGACTTCCGCTGCCTCACTGACAGGCCGCAGCGGCGCCGGGTTGGTCCCGGCCGCTTGTCCAGCCGGCTTCGTTGCGACAGTTCTGCTGCTTCCGATGCTCCTCCTGCCGCTTTTGGTGTCGGTGGCCAGCCCCTGGACGGCCCGGGCAGGTGTCACTGCGGTCATGGTGTTCCCCTTGGTTGGTTGGCTGCGTGGAGCCGGCTGGCGCTTGGTCTGCCTGGTTGTTGGGCATGCTGTGGGTTGACGGGTGGGCGTCCTGAGCGGCTAGGGAGCTGCGGGCGCCTGGAGGACCTGGCCGGGCAGCAGGACGTCGGGATTTCCACCGATCTGCGCACGGTTGGCGGCGTACCATCGCGGCCATTCGAGGGCGATATCCACATCCGACGCGTCCGGGCCCAGGTACTGCGCCACGATGTCCCACAGCGTGTCGCCGGCGAGAACTGCCACTTCCCCTGCGCCGCCACCGCCGGTGCCGCCGCTACCCGGGACAGTCCTGGTCTGGGGCGCGGCCAGCAGGCCCGGTTCCACCACCGGGGGAGCAGGCTGCCATCCCGGGTCAAGCGTGGAGGCCTGTTGTCGGCCGGACCCTGTTCCTTCCAGTCGCAGTTCCTCCCCGCCGGCTGATGGTTTCCATTCCGGGACGAACTGTGGCCGGCCACTGGTGCCAGCGGACATGCCGTATCCGCCGTGCTGTGCCATATCCGGGCTTTTCGCAGGGGCCGTCGGCGAGGATGACTGCACCTGGCTGGGCGTCCATTCTGGGCTAGGTGGAGCCGGTGCAGCATGTGCTGCGACGCCCGTTACGAGTTGAAGGGACAGGCCTGCAATCACTGCCCGCTGCATGAAGCCGGGGGAGAACTTGCGCGCGGCCGCGGCGGCGCTGCGCTTCCCCAGATGCTCCAGCAGGACGGCTGCCGCGGCGCCCAGGATCGAAATTGTCCACCACAGCAGCAGGCCAAGGCCTGCAGCTGCTGATGCTGCTGCCAGGAGGACGCCGGCGGACGCCTCGTGATGACGTGCGGATGATTCCTGCCACTCTGCCAGCAGGCCCACCCCGAGGAGGCAAAGCAGGAGGCCAAGTGCCAGGACTGCCAGGGCCATGGACGCATCGGACCATTTCCCGCCGACGAAATGTGCCATTTCCCCTCCTTAGATACGTTTTGATGCAGTTTGATGTTGTTTGCTTAGTCTGATCCTGTGATGCGACGTTTGTCCATACGTTGGAGAGAAAAAACTCCGAAGCGTTGACGGGGGGACAGAGGGTCCCTACGCTGACGGGATGCGCTGGGATGCACTGTTCAATGACATGGAGAGCCAGTTGGCGGAGGCCGATCGACTGGCCCTGGAGACGGAGGTCAATGATCGGGCGCGGGCCGAGATGGTGGGCCTACCGCTTGAAGACCGGCTCCGGGCAACGATCGGGTGCAGGATCGGCGTCCACTTGCTCTGCGGTGATTCGATACAGGGGGAACTGTTGCACGCGGGAGCGGATGCGCTGGTGCTGGACGCGGGCCGGCACCAGGTCCTGATTCCCTATTGGGCCGCAGCGCGCTATACGGGGCTGGGCAGGCATATGCGGGCAGAGAACTCGCGGGTCCGCCGGTCACTCGGCTTTGCCCACTCCCTGCGGAGCCTGGCGCGGGACCGTTCCGAGCTGGTGGTGACGATCGGGGGTGGGGCTGGAATGACGCGGCTGGCCGGAGTCATCGACCGGGTCGGGAGCGACTACCTTGACCTGGCCGCCGTTGTGCCGGGCGAGGCGCGACGAAGCGGCAGCGTGGGACAGGTATCAGCCATCCCGTTCTCCGTGGTGGCAATGGTCAGGTCGAACAACTCCGGCGCCCCGCAGGCGGGCTAGACCGACTTGGAGCGCGATTCCTGGATCATGCGGCTGGCCTCGGCGTAGCGTTCCTCGATGTACTGCTCCAGCATCTTCTCCTCAACGCGCCATTGACCGCGCCCGCCCACCTGGATGGCCTTGAGTTCGCCGCTGCGGACCAAGGCGTAAGCGGCAGGGGAATTGATCTGGAGCTGCTCCGCGACATCCGCGAGGGTGAGGAACCTTGGCATGCATCTATTTTGCCATCATGTGGCATATTTTGTTGCTGTTATCCACAGTTTGGCGGCATATAAGAAAATGACTTTTGTTCCCGGGCTCTTGCGGCAACAATGAGCTAACCGGCCGCCGGGTGGAGGTCCGGTAGGCCTGGGGGGAGAGCGGTATGGTTCCAGAAGCAAATGCCACTGCAGCGCGGCTTAAGCGGCCATCGTGGCGGGATCCCCGGCTGCTTTTGGGCGTTCTCCTGGTCCTGGTGTCCGTCGCTGGAGTCATCTACCTCGTTGACAGCGCAGACCGCACCACGGAGGTGTATGCGGCGCGGGACGGAATTGCCGTCGGAGAACGTCTGACGCCGGAAAACGTCGTCCGGGCCAAAGTCCGGCTTGGCGACACCGAACAGCACTACATTACGGTGGAGTCGGGCCTGCCAGAGGGCGTCGTGGCCCTGCAAAGGATCGCCAAGGACCAGCTGGTTCCACGGGCAAGCCTCGGTGAGGTTGACGGGCTGGACCGGAAACCCGTCGCCCTCAACATTGAGCAGACGCTGCCGTCGCAGGCAGTTGCCGGCGCCCGCGTCGACGTCTGGGTCGCGCAGCCGGACGCAAAGAACGGATTCAATGAACCCAGACTCCTTCTCCCCGGGGCTGAAATCGCCGAGGTCACCAGCGGGTCGACTGCACTTGGATCCTCAAAGAGCACGGTGTTGATGGTCCTGGTGGATGACAGGCAGATGCCCGCCCTGCTGGGTGCCCAGGCCAATGAGGCCAAGATCTCCGTTGTGTGGAATCCGGGCGGAGCCAAGTGAGTATTCCCGTCATCACCGTTGGGCAAAGCCGCGAGGACCTGGTGGGCGGACTCGAAAGACTGCATGGTCCAGTCACGGTGGTGCGAAGGTGCGCGGAACTACCCGAACTGCTCGCAGCGTGCCAGAGCGGCCTGGCGAGGGCGGCAGTGGTCGCCGAGGGATCCGAGGGGCTGACAGCCTCCCTGGTAGACCGCCTTGGGGCAGTTGGTGTTGTCGTGGTTGCGTTGACCGACAGCGCGGAGGAAGCCGCAAGGCTTCGGAAGATCGGTGTTGCCTCCGCCCAGACGGGGGTTGAGTCCGCCCAGCTTTCCGACCGGATCGCCGAGGCTGTGGCGCAGTTGACCGGGGGCACCCGTCCAACACGCCTCAGCGCAGGTTCTGACACTGGAGCTGCCCTGCTCACGGAACCTGTTGAGCCGGCTCCTGATACGCAGGGTCATGGAGGCGGACGAGTTGTGGCCGTCTGGGGTCCAGCAGGGTCCCCGGGAAGAACCACGATCGCCGTAAACATCGCCGGCGAGCTGGCGGCGGACGGGCAGGACGTCCTGCTGGTCGACGCCGACACGTACGGTGCCAGCGTCGCGGCCGTGCTGGGCTTGCTGGATGAGTCAGCCGGCCTGGCACAGGCGTGCAGGCTTGCCGACCAAGGCCTGCTGGACGCCGATGCCCTCCGTAAGGTGGCGGCCACCGTGGCCATGTCATCCGGGACATTCCGGGTGTTGACGGGCATAACGCGGGCAGACCGATGGACCGAGCTGCGGGCCACCGCCCTGTCGCTGGTCCTGGAACGAGCCCGTGAGGTGGTCGACGTGGTCGTGGTGGATACCGGCTTCTGCCTCGAGGCGGATGAGGAAATCAGTTTCGACACGATGGCGCCCCGGAGGAATGCGGCGACCCTGCGTCCCCTGGAACTGGCTGACACGGTCTATGCCATTGGGGCCGCCGACCCCGTGGGTGTGCCCCGGATGGTTCGTGGCCTCGCGGACCTGGAGGCGGCCGTCCCCCAGGTGTCTCCGACTGTCGTCATGAACAAAATGCGGGCCTCCGCGGTGGGCAGGAATCCGGAGCGGCAGCTGCGGGACGCATGGGAACGATATGGGCCGGCCGCTGGGCTTGCAGCTTTCATTCCCCACGACCCCGCCGCGGCAGACGCTGCGCTCCTCGGCGGCTCGCTGCTTCTCGAAGCTTCCCCGGAGTCTCCCCTGAGACATGCGATCCGCGGTTTGGTTTGTGCACCTGGCCAGCGAAAAGCAAAATCCTCTGTATTTTCTTCCACACCACGGCGAAGGGCAAACGACTAGGCTCGCCATAAGAGCTGCAAAGGTGCGGCGAATATCTCATATGGAGGCGTTGTCGATGTCGTCTGGATCCAGCGTGGAGGACCAGCCCCTCTCCATTGAAGGCTTTGAAGGCTTCATGGGGGACTACTACCAGCACCTGGCTGAGGAGGATGCCCGCAGCTACCCCCGCGATGTCCTTGAGACGCGGGCCAGTCAGCACCGGGCCGCTGCTGCCGTCCGGCAGCCCGGACAGGCAAAGATCTCGATCATCGACGAAGAGGACAGCAGCGTCATCTTCGTCGTCACCGACGATATGCCGTTCCTCGTCGACTCTGTCAATGCCGAACTCGTCCGTCAGCACGCGGCCATCAAACTGGTGGTCCACCCGCTTTTCGTGGCCACCCGGAACCGGGAAACCGGTGAACTGGTCAAGGTCAACAGGGTCCCCGCGCACCTGGGAATCTCCAGCGGAGATACCGCGGCAATGCCGAACCTTTCCCACCTGATCGCGCAGGGCGAGGACGCCTCGCACATGGAGTCCTGGATCGCCGTCGAAATCTCCCGCGTGTCCGACGACGCCAAGCAATCCCTCCTCGCAGGCCTGACCCGCGTGCTGAAGGACGTCCGGGCGGCCGTCGAGGACTGGCCCAGGATGCGCCAGAAGGCACTGGAAATCGCCGAAAGCCTGGACCAGGTGGCCAACTCCGCCCAGATCGCGGAACTGCGGCAGGCCAAGGATCTGCTGCGCTGGCTTGACGACGGAAATTTCACCTTCCTCGGCTACCGCGAATACGACCTGCTCAACGTCGAGGGCGAAGACGTCCTGGAACTGCGTGAGGACAGCGGCCTGGGGCTGCTTCGGGCGGCCGCCGACTCCCCGCATATCCAGCACCTCACCGACACCGGCCGCAAAAAAGCGCGGGAAAAGCGCGCCCTCGTGATCACCAAAGCCAACTCCCGTTCCACAGTGCACCGTTCTGCGTACCTGGACTACATCGGCGTCAAGAGTTTCGATGCGGCAGGCAACGTCAACGGCGAGCGGCGCTTCATCGGGCTCTTCGCCACCAGCGCCTACGCCGGTTCTGTCCGCGACATTCCCATCGTGCGGGAAAAAGTCGACGCCGTGCTGCAGAGCGCAGGCTTCCCGCCGGACTCGCACTCCGGCAAGGACCTCCTGGGGATCCTGGAAACCTACCCGCGGGACGAGTTGTTCCAGATCGAAATCCCCGATCTTGCGGCAACAGCGCTTGGTATCCAGAAGCTGCAGGAGCGGCGGCGGACCCGGTTGTTCCTGAGGCCGGACATTTACGGTCGGTTCATGTCCGCTGTGGTCTACCTGCCCCGCGACCGGTACACCACAAACGTCAGGCTCCGCATTGAGCAGGAACTGCGCGAGACATTCCAGGCGGTGTCGATCGACTACGAAGCCCGCATGACCGAATCAGCCCTCGCACGGTTGTTCTTCCGCATCCGGCTGCCCAAGGACGCTGACGTCAGCCACGTCAACAGCGACGAGCTGGAAAAGCGGCTGGTCCGCGCGGCACGGTCCTGGAGCGAAGGCATCGCGGAAGTACTCCGCGAGGGCCGGGACCCGGCGGAAGCCAAACAGCTTGCCGCCATCTGGGCCGAGGCGTTCCCTGCAAGCTACCGGGTCGACTACGAAGTCGAAGACGCGCTGGAGGATATCTCGCGTTTCGAGAAGTACGGTGCGGCCGCCGAACGGAACACCGGCGCCCGTCAGGACCGGCCCGGCGTCCATGTATACCTTCCCGAGGGTGCCGGCGCCACGCTGGAGGAAGACGCCAGGGTCAAGCTCTACATGCTGGAGCCCAAGAGCCTGAGCCAGATCCTGCCCTATTTCCACAACCTGGGACTGGAAGTCCTCGACGAACGCCCCTTCGAAATCGAAACGGCCGACCACCGCGACTTCTTCCTTTACGACCTGGGGCTGAAGTACCCGGCCGGGGTGGATCCGGTGTCCACGGGTGAGCTCCTTGCCGAATCATTCGGCGCGGCGGTCACCGGCGCTGCCGAATCGGACAGCTTTGACCGGCTGGTCCTGCGCGAAGGGCTGCACTGGCGCCAGATCACTGTGCTTCGGGCCTATGCCCGGTACATGCGCCAGATGGGCAACAGCAGCTCCTTCGGCTTCATGGCGGACACCCTCCTCGCCAACCCGGATGTGACCCGGGGGCTGACAGCACTCTTTGCCGCCCGCTTTGATCCCGCTGTTGGCGAAGCCGGCCGCGGTGGAGCCCAGACGACCGTCCGGCAGGAACTGGCAGTGTCGATCGAGAAAGTCGCCACCCTCGACGCCGACCGCGTCCTGCGCACCTTCGTCAACCTCATCGAGGCCACCCTCCGCACCAACTTTTACCAGGACAAGCCACACCTGAGCTTTAAGCTGGATCCGGCGCAGATCGAGGGCCTCCCGTTCCCGCGGCCCATGTTCGAGATCTGGGTCTACTCCCCGCGGGTGGAAGGTGTCCACCTCCGCTTCGGGAAGGTTGCCCGCGGCGGCCTGCGCTGGTCCGACCGGCGAGAGGACTTCCGGACCGAAGTCCTGGGCCTCGTAAAGGCGCAGACCGTCAAGAATGCTGTCATCGTCCCCACCGGGGCAAAGGGCGGCTTCTTCGCCAAGCAGCTCCCGGACCCATCAACCGACCGGGCCGCCTGGATGGCGGAAGGGGTTGAAAGCTACAAGACTTTCATCCGCGGCTTGCTCGACCTGACTGACAACCTCGTCACTGAAGCCGGCGGCGAGCGGCTTGTCCCGCCGTCGAACGTTGTCAGGCATGACGATGACGACTCGTACCTCGTGGTCGCGGCGGACAAGGGAACCGCGACGTTCTCGGACATCGCAAACGGACTGTCCGCGGAGTACGGATTCTGGCTGGGCGACGCCTTCGCTTCCGGCGGCTCGGTAGGGTACGACCACAAGGCCATGGGCATTACCGCCCGGGGTGCCTGGGAATCGGTCAAGCGGCACTTCAGTGAGCTGGACCTGGATACTCAGACTGAGCCCTTCACCGTGGTGGGCGTGGGAGACATGTCAGGGGACGTCTTCGGCAACGGCATGCTGCTGTCCCGGCACATCCGCCTCCTGGCCGCCTTCGACCACCGCCACATCTTCCTGGACCCCAACCCGGACGAGGAAAGCTCATTCGTGGAACGGCAGCGGCTGTTCGATCTGCCGAGGTCCTCCTGGGACGACTATGACAAGTCGCTGATCAGCGAAGGCGGCGGGGTCTTTGCCCGCCAGGCCAAGTCCATTCCTGTGTCCCCCCAGGTACGCGCCGCGCTGGGACTTCCGGCGGAGACCACCGAATTGAGCCCGCCCGAGCTCCTGCGCGCCATCCTGCTCGCCCCCGCCGACCTGCTGTACAACGGCGGAATCGGAACGTACGTGAAGGCGGGCTCGGAGACGAACGCCTCGGTAGGCGATAAGGCCAACGACGCGATCCGCGTCAACGGCCGGGACTTGCGGGTCAAAGTGGTGGGCGAAGGTGGAAACCTGGGCATGACCCAGCGCGGACGCATTGAAGCCGCCCTTCAGGGGGTCATTCTGAACACGGACGCGATCGACAACTCGGCCGGCGTCGACTGCTCCGACCACGAAGTGAACATCAAGATCTTCGTGGACCGCATGGTCGCCGCGGGCAAGCTGCCCGCCGCCGAGCGGGCTGATTTCCTCGCGTCAATGACCGATGAAGTGGGCCGCCTGGTCCTGGAGGACAACATCGACCAGAACATCCTGCTGCTGAACGACCGGACGCGGGTCGCCGAATGGAGCCCCAGCTATGAACGGCTCATGGACTGGCTGGAGAAAAGCGCAGACCTGAAGCGGGACCTGGAGGCGCTGCCGACCACGGAAGCGCTCCGGGAACGGCTGCAGCAGGGGCAGGGCCTGACCTCTCCTGAGCTGTCGGTGCTGGCCGCCTACGCCAAGATCGAGCTTGCCTCAGCGCTGCGGGACAGCGACCTCGCGGACGACCCCTGGTTCAAGGACACGTTGCGTTCCTACTTCCCGCACCAGCTGCGTGAACGCTTTGACGCTGAGCTGGATACCCACCCGCTGCGCCGCGAAATCATCGCCACCGTGGTGGCCAACGACATGATCAACCTCGGTGGAATCACGTTTGCCTTCCGGGTCATGGAGGAGACATCTGCCAGCGAAGTGGCTGTGGCGAAGGCTTTCGTGGCACTGCGGGAGGTGTATGAGCTGGATGCGATGGTGGCTGAACTGAACAGCCTGCCTGCTTCCTTCCCCACCGAGCACTGGAGCACGGTCCATCTGGACATCCGCCGGCTTCTCGACCGGGCAGTGCGGTGGCTGTTGAGCCAGGAAAGCGTCTCGCGCCCCATCGCGGACGTTGTGGGCGAGTTCAAGCCGCTCATGGATCCGATGCGTGCCCATCTCCTGGACTACCTGCGCGGCGATGACCGGCAGCGGGTGGCCGAGTGGCTGGAGAAGGGACGCGAATGGAACCTTCCCGAGAACCTCGCGCTGCGCTGGGCTGAGCTGTTCGAAAGCTTCGTGCTGCTGGATATCGCCAAGATTGCCCGGACGCGGAAGGACCGCGTCGAGGACATTGCGGCCGTCTACTACACCGTCTTCAACCGGTTCCATGCGGATTCCCTGCTGGAGCGTATCAGCAGCCTGCCGCGGCAGGACCGCTGGCAGGCCTTGGCCCGCGCGGCGCTGCGGGATGACCTGTACTCCACCGTCTCGGATATGACGACGGCGGTGCTGGACGCCACGTCCGCCACTGATGCACCCGAGGCGCGGCTCAAGGATTGGGAAGGGCAGAACGCCGAGCAGTTGGGCCGGGCGAAGAGCATGTTCGACGAAGTGAATGCGCTTGAGGCCGACGACATGGCCTCACTGTCGGTAGCATTGAGGCTCTTGAGGTCAATCGTCCGGCGCTAGCAGTGCGGCGTCGCAAATGGAGGTGCAGTGGCAATCTTTACGGACCCTATCAGGGAACATGCTGATTTCGGGCCGGGCGATGCCGAATGGCTGCACCTCCTGGTGGGGGACTGGCAGATGGTCGCGGACCTTGCGTTTGCCGACCTCGCGCTGTGGTTCCCCCACCCCGAGCTTGGGTACATTGCCCTGGCGCATGTGCGCCCCTCCACCACGCATACCGCGTTCCACAGCGACTTCGTGGGGGAGGGGATCCGCTCCGACCTGAAGCCACTGGTGGACAAGGCCTGGCACAGCAAGTCCATTGAGCGCTCCAGTGAAACGAACTGGAACAGCGAAATGGCGCTGCGGGTGGAGGCCGTCCCCATGGTCCGGAACGGCCGGACCCTTGCCGTGGTCACCACCCACATGGACCTGTCCAGTTCGCGGATGCCGTCCCGGCTTGAGCTGACCTACCGCCAGTGCGCGTACGACCTGCTTCGGATGGGAACGCTGGGGCTGTGGCCGGACTTTGCCTCGCCCACCGGGTCCCGCCGGGGAGCGCCGCGCGTGGGGGACGGGCTGATCCGGCTCGATGCCGACGGCATCGTGCAGTACGCCAGCCCCAATGGCGTCTCTGCCTTCCGGCGCCTGGGTGACGGCGAATCCCTGGAAGGGCGCTCGCTTGCAGAGGTCACCGCCGGACTCCTGAAGGACCGGCGCATGGTTGATGAGACCCTGCCCCTGGTGGTTACCGGGCGTATGCCGTGGCGCAGCGAGATCGAGTCCCGTGGCGTGAGCCTGTCCCTGCGGGCGATTCCGCTCCGGGACGAACAGCAGCGGTTCGGTGCGCTGGTTCTTTGCCGGGACGTCTCTGAGCTGCGCCGGCGTGAGATGGAGCTGGTGACCAAGGATGCCACCATCCGGGAGATCCACCACCGGGTCAAGAACAATCTCCAGACTGTGGCCGCGCTCCTGCGGATGCAGTCCAGGCGCATGGTGAGCGACGAGGCGAAGCAGGGGCTGGAGCAGGCCATGCGCCGGGTCGCGACCATTGCCCTGGTCCACGAAACCTTGTCGCAGGGCCTGACCCAGAGCGTTGATTTCGATGAGCTGATCGGGCGCCAGTTCCGGTTGTCGGCTGAGGTGGCTTCCCCGTCGCAGCAGGTCAGGACCGAGCGTTCGGGAACCTTCGGAGAGCTTCCCAGCGATTTGGCCACCCCGCTTGCCCTGGTCATCAACGAACTGGTCACCAACGCGGTTGAGCATGGCCTCGAGGGCCGGGCAGGAACAGTGTGGCTGCTTGCTGACCGCTCCGAAGGCGAAGACGGTGAAGAACTGACAGTGACTATCGCCGACGACGGCGTGGGACTGCCGCAGACCCCGCATGTCGAGGGGCTGGGGCTTCAGATTGTGCGCACTTTGGTAACCAGCGAACTGGGCGGCACCATTACTTGGGAACGCCGTGACGGCGGTGGGACTGAGGTTAAGATCCGGCTCAGCCTCGCCGGGAAGTAGCCGCCGACGCGGCACGGCCGGTGCTTAGTTCCGGAAACACGAGCCGGGCCTCCGGAGGCTGAACCAAGCAAAGACCCCGGGACAATCCAGAGTGGATTGTCCCGGGGTCTTTGCAATGCCAGGCTGATTGGCTTAAGCCATATTCGGACGGGCTACGTGTGGCTGGCCGTCCTAGGAAGCGCGGCGTGCACGGGCAGCACGGCGCTTGAGGGCCCGGCGCTCGTCCTCACTCATACCACCCCAGACACCGGCGTCCTGGCCGGACTCAAGGGCCCACTGCAGGCAAGTGTCTACGACCGGGCAGCGGCGGCAGACGCTCTTGGCTTCCTCGATTTGCAGGAGGGCCGGTCCTGTATTTCCGACGGGGAAGAACAGTTCCGGGTCCTTGTCGAGGCACGCTGCGCGGTTACGCCAATCCATGCTGATCAGTTGCTCCATTTCTGGGAAGAGCCTTTGTGAAATTATTCACTAGTGGCTACAAAGGAAAAGGGCCCTTGGGGCCCCCTTGGTCATCTGCATTCAAGCCTGTCATGTTAACGCTGTGTAAACAAGGGGTAAGAACGCACGATATCCCTCGAAACCCTGAGCGATACATCACAGTGGCGGCTCCGGCCCTCACCAGTGTCCGACTATGTCCGGTAGGGTGCGAGTGTGTCAAGACCCCCCGCAGAACCAGCAGGCAGCGCATCTTCTCCCGACGGCCACGACGGGATGACCCCTCCGGGCGGTCACCTGCCGGGCACTGTCCCCGGCGCGGCAAAAGTGGTGGCCATTGTTGCAGCTGCCGAGGCCACCGCCCTCCTCGCCGCTGCCGGCTGGTACGCCTACGAGTTGCTCTCTGGAAGCCCTGTCCTGTCATTCTGGGGAGCTGTTTTCACCCTCGGCCTCCTGCTGGCCTTTTCAGCGTGGCTGTTTGCTGTGGCTGTTTTTCTTTACCGCGGGTACCGCTGGACCCGGGCCGCTGCGCTGGTAGCGCAATTGTTCGTCCTGACCATTGGAGTGCCGGCGCTGACCAGCGGGCTGGTCCTGCCCGGGCTGGCAATGCTGGTTCCGGCGATCGTCGCCATTGTCCTCCTGTTTTCCACCCCAGTGATCACCCATGCCTCCCGGACAGGTAGCGCACCTCCCGCCCTCTGAGGTGGCCGCGGTCGACGGTCGATGTCTTTTCCGGCGTTGACCACTGGTTAGGGGTCCGTGCCCCACGGCCGGGACCTGTCTTCTCAAGACGTGTGCCCTTATCCAGGCCCGGCTGCCTTCTCTCCCGGGCCTCCCCACGCCACCTGCAGGGCGAGGGACATGCCCCCGGAAATGAGGACACCACGTCCGGGCGGGGAGTGCGGCTCCACTTCGAAGCGGACCCCGTAGAAGTCGCCGTCGGCAAAGGATCGGGGGCCCAGCAGCAGTCCCACCCCTGAGGCCCTCGCACCCATCATGAGTGGAACGCGCTGGATAAGGGCGGGGCTGTAGGCGGCGGCAACCACGAGCGAATGGCCCAAGGCGTTTAACTGCTCCAGCGCCCTCCACTCCGGCGGGGCAAGGAGGTCGACGTCATCGACGAGCAGAACGGTCTCCCGTGGCAGTACGCCTCCCTCGGACTGCAGGAGCACGTCCGCCCAGCAGTCTTGCGTGGACGTAGGAGATCCGGATGGCAGGCACCACGGCTGATCAGGGTTAAGCGCCACCAAGGACTTCAGGGTATTGCTCCTGCCGCTTCCGGGGTTGCCAAGAACAGCCACGACGCCGGCATGCGGAAGCCGGACGGAGACCGCGCCCACCTCGTCCCCGGCCACTCCGAGGAGTACCTCCTGATGCCTGCCACCCCCCTGGATCTGCCCCGCACTGCTGCTCCCACCCCGACGAAGTGGATTCCCGCCCACTGGCTGCAGTGCCGGCTTGCCCGGCTTCGACGACGAAGGGCGTGCAACCGTCAGTTCCGCCAAGGCTGCCACCTGGCCTGTTGTGATGACGGCGGGGAGGGGATCCACGCGAAATGGCGGTGACAAGGCCTTCGGGTGTTTGGAAGCGTTCACGTCACCGCCCTCCCGACCTGGATGTCGGTAAAGCTGACAGACAGCAGGGCCATCTCCAGCGATGGGACCGAAGGCCACTGCCCTGCCTTCGACTGCCACAGTGGCAGGCATCCTGGGCCACAGTGCCCGGCTTTCCTCCGTGGATCCAGCCGGGAAGTAAAAGCGGTTCGGAACGGCAGCGAAGAATCTGGCGGTAACCAACTCCCGCTCTCCCGACAGCAGCAGTGTAATTCCCGCCATGGCGCCGTCGCGGACGAGGTCATGGACCAGATCCTCTGCCCACGCCAACGGCCCCGACCGGAAAGCGGAAACCCAGGACCCCCACCCTGAAATGGCGACAGTGAGAGGTATGTGCTCAGCCGCTGGTTGGGCCAGGCGCCGGCCCAGTTCCCCGACAAGCCGCTCAAGCACGCGTACCCCTCGCCGAAGATCGTGTACTCCTGCATGCGCACCTGTCCGACTTTCGCCGGCGAGCCCCAGGAAGCTTCCCGCCCCGTCGAGGAAGTAAAAATGTGTTTCACTGGGGCTGTCCATCAAACGGTCAATCATCGCTGCCAAGGACCCTGCGGCCCCGGAAGCGGGGCCGCCGATAAAGGCCGCATGGCTATGGACCTCAGGACGCCACACCAAGTACTCCACCTTTTGTTTGCCAGGTAGATCCATCAAGCCAAGCCTTACCTGGCCACTTGAGCGCTCGGGCGCTTGGCACCAGGATTCAAAAAATGCAGAACCGGCTGAACAGTCCGGAGCACTTTCCTCCAGGTCCATCGGCAGGGGAGGAACGACAGGTTTCCTCGGATCCGGCACGCCCCCGGCAGCGCAGAGGCTGCTCACCATTGCCACCAGTGGTTCCACGGCCTGTGCTGGAGTCAGTGGACTGGGCGCCTCCGGTACCGGGTGGGCCGGAGGCCGGGCGAGGCAATCGGTTGTCAGGTGGACGGCGATGCCCGGCATCCGGAATTCCCCTCCGCCGGAAGCGGAGGACGCCGCCTGGAACTCCTCCGCCGGCTCCGTCCCCCGCGCCAGGAAGGCACGGCCCGGGGTGTTAACACTGATGGCCGCCGCCGCGGGAATTGATGATGTCGACCGATTCCATGTCGGACTGCACCCGGAGGGCGATGCTGGAGGTGACATTTGCACGGATGTCCGCGGTCAAGGCTCCTTGGGGCCTCTGGGTTGCCATGACCAGATGGATGCCCAATGACCGCCCAATGGATGCCAGGCGCATCAGTTCACGGAGGGTCTCCGGTGCTTCATCAACGAGCATCCTGAACTCATCAATCACAATGATCAAGTGCGGGAGGACAAGTTCGTGGGCCCCCGGTGTGTTCCGGTACATGGAGATGTCGGGGACGTCCGCCGCAGCAAGGCGTCTTTCCCGCAGTTGGACCTCGGCGCGAAGTGATGTCAGCGTCCGCTCCAGTTCCGGAACGGAAAGATCCGTCTGCAGCCCGACGCAGTGGACAAGCCTGCTGAGCGGGCCGAGACCGGAACCGCCCTTGAAGTCGATGAAGAAGAAGTTGACCCGTTCGGGCGGGTAGCTCAGTGCCAGTGCAAGCGTGAGGCTCCGGAGGAGCTCGGACTTTCCCGCGCCGGTGGTGCCCGCCACCAGTAGGTGTGGCCCATCCGACCGGAGATCCAGCATTCGGGTTCCCGCCGCGCTGACACCCACGGGGACCGCCAGGCTGTCGTCCTGTCCACTGGAGTTCCACCGTTCGATCGTGGCGGCGGCCGTCAAGGGGAGGACGTCGTGCAGGCTGCACGCCGTGGGCACACCGTTCGGCTGTTCCTCTTTCCGCCGAGCGCTGCCAGCCAGGGACCGGCAGAAATTTGTGAACACGTCCTCCGGCGCAAGGTCCGCGACAAAGAGGGTTTGGTCGCCATCCATACGGAGGACTGAATTCCGCCCCGACAACAGGACATCGGCCTCGGGGCACACTCCGTCCGACGGCTGGAAGTGAAGTACAGCCCACCCCTGTTGAAGGGCGGCTTCACACACGGAGTTCCCGGCCACCGTGGGGCCTTCTCCCAACAGCAGAAGGACTCCGCGCTCGCAGCCTTGGGGAAGTTTGCCCTTAACTGTGTCCACGCCAGCCAGGGTTCCCGATAACAGAGTCACCCGGGGAAGAAACCGGGCAGCGAGTGGCAGGTCGTCCGGGCGTCCATGGATCAGGACATGCGTCCTGCACCCGGAGGGGTACCCTGCCAGTTGCATCAGCAGCGACCTGATGGCGCCGTCGACTGCACGGCGCGGGCCAGCCACAGTGGTCAGCGGACGGGCGGGGTCGAGGCGGACTGGCACCATGCCGGCCGAGGGAACGGGTTTGACATCGCCTGCGCCTTCAATTCGCACGTTCGCCGCCTGTTCTGCCATCCCCAGCCGCAACCAGACGCCCTCGTTGGACTCAGGACTGGGCGCCTCCGCAGCTTGCCCGGCCGCAAGAGCTACCAGCGGTAGGGACGGTGCGGACCGTCGTCGTCGTTCCCTGTCCTTCCGGACGGCTTCCTGTACCGCCAGCGACAATTGCCGCCGCTGGCGGCGTCCGTTGGCTGCCGGTATCAGGGCGGAAAATACCGAGGCAGCAGAGAACACCAGGAACATCCACATCCCTGTAAATACGGCCAGGAGGATTCCGATCGCCAGGGGGAGCATCGCGGTCAGAAGCAGGCCCAGGCGGTTGCCCGGGTCGGTGCGGCCTGGCACCACGATAGGTTCCGCAACCGACCTGCCAGCGTCTTCAAGAACTCTTCCCGGCAGATCAGCGAACACCAGTGACAAGCAGGACTGCCCGCACCTGATGCGGGAATCGGTGGTGATGACTGCGTTGCGGATCCTTTCACCGTCAACAAATGTGCCGTTGGCGCTGTCCAGGTCGACCAGGATGATGTTCGTCTCCGTGACGACGACGCGTGCATGTTCACGCGAGAGTTCAGGGTCCGGAATGACGACCCGCGTACCGCTGCGGCCGATGCTGTAGCTGCCACGGCGGAGCGGTACGACGGTTCCCGCTGCTGCTCCGCTGTCCACAGTGAGGGCCAATTGGGCTGGAACGTCGTCAGCCCGGCGCCGCGTCCGTGTGCTGGCGGGCGCCGACCCGCAGTCGACGAGCACTGCCGCCTCGACAAGGGGATGAGTGCCGACGACGAGGGAACGAAGGTCCTCACCACCAACATTGACGGTGCCCGCGCCGAACTTGCACGCCAATTGTTCGTGAATGGCGTGGCCGGGCGTGCCGCCGGGAGCATCGATGGACAATTCCAGGGATTGCTGAAGGCGGGATCCCGGGCCGGCGACCAAGGTGCAATTAAGCGTCATGTGTTGGCGTCCTTCGTACGTTTCCCCACACGCTAGCCAGGGGGTAAAGCACGTCCCAGGTGAACCACGCCCTATGTGGATAAAACGCTAGGGTCGTGTGCAGCATCACAGGGGGAGGCCTGATTCGACGGGCCGCACAGTCCCTCGGGTAGGCTAGAGCAGCAGACAATGCGCACCATTGCGCTGCCCGCATTCGAACCAGGAGATTTTGTGACCGCTGACCTTGTCATCGTAGGGTCCGGCTTTTTTGGCCTGACAATCGCAGAACAGGCCGCCACTGAGCTCGGCCTGAAGGTCGTTGTCCTCGACCGGCGCCATCACATCGGCGGAAACGCGTACAGCGAAAAGGAAGAGCAGACCGGAATTGAGGTGCACCGCTACGGAGCGCACCTCTTCCACACCTCCAACGAGCGCGTGTGGGAGTACGTCAACCGCTTCACCACGTTCACCGACTACGTCCACAAGGTTTACGGCGTACACAAGGGCGAGGTCTACTCCCTGCCCATCAACCTGGCCACGATTAACCAGTTCTTCCGCGCCAACATGACCCCGGGCCAGGCCCGCGAGCTTATCCAGGAACAGGCCGGGGAACTGGCAGGCACCGATCCGCAAAACCTGAATGACAAGGGCATCCAGCTGATCGGCCGCCCGCTGTACGAGGCTTTCATCAAGCACTACACGGGCAAGCAGTGGCAGACCGATCCCAAGGACTTGCCGGCAGGCATCATTTCCCGGTTGCCCGTTCGTTACAACTACGACAACCGCTACTTCAACGACAAGTATGAGGGTCTGCCGACCAACGGCTACACCGCCTGGATCGAAAAGATGGCGGAACACCCCAACATCGAGGTTCGGCTCAACACCGACTTCTTCGATGAGTCGCACGAATACAGCAAGAACAAGGTCGTAGGCAACATCCCGGTCGTCTACACGGGCCCGGTCGACCGGTACTTCGACTACGCCGAGGGCGACCTCTCCTGGCGCACCATCGACTTCGAGGAAGAAGTCCTGGATATGGGCGACTTCCAGGGCACGTCCGTTGTGAACTACAACGATGAGGACGTCCCTTACACGCGGATTATCGAACCGCGCCATTTCCACCCCGAGCGTGACTACCAGACCGAGAAGACGATCATCATGCGCGAATTTTCGCGTTTTGCTGAAAAGGGCGACGAGCCCTACTACCCGGTCAACACCTCCGCAGACAGGGAGCGGCTGCTCAAGTACCGCGACCTGGCCGCCGCGGAAAAGGATGTCCTCTTTGGTGGCCGCCTCGGCACCTACAAATACCTGGACATGCACATGGCTATTGGTTCCGCACTCAGCATGTTCGACAACAAGATCCGGCCGCACTTCGAAAGCGGCGTGCAGCTTGAAAGCGGGGGAGTCGACGCATGAGCGTCCCTACCGACAACAAGATGAAGAACACCTCGAGGGCGAAGACAGCCGAAGCCCGTCAGGCGTGGCAGACGCTTCAGCGCGTGATCCTGCCCAGTGCCAGCCAAATGGACACCGTGCCCCTCTATATGGACATGGGCACCGCGACCGGGATCCAGCTGCCCACTGCCGGTGACCGTGACGGAAAGACCGCGAAGCCCCGGACCATCAGCAGCCCCACCAAAGAAGCGCACGTTGAAGACTTCCTTTCGCGGCATTCAACGTCTGTCCGTTCCGGCGAGCGGGTGTCTTTCGGTACGTACTTCAACGCTTTCCCTGCCAGCTACTGGCGCCGGTGGACGACTGTGGACACTATCCGGCTCCAGGTGCGGACCCAGGGCACCGGCTCGGTCATCGTCTACAAATCAAATGCCCGGGGGTCCTTGCAACGGGTGGACACACGGCGGGTCGAAGGCAACTCCGAGAGCGTGTTTGAACTTTCGCTGGCGCCCTTCGGCGACGGCGGATGGTACTGGTTCGACCTCCTGGCCGGCACTGAGCCCTTGATCATGCTCGACGCCGAATGGCAGGGCCCCGCGGTCGAAAAGACGCCGGGTTCCGTTACACTCCAGATCACCACCCTGAACAAGACAGACTTCTGCTTGAACAACCTGCGGCTCCTCGCCGACAGCGAGGATGCCCTTGCCCACGTGCAGGAGATCCTGATTGTCGACCAGGGTACCCAAAAGCTTTCCGACGCTGAAGGTTACGACGACGTCAAGCGATCCCTGAAGGGCAAACTCCGGATCATCAACCAGTCCAACCTGGGTGGATCCGGCGGCTTCGCTCGGGGCATGTTCGAAGCTGTTGAAAACGGCAGCGATTACGCCCTGTTGATGGATGACGACGTTGTCGTTGAACCGGAGAGCATTATCCGCCTGCTGACGTTCGCGGATCGCTGCAAGACCCCGACGCTCGTCGGCGGGCACATGTTCGATCTCTACAACCGGACCGTCCTCCATACTTTCGGAGAGGTGGTCAACCCTTATAGGTTCCAGCCGTCCCTCCCGAGCGAGGACATGATCCTCGGCCACGACTTCCTCTCATCCAACCTTCGCCAGACCCCGTGGCTGCACCGGCGTTGCGACGTCGACTACAACGGCTGGTGGATGTGCCTTATCCCGACCGAGGTCATCCGCGAGATTGGTCTCTCCCTCCCGTTGTTCATCAAATGGGACGACTCCGAGTACGGGTTGCGGGCGAAGGCGGCCGGTTACCCAACGGTCTCGCTGCCTGGTTCTGCCGTATGGCACGTTTCCTGGATCGATAAGGACGACCTCGTCGGGTGGCAGGCCTACTTCCACGCCCGCAACAGGGTGGTGGCGGCACTCCTGCACAGCCCCTACGAGTTCGGCGGCCGGGTCATCAAGGAGTCGCAGTACGCTGACGTAAAGCATCTCGTGTCGATGCAGTACGCCACCGCTCAGGGCAGGCAATGGGCGCTGGAGGATGTGTTGAAGGGGCCGGAGGCCCTGCCCGGACTCCTGTCAGAGAAGCTGCCCCAGATCCGTGAGATGATGTCCGCGCACTCGGATGCGGTCTTCCGTCCTGACCCGGAGGACTTCCCCGCACCCAAGATGGACAAGCCGCCCCGGCGTGGGCATGGACCGTCGCAGCCAGGGAAGTTGACGCTGTTGCCGTGGGCGGCCAAGACCGTTGTCCGGCAGTTGGCCAGCCCTGTCAAGGGAACCAGCGCGGAGCGGCCGCAAACCACCATTGCCCACCAGGACAACCGCTGGTGGCGGATGGCGCAGTATGACAGCGCCGTGGTATCCAACGCCGAAGGCACCGGGGCGTCCTGGTACCGCCGCAATCCCAAGCAGTTGAGGAAGATGCTGGCCGAAAGCGCCCGGCTTCACTCCGCCCTGCTCAAGGAATGGCCGGCCCTCAGCAAGAAGTACAAGGCCGCAGTCTCGGACCTCACCTCTATGGAATCCTGGAGGAAGACCTTCGAGCAGCATACCCAGAACGAAATAAAGTGAGCGCACTTGTATCCGGGGAGTTAACCACTCCCGGACTCGGAGGTGGCCTCCGGGATATCAGGCAGTCAGGCTTCCTGTTGAAGCTGCTGGTCCGCAAGGAGCTGAAGGTACGCTACCGGGGCTCCGTGCTGGGTCTGCTCTGGTCGTATGTGAAGCCGGGCGTGCAGTTCATCGTGTTCTACGTTGCCCTCGGAGTCTTCCTCGGCCTCGAACGAAGCGCGCGGAATCCCGAGGGTCTGGCCAATTACGCCGTCTACCTGTTTTCCGGCATCGTCCTGATCAACTTCTTCTCCGAAGCGCTGGGAAATGCAGCGAGGTCAATAGTCAACAACGGAAACCTCATCAAGAAGATTTATCTTCCACGCGAGTTGTTCCCTGTGGCTTCGGTGTGGGTGTCGGCAGTGCACTTCTTTCCGCAGCTGGTGGTGCTCGTGATCGGGTGCCTTTTCGCCGGCTGGCACCCCAATGTGTTCCAGCTGCTCGCGGCCGTTGCCGGTTTTGTCATCGTTGCCCTGCTTGCTACAGGGCTGGGACTTCTGTTCGGCGCGGCAAACGTCTACTTCCGCGACTCAGAAAACCTTGTGGATATGCTCCTGATGGTAGCCACCTGGGCTTCGCCCGTGATGTATGCCTGGTCTATGGTGCAGGAGAAGCTGGGAGCGGGGTGGTTTGCCGTCTATCAGGCAAATCCGATAACCATCGGTGTGGAATTGTTCCACTACGCGTTCTGGTTCCCGACGACTGACGGATCAGTCGCCATGCCCCCGAATCTGTTCACTCTTTGGTTGCCAATTGGACTGGGAGTCGCCTTGGCGGTCCTCGTCCTGGGCCAGTTCACCTTTCGGCGCCTTGAGGGCCGTTTTGCGCAGGAGCTTTAAGTGGTCAACGCAATTGAAGTTTCCGACATCAGCAAACAGTTTGTCCTCCGCCACACGCGCTCCATCAAGGAAGCCGTTGTTTGGCTCGTGAAGGGACGCAAGGGTGACCTCTCTGAAAAGTTTCACGCGCTCAAGAATGTGTCCGTTGACATCGAGGCAGGGGAAACCGTTGCCCTCCTGGGCCTGAACGGTTCAGGAAAGTCCACCCTGCTCAAGCACATTTCCGGAGTCATGCTCCCGGACACCGGATCGGTGAAGACAAGGGGCCGGGTCGCGGGACTCATCGAAGTAGGAGCAGGTTTCCACCCGGACCTGTCCGGGCGCGACAACGTGTTCCTCAACGGCGCCATCCTGGGTATGACCGAACAGCAGATCAAGGACCGGTTCGACGACATTGTCGAGTTCTCCGAGATCGGCCAGTTCATTGATACTGAGGTCAAGTTTTACTCGTCAGGAATGTACCTGCGACTGGCCTTTTCCGTTGCTGTGCACACAGACCCTGAAGTCTTCCTGATCGATGAAATCCTCGCGGTAGGCGATGAGCCTTTCCAGCGGAAATGTATCGACAAGATCCAGGAACTGGCGCGGGACGGCAAGACCCTGGTTGTGGTGAGTCATGACCTGGACCTTGTCTCCAGGATCTGCAGGCGGGGTGTTCTCCTTAAGCATGGGGAGCTGATCTTCGACGGACCGATCCACGAGGCTGTTGGCCTTTTGCGGAATTGACTCATTAGCTCTTTTTCACGGGTTCTGGTTTGCGCCTCCCGTTGTGATTTCAGATCGATGCTGCGGAGAACCCAGAAATTTTCCGCGCTCCGATAAACGTACGGAGGATTCTTGTCTTGGTTTGACGCGGTACCACAGTTCGTCCTCGCGGTGGCACTGCTGATGATCCCAGGCCTGGTCGTTGTCCTTGCGGCCCGGCTGAGTGCATTCCGGGCTCTAGCAGCAGCCCCGGGCATCAGCGTGTCCATCGTCGCCGTGGCAGCCATGCTGGCGCCCCTCGTTGGAGCCAGTTGGTCCCTGCTGCCTGTGGTAGTGGTAACCGTGGGAGTCTCCGCGATAGCGTTTGCAGTGTCTTTCCTGATCAGGAAGAGGCCAAGCGTGGTTACGGAAACATTGGACGACCGGCCGCGCTACTGGTTGCCCGTGTCGTTGGCCTCGATCGCCGCGGCTTCTGTCCTGATCGGCCGCCGATTGCTGAACGCCATCGGTTCCCCAGAGTCGTTCTCCCAGACTTTCGACAATGTGTTCCATCTGAACGCAGTACGCTACATTCTCGACACCGGTTCCGGTTCATCCCTCACCCTGAATACCATGACCGGGGCTGGTTCGTATCCCGCGGCCTGGCACGACCTTGTCTCGTTGCTCGTCAGCGTAGGTGGCGGCGAAATAACTACGGCCGTAAACGTCGTCAATATTGCCGTGGCCGCTTTCGTTTGGCCGCTCGGATGCGTGTATCTGGCTCAAGCTGTGTGGGGCCGTCGTCCCGCCGTCACTCTGGCTGCAGGCATCTTGTCGGCGGCCTTCGGGGCCTTTCCGATTTCCCTGCTGGACTTCGGGGTTCTTTATCCAAACTTTTTGGCACTGGCCTTGCTGCCCCTGGCGTTGGCCTTGGGGCTCGACGCTATTGGCCTGACCACTGAGGCCCAGGGTTCAAAGATCATGAGCCTGCTGCTGTTGCTGGCCGTCCTTCCGGGCATGGCCCTTGCGCACCCCGGCGCCGCCATGGCATGGCTGGCTCTGATGTTGCCTCCGGCCCTCTATGTTTACGTGCGGGTTTTCGCGGACATGCTCACGTTCAGGAGGGGCAGGAAACGTGTCACAGTCTCGCTCGTCCTGGGACTCATCTTCGTTGCCGCCGTCCTGCTGATCCGCCGTCTATGGGACATCGTACGTCCTCCGGCGGAGGCTGCTTTCTGGCCGCCAGTGGAGACAACGGGCCAGGCCATCGGAGAACTCATTGCCAGTTCAGCCATCGGGCGTCCCGTCGCGTGGGCAGTCATGGCACTGACGCTCCTTGGCATCTATCTCATCCTTCGCTCCGGCCGGCAACTCTGGCTGCTGGGAATCTACGCGGTCGCTGCAGTTCTCTTCGTCGTCGTCAGTTCCTTTCCGGCGGACGACTTCCGGCTAACTCTCACGGGCATCTGGTACAACGACCCGCCCCGCTTGGCGGCTCTTCTGCCAATCGTGACGATTCCAATCGCATGCAGGGGCGCCGTCGGGGTTTGGAAATGCCTGACGATAGCCTTGGCAGCCGGGGTCCGGTTCCTGGACAGCAGGCGGGGTTCACGCCCCTCAGAAGGGGTCGCCGGAGGCCGCAGGCTTGACCCCGCTGTTCTTGTTGCGGCAGGTGTGGTTATGGTTTTCGTTCTGACTGGAGCCACGCAACGCGGAAATGTGGCACAGGCGCAAGCGTCCATGGCCGGGTCTTACCGTCTGGCCGAGGATTCGCCGCTGATATCCAGTGATGAAATGGCACTCATCAAGCGGCTGCCCGCCGAAGTGCCCAAAGACGCTCTTATGGTGGGCAATCCCTGGAATGGCAGTTCCCTCGCTTACGCCTTCGCCGACCGCAAACTCGTCCAGTTGCATATCCTCAGCGCTGTTCCCCAAGGGGCAGCGCGCCTACTCAGCGGTCCTGCCCCCACGAAGGACGATCCGGCCGTATGCCCGGCCGTGGAGAGCCTCAAAATCGAGTACATCCTCGACTTCGGGCACCGTGAGGTACATGGCAGGGACAGCGGCTACAAAGGACTGGATGCCCTGATAGCCGCAGGGATGACAACTCTCGAAGATTCTCAGGGTGACGCGAAACTCTACAAACTGAATCTGTGCCCTTCCTCATAGGATGTTCTCTACCTTCGAATCGGTCGGGCTGGACTTCCGTGAACGCAGGGGACTTCGGCTCCCACCCAATGTCCCTGGCACCTCGGAAGCTCCGGAGGTGAACAGAGCCTCAGGGCAGCCGGCCATGAGGCTCCGGATTAGTCGGGGAACAAAAGTCCGAACGTTTATGATGACTATGGTGCAATGATGGAAAGATGAGCGGTACGCGGCCGTGAAAAGCGCGCAATTCTTCATTCCCACGTCGCTTTCGGCCTGAGTGCTCGATGTTCACACGCACGAATTATTTCAGAGTTGGCGGAGTGTCCTGTCGTCTTATATAAGACGCTAGGGGCGTTGCAACCAGACGCGCAATTTAGAGCTCCAGACCAAGGCGGGCGTCATTGCGGGCAGGGCGCCAATATGTATGAGACGAACATGGGGAAGGACGGCGCGAGTCTATGGAGACAGCATTGCGGGGACGAATCGGTCAGATGGAGGAAGCTGAGGGCTTGCAGAACAGTTGGCGCCGGTTGGCATTCTGGATGCTGAATGCGGTGATCGTCGTCGCAGGTGCCTCGGTCGCCTTTGGGAGAATGCCGTGGGACGCGCAGCGAACTATTTGGGCCGAAGATGGCGGGATCTTCCTTAATGATGCGCTGAATGGAAGCGGATGGGCGGGAATCTTTTCGCCCTACGAAGGGTACCTGCATATTGTTCCTCGACTGGGTGCCAATTTGGTTGCGAGTTTTGTTCCGGTCCAGGGGTATGGGATCGCGATGAATTATGCGAGTTGCCTGGTCGTATCCCTCGTGGCCTTGTGCGTTTTCTACTTATCGAAATCCGTCGTCGGAAACACGCTCATCAGGGTGTGCCTGGCTTCTCTGGTTATCTTCGTCGCGCCTGGTCCGCTGGAAACGCTGGCAAACTTCGCCAACGTTCACTGGTATCTCCTCTGGCTTACTCCGTGGCTCTTAATGGCGCAAGCGCAAAGCCGGGCCGGCCGATTTGGCCTTTTTGCCCTGTCGCTTCTCGTGTCTCTTACCGAGATATTGTCGCTCTTATTTGTTCCGTTGTTTCTTTACGACTTACGCAATCGGTCCAAGTGGTTTGCGCGGACGGGGTTGCTCCTTGGTCTCCTGTGCCAGGTTTTAACTACGCTCAGTTTTCCTCGATCGCCATCTTCGGGCTACCCAGTTAACCTTTTGTCCGTGCTTGAAGGCTGGTTCCTTAACAGCAGCAGCGCCCTGATGTTTGGGAACTCAGTCACTATCGCTGGCCTTATCCAGGCTTACGGTCCGTTGCCGATCGTTTGCGCGGCCATACCGTTCCTCGTGGTCTTCATCTTTATCATGTGGAAGGGAAATTCAGTTCACCGCCTTGTCGCGGCGGTCATGGTATTGGCTTCGTTTGGTACTTGGGCGGCAACCCAAGTCGTCAACCCGCAGTCCTTTTTTGACTACTCGACCTTCACAAACGCAGATTGGGACAGGTTCTTCTTGTCCCGCTATTCCACAGCGCCGTCGACTTTCCTACTGGCCCTCCTGCCGCTGGCCGCTGCTGTTTTGGCGCCTCTTTCCCGCGCGGCTGCCGCAGCCATCCTCGGCGGCTTCCTGGTCCTGCAACTTGTCTTTTTCTTTCCCACTGTTGTGGCGCGGACTGGTGGTCCGGTGTGGAGCGACGGTGTTAACGCTGGACGTGCCGCCTGCCAGCAGGACCCGGGCCTGGCAGAGGCAGGAGTCCAGATTGCACCAAAGGGATGGTTTGCAGACAAAGTGTACGTACGGTGCGATAAGCTTCGGGACGAATGACGGCAGGGCGTTTACTAGGCTTTCCCGCTAAGGTGACGTCTGAGCACAACTATTTGGAACACCGCGACAGCGGCTTCAGAAAAGGCCATCCCCCAAACCACTCCGGCGACTCCTAGGCTAACTGCCCCCAAAAGTATCAGAGGCGTCCCCAGGGCGGCGCCGACCAGGGTGGAACTTGCCAGCTCGCGTGCCTTGCCTATTGGCACCAGACATGCAAGTCCGATAATTTGAGAAACTGCCACCGCCGCAAAGCTGACACCCACCGGAACGCTGAGACTGTATCCGAAATTGTTGGAGCCGGGGACAAGAAGTTGGGCTGCCCACGGCCCTGCCGCGGCAAGAACAGAACCCCCCAAAACTCCAAGGATCGGCGCAAGCTGCGAGGCCCTTTTGATCCTATGGTCAGAGGCGCCAGCGCCTCCGTCCGGAATCCATCCCTGTACGAATTGCAGGATCGGGGAGAAGGCTGTGACCGCAAAGCGAAAGAGCCGGTCAGCGATCGCATAGCTTGCCAATTCCGTCGGAATGATCGCATTGACTACCAGCATGGGTAAATTGACGTAAAAACTCCCTGTAGCTGCTGTGATAACTCCATGTCGTTGCTGCGCCATTTGACGAAGGGAATTCCGCGGAGAGAAGTTCGCAGTAAGGCGCCCTGCACCATCACGGAGCACGACGGTGGAACTAATGACCACCGCGATGAGGTTGAAGACCAATTGTGTGGTGACCAACAACGTGAAGTCCCTGGTTGCTACCAAGACCCCTACGCCCGCGACTGTGCCGAGCAACTGTGGCAGAGCGTCAAAAAGAAAGAGCCTCATCGGGCGTCCCTCGCCAACAAAATACCAGGAAGCTCCAACGAAGGGCATCAAGTATGCAGCTGAGGCCAGGGTAACAAAAAGGGCTTCCCTCGGCCGGAGAACTGCCAGGAGGATCATCATTACGGGAGCTGCCACGCAGAGTAGGTAAGAGCGTGTGATTAGAGAGTCCAGAAAGAGCTGGGGGCGTTCCTTACTGTCAAGGGAAGCAACGAGACCTGGGCCTACCGTCCCCCAGCCGAATGCGACGACCACGCCAAACAGTGTTGCCAGAGTCTGCACAAGAACCTGGACGGCCCAGGCATCGGCGCCGACCACCCGCGTAATGATCGGAATCGCGAGGAGCCCGACTACAGTTCCCGCGCCCACAGTTAGTGCGAAGGTGCCTACGCGAAACAGTGCGCCTATGATTGCCTTCACGACGCTAAGACCAACCTTTCATTCACAGGCGCAGCTTCAGCACCAAAGTCTCCAGCTTAGAGCAGCGGGAGGTCCACCGGGTCCGCGAGTCGGCGCCGTTCCACTAAGCTGTATTGGTAACTCGCACCGCAAAGTCAGGATGGTCCATGTCCGTAGCAGCCGTAGTTGTGTCCTTCAACAGACTGGACTACCTGAAGAAGTGTCTGATGGCTTTGGAGGAGCAGACTCGGCCACTGGACGAGATCATCGTGATCGAAAACGGGTCTACAGACGGCAGCGCCGAATACGTCAGGACCAGTCATCCGGGGATAACTCTCTATGAGACGGGCGCCAATCTTGGCGGCGCTGGAGGTTTTGCGTGGGGTATTGAACTGGCGTTGCAGCGCGGTCATAGCCTTGCCTGGTTGATGGACGACGATGCCGAGCCGCACAGAGACGCGCTTGAGCCCTTGATGCGGGCCATGGAGAGCGAACCTCGGCCGAGCTTCGCCGCGCCTCTGGTGGAAGACGTAGATGGGGCAGTCGTACAGGGAAACCTGCCAACCGTTAGTACCGATGCAACTGCTCAGCTGGCCGCACAGAAACTGGGCGGAATTGCGCTTGCCCATACGACATTCGTAGGTGTTCTCATTGATTTGCGGTTGGCAGCAGCGATGCCGCTTCCATACGCCGACTTCTTCATCTGGTTTGACGATGTTGAGTATACGAAACGGCTGGCACAATCGTCGTTCGGCATCCACGTCGTAAGCGCCCGGATGATCCATCCGAACAACGCTGGACTGAAGGACATGGGCTGGCGGCTCTACTACTACCTTCGAAACCAGTTGTGGCTAACGCGCCTTAACCCGCGGCCCTGGTCGCTGACCCAGCGTCCAGTGTTCCGTTTCGCGGAACTCTTTGTGCTGGCCATTCAGCAGTTCCGGGTTGCGAAAGACAAAAAGCAGTGGTTGTCGGGCACCTTCAGGGGTCTCAGCGAAGGGATGCTCAGGCTCCCCGCTGTGCTGCAGCCAGGCGACTTGTTCCGTACTCTGGACGCTGAAAAGCGTTATCAGCTCAGCAGCAGGGCTTAGTCAAGCCCCGGCTGGAGGGCCGGCAAGTACGTCGTGGGCGGTCAGGGTGATCCGTTCGGGCTTTCCCCCGACGTTGGGACTATTGTTGCGTTGAGCCTGCGAAGCGCCGAAGCGCCACACTGAGCAAGATTTCAAAGGCCCGCATGTTCGAGACATTTCCGTTTCGGCTGCCGCTGATGATCAGCCGTACAAGCGGGAACATCCGGGGGTGCGCATACGTACGGAGGCTTCCGGGCAGATCAGCAGGGCGCCCCGGGGTGTCAGGGCCCATCCGGTCGAGCAATGTTTTGGCCATCAGCGTCCGCCACCCCAGCCCGGTCTTGTAAATGATCCTGCAGATGCTCCGCGGTGACGTACTACCCTCGTAGCGTTTTACAAAACGGAGAGTATTGCGGACCGACGTGGGCAGGCTCTGGCGCGACTCGCCAACTACGTTGTGGCTGTGCTGGATGTAGTCCTGCAGGACAACGTCTTTAATAGTTATTCCTCCGCTGGCGAGGGCACAGAGTCCGATCCAGTGATCGTGGTACTGGGACGGCGTGGCGAGCGACGGAAATGGGAGGGCCAGGTCCAGGACTTCGCGACGAAATACACAAAGAGACCCGGTTACCTGGTTATTGGCAATGAGGTCGGCAGCACCGACGCTTTTCCTGTCGGTGAGGCGGCCCTTCGTTGGATCCTGGTCGGTCGCGGAAACATCCGGCGGCACTACCCGTGCTTGACCCGTCACCAGAGCAGCGCCGGCCAGGCCGGGGAGTAGGCTTTCGAGTTTTTCCGGATACCAGTAGTCGTCCTGGTCGCTGAGAGCGACCCAACGGGCATCTTCCGGAACCGCCTTGAGTGCCCGCTCGAAGTTGTGGTGGAATCCGAGCCGGTCCTCGAAGCCGAGAACGCGGAACCGCTCATCGTCGCCGCAGGCGCGCTGCACCATGGCCGCTACGCGTTGGTAGTCGCCATCGACGGAGATGACGCAGACGAAATTCTGGTGCGTCTGGGCCTGGATGGAACGTAGCTGGCGCGCGAACATGGGTTCGTCCGGTTGGTATGCAGCCAATGCGATGGCGCCGAAAGAGGAGGCAAAACCATCTGTGTCGGAATTGTCCGGGGACGGATACGGATGCGTTGTCATCGGGTTGCAAGCCTCCTGCCCAGCGCAATGAAGAAGGCACGAAGGAGCATGACCCTCGCCCGGAGAATTACCCCAACAGGGCGACGGGATTTGGGCGTCGTATTATCGTCGTGGAGCCGGCGTGAAACAGTCGGTGCTGCCACATGTATCATCTCCCGGTTGAGGTTTGCCACGATTGCGATCCACTGATCGTGGGTTTCAGTAAGGAATTCGGGGAACGGGAGAATTAGTTTCTTTGCTGCGGCTTTGAATGCCATAGTGCAGCCGTAATACGGCCGGATGCCGATCCACGTCGTTACCAGGTTTGCTGCCCAACGCCCGCTGTCGGACTCTTTGAGCTGCACCTTGTGGTACCTGTTGGCCGGGCCGCCAAACACGGTGAAGTTGCTTGCAGCAAAGTCTTTGGTCTGCAGTGCGGCGATCAAAGTATCAACGCGACCGGCCAGCCATACGTCATCCTGGTCCGACAGCATGATGTATTCGCCCCGGCTGGCAGCTATGGCTCTCTCAAAACTGGCAACGTAGCCCATGTTCTCCGCGTTTGGCAGGAGAACGATGCGCGGATCCTGAAGTCGGCGGACGACGTCGGGCGTAGAGTCCTTCGACGCGTCGTCGACGATGATGAGTTCGTCGTCGGGTGACAGTTGGGCAAGGATGGATTGAATCTGCTCCTCGACGTACTCCTGACCGTTGTAGGTGGCCATACAAACGGAAACACGCACTGCCCCGTTCCCGCTCATGCGCTGATCTTGCGCTGGAACGAGGGATCGATTTTGCCAAGCCGTCCAAGCCAGCCATCCACGAAGCCACGGCCAAAAGCCCGGTACTGTCCCTTGCGGTTGGCTCCATACAGCATCCTGAACACGTCGCTTTCGACTTGGAAGCGAAGCCTGCGGATCAGCCAGACTGGGAACCTCGAACCATACTGCCGCCAAAGGTGAATATTGTTCCGGGTCATGTAGTACACCCGGAAGGGCGCATGTGAATGGACGTGGCGCTTCCGGCCCAGAACCGAAACGTGCCAACCGAAAACCATCATCGGCTGTGCCTGGCCCAAGGCATGGGTCATGTTGCAGCCCTTACCCACCAGGGTCGCCAGGCCGTGGGACCTGACCCGAAGGTTGTACTCGGAGTCGACGCAGTCGATGAACAACCGTGCGTCGAGCATGCCGGCGGTCTTCAACGTGGAAACCGGGATGACAGCCCCCGACTGAAGGGGGTCGAAGGCTTCTGGAAAGCGGGCCCTCCGGGCGAGCAGGGGGACGTTCAGTCCGTTGTGCGATTGGGCGCTGACCAGCCCGACTTCGATTCCGTTGGCCCGGGCCTCCTCGAAGGTATCCAAGGCGGCTGAAATGTAGCCGTCGTCCAACGCGGAGTCCTGGTCGAGAGTGACCACGAAGTCCGGAGACCAGGCTTCCAGTGCCACCTCGATGCCTTTGTTCAGTGCCGCCGCGATCCCGACGTTGTCGGGCATGCGCACCACCGAGCATCCCAGGTTTTCCAGTTCCTGAAGAACGTTGCTGGTTTGTTGCATATCCGAGCCGTCGTCCACCACCACGGTATGAACGACCTGCTTGTTGAGCTGCTTGACCCTCTCCGGCAGGTCCAGGGGAGGGTGGAAAGCTGAAATTACAGCCACCACCCGCGGGTCACTCTGGTGCGTCACGTCTTATGGTTCCTTCTCGCTCACCGAAATAGACCGTTCCTGTGCGTCAGGGAACTGTCAGACAGCAGGCTTCAGTCTATCGCTGGCCGCAGGGACCCTCCATTCGGTCGCCCGCGGTCTCGGGCCCGCTCTTCGGCGAAGCCGGCCGGGGGCAACGCGGTAGCATTGACGGGGTGCTCATCTCCGGGCAGACAGATCCAACCCCTGTGAATCTTCAAGAAAAGGACCTACCTGGCACATGGCCATTGATGTATTGCTTCCCTATTACGGGGACGTCGACCTGATGAAACTTGCGGCCCAAAGCGTCATGAGCCAGCAGTTCGAGGATTGGCGCCTCATTGTGGTCGACGACGGGTACCCCAGCCCGGAACCCCAGCGCTGGTTCGAATCCATCGCAGATCCCCGGGTCACCTACCAGAAGAACGAGGCAAACCTTGGCGCCAACGGTAACTACCGCAAGGCCCTGGAACTCGCTGAAGCCCCCATTGTCGTGGTTATGGGCGCGGACGACATCATGCTGCCGAACTACCTTGATGTCGTCGCCAAAGCGTTTGAAACCTACCCGGAAGCCAGCGTTGTGCAGCCGGGGGTCCAGGTCATAGATGAACAGGGGATTGCCTGCACCCCGTTGGTCGACGCTGTCAAGAAGATCTATGCACCCAAAACCAAGGAGCGCGTCCTCCTGCAGGGCGAAAAGATGGCTACCAGCCTTGTTCGCGCGGACTGGGCCTATTTCCCTTCCCTTGCATGGCGTACAGAAGTCGTTCGCCGCATCGGTTTCACTGAGGGTCTTCATGTGGTCCAGGACCTGGCCCTGTTGCTGGACATTGCCGCCGAGGGCGGCTCCATGGTGGTCGATCCGACCTTGGCATTCCTCTACCGCCGTCACTCAGCCTCAGACTCATCAGTGAAGGCTTTGGATGGCCGTCGTTTCGATGAGGAGCGGGCTTTCTTCGAGGGCCAGGCGCGCCGGTTCCGTGAACTGGGCTGGCCGCGAACAGCACGTGCGGCTGCTTTTCACACCACGTCACGCCTGAACGCAGCTACTTTGGTTGCGCGTTCACTCGCTGTTGGAAAGACTGATTCCCTGCCGCGGCTGTTGAAGCACGTGGTTTCGTAACAAGTCCTGGCTGATTCAGGTGGCTATCGGTTTTGACCGGCAGCCACCTGAATAGGTTAAAGAGTGGTTTCGGGCGGCCTTGCATCGCTCCGCGCTTCACTGGGCGGCGCTGGCTGATCAAGTTTCCGGCCCGTTTCCAGTTCTTCGACCTTGAGCCGAAGTATTCCGACTTCCTCAGCCAGAACCCTGATCTCATCTTCGGCCTGTGACTGCTCGAAAGACAAATGAAGGCAGACCAAAACGAGCAACAGCAGTGCCATCGCAAATAGGAGATTTGAGGGTACCTGCACGCCGAGAGCGCCGCTGGCCCAGAAGAGTAGCTGCGGGAAGGCAACCAGGACCAGCATTCCGATACCGATGATGATCCAGAGAACCGCGTACTTCTCCCGCAGGTGACGCCGGCGGAGCATCTCAAAGATGATGAGCAGAATGACCAGCACAAAGATAAAGCCAACGAGGGTGGCCATGTGAACTCCTAGTTGGATGACGGGTCGTTCTTCTTGCGCGTTAAAGCGAAGAGAAGGGCAAAGGCGGACCGGCCAAGGTAGATAGCGGCCTTCACCGGGTCGTGGCTCGGCGTTCCGCCCTGGCGCTCCCGCATTGCTACCCCAACCTGGCGTACGGTGCAACCGGACCGGATGGCCACAACCAGGGAGTCGATGGTGTCGCCGAGGTACTCGGCCGGGTAGTGGTCGACATATTGCCGGATAGCCTTTGCATTGGCGGCGCGGAACCCCGAGGTTACGTCGGTCAAGCGGGTTCCTGCAATGTTTGATATGGCCCAGGCCAGGACATTCATGGCCCACTTACGTGGTCCGCGTACCGTGTAGTTACCTTTGTCCGCGAAGCGGGCGCCGATGACGATGTCGGCTTCCCGAAGCCCGTCGAGAACAGCCTTAATGTCCCGGGGATCGTGCTGGCCGTCCGAATCCACCTGGATGACCTGGGTGTATCCATGCATCTTCGCGTATTTGAAACCGGTCCGCATAGCTCCGCCCACGCCCATGTTGAACGGGAGCTGGACTACTAAGGCTCCCGCCTCCCGGGCCACCCGTGCAGTGCTGTCACGCGACCCATCGTCCACGACGAGGACATCGCACTCAGGCCCGAACTCGAAAACTTCACGGATAGTATTCCCGATGGCTTCCGATTCATTCCACGCTGGCATGATTACCAGAGTGCGCTGCGGCTGGTGTGCCGGGATCATGCGGTTTCGACGCCTGACTTCAGATACGCTGCCAGCCGTTCGTCGGCATCTGCAGGATCAAATCCGGTCGCCCGTGCCTTCGACAGGTCCAGGGCGCTGGACAGCGGCCGCGGGGCAGCCTTCTTGTCCCGGAAATAGTCTGCGGTCGTTACGCCCGTGACGTCACTCCTGGAAGCGCCTGACTGCTCGAATACATCCGCGGCTATCTCCGCCCAGCTTTTCACTTGTCCGTCGTTGGTGAAGTTGTAGGTGCCGTAAGGGGCTTCCGTCGCCAGCAGGTGCCGGATGAACGCTGCGATGTCTTCAGTGAAACTCAGCCTGCCGGTCTGATCGTTTACGACCGAGGGCTTGACGCCTCTGCGCGCCAGGTTGGCCATCGTTCTTACGAAATTATTGCCCTCGCCAATGACCCAGCTGGTCCTGACGATGTAATGGCGGGGAACAACGCTTGCCACGGCGTCGCCGGCGGCTTTGGTCTGGCCGTAGACGCCCAGGGGAGTGAACGGCTCCTCCTCGCTGTGGCTTTCACGGCTGCCATCAAAGACATAGTCCGAGGACACGTGGACGAGGGTGAGGTTATGCTCGACGGCGGTACGCGCCAAGTGAGCCACGGCTGCAACGTTGAGGGACCAGGAGGCCGCCCGTCCTTCCGCCGTCTCTGCGGTGTCGACGGCGGTGTAAGCGGCAGCATTGATGATCGCGGAGTAGTTCTTCCAGTTCCGGCCAGTAAAGCTGTCCGCCCTGGTGAGGTCGAACTCAGTGCGGCCTGCAAACTCAACGGATGTGTCGCCGTCGTACTGGGCGCGAAGTGCCTTGCCCAATTGCCCGTCGGCACCCAGCACAAGGACTTTTTTGGCCGGCATCGGGGTGACGTCCGCCATGCGCGGGTGCGCTTTGTCCTTGTCCGAGAGTTCAGCCCGGTCAAGCGGGATCGGCCAGTCGATCGCAGCGGTCTCATCGGCGAGGTTGAGGAAGGTGTATTGACCCTGCGCATCCGCGGACCAGTGGTCGTTCACCAGGTACGTGTAGGCAGTATTGTCCTCGAGCGTCTGGAACGCGTTGCCCACGCCCCGGGGAATGAATATTGCTTGGCTGGCGTCAAGTTCGGCCGTGAAGACCGTGCCAAACGAGGGCCCTTCACGAAGATCGACCCAGGCTCCAAAAATGCGGCCCGTGGCAACCGAGATGAACTTGTCCCACGGCTCGGCGTGGATTCCGCGGGTGGTGCCGGCCTTTTCGTTATAGGAGATGTTGTTCTGGACGGGCCGGAAGTCAGGCAGCCCGAGCGCCACCATCTTCGCCCGCTGCCAGTTCTCCTTGAACCATCCCCGGTTGTCTCCGTGGACCGGAAGGTCGTAGAGTACGACGCCGGGAATGGGTGTTTCGTGCGCAGCAAGTTTTTTCGAAAACTCCAAAGACATGGATTACTGTCCCTGTTCCTTGTACTTCGCTTCAGTAACGGCCTTCTGCGGGCGCCACCAGTCCTCGTTATCCCGGTACCACTCAATGGTGGCTTCGATGCCTTCGTCGAAGTTGGAGAACTGGGGTTCCCATCCAAGCTCGTCGCGCAATTTGGTGGAGTCAATGGCATAGCGCAGGTCGTGCCCGGGCCGGTCGACAACGTGGTCGTAAGCATCCGGGGCCTGGCCCATGTGCTTGAGGATAAGTTCAACGACCTCTTTGTTGTTCTTCTCGCCGTCGGCCCCGATCAGATAGGTCTCGCCGATCTTTCCCTTGGCGATGATCGCCAGCACGGCCGAGGAATGGTCGTTGGCGTGGATCCAGTCCCTGACGTTCTCACCTTTGCCGTAGAGCTTGGGGCGGATCCCATCAATAACGTTGGTGATCTGCCGGGGAATGAACTTCTCCACGTGCTGGTAAGGACCATAGTTGTTGGAGCAGTTGCTGATCGTGGCCTGAAGGCCGAACGAGCGTACCCATGCCCGTACCAGGAGATCGGAACCCGCCTTGGTGGATGAGTACGGGCTTGACGGGTTGTACGGCGTCTGCTCAGTGAAACGCTCAGGGTCATCCAATTCCAGGTCGCCATAGACCTCATCAGTTGAGATGTGGTGGAAGCGTTTGTTGTGCTTGCGTGCTGCTTCGATAAGGGTGTAGGTGCCGATGATATTGGTGTCCAGGAACGGACGCGGATCGTGCAGGGAGTTGTCGTTGTGCGACTCGGCTGCGTAGTGGACCACAACGTCGGAATCGGCCACCAGACCGTCGACTACGGAGGCGTCAGCGATATCGCCCTGTACGAAGGTGAACCGTTCCTGCGGGAGGCCCTGCAGCGACTCAAGGTTGCCTGCGTAGGTCAGCTTGTCCAAAACCGTGACGTGGTCTTCGGTGTTTTCCAAAACGTAGTGGACAAAGTTCGAGCCGATAAAGCCGGCTCCGCCGGTCACGAGAAGTCGCTGCATAATTCCCTAGACTACCGGATTTGCTGCTGCCCTTAGCGAAGGGAAAGATGGGGGCATGCGCGGAATAATACTTGCCGGCGGAACCGGCTCCAGGCTTCATCCCATCACCCTGGGTGTCAGCAAGCAATTGGTACCGGTTTACGACAAGCCGATGATCTACTACCCGCTGTCCACTCTGATCCTGGCAGGGATCCGGGACATCCTTATCATCACCACCCCGCACGACGCGGACCAGTTTGAACGGCTTCTCGGGGATGGCTCCCGCTTCGGGGTCTCCATAACCTACAAGCAGCAGCCTTCCCCTGATGGCCTGGCCCAGGCATTTGTGCTCGGAGCCGACCACATCGGTGATGACACTGTCGCGCTGGTCCTGGGTGACAACATCTTTTACGGCCAAGGGATGGGCACCCAGTTGCGCCGGTTCAAGACCATCGACGGGGGAGCAGTCTTTGGCTACTGGGTCAAAGATCCTTCCGCCTACGGGGTTGTGGAGTTTGACGGTAACGGCAAGGCGCTGTCCTTGGAAGAGAAGCCGGCGGCGCCCAAGAGCCATTACGCCGTTCCCGGGCTTTATTTCTACGACAATGATGTGGTGGATATCGCCAAGAATTTGAAGCCATCTGCCCGCGGCGAACTGGAAATTACGGACGTTAACCGGGTCTACCTCGAGGCTGGAAAGCTGCAGGTTGAGATTCTGCCGCGCGGAACGGCGTGGCTCGATACCGGGACCTTCAATGACCTCAACGATGCTTCGAACTTCATACGGACGGTCGAGAACCGGCAGGGCCTGAAGATCGGTGCCCCTGAAGAGATTTCCTGGCGGCTCGGATTCCTGACCGATGATGAGCTTCGTGAGAGAGCAGAACCACTGGTCAAGAGCGGCTACGGAGCGTACCTACTGGAACTCCTGGCCGAGAAGTAATCCTGGCAGCTGACACAAATAGGGGGTGAAGCCTTGGCTTCACCCCCTATTCGTTTGCCTAGTAAGTCAAAGTACGGCATCCCAACTGGGCGTTGTACGAGGCGAAGACTGACACTGCGACTCCATAGGTGCAGACGCGGTACTGTCCGCGGGCCGTAACCGGGACGGATGTCGAATAGCCATGGTCTCCCACAGTTTGCAGGGCACTGTTGACGTCGGGCCGCTTGAGGTTGGCCGTGAACGGGTAACCCTTAGTGCTGCCATCGGGGTATGTGATGTAGACGTGGACAGGATTCGAGAGAGCGGGCAACGCCGGGTCCAAAGTCCACCCTTGGGTAACCACGGCTGCTTGCCCATTAGTTACCTGGATACCTGCGCTGTCCAGAAAGCCTGCTGTAGGGGGAGTGGCTGCAACCGATATGTTCTTGCAGCCGAGGAGTGCAGGTCCGGCGGAGACCGGGGCCGCACCGGTGGCTCGTACGCAGACGGAATAGGTGCCGGTGGAAGTGATGGCAAGCGCGGCTTGGAAACCATGGTCGCCGACTGTGCCTAGTGCCGCATTGACGTCAGGCCGCTTTTGGTTGGCTGCGACGTTCACCGGACTGGGGTTTGTCACCGGTATTCCGTCCTTGGCGGAAATATAGACACCCGCATTAATGCTGGTAGCCGGGACGGTGGGGTCCAGGGTCCAGCCACTTACTTGCAGACTTGCCGTATTCGCCGCCAGATTGAGGGCCAGCGAATCATAGCTGCCAATGGGGGAAGGGTTCGACCCAACGTTTACTGCCTGGCAGCCGAGCGGGACATTTGAATTCTGGCCAATCGCATAGGTGCAAGCCTTGTAGGTTCCCGGTGCCGTAACAGGAATCTGGTAGTCAAAGCCATGGTTCGCGCCCAACCCGGTGGCTGCCTGAACGTCCGGTCGTGAGGTATTCGCGGTCATGCGATAGCCGGTGGTCGTTCCATTTGGTGCGGTTACATAGGTATCGGCAAAGGATGAAGCTCCAGGGTTTGCCTGATCCACGGCCCACCCCCGTAGCTGCAGGTTGACGCTGTCCGTACTCCGGACTTGTCCAATGCTGTCGAAATTACCCATTGGCACTCCGATTCCTGTGGCGGTCACACTCTTGCATCCGAGAGGTGTGTTGCCGAAGGTTCCAATGGAGTAGGCGCAGGCCGAGTACGTTCCCGAGCGGGAAATTGGAATAGTGCCGTCAAAGCCGTGGGACGGGCCATAACCGAGCGCCTGGTCCACGTCAGGCCGCGAAGTATTGGCGATCCAAGGGTAGCCGGTGACCGTACCGTCTGGCGCCGTGACATAGACGTGCGTCTGGTTGGAAGAGTCAGTATTGGCAAGGTCGACAGACCATCCCCGTGCGCGGAGGAAGAACTGTGTGCCACTCCCACCGACGGACAGATCATCGAAGCTTCCGGTTGGGTATGCGGCACCGGCAAAACGCTTGAGGGACGTGTAGTCCCCGTTCCAAACATTTGAGTCTCCGGAAAAAGGTCCGGTGCTGCTGTACTGCCAGACGCTGTACGTGCCCCAACTGGCGGTGGGGACGGCTCCAGCATTGTCTGTTGGTGCGCTGGGGTATGCAGCGATCCACAACGGGTAGTCGCCGAATCCTCCAGGATTGCCCAGGCACTGGTTCCACCAACTTGTGTTTGTGTAAATCATCGGCAGCCGGCCGGTCAGCGACCTCATGGTATTGCCAAAGTCCTGGACCCAGGATGCCAGCTGGGCTGGGGACATGTTGTAGCAGGTGTTGCCGAAGTAGAAGCCATTGATTGTCCGGCCCTCATAGGGGTTGAATTCAAAATCCAGAACAGGCGGCATCGTGTAGCCGTCGGCTGACCAGCCGCCTCCATTCTGGACAAAATAGCGTGCCTGGTCGGCGCCGGAGGACCAGTTGGGAATTGCGAAGTGGTAGGCACCCCGGATCATGCCAACGTTTCGTGCGCCCTGGTATTGAGAGCCGAACAGGTCATTGGTGAAGTAGTTTCCCTCCGAAGCCTTTACGTAGGCAAACCTTGCACCCATGTTCCACTGCTGCTGCCAGTCGACGCTGGTCTGGTGTCCGCTGACGTCCAATCCCTGTACACCGAAGGAAGGCATCCATGTGCCCTCTGTTGTAAGGGATTCCGCATTCAGCTTCTGAAGAGTCCCCGAGGGGGACGAAGAGGTCACCCGCTTGGAGCGCTGCCCCATCTCCGCTCCACCGGGGCCGATCGCCTGGGCCATCGATTCCGCAGCTGCAGGTGTCGGCGAAGAGGCTGCAGTTGTCGATGAAGAGGCGACAGGGGAAGGCTGCGGCGAGGATGTGGTTGTTGGTGCCGGCCCGGGAAGCGTAGGCGTGGGGGAGGCCGTTGGTGTCACCGGCGAAGAGGTGGCAGTCTGCGAGGGAGCCGGACTGGGCTCGACGGCGAAAGCGGCTCCGGTTAGGCCAGGGCCAGTCAACAACGAGACGGCCAGCAGGCCAGCCCCGAAGGACGTCATGATCGGGCGACGGGACTGAGACAGGTTCCGTTTCATATGTGCTCCGGAGACAATGCGGCGCTCCCCCAAGCGCCTCTATGGATACTGCTCAGGTGCTTTCCCCCAGGAAGGCACCTGATAGTGCTATTTCGATAAATAACGCGCTCACCATAGCACCAGTGTTACTGGGGTAACTAGTGATTCTCCTGTTACTGATGTGAATCTTGCGCAGGTCCAAGCAAAATCTTGAGGTGCTGACCGGATCCTGCGTGTTCATGTTTATCCACATTGGCGATGGGATGACTTGTTGCGGGGGGCACCTCTATTTAGGCTTGGACCCAGTCGCACTGCCTCCGCCGGGGGCGGCAGTCGTTTGGGGGAACAAATGGACGCGCTGGGAATAGTCGAGGACGAAGTCCGTGAGCTGATCCGCCGCCGCGGACTGGATCCCTTGAGGCAGGCAGGCGAGGTCCGCCGGCTGGTTGAAGCCGCGGTCACGGACTATGACGAGCGCGCATTGCTGGGACCCCTTCCGCCGTTGGGTCCGCTTGATGCAGCCCGTCGCTTCCTCTTCGATGCGGTGGCAGGGTTTGGAGTACTTCAGCCACTCCTGGACGACCCCACGGTGGAGGAAATCTGGCTTAACGCACCCAACGAAATCTATGTGGCGCGCAACGGCGAGTCCGAGCTCACTTCTTTGAGCCTCTCAGAACAGCAAGTGCGGGACCTCGTGGAGCGGATGCTTAAGAGCTCCGGGAGGCGACTGGACGTGTCGTCCCCGTTTGTCGACGCCGCATTGCCGGACGGTTCAAGGCTGCATGTTGTGATTCCGGATGTCACCCGCCGTCATTGGGCCGTGAACATCCGCAAGTTTGTTGTTAAGGCCAGCCGTCTCGAACATCTTGTTGATTTGGGAACACTGACGCCGCAGTCCGCGCGCTTTCTTGGTGCGGCAGTAGCAAGCGGACTCAACATCCTGGTATCAGGCGCGACCCAGGCAGGCAAAACCACCATGCTGAACTGCCTGGCTGCCAGCATTGGAAGCCGGGAACGCGTCATTACAGTGGAGGAGATCTTTGAACTGCAGTTTCCTCTCAGGGACGTGGTGGGTCTTCAATGCCGCCAAGCCAACCTGGAAGGTGAGGGTGAAATTCCGCTCCGCCGCTTGGTGAAGGAAGCGTTGCGGATGCGTCCGGACCGCCTGGTAGTTGGAGAGGTACGGGAAGCCGAGAGCCTGGATATGCTGATCGCACTTAACAGCGGTCTTCCGGGCATGTGTACCGTCCACGCCAACTCGGCCCATGACGCCGTCACCAAGATCTGCACCCTTCCGTTACTCGCAGGGGACAACATCTCAAGTGCTTTCGTGGTGCCCACGGTGGCCTCTTGTATAGACCTCGTGGTGCACTGCAGCAGACACCCCGATGGAAGGCGGCAGGTCACCCAGATCCTTTCGCTGGGCCGGCGCGTGGAAAATGGCATCATCGAGTCTTCACTGGTCTTCGCCCTGGACAACGGCGTCCTGCAGGCCCGGGCAAACGCCATGCCGGCAGCAGAGAAGTTCTCACGGGCGGGCTATGACGTGGCTGCACTGCTGGATCCGCGATGATGTCCGCACTGATGGGAACCACCGCGGGTATGGGTCTTTTCCTTATTTGGTGGGCCTGCTGGGAAATACCCGGCCGCGGGAACCAGGACCGCAAGCCTGGCCGCCTCTCTGAGCTGCTTGCCGGAGCGGGTGTAGATAAGGTGTCAGTCCGTGGCCTGGTTGGCACCTGCCTGGGGCTCGGGGCCTTCGTTGCGCTGGTGTTCTTCGGGGTTAGCCGCTCGTGGCCCCTTGCCGTCTGTTTCGGGCTTTTCGGTACGTGGTTACCCGTCACTGTCCTCCGATGGCGCGCGAAGAAGAGAAGGGCAATGCTGCGCCAACTTTGGCCCGACGTCGTCGACCACCTCCGATCCGCCATCCGGGCGGGCCTACCCCTGCCTGAAGCCCTTATTCAGCTTGGAGATAAGGGGCCTGAGGAATTGCGCCCCATCTTTCGTGAGTTCGGTGCCGATTACCGGGCCGGAGGCCAATTTGACGGGTCCCTGAATAGACTTAAACAACGGTTGGCGGACCCCGTGGCTGACTGCATCATCGAAGCGCTAAGGCTGACACGCGAAGTGGGCGGCTCCGACCTGGGGAAGCTCCTGGGAACGCTTGCCGAATTCCTCCGGGAGAATTCCCGAACACGAAGCGAACTTGAGGCGCGGCAGTCCTGGACGATCAATGCGGCCCGACTGGCCGTTGCGGCGCCATGGATCGTGATGATCCTGCTCTCCACCAGGCCCGAAGCCATCAGGGCCTACAACACTCCCATGGGCGCCGGGGTTCTGCTTGGCGGCCTCGTAGTGTCACTTATCTGCTACACCGCAATGCTCAAGATCGGTGCCTTGCCGCAGGATGAAAGAGTGCTCCGATGATAGTGCTGTCCCCTGGCGCAGTGCTCTGCGGAATCGGCCTTGGTCTCGGGTTATGGCTCGTAATCTTCCGCGCGCCTCCGATGCGCGCCACAACGCTCTCTGAGCGCATAGAGCCCCAATTGAAGTCTCACAACCTGGAATCGAGGCTTCTGGCCGCTGGTGAGCAGAATTTGACTCCTTTCGGTCCGCTTGGACGGATTCTTCGTCCTGTCGTGAAGGACTTGCTCTCCTCTTTGGGGAAGCTCAATCCCTCGCCGGGGGCTACCGGGCGGCGACTCACGCAGGCAGGAATCAATAAATCGCCCCTCGATTTCCGGGCAGAGCAATTGTTGTGGGCTGCGGCCGGTTTTGTCGCCGCACTGATCGTCGTCCTTTTGGGAGCAGCAGCAGGCAGGTTCAGCCCTGTCCTTGCGGCTGCGGTGATTATTGGCAGTTCTGCAGGGGGCTTTGCACTTCGGGACTATTGGCTCGGTGTCCAGGTTCGCCGGCGGGAAGGGCGGATGATGGCGGAATTTCCCAGCCTTGCAGAGCTCATGGCGCTCGCCGTGGGTGCGGGGGAGAGCGCAACGGGAGCATTGGACCGCGTTTGTCGGAGCGCCACTGGTGAGCTTTCAAAGGAGTTTTCGAGAATTCTCGCTGAGACAAGGGCGGGGAAGCCTTTGATCCTCGCCCTCCAGGAATTCTCAGCCCGCACCGACCTCGCGCCTCTGGTCAGGTTCGTTGACGGCATCATCGTGGCGGTTGAAAGGGGAACACCCCTCGCGGACGTGCTTCGTGCGCAGGCACAGGACGTACGTGATTCAGCCAAACGGGACCTAATGGAGGCTGCAGGCAAGAAAGAGATCGCCGTGATGGTGCCCCTGGTCTTCGGAGTCCTTCCCCTGACCGTCGTATTTGCTGTCTTCCCCGGCATCGCCGCAATCAACCTGGGCTTCTGAACGGCAACGGCGATTGGAAACCGCAGCTTTGACTAACTATCCAAACTCCCATTCAGCAACCAGACAGGACGCAAGATGAATTCCATGGGAACCCTCTGCCTGACGCTGCTGCTTGGCCTCGCGGCCCTAATGCAGCTCAATTGGACCAGCACCGCAAGGTGGCGCCACCTTCGGCGCGGCCAGTTCGATGTGCCCGTAAGGGGTCGGCTGTCACTAAGCCGCGCCGGTGACAACCCTGAGCGCGGTGACGTCCCGGGTTGGGTGATGATCACCCTGATGTCCGCGGTCCTGGTTGCGGCCCTGCTTGCGCTCGCCGGACCAGCCCTTGAAGCGATGTTCAACCAGGCAATGGACAAGGTGGGGAACTGATCCAGGGGAGGGTCCTCTCCAGGCCCGGGCCGCCGCCGGAGCCGGCCCGGCCCAGCGAGCGGGGTTCAGCGGTAGTGGATTTCGTCCTGGTCGGTGGGCTGCTGACGATGTTTTTCCTCGCGATCATCCAGCTGACGCTGGTGTTGCACGTACGGAACACCCTCATCGATGCTGCTGCGTCGGGTGCCCGGTATGGCACACTCGCTGACCGCAGCGCCTCCGATGCCGAGGAACGGACCCGGAGCCTCATCGGTACGGCGCTGAACCAGAGCTTTGCTGAACAGGTAAGCACCCGGGAAGTAACGGTGCAGGGGATGCGGACGCTTGAGGTCACAGTCAGGTCTACCATGCCGGTCATCGGGTTGATCGGCCCGAGGGACATGCTGGAGGTGACGGGCCATGCCGCTGTCCAGCCCTGACCCCTGCAGCATGAATCCAACTCCTGCTTCCACCAAACATCGCCCAAAACTGGCACGGCTTGACGGCCGGGTTGGGCAGGTGATTTGCCGCACGACCGCTGGGGGCTTTGGAAGGGAAGAGCTGTCGCGGTGGCGGGCAAGAGGGGAGGAACCAGGCTCCAGGCAGCCTCCCATGAACGAGCAAGGCAGCGCGGTGGTCGAGTTCGTATTCCTTGCTCTCCTGCTGCTGGTTCCATTGGTCTATTTCGTCATCACCGTCGGCCAGATCCAGGGCGGTTCCTTCGCCGTGGTGGGCGCTGCAGACCAAGCCGCCAAAGTGTATGTTGCCCAGCCGGATGCTTCCAGGGCCCAGTCGGCCGCCGAACAGGCCGTGGCCCTGGCGCTTTCCGACTTCGGCCTTGAGGCAGAACGGGCCAGCCTGGTCACCACCTGCAATCCCTCCGACTGCCAGGCTGCCGGGACGACCGTGACGGTCACCGTCAGTCTCACCATCCCCCTGCCGTTCGTACCCTTCGCTGACGGGCTGACAGCCACCCAGGTGGAGGCCTCCTCCACCCAGATCGTGGGCAGGTACAGGTGAGGCGCAGGGAACCGGATGAACACGGCCAGGTTCTGGTGATGATTCTTGGCTACGTCGTCCTTGCACTCTTGGTCGCGACAGTGGTCATCGGCATCACCGCCGTCTACCTGGAGCACAAACGACTGCTCTCACTTGCGGATGGGGCCTCGCTTGCCGCTGCTGACAGCTACACACTGGGCGAAGTCGCCACCCAAGGTGGAAGTCCGTCGGCTGTGCTCAATCCTGCCCGGGTCCGTAACGTCGCTGCCGACTTCGTGGCTAGAAGTCCCGCGGCCCAGCGCTTTTCCGAACTTGCCGTGACAGGGGAGACGGGAACACCGGACGGTTCCACCGCCGTAGTGGTCCTGTCCGCCGCCGTGCACCCGCCCGTGGTTAATTTCCTTATTCCCGACGGCATCCGCATTGAAGCAACATCGACGGCACGCTCGCGGTTGACCCGGTGAATCGGTGACCTGCTGGATGGATCACCCTTCAGGAAGGGCTGACCTTGGTATCAGACGGCCCGGCGGAACCGTGCGGTATGGGGCCACCGCCCGTGTACCTGCGCGCCGGGCGGCATCCATCGATAGCGTAGGCTTAAACCACCATGGCCAATATTGATTTTTCCGCTGAAATCCGCGCGCTCCGCGCCACCTACGAGTCCATCGAACGCGTCAGCGACGTTGAGACACTCAAGGAAGACATCGCCGAACTCAGCGAGCGGGCAGGGGAACCGGACCTGTGGGATGATCCAGCGGCCGCGCAAAAGATCACGTCAAGGCTTTCCCACCGCCAGTCGGAACTGGAGCGGCTCACCAACCTTGCCGCCCGAATTGATGACCTCGAAGTCCTGGTGGAGCTGGGACAGGACGAGGACGATGCCGACTCGATGGGGGAAGCCGCCACTGAACTCGAGTCCATCAAGAAGGCCCTCAAGGAGCTGGAAGTCGTTACGCTGCTGTCCGGCGAGTACGACGAGCGCGAAGCCGTGGTGTCGATCCGCGCGGGCGCAGGCGGCGTGGACGCGGCGGACTTTGCAGAGATGCTGCTCCGCATGTACCTTCGCTGGGCTGAACGGCATGGCTACCCCACGACCGTCATGGATACCTCGTACGCGGAGGAGGCCGGCCTGAAATCCGCCACGTTCGAGGTCAAAGCGCCATACGCCTACGGCACCTTGAGCGTGGAAGCGGGCACCCACCGCCTCGTCAGGATCAGCCCGTTCGACAACCAGGGCCGCCGCCAGACGTCGTTCGCCGCAGTGGAAGTCATCCCGCTGATCGAACAGACGGATTCCATCGAGATCCCGGACAACGAGATCCGGGTGGACGTGTTCCGTTCGTCCGGCCCGGGAGGCCAGTCGGTCAACACCACCGACTCCGCAGTCCGGCTGACCCACATCCCTACCGGCACCGTCGTCTCCATGCAGAACGAGAAGTCCCAGCTGCAAAACCGTGCCGCTGCCATGCGCGTGCTGCAGTCGCGGCTCCTGCTGCTGAAGAAGGAGCAGGAGGACGCAGAGAAGAAGGCGCTGGCAGGCGACGTCAAGGCGTCCTGGGGCGACCAGATGCGTTCCTATGTCCTGAACCCCTACCAGATGGTCAAGGATCTGCGCACCGAACACGAAGTGGGCAACACGTCAGCAGTGTTTGACGGCGAGATTGACGATTTTATCGACGCCGGCATCCGCTGGCGCACTGACAACCGCAACGCCGGCAACAACTGATAGCGGCCGCGCTCGCAACAAATGGAACTGCCCCGGCAATTGGATGCCGGGGCAGTTCCTTTTCGAAGGCATGAGGAAGGCGGACTCCAGGCCCTACTTCCTCCCAGCGGATCCGCGGTGCCGAAGCGTGTTCCAGCGGGCGGTGAGTCCCCATTTGGTGACGTTGACCATGGCTTCGATGACGATGTTGCCGCTCATTTTCGAGGCGCCGAGTTCGCGTTCGACGAAGGTGATGGGGCGTTCTTCGATGCGCAGGCCCAGTTTGGCCACGCGCCAGGCCAGGTCCACCTGGAAGCCGTAGCCGACGGAGTCGACCTGGTCCAGGTTGAGTTTTTCGAGCGTGGTCCTGCGGAACGCGCGGTAGCCGCCGGTGACGTCCTTGATGGGCAGGCCAAGCATCAGCCGGGCGTAGGTGCTGCCGACGCGTGAGATGGCCTGGCGGTAGAGGGGCCAGTTGACCACGCTGCCGCCGGGGACCCAGCGCGATCCCATGGCCAGGTCGGCGCCCTGCTCGACGGCCTCGAGCAGTTGGGGCAGCTGTTCGGGCTGGTGTGAGCCGTCGGCGTCCATTTCCACCAGGACGTCGTAGCCGGCGTCC
>NZ_JWTB01000011.1 GCF_000813845.1 Pseudarthrobacter phenanthrenivorans
GGTGCCGCCGTTGCCGCCGCCTGTGCCGTTGACATTGAGTTCCAGCGGTATCTGGGCGCCTCCATTCGAGTGGGCGAGCACCGCCTGGTCGGAAGCCGCGATGGCAGGCGCTGTAAGGCTGATAAGGCCGAGCCCTACCACCCCCATTGTTGCTAAGGTGCGTTTCATTTCTTCTCCCCATATGTGTGTGAAACGGACCATGGCGAGGAAAGGCCAGCGATGACGCCATATGCCCCAGCAGCACGGTCAGCTTGCTTGAGGTTTCAGGCTAGGGGCGCCGCCTGCGGCAGTCGCCAGTAGGAGGTACTCGTCTTTTTCCACAGCTGCGGGCCGCGGTTACTTGCCAGTACCCTAACCCCGCCCCGGCACACCTGCTTCCTTCCGGCACCTTGTCCGCGGTCAGGGGCGGGCCTACCGTTTTAACTGACCCAAGGAGCGTGCGTCATGGAAATCTTCATGTGGTGGCTGGACCTGGACCTTGACAGCAAGGAATGGCTGCGCGGGAACCTGCGCGCCGAGGAACTGCCGCTCCCGGTCCTCCAGGGCATCGCCGAAGCCGGCGGCCCGCATCCAGGCAACCCGGCCGCCGTCCTGACCGCCGCCGACTGGGACTTCATCGAAACGCAGTCTGAGTTCGTCGACTGAGCCCCTGCGGGCCGGCAGGGGAAGCCGCCGGGGGGAACCCATTGCGGGCAGACTCCTCCGGTGGTTGCATGGAGCGCATGGCAACGGCGGCAAAACATCTTCTGGCGATCGGCACCAAAAAAGGCCTGTGGCTGGCAACAAGCCAGGACCGGCAGGAATGGTCCTTCACGGGCCCGCATTTTTTCATGGCGGAGATTCCCAGCATCGGCATCGACATCAGGGAAGGCCGCACCCGGATCCTGGTGGGTGTCCGCAGCCCGCACTGGGGTCCTACGGTGGCGCACTCGGATGACCTGGGGGAGACCTGGACGGAGCCGGAGCATGGCGCCATCACGTTCCCCGAGGACACGGGTGCGGCGCTGGAGCGCGTGTGGCAGATCTACCCGGATGCCGAGTCCCGCCCCGGGGTGGTGTGGGCGGGAGCTGAACCGATATCCGTATGGAAGTCCACCGACGGCGGGGAACACTTCGAGCTGAACCGGGGATTATGGGACCACCCGCACCACAGCGAATGGGGAGCCGGGTACGGCGGCGCGGCGGCGCATTCGATCGTGGTGGACCCGGCCGGCGAGACCGTGCATGTGGCCATGAGCACCGGTGGCGTCTACCGCTCGCTCGACGGCGGCACCTCCTGGGAGGCGCGCAACAAGGGCATCTCGGCCTACTTCATGCCGGACCCCAACCCGGAGTTCGGCCAGTGCGTGCACAAGATAGCTGCTGATGCCGCAGTGGCAGGGCGCCTGTACGCCCAGAACCACCACGGCGTCTACCGGACGGACGACAACGCAGACAACTGGAACTCCATTGCGGAGGGGCTGCCTGCCGACTTCGGGTTCGTGATGCTGACGCACCCCCGCAGGGAGGGCACGGCGTGGGTGGTCCCGCTGAAGGCCGACGGCGAACGGATTCCGCCCGACGGAAAGCTTGCCGTCCACCGCACGGACGACGCCGGGAACAGCTGGAAGCGGCTCAGTACCGGCCTTCCGGAGCGCGAATACAACAGCGTGCTGCGGGACGCGGCGTCGGTGGATACGGCGGAACCGGCCGGCGTCTACTTCGGCACGCGGGGCGGGACGGTCTATGCGAGTGCGGACGAGGGCGAGACGTTCACCGAAGTGGCCACCCACCTGCCCGATGTCCTGTGCGTCAGGGCGGCCGTGGTTGCCGGTGCCTGAGATCTCGCTGGTGCTGCCCAGTGTCCTGCAGCCCCTGGCCGGCGGGCAGTCCGTACTGACTGCGCCCGCCGACGGGCCGGTGACGGTGGCAAGCCTGCTCGATGCGGTTGCCGCGGAGTATGCGGTGCTGGGCCGGCGGCTCCGGGATGAAACGGGCGCGCTGCGGAGGTTCGTCAACATATATGTCGACGGCGATGAGGTGCGGCGGCTGCAGGGCCTGGACACCCGGGTGTCTCCGGGCCAGGAGATTCTGGTGATCCAGTCTGTTGCCGGCGGCTAGCGGAGGGTCCAGGCGCGGGGCGGCGGGCAGTCCTTACTGACTACGCCCGCGGCCCGGCATGGGGGTTCCAGCTGCTATGCAACGCGCCAGACAGTGCACTCGTCCGTATTGATTGCTTTCCGGACTCCCGTGATCCGGTCCAAGATCCACACCACACCGATGCCGGGCGCTGTTTCCTGCACGCTGCCCCGGCGGATCACCACGTCGTCGTAGGACGGGCCCACGGAGAGGCGGGCTTCGATTTCGTCACCGCGGTGGAGCTGGTCCAGTGCGCGGACTCTGGTTACATGCGGGGTCGCTTTCTTCAACATCGGGGGCCTCCTGGCTGGAGCTGGTGCCGGCTCTTGCCTGCACTACCCAGTGTGGGCCGCAATTGTTGCGTACCGGTTTCCCCGCGGTTAGGTCGCGGTTAGTTCTTGAAGCCGCTGCCGTTTCAGGCGTCGGCGCTGCTGCGGTAGGCGGCCAGGAAGGTGGCGATCCTGTCCACCGCTTCCTCGATCTCCAGGACCGAAGGCAGGATCACGAAGCGGAAGTGGTCCGGGGCGGGCCAGTTGAACGCGGAGCCGTGCGACACCAGGATCTTCTGGTCCCGGAGCAGGTCCAGGACGAACTGTTCGTCGCTGGTGATGGGGTATACCTCAGGGTCCAGGCGCGGGAAGAGGTACATGGCGCCCGACGCCGGGACGCAGCTGACGCCCGGAATGGCGGTGAGGAGCCGGTGGGCGAGGTCCCGCTGCTCGCGGAGCCGGCCGCCCGGTTTCACCAGTGCCTCGATGCTCTGGTAGCCGCCCAGGCAGGTCTGGATGGCGTGCTGGGCGGGGACGTTGGCGCAGAGGCGCAGCGAGGCCAGCAGTTCCAGGGCTTCCCGGTAGCCTTCGGTGGCTGCCCGCGGCCCGGTGATGGCCACCCACCCTGCCCGGTAGCCGGGCATCCGGTACGCCTTGGAGAGGCCGCTGAAGGTCAGGCAGCACAGGTCCTCGGCCACAGCAGCGGTGTGAATGTGCCGGGCTTCCCCGTACAGCACCTTTTCGTAGATCTCGTCAGAGAACAGGACCAGGTTGTGCTTGCGGGCCAGGTCTGCGAACTGCTCCAGGATGTGCCGGGGGTATACGGCGCCCGTGGGGTTGTTCGGGTTGATGATCACGATGCCCTTGGTGCGGCTGGTGATCTTCGCCTCGACGTCCGCCATGTCCGGCCACCAGTTCTCCTCCTCGTCGCAGAGGTAGTGCACGGGCTTGCCGCCGGTCAGGGTTACCGCGGCGGTCCACAGGGGGTAGTCCGGCGCGGGGACCAGGATCTGGTCGCCGTTTTCCATGAACGCCTGCAGGCACATGGAGATGAGCTCGCTGACGCCGTTGCCGATCACGATGTCCTCGACCCCGATGTTCATCAGTCCGCGGGTCTGGTAGTACTGCGAGATGGCTGTCCTGGCCGTGAAGATCCCCTTGGAGTCGCTGTAGCCCTGGGCCCCGCGGAGGTGGTGGATCATGTCCACCACCACGGACTCCGGCGCCTCCAGCCCGAACGGTGCCGTGTCCCCAAGGTTCATCTTGAGGATGCGGTGCCCTTCGGCTTCCATGTTCTTGGCGGCCTGGAGGATGGGTCCGCGGAGTTCGTAGCGGACGTCCCGGAGTTTGCTGGAGTGCTGCATGGCGTGCATGGTTGATCTTTTCACAAACGCACGACGCCGGCGCATGGTTCGCAGGGCACCGTCCAGTTTGTCCAACACGCCCGCCTGGCCAGCCGGCGTCAGCTTGTCCGATAAGTTTGTTGCTTGTAGTACTTCGCTCTGCGGCGGTGCAGGGTGCAGCGGAAGGGAAAGGACGTACCCCGCGTGGGAGGTGTGCTGGTCGGGCTGGCGGTGATCGGCGTCGTCATTGCCGTCGGATACATTGCCGCGCGCTGCGGGCTGGGGGACGAACCCACCATTTCGGCACTGACCCGGACCGCTTTCTTCATCACCAACCCGGTGCTCCTCTTCACGGTGGTCCTGAAGTCGGACCTGTCCGTGGTGTTCTCCGCCTACGTTCCACTGGCCATGATGACCGCCGCGGTGACGGCCCTGCTGTATGTGGCTGCCAGCCGCATCTGGTTCCGGCGGCCGCTGGCTGAAACCGCCATCGGCGCCATGGCCGGTTCCTACGTCAACGCCAACAACATCGGCATCCCCATCACGCTGTATGCGCTGGGCGACGCCACCCCCGTGGCCCCCGTCCTGCTGGTCCAGCTGCTCCTGTTCGCCCCGCTGGTCCTGACGCTGCTGGACCTTTCGGAGGCGGGCCGGTTCTCACCCAGGCTGATGCTGACCCAGCCGTTCCGCAACCCGATGATCATCGCCTCGCTGCTGGGCGTGGTCCTGGCCGCCCTGCACGTGCAGCTTCCGGCCCCCGTCATGGCACCGCTGACGCTCCTGGGCGGCGCAGCCGTGCCGGTGGTGCTGCTGGCCTTCGGGATGTCGCTGCACGGAACCAGAATGCTCCGGAGCGGCGGCCACACGGCCGAAATCCTGACTGCCACGGCACTGAAGTCCGCCGTGATGCCGGCGGTGGCGTTCGCCGTCGGACGCTACCTCTTCAATCTGGACCACCGCATGCTCCTGGGCGTGGTGCTCATGGCGGCCCTTCCGTCTGCCCAGAACGTGTTCCTGTTCGCCAGCAAGTACGGTCGCGGAGTCGCTGTGGCGCGCGAAACCATCCTGCTCTCAACGGCGGCCGCTGCCCCGGTCCTGGTCCTGGTTGTCTGGCTCCTGGCCGCCTGAAACAGGACCGTCGCCCGCGCCGCCCTACCCTCCGGGGCGTCCGCCGGGCAAGAATGGGCACATGGAACTTCCCGTGATGCCGCCCGTCCCGCCCATGCTCGCCAAGGCCGTCAGCGGCATCGACGGAGTTCCGGGAAGTGCAGCCCTCAGCTACGAGCCCAAGTGGGACGGCTTCCGCTCCATCATTTTCCGCGACGGCGATGACCTGGAGATCGGCAGCCGCAACGAAAAACCCATGACCCGCTACTTCCCGGAACTCGTGGCCGCGCTCAAGGAGAACCTGCCGCCGCGCTGCGTGGTGGACGGGGAGATCATCCTGATAGGAGCGTCCGGGGACCGGCTTGACTTCGATGCCCTGCAGCAGCGCATCCATCCTGCGGCCAGCCGGGTGAAGCTGCTCGCCGGGCAGACCCCTGCGTCCTTCGTCGCGTTCGACCTGCTGGCACTGGGCGACGACGACTACACCGGCCGGCCCTTTTCGGAGCGCAGGGCGGCGCTGGAGAAGGCGCTCGCGGCCAGCAAGGCCCCGGTGCACCTCACGGCCGCCACCACGGACAAGGACACCGCGGGGCGGTGGTTCGAGCAGTTCGAGGGGGCCGGGCTGGACGGCATCGTGGCCAAGCGGCTGGACGGCCGGTATGAGCCGGACAAACGGGTGATGTTCAAGGTCAAGCACGAGCGGACCGCCGACTGCGTGGTGGCCGGCTATCGGCTGCACAAGAGCGGTCCGGACGCCATCGGCTCGCTGCTGCTGGGCCTCTACAAAGACGACGGCGGCCTGGCCAGCGTGGGCGTGATCGGCGCCTTCCCCATGAAGCGGCGGCAGGAACTGTTTGAACAGCTCCAGCCGTTGGTGACGGACTTCGACAACCACCCCTGGGCGTGGGCCAAGCAGGAAGAAGGGGAGCGGACGCCGCGGAACGCCGAAGGCAGCCGGTGGAGCGCCGGCAAGGACCTCTCCTTTGTTCCGCTGCGCCCCGAACTGGTGGTTGAGGTCCGCTACGACCACATGGAGGGCGACCGGTTCCGCCACACTGCGCAGTTCAACCGCTGGCGGCCTGACCGGGAGCCGGAATCCTGCACGTACGCGCAGCTGGAGGAGCCGGTGAACTTCGACCTTGCCTCCGTGCTGGAGACCGGCCGGGCCTAGCCTCGTTCGGCGCTACCCGAACAGCCCAACGTTCACAAAGGAAAGCCCGCCATTTGGGGGAATGGCGGGCTTTCCGGCTTCAAAACTGGGCTGGTGTGGACGCCCGGGCGCCTACTTCACGCCCAGCAGCTTGGTGGGGGTGCGGAAGGTCTCCTTGGCAGTCAGGGCCGAAATGGCGGCCACGGCGCAGATGGCGGCGGTGAAGATGCTGATCTGGACCCAGCCGCCGGCTTGGATGCCTCCCATGGCCGCCACGATGGCCGGCGCGAAGCCTGCCATCAGGAACCCGAGCTGGGTGCCGATGGCCAGGCCGGAGAAGCGCACCTTGGTGCTGAACATCTCGGCGTAGAAGGAGGGCCAGACCGCGTTGGACGCCGCGTAGCCGAAGGAGAAGAAACCGATGGCTGCAACGAACATCAGCGGGATGCTGTGGGATTCGAGGCTGAGCAGGAACAGCGGGGTGAGGATTGCGCTGGCCACGGCCCCGTAGACGAAGACAGGCTTGCGGCCGATCCTGTCAGCGAGCTTGCCGAACAGCGGCTGCGTGCCCAGGGCCACCAGGTTCGCGCCAACGACGAGCCACAGGGTGGTGGTGCCGTCGACGCCGGCCACGGTCTTGGCGTAGCTGATGGCCAGCGTGCCGAACACGGTGGAGACGGCGGCGATGAAGGCACAGCAGATCACGCGGAGGACGTCGCGCCAGTGGCCCCTGAGCAGGTCAGCGACCGGCAGTTTGGCGATCTGGGCGTTCTTCTGGGCTTCCTCGAACGCCGGCGGCTCGTGCAGGGTGCGGCGGATCAGGAAGGCAACAACCACGACGGCGGCGCTGAGCCAGAACGGGATGCGCCAGCCGATGCCGTACTTGATCTCGTCCGGCAGGGCCAGGACGGGGATGAAGACGAGGGCGGCGAGGATCTGGCCGCCCTGGGTGCCGGTGAGGGTCCAGGAGGTAAAGAAGGAGCGGCGGTTGTCCGGTGCATGCTCCAGGGTCATCGAGGAGGCGCCGGCCTGCTCACCCGCGGCCGAGAGGCCCTGGCACAGGCGGGCGAGCACCAGCAGCGCGGGGGCCCACCAGCCCACGGTGCGGAAGTCGGGCAGGCAGCCGATGACGAACGTGGAGGCTCCCATGAGCAGCAGGGTGAACATCAGGACCTTGCGGCGGCCCACGCGGTCACCGAAGTGGCCCAGGATGATCGCGCCGATGGGGCGGGCCACGTAGGCAAACCCGAAGGTTGCGAACGACATGATGGCGGCGTTGGTGTCGGCGTCCGGGAAGAAGACCTTCGGGAAGATCAGCGCCGCGGCGGAGCCGAAGATGAAGAAGTCGTAGTACTCGACGGCGCTGCCCAGGAAGCTGGCGAGGGCCGCCTTTTTCGGCGTCCCGGTGGGGGTGAGGGCACCCGCCTCTGCGGACGGAAGTGTCTGGCTCATGGTGTTCCTTTGGTGTGACGACATTGTCGCGGATGGATCTGGGGCGTCGCAGCCGCCGCTGCCTTGGTGCGGGCGGGGCGCGGTGCGGCTGGAGTTCGGAAGAAGACCCGGCGTCAGTAGCCACATGGTGGGAGCTACTTGTGCGATATAGAAACTATGACTGTGAGGGCAGTCACCTGTCAAGAAAATAATCACTATCTAGAAATAGCTCTCACATTGTGGCAACATCGAGGTATGACCGTGAACCAAACCACAGCGGCCGATGAAGAATCCGCTGTTGCCGCCGGCGCCGGGCCCGTCAATGCCATGCCGCCCGAGCCCAGGGCCGCCACCAAGCCTGCAGACCGGACCGACATGGTGGGCAAGGCCCTCGGGCTGCTGGTCCTCCTGGGGGATGAACCCCGGGGAGCCAGTGCCGCGGAAATTTCGCGCCGCGCCGGTCTTCCCTTCAGTACCACCTACCGCCTGCTCGGCTCGCTGACCCGTGACGGCTTTGTGGACTACGAGCCGGAAGGCCGCCGCTACCATCTTGGCCTGCGGATCTTCCAGCTGGGGCAGCGGGTCTCCAACCACCACGGCTTCGCCGGAACGGCCATGCCCATCCTGCGCCGGGTGACGGAACGGACCGGCGAGGCCACCATCCTCAGTGTCCGTGACGGCCTCCACCACCTGACGGTGAGCAAAGTGGACGGGCCCCAGATCTTCCGCGTCACCAGCGACCCCGGCCACCTGGGCTCGCTGTCCACCACCGCCGTCGGGAAAGCCCTGGTGGCTTTCGCCGAGGACGGTGAGCGGGAGCGCCTGCTCGCCGAACTTCCCCTTGAAGCCCTCACGCCGCGCTCCATCACCGACCGGGATGCATTCCGTGCGGAGGTCGAGGACGTGCGCCGCCGCGGCTACGCCGTGATGGATGAGGAGAATGAAGCCGGAATGCGCGCCGTGGCCGTGCCGCTGCTCAACAGCCAGGGCCACGCCTTCGCCTCGCTGGCCACCGCCGTCCCGGTCTTCCGCCTCAGCCTGGAGGAACTGGAGGCCCACGTGCCGGTCCTGCAGGAGGCCGCGGCCGAACTCGCCGACCGCCTGCCACAACGGGCCTGAGCTTGTCGTTCGCATCACGAACAGTAGTGCGAGAAGTGAACATTTGCTGTACTGTAATCCCTATCACCGGTTTTTCCCTTTGCGGATGCCGCCGGTGCCGTTATCAAAGGAGCTGCACGGATGAGTATTCGAACTGAGTCCTACCTCGTGGGACTGGTTGGAGACGGCGTTACGCCGTCACTCACCCCGCCCATGCATGAACGGGAAGGGGACGTGCAGGGCCTGCGTTACCTCTACCGCCCCATCGACCTCCTGGAACTGGGCCTTGCGGGGGACGCCGTGGGCAGCATCCTGCAGAGCGCCCGGACCCTTGGCTTCAACGGGTTGAACATCACCCATCCGTGCAAGCAGCTGGTCCTTGAGCACCTGGACGAGATCTCCCCCGATGCGCGCCGCCTGGGCGCCGTCAACACCGTGGTTATCCGCGACGGCCGCTTCATCGGCCACAACACCGACTTTTCCGGCTTCGCCGCCGCGCTGTCCTCAGGCCTGCCCGGGGCAAAGCTGGACCGCGTGGTCCAGCTGGGCGCCGGGGGTGCCGGCTCCGCAGTCGCCTACGCCCTGCTGACGGCCGGCGTCGGGACGCTGCACCTGGTGGACGTGGACCCCGCCCGCGCCGCGGAGCGCGCCGCCGAACTGCAGGGCTTCTTCCCTGACAGCACAGTGACGGCAGGCGCGACGGCGGAGCTGCCGCAGCTGATGGGCCAGGCGGACGGCCTGGTGCACTGCACGCCGGTGGGCATGGCCGCCCACCCCGGGGTGCCGCTGGACCTTGACCTCATTGAATCCCGGCACTGGGTGGCCGACATTGTCTACCGGCCCATCGAGACCGAACTGGTCCGCGGCGCCCGCGCCAAGGGCTGTGAGGTCCTGGACGGCGGAAGGATGGCGGTGGGCCAGGCCGCCGACGCTTTCCGGATCTTCACCGGGCTGGACGCCGACCCGGACCGGATGCGCGCCCACTTCCTGGAACTTGTGGCCGCCGAGGAGGTGGCTGCCTGATGCGCACCGGAATCGCCACCGTCTGCCTGTCGGGCACCCTGAAGGAGAAGATGCAGGCCTGCGCCATCGCGGGCTTCGACGGCATCGAGATCTTCGAGCAGGACCTGGTCACCTCGCCGCTGAGCCCGGAGCAGGTGCGGACCATGGCCGCCGACCTTGGCCTGGGCCTGGATCTCTACCAGCCGTTCCGCGACTTCGACGGCGTCACCCCGGACCTGCTCAAGGCCAACCTCCGCAGGGCGGAGGCAAAATTCAAGCTCATGGCCCGCCTGGGCATGGACACCATCCTGGTCTGCTCGAACGTTGCCACCGCCACCATCGATGACGACGGCCTGCGCGCCGAACAGCTGGCGCAGCTGGCCAACCTGGCCGGTGACCACGGTGTCAAGGTGGCCTACGAGGCACTGGCCTGGGGCAAGTACGTCAACGACTACGAACACGCGTACCGGCTGGTGGAGCTGGTGGACCACCCCAACCTGGGCACCTGCCTGGACTCCTTCCACATCCTCTCCCGCGACTGGGAGACCTCCCACATCGAGGCCTTCAACCCGGAGAAGATCTTCTTCGTCCAGGTGGCGGACGCCCCCAAGCTCTCCATGGACGTCCTCTCCTGGAGCCGCCACTACCGCGTGTTTCCCGGCGAGGGCCAGTTCGAACTCGCCAAATTCATGGGCCACGTGGTCCGCGCCGGCTACACCGGGCCGGTCTCGCTGGAGGTCTTCAACGACGTCTTCCGGCAGTCCGACGTCGAGCGGACGGCAGTCGACGCCATGCGCTCCCTGATCTGGCTGGAAGAGCAGAGCGCCAAGTGGCTGGCTGACGCCGAAGGTGCCGCCGGCGCCGGAGCCGGCCTCCGCCGTCGTTATCCCATGGAACTGGCCACCCTGCCCAAGGTGAACGAGCCCGCCGGCTTCAACTTCGCCGAGGTGAAGGCGGACGACACCGCGCAGCTGGAGAAGCTCCTGGGCCAGCTGGGCTTCGCGTTCCAGGGCCGGCACCGCACCAAGGACGTCCAGCTGTGGACCATGGGCCAGGCCCGGGTGATCATCAACGAACAGGCTGCCCGGCACGCCGAGCCGGCCATCGCCGCGCTGGGGTTCGACGTCGATTCCCCCGTGATTGCCTCCGCCCGGGCCCAGCAGCTCAAGGCACCCGTGGTGGCCCGCAAAGTCCAGGCGGACGAGGAAGTCTTCCAGGGCATCGCCGCGCCGGACTCCACCGAAATCTTCCTGTGCCAGGGCAGCCCCGACGGCACCGCCGCGTGGACGCAGGAGTTCGGGGAAGGGCTGGAACACCCCTCCACGCAAGCCTCCGCCGTGATCGACCACGTCAACCTCGCCCAGCCATGGCAGCACTTCGACGAAGCCGTCCTGTTCTACACCAGCGCCCTGGCCCTGGAACCGCAGCCCTTCGCGGAGGTGCCCAGCCCCAGCGGGCTGGTCCGCTCGCAGGTCATGCAGACCTCCGACGGCGCGGTCCGGCTTGTCCTCAACCTTGCCCCCATCCAGCAGGCCCGCAGTGAAGTCCGCAAGACCTACCAGGAACACATCGCCTTCGCCGTGGACGACCTCGTGGCCACCGCCCGTGCGGCACGCGACCGGGGCCTGGAATTCCTGCAGATCCCGGCCAACTACTACGAGGACCTGGACGCCCGGTTCGACCTTGAGCCCGGGTTCCTGGCCACCCTGCAGGAACTCAACCTGCTCTTCGACCGGGACGCCGACGGGGAGTTCCTGCACTTCTACACGGCCACCGTGGGCAGCGTGTTCTTCGAGATGGTGGAGCGCCGAGGAAACTACGACGGCTACGGCGCCCCCAACGCGCCGGTCCGCCACGCCGTGCAGTACGACTCACTGCACAGGACCCCCTAGACCAGCAAGACATGACCCAGGACAACCAACAGATCAGAAAGGAGCCAGCCGTGCCGGAAGACATCACCGCAGAGCTGGAGTCGGAGGAACTCGTGCCCCCGGCCGAACCGAAGGCTGCCCACCAGCCCCTGGACAAGGCCATCGAGTCGCAGGCGGACCTCAGCGCAGAGATCAGCGCCATCGGCGAGGCCTACCAGCGGGCGCTCAAGGACGGCGCGCAGCCCGAGACCCAGCCGCGCCTGGATTACCCGCCGTACCGCAGCAGCATCCTGCGCCACCCCACCAAGAGCCTGCACCACGCCGACCCCGAGACCATCGAGCTCTACTCGCCGGCCTTCGGCCACCAGGACGTGCACGCACTGGAATCGGACCTGACCATCCAGCATAACGGCGAACCGCTGGGCGAGCGGATCATCGTCTCGGGCAAGGTCCTGGACGGCGATGGCCGCCCGGTCGCCGGCCAGCTCGTGGAGATCTGGCAGGCCAACTCGTCCGGCCGCTACATCCACAAGCGCGACCAGCACCCGGCCCCGATCGACCCCAACTTCACGGGTATTGGCCGCTGCATCACCGGCCCGGACGGCTCCTACCGCTTCATCACCATCAAGCCCGGTGCGTACCCCTGGAAGAACCACTTGAACGCGTGGCGGCCCGCGCACATCCACTTCTCGCTCTTCGGCACGGAGTTCACCCAGCGCATCATCACCCAGATGTACTTCCCGGGCGACCAGCTCTTCCCGCTGGACCCCATCTACCAGACCATCGTGGACCAGGACGCCCGCGACCGGCTGGTGGCCACCTACGACCACAGCCTGACCGAGCCCGAATGGGCGCTGGGCTACAACTGGGACATCGTCCTGACCGGGCCCAAGCGGACCTGGACCGAAAACGAGGCGCTGGGCGCAGAAGGCGATGAGGAGTAGGAAAAATGGCCACCAAACTTGTTCCCACCCCCGGCCAGACCGTTGGCCCGTTCTACGGCTACGCGCTCCCGTTCGAGAAGGACAACGAGCTGCTGCCGCCCGGCGTCCCCGGGTCCATCCGCCTGCAGGGCACGGTCTATGACGGCGCCGGCCACACCATCCCGGACGCCATCCTGGAGATCTGGCAGCCCGACGCCGAGGGCAACGTCGTCCAGCGCACCGGCTCCCTGGTCCGCGACGGCTACACCTTCACCGGCTGGGGCCGCGGCGCCGTCGGCAACACCGGCGTCTACACCTTCACCACCGTCAACCCAGGGCCCACCAAGCCGGGCGCCGCACCGTTCATTTCCGTCGCAATCTTCGCGCGCGGCCTCACCAACCGCCTGTTCACCCGCATCTACCTGCCGGAGGACACCGGGGCGCTGGCCAATGATCCCCTGCTCAGCTCGCTCGACCCGGAGCGCCGCAAGACGCTGATCGCCCGCCGCGACGCCGACGGCGGCCTCACCTTCGACATCCGCCTGCAGGGTGAGGGCGAGACGGTCTTCCTGGACTTCCAGTGACCGACGCCGCCCTGGGAAACCTGCGAGCCTTCGCGGAAGAGGCCGACGCCGGCCTGCTCAGTCCCGTCTCAGCGTCGCCCCTGGTGGCGGCGCTGACAGGGGACCGGGCAGTGCTGGCCGCCATCCTCGCCGTCGAATCAGGCTGGGCTGCCGTGCTGGAACGGGCGGACCTGGCACTTGCCGGCTCCGCCGCCGTCGTGGCTTCCGCCGCCGACCCGGGACGCTACGACCTGGCCGGCATCGCGCTCCGCGCCCAGGGTGGCGGCAACCCGGTAATTCCGCTGCTGGCCGGCCTCCGGAAGAATGTGGCAGCACTGGACACCGACGGGGTGGGCGCCGCGAAGGCCGTGCACACGTCGCTGACCAGCCAGGATGTGCTGGACACGGCCCTGATGCTGTTGGCCCGGAACACCGTTCACGCCGTGCTGGCCGACCTGAAAGGCACGACGGCGGCCCTGGCGGCCCTGGCGGAACGGCATGCGGACACGCTGTGCGTGGGCAGGAGCCTGACGCAGCATTCCCTCCCGTTCACGTTCGGGCTGCGGGCCGCGCAGTGGTTCCACGGCGTGGCCGCCGCGGGCCGGCAGCTGGCGGCCCTGGAGTTCCCGGTGCAGTTCGGTGGGGCGGCGGGTACACTCGCTGCCGGAACCGTGCTGACGGACGGCTCCCAGGCCACGCCGTTCAGCCTGGCCGATGCCCTGGCGGCCCAGCTGGGCCTGGCCCCAGCCCCGGCCCCCTGGCACACCAACCGCCTGGCCGTCACATCCCTGGGGCATGCACTGGCATCCGTGCTGGACGCCTTCGGCAAGATCGCCGCCGATGTGCTGTTCCTCAGCCGCCCCGAGGTCGCGGAACTGGCTGAACCAAAAGCCGCCGGCCGCGGTGTGTCCTCCGCCATGCCGCAGAAGCAAAACCCAGTCCTGTCAGTCCTTGTCCGCAGCGCCGCACTGCAGGCTCCCAACCTGGCCGCCCAGCTGCACCTGGCCGCCGCGAACTTCAACGACGAACGCCCTGACGGGGCATGGCACAGCGAGTGGCCGGCCCTGCGCCAGCTGCTGGCACTCACGCTCGGCGCGGCAGGACATATGCGCGAACTGGCCGAAGGGCTGCGCGTGTTCCCTGACGCCATGCGCCGCAACCTGGACCTGGCCGGCCCGCTGCTGCTGGCAGAGGGTGTTGGCGCCGCCCTGGCACCCCTGCTGGCGGAGAAAGACGGCCGCACCGGAAAGCAGCAGCTGCAGGACGTGGTGGACCAGACCCTCCTCACAGCCCCTGCCGACCAGGCCGGAACCTACCGGAAGCTGCTCCGCGACGCCGTCCCGGCCGCCGTCGTGTCCGACACACGGCTGGAAGAGCTCCTTGACCCGGCCAGCTATCTCGGCCAGGCGGCGGAGATCGCGCACCGCATCGTGGCTGCCTTTCCCGACCACGTTCCCCCCACTTCCGAACCGAACCCTTCCCATCTGAACGGAGCTTCCCGTGGCTAAACCAGCCCTGAAAGCAGCGCTGCTGTCGCCCCAGCGGCCGCTGGGCGACCACCCCCTGCTGGTGGCGGGCCCGTCCCTGGGCACCTCATCCATCCTGTGGAACCGCGTGGCCACCCTGCTCGGCGACGACTTTGACGTAGTGGCCTGGGACCTGCCCGGCCACGGCGTCTCGCCCGCCGCCACTGCGCCCTTCGCCGTCGCCGATCTGGCGGCCGCCGTCGTCGAACTCATCGACTCCATCGCCCCCGGCGAAGCCTTCCACTACGCCGGGGTTTCGCTGGGCGGGGCGGTCGGCCTGCAGCTGGGTATCACGTTCGGCGAACGGCTCAGGAGCCTTTCCGTGCAGAACAGCGGTGCAAAGATCGGCACCCCCGAAGCCTGGCTGGAGCGCGCCGAAACCGTCCGCACCCAGGGCACCCCGGTGATGATCCAGGGCTCCGCGCAGCGTTGGTTCGCCCCGGGCTTCATGGACCGCGAACCCGAGTTCAGCAGCCGCCTCCTGCACTCCCTGCGCGATGCCGACCGCTTCAGCTACGCCTACTGCTGCGAGGCGCTGGCAGGCTTCGACGTGCGGAGCCAGCTCGGCGCCATCACCGTCCCCACCCAGGTCATTTCAGGCGCACTGGACGGCGTCGCGACGCCGGACATGGCCGCGGAGGTGGCCACCGGCATCACCGCCGGGGGTGGCACCGCCACCGCCGTGACCGTCGAAGGGATCTCGCACCTGGCCCCCGCGGAGGCACCGGCCCACACCGCGGACCTGATGCGCAGCCTGATGGCCTGGGCCGAATCGCGGGAGGCTGCCAAGTGAGCGGGAACGCAAGGCACGGCGCGGTCCAGCCGGACGCCACCAGCCAGGAAATCTACGACGGCGGCATGGTGGTCCGGCGCGAAGTCCTGGGCGATGCGCACGTGGACCGGGCCAACGCCAACAAGGATGGGTTCACCGAGGACTTCCAGGACATGATCACCCGCATCGCCTGGGGTGGGATCTGGACCCGGCCCGGGCTCTCCCGCCAGATGCGCTCCGCCGTGACCATCACGGCCATGGTGGCGCACGGGCACTGGGAAGAACTCGCCATGCACATCCGCGCTGCCATCACCAACGGCCTCAGCCGGGACGAGATCAAGGAAATCCTGCTGCAGACCGCCATCTACTGCGGGGTTCCCTCCGCCAACACCGCCTTCAAGACCGCCCAGCAGGTCTTTCGAGAAATGGATGAAACCGCATGAACCAGGCTTTTGTGTACGACGCCGTGCGCACCCCGTTCGGCAAGTTCGGCTCCGGCCTGGCGGCTGTCCGTCCCGATGACCTTGCCGCGCATGTGATCAAGGAGTCCGTGCAGCGGGCGCCTTCGCTTGATGTTGAACGGATTGATGAGGTGGTGTTCGGCAACGCCAACGGCGCGGGTGAGGAGAACCGCAACATCGCCCGCATGGGCACGCTGCTTGCCGGCCTCCCGGTGTCCATCCCGGGCACCACGGTGAACCGGCTCTGCGGTTCGTCCCTGGATGCGGCGATCATCGCGTCCCGCCAGATCAACGCCGGCGACGCCGACCTGGTGCTTGTCGGTGGCGCCGAGTCGATGTCCCGTGCCCCCTGGGTGCTGCCCAAGACGGAGAAGCCGTACCCGGCCGGGGATATGACGCTGGCCTCCACGACGCTGGGCTGGCGCCTGGTGAACAAGGCGATGCCGAAGGAGTGGACCATTTCCCTGGGCGAGGCCACCGAGCGGCTCCGCGAAAAGTACGGCGTGACGCGCGAGGCGCAGGACGAGTTCGCCGCGGCCTCGCACAACCTGTCCGCCGCTGCATGGGACGAAGGGTTCTACGACACCCTGGTCACCCCGGTGCCCGGCACGGACCTGGTGCGGGACGAGGGCATCCGGCCGGGTTCGTCGGCGGAGAAGCTGGCCGGCCTGAAGACGGTGTTCCGTGCCGAGGACGGAACGGTCACGGCAGGGAACGCGTCCCCGTTGTCCGACGGCGCCTCCGCGGCCTGGGTGGGCAGTGAGGCTGCCGCGGGGCTGCTGGGGCTGGACCCGCTGGCCCGGATCGCAGGCCGCGGCGCGCACGCCAACGATCCGCAGTACTTCGGCTACGCGCCCGTGGAGGCGGCGAACAAGGCCCTCGCCAAGGCGGGCATCGGCTGGGACCAGGTGGGCGCCGTCGAACTTAACGAAGCCTTCGCCGCGCAGTCCCTGGCCTGCATCAACGCCTGGGGCATCGACCACTCCATCGTGAACCGCCACGGCGGGGCCATCGCCATGGGCCACCCGCTGGGTGCTTCCGGCACCCGGATCCTGGGCACCCTGGCCCGCTCGCTGCAGGCCTCGGGTGAACGCTGGGGTGTGGCCGCGATCTGCATCGGCGTGGGCCAGGGCCTGGCCGTGGTGCTGGAAAACGTGACTGCTTCAAACGGAAAGGCATAAGCCATGCTGAACTTTGTCGATTCGGTCCAGGACGCCGTCGCCGGCATCAAGGACGGCTCCACCGTGATGATCGGCGGGTTCGGCAACGCCGGGCAGCCGTTCGAACTGATCGATGCGCTGCTGGAGTGCGGCGCCACGGACCTGACCGTGGTGAACAACAACGCCGGCCAGGGCGACCAGGGCCTGGCGCTGCTGATCAAGGAGGGCCGGGTGAAGAAGATGATCTGCTCCTTCCCGCGGCAGTCCGATTCCTGGCATTTCGACGCCAAGTACAAGGCCGGCGAGATCGAACTCGAACTGGTGCCGCAGGGCAACCTGGCCGAGCGGATCCGCGCCGCCGGCGCCGGCATCGGCGGGTTCTTCACCCCCACCGGCTACGGCACCATGCTCGCCGAAGGAAAGGAAACCCGGTTCCTGGACGGTAAATGGCAGGTCTTCGAGACCCCCATCCATGCCGACGTCGCCCTCATCAAGGCCCTCAAGGCCGACGGCAAGGGCAACCTGGTTTACCGCAAGACCGCCCGCAACTTCGGCCCCATCATGGCCGCGGCCGCGAAACACACGATTGTGCAGGTCTCCGAGATCGTTCCCACCGGCGGGCTGGACCCGGAAAACATCGTGACCCCCGGCATCTACGTCAACAGCATCGTTAAGGTTGCCGGCAGCGGCAGCATGGCAGGAAAGGTGGCCTGAGATGAGCCTCACCGACACGTCCCTCCAGACCTCGGCGACGCCGCTGGGCCGCGACGACCTGGCCCGGCTGGTGGCCAGGGACATCGCGCCCGGGTCCTTCGTGAACCTGGGCATCGGCCAGCCAACGCTGGTGTCCAACTACCTCACCGAGGACCAGAACATCACCCTCCACACGGAGAACGGCATGCTGGGCATGGGCCCGGAAGCCAAGGGCGACCAGATCGACGGGGACCTCATCAATGCCGGCAAGATCCCGGTCACCGAGCTCCCCGGCGCCTCGTACTTCCACCACGCCGATTCGTTCGCGATCATGCGCGGCGGCCACCTGGACATCTGCGTCCTGGGCGCCTTCCAGGTTTCCGCCACCGGGGACCTCGCCAACTGGCACACCGGGGCGCCCGGGGCGATTCCCGCCGTCGGCGGCGCCATGGACCTCGCCACCGGAGCCAAGGACGTCTTCGTCATGATGACGCTCCTGACCCGCGACGGGGCATCCAAGATCGTGGATGCCTGCACCTACCCGATTACCGGCGTTGGCTGCGTCACCCGGGTCTACACGGACAAGGCCGTCTTCCTCATCGGCCCGGACGGCGTCACCGTCCGCGAAACCTTCGGCTGCACCCTGCAGGAACTCCAGGACCTGGTGCCCGTCCCGCTCAAGGCCGCCGCAGCCGCCTGAGGACGGCTCTAGGATTGGTAACCATGACCAACGCCGCAGGCACCGATACCCAGTCCGCCCCGCAGGCCAGCGACCAGTACGTCCAGTCGCTGGCCCGGGGCCTGGCCGTGATCCGCGCCTTCGACGCAGAGCGCCCCGTCATGACCCTGTCCGAAGTTGCAGGGCAGACCGGGCTCACCCGCGCCACGGCCCGCCGGTTCCTGCACACGCTCGTCGAACTGGGCTACGTACGCACCGACGGCAAGACTTTCGCCCTCACGGCCAAGGTCCTCCAGCTGGGGTACGCCTACCTTTCGGGGCTGTCCCTGCCGCAGCTGGCGCAGCCGCATCTTGAGGAGTTGTCCCTCAAGCTGGGCGAGTCCACGTCCGCGGCGGTGCTGGACGGCACCGACATCGCCTACATTGCCCGGGTCACCACCCGCCGCATCATGACCATCGGCATCACCGTGGGAACCAGGTTCCCGGCTTACGCCACCTCCATGGGCAGGGTCCTGCTGGCGCACCTTCCGCCCGCGGACCTCAAGGCCTACCTGGCGGCGGCGGACATCAAGCCGCTCACACCCCGGGCCCTGGGCACCGTCCCGGAGCTGCTGAAGGTGCTGGACGCCGTCCGTTCACAGGGCTGGTGCCTGCTGGACCAGGAGCTGGAGCTGGGGCTCATGTCCATCGCCGCGCCCGTCTATGACGGCCCCAAGGTAGTGGCGGCCGTGAACGTGTCCCTGCAGGCCCAGACCGTGGAAGCCAAACCGGACCGGGAAGCCTACCTGGCGTCCGTGGCGCAGGAAATCGTGGCCACCGCCCGGCACATCTCCGCGGACCTGACCGCCCGCGGCTAGGAGCGGAGCCCGGCTAGCTGATCCTGGTTTCAGCAAACAGCCGGCGGAGGGTGAAGAAACAGCCCAATGCGCTGAACAGCAGGGCAACCAGGAAGTCGCCCGCGTACCCGTCCACCACATCCCGGTTCGTTGCAAGGTTGTAAAGGAGCAGGTCCCACGTTCCCGCGTCGGCCAGCATGGTCAGCGGAGAACCGCCGCCCAGGTACTTGGCGGCATCAACCAGCATGCCACCCCAGAAGGACAGCAGGACCGTTGCGAGCGTTACGGCCGTCACCACCCAGGCCCCGCGGCGGCTGATCGTCCCTCCGGTCCCCAGGACGTACAACCGTGCCGCCGCGGCAGCGGCGATGAAGGCAACAATCGATGCCATCCAGCCCATGTTCCACAGCACCAGCCAAGCGGCGACACCGACGGGAACGGCGGCGAGGGCGAAGATTGCTCCACGGACCACATCCTCACCGGCTGCGCGGACCGGCGCTGCCGCTTGGAACTGGCTGGCCACCGGGGGAGTCCATGCCCCGGGAGCCCGCAGCCCGAACTGGGGTTCGGCCGGCGTACCGCCTTCCCCGGGTTGTGATGCATCGAATTCTGCGCGCTCTGGCATGGTTCCCCCAATATGTGTGATGTGCGAATCCCGCTTATTGTCACACGTCAGCGCGCAGGGACTGTTCCCACGCGATGCACCACGGCTTCACTGGGCGGGCCGGCACAACGCACGGGGCGGACGACGGCGGATTGCTTGCCGCCGTCGTCCGCCCCCCTTTTGTCCGGGGTTCCTGCCCTACCGGACCGGGTTGCCGAGCTGCCGCAGGGGCGTTTTGGCGGTCTCAAGCGCCCACCACGCCCCGGCCACGGCGAGGATCGACGAGCCGGCAACGATCCAGGCTGCCGGACCCCAGTTCGCCTTGTCCGCACCCACCAGGGCGGTGCCGAGCAGCGGTGTGAAGCCTGCGCAGAGGATCCCGATTTGAAGCCCGATCGCCATGCCGGAGTAGCGGACCTTGACGTTGAAGAGTTCGGAGAACCAGGCGGGGTAGATGGCGTTGGACATGGCGTAGGTGCCGGCGGTGATCAACGTGCTGGTCAGGAAGATCATGGGGATGTTTCCGGTGGCGATCACCGAGAAGTAGACAAAGATCATGATGCCGGAGCCCAGGACCCCGATGATGAAGACCGGGCGGCGGCCAAACGTGTCGGAGAGCCGCGCGGTCAGCGGCTGGGTGACGACCGCCAGGACGTTGCCCACGATGCTGACCCAGAGCATGGTGGAGGCCGGGACGCCGACGGATACGGCGTAGGCCAGGCCGAATGACTGCATGAACGTATTGGTGACAGTTTCGAAGGACATCAGCGCTACCTGGAAGAACTGCGCCGGGTGCGTCTGGAACATCTTGGCAAAGGGGAGCTTCACCAGTTCGCCGTGTTCCTGCTTTTCCTCGAACACCTCCGGCTCTGCCAGCGACCGGCGGACCATATAGGCGACGATGAGCACGATGAGGGACAGCCAGAACGGGATCCGCCAGCCCCAGGCAATCCGGTCGGCCTCGCTCATGGCAGCCACCGGAAGGAACGCCAGGGACGCCAGGACGATGCCGAAGGAGATGCCGCTCATGGCAAAGCTGGCGAAGAAGCCGCGCCGCCCCTCAGGCGCCTCTTCCGTGGAGAGGGCCGATGCTCCGGCGGTCTCGGCTCCGGCGGAGAGGCCCTGCAGCAGGCGGAGCAGGACCAGCAGTGCCGGGGCAAAGTACCCTGCGGTCTCGAAGTTCGGCAGGGCGCCGATGAGGAACGTGGCGCTGCCCATGAGCACCAGGGTGAGCACCAGGGTGTTCTTCCGGCCGATCTTGTCGCCCAGGTGGCCGAACACCACTGCGCCGAAGGGGCGCGCCACGTAGGCCACGCCGAAGGTGGCGAAGGATGCCAGGAGGGCAACCGTGGGGTCGCCGGCCGGGAAGAAGATCTTGGAGAAGACCAGGGAAGCGGCGGTGGCATAGATGAAGAAGTCGTAGTACTCCAGGGCGCCGCCGAGGAATGCGGCCAGTGCTGCCTTCCTGGCGCGCTTGAGCCGGCGCTGTTCCTCAGGCGTGGACTGGGCCTGGGCTCCTGCTGCGATGTCGGTCATTTCGGGGTTTCCTTCCACGCTGAAGGCGGGGGACTGATATTTTGTACGCATAACGAACAAGTGTGCGAAATGCGCCTAGATCGAGGATACTAGCTGGTGACGCCAATCACAACGCCGCTGCCCGCGAAAGGTGGAGGAAACAGATGGAACCGAGTACGCAGCCTTCCCGCCTGGCCCTGATCGGATCGGCGGCGTCCCAGGCCATGTCACCCGGCTTGTGGAATCCCGTCCTGCGCGGACTTGGCACCGGCTGGACCTACGAGGCTTGGGATGTGGCGCCGGACGGTGACCTGGCCGCCGTCCGCGCCAGGCTCCTGGCACCGGACATGGTGGCCGCCAATGTCACCATGCCGCACAAGCACTGGGCCGCCGAAACCGCAGACGTTGCCGCGGAGCCGGTCCGGCTGAGCGGTGCCTGCAACCTGCTGGTGCGGCAGGACCACACACTGCTGGCGCACAACACCGACATCACCGCTATCGAAGTACTCCTCGGCGGTGCCTACCAGCGCCATGCCCTGCTGCTCGGCGCCGGCGGGGCGGCGCGCGCGGCCCTGATCGCCATCAGGGACAACGTGGGCTCCGTGTCCATCACCGACCGGGACCCGCAGGCGTCGCACGAACTGCTGGAGCTCGCCCGGGAATTGGGCATCAACGCCCGGGACGTCACGTGGCAGCAGGCGCAGGACCTCGCCGCGGAAGCATCCCTGATCGTCAACGCCACCCCCATCGGGAAGAGCACCTCCGATGGGCCAGCCTGGGGCGGCTCGGCACTGGCACCCGACGCCGTGCTCTACGACTTCGTCTACGCCCGCCACAGCACCGCCAGTGTCGCCTGCGCCCAGGCGATGGGCGTCCGGTCCATTGACGGGTGGGACCACCTCCGCGAACAGGCGGTGGCCATGGTGCCGCTGCTCGGGCTGGACGCCCGGGCACGGACGCTGCTGCAGGAAACGCTGGTCCGGCTACGGGACGGGCATTAGGCCCTGCCTCCCGGCGGCCCTTTGACGGCACCGCTGCCCGATATGATCGGACAGGTGCGAAAAGCCCGGCAAGCCAGTGCCGGTGCGCGTTATCGGTCCGGGGAGGAACAGGAGTGGAGGAGCAGGCAGGCTACTTCGTGAAGTCGGTGGAAAAGGCCTTTGACGTCCTGCTCGCCTTCACCGCGGACCAGCCCCGGCTCACCGTCTCGCAGGTCGCCGCACGGACGGACATGACCCGCGCTTCCGCCCGGCGTTTCCTGCTCACCCTGGCCGACCTTGGCTACCTTCGTCCGGCCGGGCCTGCCTTTGAGCTGACGGCGCGGTCCCTGGACATCGGCAGGTCCTACCTTGCTGCGTTGACCCTGCCCAGGGTGGCGGAGCCGCACCTGAGGGACCTTGCAGCAGAGCTTAACGAGACCACCTCCCTCTGCATTCTCGAGGGCGGTGACGTGGTCTACGTTGCGTGCGTCCCCTCGCCACGCCTGTTGAGCGTGTCCATTACCGTCGGTACCCGCTTCCCGGCATGGGCCACCTCCATGGGCCGGGTCCTCCTGGCCGGACTGCCCGCCCCGCAGCTTGAGGAGTACTTCCACTCGGTCCGGCTGCACCGCTTCACCGACCACTCCATCGGCAGCGTCGAGGACCTGCGGACGGAAGTGGAGGCGGCCAGGGCCAGGGGGTGGTCCATGGTCTCGCAGGAACTGGAGGAAGGCCTTCGCGGCGTGGCGGTGCCGGTCCGGCGGGGACACGAGGTGGTGGCCGCGGCCAACGTTTCGCTGCAGACACACCGCGCCGCCGCCCAGGACATCGAAGCGTCGGTCCTGCCGCAGCTAATGGAAACCGCCCGCCGCATAGCGCTTGACTACGGCGGACCGCCGCAGGGCCCGGCAGGAGATGCGAGATAACGCTTTGCCACCGAAGCCGGCAACGCCACTCCCGCAGCGGGAGCGGTGGCCCTAGACTCTAGCCAACTGCGTGCAGCAGAGCCGCTGCAGCGCTCGTCAGGAAGAGGAGTCAGCGGGTGAAGCTGGGGATTCCGCGGGAACGCCGGGAGGGCGAGCGGCGTGTGGCCGCCACTCCCGACACTGTGAAGCAGTTGGCCGGGATGGGCCTGGAGGTCCTGGTGGAAACCGGGGCGGGGGACGGCGCCGGCCACCCGGATTCCGCCTACCACCAGGCCGGCGCCACCATCGTCCCCGGCCTGGATAACGCCGCGCTGGACCTCCTGGCCCATGTCCGCCCGCTGGATGCGCACACCGCTGCATCCCTCAAACGGGGCGCCGTGACGGTGGGGCTCGCGTCGCCGTCGTCAGAGCTGCCCGCCGTCCAGGCGCTCGCGGACGCCGGGGTCACCTCCTTCGCCTTGGAGCTGGTGCCGCGCATTTCCCGCGCGCAGTCCATGGACGCCCTCACCTCCCAGGCGCTGGTGGCCGGGTACCGGTGTGTCCTCGAGGCCGCCATCCGGCTGCCGCGGTTCTTCCCGCTCTACATGACGGCCGCAGGAACCATCCCGCCGGCCCGCGTCCTGGTCCTGGGCGCCGGCGTGGCCGGGCTGCAGGCCATCGGCACCGCCAAGCGGCTGGGTGCCCGCGTCTTCGCCAACGACATCCGGCCCGCCTCCGCGGACGAGGTGGCGTCCATGGGCGGCACCTTCATCCGGCTGGACCTTGAGACAGCGGAGGCGGCCGGTGGCTATGCGCGGCAGTTGAGTTCCGACGCCGGCACCCGGCAGCGGCAGCTGCTCGCACCGCACGTGGCGCAATCGGACGTATTGATTACGACGGCGGCGGTCCCCGGGCGGCCGGCTCCCCTTTTGGTGACCCGGGAGATGGTGCAGGGGATGCGCCCGGGATCGGTCGTCGTCGACCTCGCCGCGGAGTCCGGGGGCAACGTGGAGGGCTCCGCGCCGGGCCAGGACATTCCAATCCCCACCGCCGACGGTACCGGGCACATCACCCTGGTGGGCCTGAAGGATCCCGCTTCCGCGATGGCGTCCGACGCCTCCCGCCTCTACGCCAAGAACGTGGCAAACCTGCTGGCCCTGCTGGTCCGCGACGGTGCGCTCACCCTGGATTTCGACGATGAAGTGGTGGCCGGCGCCTGCCTCACGCACGACGGTGCGGTCCGGCACCAGCCCACGGCGGAACTGCTCACGGCACGGGCCGCGGCCGGTACAGGTGCGGCAGCGGCAGCCCGGCAGGAAGGAAGGCTCTGATGGATGGAACAGCCCTGCTGACCATCACGGTCCTGGCAGTGTTCGTCGGCTTCGAAGTGGTGTCCAAGGTTTCCAGCACCCTGCATACGCCGCTCATGTCCGGCGCCAACGCCATTCACGGGATCATCCTGGTGGGTGCCATCATCGTGGCCGGCCAGGCAGCCGACCCGTGGGTCCTGGCCGTGGCGCTGCTCGCCGTCGTCCTTGCCACCGCCAACCTGGTGGGCGGGTTCGTGGTGACGGACCGGATGCTGCACATGTTCCATGCCAAGCGGGACGTCGCCAAGGCCGGGCCCGGGCAGGGGGCGGGCAACAAATGAGTCTCCTGGCCCCGGTCTGGACGTCGCTGCTCTACCTCGCCGCGGCCGTCTGCTTCATCCTGGCGCTGCGGGGACTCAGCTCCCCGCGGACCGCCCGCCGCGGAAACCTGGTGGGCGCACTTGGCGCCCTGATCGCCGTCGCCACCGTGTTTCTGTCCGCCCGGCTGGAGAACATCCCCTGGATCCTGGGCGCCATCGCCGTGGGATCAGTGGTGGCGGCACCCGTGGCCCGCCGCGTGAAAATGACCCAGATGCCCCAGCTGGTGGCCCTGTTCAACGGCGTGGGCGGCGGTGCGGCAGCCCTGGTGGCCCTGCTGGAACTGGGCCATGCGGACAACCCCTGGGTGCGCGTTGCCGTCGTCTTCACGCTCCTGGTGGGCGCCGTTTCCTTTGCCGGCTCGGGCATCACCTTCGCCAAGCTGCAGGAACTCATGACCACCCGCCCGGTCGTGTTCCCCGGGCTTCCCGTGGTGATGGCCGTGGTCCTGCTGGCCGCGGTGGCCGCCGGTGTGGCCGTGGTCATCACCGGTTCGCTGCCGCTGGCCGTCCTGCTGCTTGCCCTGGGCCTTGCCGCCGGTGTCCTGCTGGTGCTGCCGGTGGGCGGCGCCGACGTGCCCATCGTCATCTCGCTGCTGAATGCCTTCACCGGCCTGGCCGTTGCGGCGTCCGGACTGGTGCTGGGCAACGTCCTGCTGGTGGTGGCAGGAACCCTGGTGGGGGCTTCTGGCACCATCCTGACCCGGGCCATGGCCGCGGCCATGGGCAGGAGCGTGGCGGGCATCCTGTTCGGGGCCTTCAGGGGAGGTTCGACGGCGGGATCCACCGCGGTGAGCGAACGTCCGGTCCGCTCGTCCTCAGCGGAGGACGTGGCGGTCCTGCTGGGCTACGCCCAGCGGGTGATCATCGTCCCGGGGTACGGACTCGCGGTGGCCCAGGGCCAGCACACGGCCGCGGAACTGGCGCTGGCCCTGGAAGCCCGGGGGATCGAGGTGGATTTCGCCATCCATCCCGTCGCCGGGCGCATGCCGGGCCATATGAACGTCCTCCTGGCCGAGGCCAACGTGCCGTACGAATCACTGAAGGAGATGGGCGAGATCAACCCGGAGTTCAAGACCGCGGACGTGGCCCTGGTGGTGGGTGCCAACGACGTGGTGAATCCGGCGGCGAAGACGTCCTCCGGTTCCCCTATTTTCGGGATGCCCATCCTGGAGGTCGCGGAGGCGCGGCAGGTGGTGTTCCTGAAACGGTCCATGCGCCCGGGATTCGCCGGCATCGAAAACGACCTGCTGTATGAACCGCAGACCTCGCTGCTGTTTGGCGATGCCAAGGAATCCCTGGCCCAGGTGCTGGGCGCGGTGAAGGCCCTTTAGGCGCGGTACGGGCCCGCCGCCGGGTTACCCTTCTTTCAGAAGCTTGCTTTCCATCCGCCATCAGAGGACGCCATGACTGACACCAGCTCCACTTCACCCAAGCGCGCCGCCATCATCGTCAACCCCGCCAAGCCGGTGGACATCGACGTGCGCGGCCTGGTGGCCAAGCACTGCGTGGAAAACGGCTGGGGCGAGGCCATCTGGCTGGAAACCACCAAGGAGGATCCCGGCGTCGGCCAGGCGAAGGAGGCGCTCGCGCAGGGCGCGGACATCGTGATCGCTGCCGGCGGTGACGGCACCGTGCGGTGCGTCGCCGAGGTCCTGGCCGGCGGCGACACCCCCATGGGCCTGCTGCCCCTGGGGACCGGGAACCTGCTGGCCCGCAACCTCGGCATGGACGTGACCGACTACGACGGCGCCATGGCCGGGGCGCTGATCGGCGCCGAGCGGAAGATCGACGTGGTCCGGGCCCGGCGCAGCGACCCGGACCAGGAGCAGCTGTTCCTGGTCATGGCCGGCATGGGCTACGACGCCACCATCATGGCCGACACCAACGAGGACCTGAAGGACAAGGTGGGCTGGCTGGCCTACGTGGACGCCGGCATCCGTAACCTGCCCGGCAAGCCCGTCAAGGCAACCGTGGTGATCGACGGCAAATCCGTGGTGCACCGCGGCGTCCGCAGCGTCATGGTGGGCAACTGCGGCAAGGTCCAGGGTGGCCTGGAAATCTTCCCCGACGCCAAGGTGGATGACGGGCTGCTGGACATTGCCGTGCTGGCCCCCCACCACGGCAAGCTGGGCTGGCTCTCCGTGGTGGCGGGCATGATCGGCAGGGGCCGGGGCAAGGACACCGCCGTGGAGTACTTCCAGGGCAAGACCGTGGAGATCACTCTGGAGCACAAGGACGACTACCAGCTGGACGGCGACCACGAGGGCCAGGGCAAGCACGTGCTCATGACCATGGAGCCCGGAGCCCTCACCCTGCGGATGTAGGGTCCTGCGGAGCCGGCCCCGCCGGGGCAGGGCCGGCTACGCCAGGAGCCTGCCCCACCGCGGTTCCAGCAGCGGCGCGCCTGCCAGTTTCAGCGCGTGCCAGAGGGTGACCGCCACGGAATCCAGCACCGGCACCCCGGACATCTGCTCAATCTCAGCGGTGATGTTTGCGCCGTAAAGGTTGGTGCACAGGTATACCAGGGCGTCGGGGGACGCGGCGGCCAGTTCCAGGGACCCGGGCCGCATCTCGTCGTCCGTGACGCGGGCAAAGGACTCGTTGTCGCTCAGGCCCAGCGCCCGGTGGTCCAGCGTCTTGATGCCCTCCCGCCCGTACGATTCGATTATTTGGCGGTTTACGTCGGCGGTGTAGGGCGTGAAGAGGCCGATCCGTTCGGTACCGAAGGTCCGGAAAGCCTCGAGGTAGGCAAGGGTGGAGGTGGTGGCGGGGATGCCGGTGGCGCCGGTGATGTCGCCGGCCAGCTCCCGGTCATGGGCCGAACCGAGCCATGAACCCGATGTCCCGTTCCAGGCGATGACGTCGACGTCCGCCGTCGCCAGCAGCTGTGCGGCGGCGCGCATGACGGCCGGCTCAAACTGCCGGTCAGAGGAGTCGTCCAGTGCGATCCGGGTGACCGGGATGCGGGTGAAGTGCACCGTGACGTCGGTGCGGCCGCCAAGGATGCGGTACGTCTGGGGTTCCAGGCAGGTATTGGAGGACGGCACGATCATGCCGATCCTGCGGGGGCGTGAAGTGGCAGGCATGGGGGCTCCTAGGCGAGGGCGGCGGGCAGGTGGGCGGCTTCGGGGACGGTCTGGTGCTGCCGGAAGCCGTTGCGGTGGATGAAGCGGCCGGCGGCGCCGGGGTCGTGGAAGCCGTCCGCGTCCAGGACCACGCTGCCGTTGGAAACCACGACGGCGGGCCAGCCCGTGAGTGCCTTCCCGTCGAAGGGTGAGAAGTCCGTGCCCATGTGCAGGGCTGCGCCGTTCACCATGCGTTCCTCGGCGGGATCGAAAACCACCAGGTCGGCGTCGAACCCTTCGGCGATGCGGCCCTTGCCGGGGACGGCGTTGATCCGTGCGGGTTCGGCGGCGAAGGCGCTGACGAACTGCTCAACGGTGGCGCCGGCGGACGTCATCGCCGTGAAGGTGACCGGCATGCGCGTCTCCACGCCAGGGAGCCCGTGCGGCATGGCGCGGACGTCATCGGTGCGCTCCCGCTTCTGTGACAGGTCGTAGCAGGAATGGTCGGAGGACATGGTGCGGATGGCGCCGGACACCAGCCGCTCCTTGAGGGCGGCCACGGTTTCCGCGCTGCGCATGGGCGGGCAGCAGGCGAACCACTCCGGGAACGTGGAGGCGTACACGGAGTCGTCCAGGGTGACGTAGTGCGGGCAGGTCTCGGAGTAGGCATCAAAGCCGCGCTCCCGGGCCTGCGACACCAGGTCCACGGCGCCGGCGGTGGATTGGTGGACGAAATAGACTGGCGCGCCCGTGTATTCGGCCATCGCCAGGGTTTCCTTCACGGAAATTTCCTCGGCCAGCTCCGGCCGGGTCCGGTGCAGGTGCCCGATGCCGATGCGGCCGTCCTGTGCGTGCTGTTCGGTGCAGTCGGCAATGATGGGGTCGTGCTCTGCATGGATGTACGTGAGGCCGTCCAGCCGGACCATTTCCCGCATGACCTTGAGGATGGTGTCGCCGTCAGCCATGGTGGTCCCGCGGTTGGTGGTGTACATCTTCACCGAGCGGACGCCCTCCGCGGCCAACTGTTCGAGCTGCCAGGGCACCGTTTCGTCCCAGCTGACCACGGCACCGTGGAGGGCAACATCGCAGCGGGACGCGGTGGCGAGTTCCTTCTTGTTTAGGACCGCCGCCAGCGGGGTTTCCTGGGCGTCGCGGGGAATTCCGAAGTCGATGATGGTGGTGGTGCCGCCCCACAGCGCTGCCGTGGAGGTGGTGCGGTAGTCGTCCAGGGTCCGGAAGCGTCCCGTTACCTGCGCCACGTGGCAGTGGCCGTCCACGCCGCCGGGGATCACGAGCTTTCCGGTGGCGTCAATGCTGCGGGCCGCCGCGGGGACCGGACGGGCGGCGTCGACGAGGGCGGCGATCTTTCCTTCGTGCACCACGATGTGGGCTTCCTGCCGGCCGGTGCTGTTGACGACGGTGGCGTTGGCTATGACGAGGTCTGGCTGGTGGGACATCGGTGTCCTCCTTGGAATGGTGAAGTGTGTTTAGGCGGCGGGCTGCGGGGTTTCGGCGTGCTCCTGGCGGGCGGCGAGGGCCGCGTCCAGGTTGCCGGACAGGCCCTTGCGGTCCTTTGGCGGGGGAGGGGCGAAAGCGCCCGCGCGGTGCTGCCCCGACTGCAGCGCTGCCACGGCTTCGGCCATGCGGATGCCGGCGGAGATGCCGTCGACGACGGGCACGGGGATCTGTCCGTTGAGTTCGCGGGCCAGTCCTGCCAGCGGGGCGCCGGCGAGGATTACGACGTCGGCGCCGTCCTCTGCCACGGCCTGCCGGCTCAGTGCCAGCAGGGTTTCCCGGAAGTCCTCCTGGACGGAGGCTATCCCGGTGAGGGCGTCCTTAATGGAGCGGATGGAGGCAAGCCTGCCGGCCAGGCCGAACTGCTCGACGCAGTCGCGGTACCAGGGCTTGATCCGGTCCGAGATGGCAATGATGGAGAACCGGTGGCCTTGCAGCGCGGCTGCGCACAGGGCTGCCTCGGTGATGCCGATGACGGGCACCCCGGCCAGTTCCTTGAGGGCCGGCATGCCGGGATCACCGAAGGCGGCCACCACAACGGCATCCACGGGATCAGCTCCCGGTTGGGTATGTTCGGCGATGATCTCGGCCACGGCGCCGGCGGCGATCAGGGATTCGAAGCGGGTTTCGATGTATTCCACGCCGTGGCCGGCGGTCCGGACCAGCAGTTCGGTGCCGTGGGAGGCGGAACGGATTGCCTCGGATTCGATCAGCGCCGTGACATCTGCGCTGATGTTGGGGTTGATGACCAGGAGTTTCATTTTCTCTTCCGGTGGAATTCTGGTTCGGTCTTCTGGAAGTCCTCGGGGAACTGGTCCCGGTACTTTCCGATGTGGGATGCGGACTGGGCAGCGGCCCGGTCCGGGTCGCCGCTGGCGATGGCGGCGTAGAGTTCGCGGTGTTCCTGGATGAGTTCCGGCAGGTCGCTGACGTGCCGGAACAGCCAGTGCATCCGGCCCTGGAGGGGCTCCAGGGCGGACTTAAGGAAGTTGTTGTCAGCGATGGCGGTGATGGCGTCGTGGAATTCGCTGTTGGCCCGGTGGGCCTCCATGACGGAACCTTTGGCCAGGAAGGCCTCGGCGTTGTCCAGCAGGCCCTTGAGGTAGGAGAGGTCGTCCTTGGTGGCGCGCCTGGCGGCGAGCCGGCAGGCGAGGACCTCGAGCGACTGGCGGACATCGAAGAGGTCCTCGACGTCTTTGGCGCTAAGGCTGCTCACCTCGGCCCCGCGGGCACCACGGTCGCTGATCAGGCCCTCCTGGCGGAGCATCCGCAGGGCCTCGCGGACCGGCAGCCGGGACACGGAAAACTCGGCTGCCAGGTCACGTTCCACCAGCCGCGTGCCGGGAGCATAGTGTCCTTCGAAAATCCGGGTGCGGAGGGTGTCCCGGACAGTCTCGCGGAGGGGGCGGTCCTTGTCCTGGGTCTCTTCTGCGGTCAGCATGATGCTCCATTCGGATTTTGTGCGGGCACTGCTCCCGGCTGCAGGGGCAGTGGTTGCAGGTTTCCCTGCGAGGGTCAGCTTAGACAGGAAGCCGCTTGTTGTAGTTCAGGGTGAGCACTGATGCGCCCATGATCACCGCGGAACCTACGAAGTACAGCAGCGCCCAGGTGTAGGAACCGGTGGCACCCACGATCAGGCCGACCACGATCGGGGTGACGAAGCCGGAAATGTTGCCGCTGAGGTTCATGGCCCCGCCCAGGACGCCGGCGTTGGTGCGGCCGCCCAGGATGGACGGGATGCTCCAGAACAGGCCCACCCAGCGCAGGAAGAACAGGACCAGCGAGAGCAGGACCACGGCGGTGGTGGCATCAGGGACCACAGTGACGCCCACCAGGCCGCCGATGACCACGGCGCTGGAGATACCCAGGAGGGTGCGCATGACCAGGTTGGCGGAGGCGCCGGAGGCGCGCCACTTATCGGCGATGGTGCCGCCGATGATTTCGCCGACGAACCCGGCACCGAAGATCACCAGCGTGGACCAGCCGATGGTTTTCAGGTCGAAGCCCTTGGCCTGGGCCAGGTACAGCGGGCCCCAGGTCAACAGGCCATAAAAGACGCCGTTGAAGCCCAGCCAGCCCAGGCACATGGCCCAGAAGGAGCGGAATTTGAGGTAGGGAAGCAGGCCGCGCCTACCCTTGCTGCCATCCACGGCAGCCTCTGCGTCCTCGGCAGCGTGCGATGCTTCGATGTAGGCGGCTTCGGCGTCGTTGACGCCGCGGTGCTGGCGGGGATTGTCCCGGACGTACCACCAGACGGCCAGGCCCATGAGGACGGTGGCGGCACCGGCGATGACGAAGGCCCAGCGCCAGCTGCCGGTGGAGGCAATGAGGCCGGCAATGATGATGCCGCCCAGGCCGGCGCCGAGGGGTGCGCCGGCGTCCAGGATGGTGGCGCCGCGGCCGCGTTCTGACTTGTGCATCCAGATGGCGTTGAGCTTGCCGCCTGCCGGCATCACGCCGGCCTCGGTCACGCCGATTCCGAGCCGGGCGATGAACATGCTGAGGAACCCTCCTGCCATGCCGGAGGCCGCTGTGGCGGCGCCCCAGCCGATGCAGGAGGCGGTCATGACCTTGCGTGGACCGAATTTGTCGATCAGCCAGCCCACGGGCACCTGCATCAGGGCGTAGGTCCAGAAGAACGCCGAGAGCAGCAGGCCCACCAGTTCGGGAGCGAGGTTGAATTCCTTCTGGATGATGGGCAGCGCGACGGAAATGGAGCCGCGGTCGATGTAGTTGACGGAGACCAGGACCAGGAGCAGCAGGAAGAGCTTCCAGCGGACGGCAGTGCGCCGTTGCGTGCCGCCCTTTCCGGATTGTTCCGTGGTCTGGGGTGCGGCCTCGTCGGACGTGGCCGTTGTTTCGGCGTTTGGGATGGACACAGCTTCTCCTTCACGGGGAAGTTTGCGGATGGGGGAGGGTGGGAACGTGCGTGAAGCGTGCCGGCAGGAGTCGATCCCTGCCGGCCGGGGAGGCGCTGGACGATCCGGAGCATCCAACGGATCCCGTTTTGGGATCCCACTTTGGGATCCCAAAATCAAAGGTAGGAGTGACTCGCGCCACTGTCAAGGACTTTTCCCGATCGACCCGTCCGGAGGGGTTTCGGACCGATTGTGACAGCTGTCCGGGGGGTAATGGCCAAATAGCGGCGGCGGAACGACCGATCGTCGACTCACTAATGGGCCGGAAAGGAACCGCAATGAACCCCTCGCTCCTGGACCGGGCGAAGAAACGCATGAATGCGTTGGGTGCCGCCCTCTACGCTGCCGTCCTGGCGATCGTGGTCCTCGCCGCCGGCGGCGTGGCGGGCCTCCTGGTGCACCTGCCCTGGCTGTTCCCAAGCCTTGGACCCACGGTGATGCTGTTCTTCGAATCGCCCGAACAAAAAGCATCGCGGCCAGTGAACACCCTGGTGGGGCATGGCGTCGGATTGGCTGCCGGCGCCCTGTGCCTTTATGCCCTGGGGCTGCAGGACCAGCCTCCGGCGCCGGTGGGCGGCCTGACCCCGCTTTATGTGGTCAGCGGCGCACTGTCCGTGGGGATCACCACCCTGGTGCTGACCTGGCTCGGACTGCCCCACCCGCCGGCAGGCGCAACGACCTTGATTGTCAGCCTGGGCATCCTGTCCAGCCCGGTCCAGCTGGCCTCCATGGCCGGCGCCGTCGTCCTGGTAACAGCCCTCGGGTGGGGACTCAATGTGCTCCTGGGGACCTGGCCTGCCGGTGGGACAGGATCTCAGCCAGCTCAGCCAGCCGGTGCGCCCGCGCAGACTCGGCAGGAGTGAACGGCTCCCCCGGCCGGGCGAAGGTGATGGGGCCATGCCATGCCGTGGGAATCTTCAGGTGCGTCCCGTCGTCGGGCGTCTTTAATCGGACGTCCGACGGCGGCACGATCCGTGCGTGCAGCAGCTCCGCCACAGCCAGGGGCAGTTCCTCCGGGCCGGCAGCGATGCGCGCCGCCAGGCTCAGCGCCCGGGTTTGCCCGTCAGCCATGGCGAGGGCGGTGGTGGGCCAGACGTGGGATGCCGTGCCGCCGCCGTCGTTAAGGGCCGCCAGCAGCTCCCGCTCGCCCACCTCCCCGGGCGCCGAGAGGACAAACTCGTCCAGGACGCCGTCCGCCACCGGGTGGACGTGGATGCCCAGGATGTTCGTGTCCAGCCGCGCCAGCGCCGCTGTGATCCGCTGCAGCGAACCGGGCTGGTCGCGGAGCAGCGTCCGCGCCCGCCACAGCGACGGCGCCGACGCCAGCTGCCGCCGGTGCCGCAGGGCCGGGGCATGCAGCCAGCGCAGCAGGATCCGGGCCGCCGACGGCTCGGCCACCCAGATCACCAGGACCGTCGCGGCCAGCGCCAGCACCAGCACCTTGGCCACATAGGGAAGATGGGTCTCCACCACCAGGGCGTGGACCAGTAACTCGATGGGCAGCATCACGGCGACGTTCGCCAGGGTCAGCCGGGCCTTGGGCGGCTCCGGCATCAGGCCGCAGACCTCGCAGCGCAGTTCAGCGGCGGGCGTGGAGTGGGGAGAGGGCTTCATGAGACAAGCTTCGTGCCGCGCTGTTTCCGCTGCGTTGCCCCTGCATTCCATTCATGGGAACGCGCCGGGCGCCTTCCGGGGGCCGGCCCGTAGGATTTACCGGGAACGTCAGCGCGGCCGCCCGTCAAAATCGACCCCAGGAAGGCGCTGCCTGTGAAGATGTTTGCTGAAATGTTCAGCATTGGCCCCGGCAACAAGGACCACCACCCCGCGTTCAGGTGTGCCGTGGGCGTCTTCGTGCCCCTGATCACGCTGGTGCTGCTGGGCCGGCTGGACCTGGCCATCTTTGCGTCCTTTGGAGCCTTCACCGGAATTTACGGCCGCGGTGAACCGCACGCCGTCCGTTTTGTGCTGCAGTTGCGGGCCGGTCTGCTGATGCTGCTGGTCATGCTCCTGGCGGCGCTCGCCGCCCGCATGGGTCCGGCATGGGGCCTGGACGCCGCCACCCACACCTGGCTGCTGGTCCTGGCCACCACGCTGGTGGCCGGCGCGTGCTCCGTGGCCATTTCCTGGCTCCGGCTGCGCCCTGCCGGTTCGCTCTTCCACATCTTCGCCTTCGCCGCCATCGCCTCCATTCCCAACCAGCCCCCGCTGTGGCAGGGCATGCTGGTGGCGGTGCTCACCACGGTGTTCGCCCTGCTGGTGGGGTTCTCTTCGCGCATCCTTCCCAGCCACCGCACACCCTGGGCCCGCCCGCCCCGCATCCGCCGCACCCCGGCGGAAAAACGTGCAGCATGGCTGGAGGGCCTCGGCTACCTGGTGGCCGCCGGCCTTGCCGGAACCCTTGCCACGTGGGCGGGTGAGCGCCTGGGATTCGGGCACAACTACTGGGCCATGGTGGCCGCCGTGGTCCCCCTGGTGGGCCACACTACCCGGCACCGGGTGCGCCGCGGGATCCAAAGAATCATCGGCACCGTCCTGGGACTGCTCGTCCTGGCCGCGGTGCTGCTGGTGGGCCTGCAGCCCTGGCAGACCGTACTGGTGATGGCGCTGTGCCAGTTCGGCGCCGAGATGTTCATCATCCGCCAGTACCTGTTGGCGCAGGTTTTCGTGACGCCCCTGGCCCTTGTGTCCACGCTCCTGGTGGTCCCGGCCTCGCCGTCCATCCTGCTGCGGGACCGCATCATCGAGACGGTGATCGGCGCGGCCGTCGGGATTGCCGTGGTGCTGGCCCCGGGCGCATGGCGCCGGATTAGGCAGAGGACGACGGCGGCCTGACCGCCTGGCACTTGGCCGCCCGGGCGCCTTGCCCGCATCCGCACGCGGTAGGCTGGACTTCCCATTCAATGGAAGGCGGCGGCCGTGGCGAACTCGCAGTCCGGGGACTCGGTGGTGGACAGGATCGTCCGCCTGATTTCGGCGTTTCCGCAGGACGTCAATGCGCTCCAGCTCAATGAACTTGCGCAGCAGGCCGGCCTGCCGCTGACCACAACGCACCGGCTGGTGGGTCAGCTTGCCGCCCATGGCCTGCTGGAGGCGGCGCCGGGAGGCATGGTCCGCCCCGGACTCCGTTTGTGGGAGCTGGTGAACCGGGCATCGCCCACGCTGGCCCTGCGCCAGGCGGCCATGCCGTTCATGGAAGACATCCAGCAGGTCCTCCACCAAAACGTGAATCTGGCGGTGCTGGACGGCTGGGAGGCGCTCTTCGTGGAGCGGCTGTCCAGGCGCGGTTCGGTGGCCAACCGTGCGCAGGTGGCAGGCAGGATGCCCATCCACATTTCGTCGGCCGGCCTGGCGCTGATGGCCCACCAGGACAGGCAGGTGCAGGAAGAATACCTCCGCGGGTTCACTGACCCGGACGGAAAGCTCACGGCCGGCGGGGTCCGGACATTGCTCGCCGAAACCTCCCGCCAGGGTTTCGCCCAGCTCAAAGGCGTGGTGGATCCGGACACGTGGGGCATAGCCGTCCCCGTCCTCAACCGCAGGCAGCGCGCCCTGGCCTCACTCGGCGTCGTGGTCCCCCTTCGGGAGATGCGTCTGCAGGCGCTCGTCCCCGCCCTGCAGACGGCCGCCCGCGGCATCGCCCGGCAACTGGCCGATACCTGATCCATTCAACGGAATTGTTGTAACGGCGGTCACGCTGTTTAGCCCACACTGATGGGCAGACGAACCGGTCCGGTCCCGCCGAGGCGGGACCCGCAACGAAGCGAGAACAGATCATGGCACGAAAAGTCATCACCACCCAGGTGGCCATCATGGGCGGCGGCCCCGCCGGGCTTATGCTTTCCCACCTGCTGGCCAAAGCCGGGATTGAGTCAACGGTGATCGAAATCCGCAGCCATGAGGAGATTGCCCACACCGTCCGCGCAGGAATCCTGGAACACGGCACGGTCAACCTGCTGGTGGACAGCGGGGTGTCTGACCGCGTGCTGCGCGACGGGGACCGGCACGACGGCATCGAGCTCCGGTTCAACGGGGAAAGCCACCGGGTCGATTTCAAGGACCTGGTGGGGGAGTCGGTGTGGCTGTATCCGCAGACGGACGTCTTCCTGGACCTCGCCGCGCGGAGGAAGGGCGACGGCGGCGATGTCCGCTACAGCGTCACTGACACCTCGGTGCACGATCTCGAAGGCCGGCCCAAGGTCTGGTTCACCGATGCCGACGGCGTTGAGTTCGAGATCCAGGCCGATTTCCTGGTGGGGGCCGACGGTTCCCGCAGCCACTGCCGCTTCCAGATCCCCGAGGCCCACCGCAAGTGGTACTTCCATGAGTACCCCTTCGCCTGGTTCGGCATCCTGGCCGAGGCACCGCGCAGCTCCGACGAACTCATCTACGCCAACTCGGCCAACGGCTTCGCCCTGATCAGCCAGCGTACGGAAACCGTGCAGCGGATGTACTTCCAGTGCGACCCCAAGGAGAACGTGACGGAATGGGATGACGACCGGATCTGGGCCGAATTCCGCAGCCGCGTCAACGGCAACGGCTTCGAGCTCAAGGAAGGGCCGGTCCTGGAAAAGATGGTGCTGCCGTTCCGCAGCTTCGTCCACGCCCCCATGCGCCACGGCAACCTGTTCCTGGCCGGCGACGCCGCGCACACGGTGCCGCCCACCGGTGCCAAGGGCCTCAACCTGGCCATCAACGACGTCAAGGTCCTGTTCGAAGGCTTGGACAGCCACTACAACTCCGGCTCGGACCTGCTCCTCGAGTCCTACAGCGACCGTGCCCTCGCCCGGGTGTGGAAGGCCCAGCAGTTCTCCTACTGGATGACCACCATGCTGCATACGCCCGCCGATGCGGACGACTTCTCCCGTGCCCGCCAGCTCGGTGAGCTGAACTCCGTAGTTTCCTCCCGGCATGGCATGGCGGACCTGGCTGAGGCATACACGGGCTGGCCCGCGGCCTCATAGGCAATGGACGACGGCGGGTGGCCGCCCGCGGATTCAGGGGTTTTTGCAGGTTCAGCGGCCCAGCAGCCGCCGGATCGCCGCCGCAGTGGCCGCGGCGTCCGGGTCTTCGTCGCGGCGGACGGTGAGCAGGTGCAGCAGGACCCCGTCGCAGTAGTCCGCGACGTCCCGGGCCCGTGCCGCTGCGTCCGCCACCCCGAGGGCCCTGAGCGCCTGTTCAAGGCCGCCCACCAGCAGGCGGTGCCCCGCGGTCACTGCCTCGGGGCGGTCCAGGGACAGGGCCAGCCGGGCCCGGGTGAGGCCAGAATGTTGCCGGGCAAGCGCGAGCACCATCGCGGCCAGTTGGGCGGCCAGCTGGTCCGCGTCCAGTGGCGGGCCGGCAGGGCCGACGTGCTGCAGAAGTTCCGCGTCCAGCTGCAGGAGGCGGTCCAGGACTGCTTCCACCAGTGCTGACCGGTTGCGGTAGTAGTTGGACGTCGTCCCTTCGGAAACCCCTGCGGCTGCATCCACGGCGCGGTGGGTGAGGCCCTTCAGCCCCTTCTCCGCGACGATGGACAGTGCGGCATCGAGCAGCTGGGTCCGTCGGTCGGGCATGGTGCCAGTCTACGGGCACTCCCTTCCAATTCACTACAAAAGTAGTAGAATTGTGGGCATGGAAACGATCTCGATCGTTGGCGGCGGCATTGCCGGTCTTGCCCTCGCGTCCTGCCTGGAGCCCGGCCGCTTCGAGGTGACGGTTTACGAGAAGCGTCCCGAACTGCCGGCGGTGGGCACTGTGCTGGCCATGTGGCCCAACGCCCAGCGGGCGCTGGCGCGGGTGGGAATCCTCGGGCAGGCGCGGGCGGTGAGCCCCGCCCTTGGCAGCGGTTCCATCCGGAATGCGGCAGGTGAACCGTGGATCACCGTCAACGGCGGCGAGCTGATCGGGATGTCACGGGTGGACCTGCTTCGGCTCCTCGACTCGGCTGTCCCGGCAACGGTCCGGCGGGTCACCACGCAGGTGCAGGAACTGCCGGCCGGCCAAGGACTGGTGGTGGGCGCTGATGGGGTCCACAGCATAGTCCGCCGCCAGGTATGGGGTGCCGCTGCAGATGCCACGGTAACGTCCTGCCTTGCACTGCGGGGCACCATTCCGGCGCCCGTCGATCCCGAGGCAGTAGGGGAATACTGGGGGCGGGGTGACCTTTTCGGGATCGCAGCCTCCCCCGGGGGAACCAACTGGTACGCCAGCTGGCGTTCCGGACTGGGCCCCACCGGCATTGACGTTGAACAGGCCCTGGAGCAGGCGCGGCAGCGTTTCGCAGGCCACGCTCCGGCTATCCGGCACGTGCTCGCCGCAGCGGTTCCGGAGCTCTCGCTCGCGCAGCGGATCTGGACCACGCCGCCTCTGCGGTCCTACGTCAGCGGCGCCGCCGTGCTGGTGGGCGATGCAGCACACGCCATGACTCCGAACCTGGGCCGCGGCGCCTGTGAATCCCTTGTTGACGCAGTGACCCTGGCGGACCTGTTGAACAGCCTTCCGCAGGAGCGGGCGCTCGCGGCCTACAACCGGCAGCGCCGGCTGCGCACCCGGGCGCTCAGCCGGGCATCGGCGGTGATGATGCGGGTGGCGCTGGCCGAACGAGCCCAGCCCCTGCGCGACCGCCTGCTTGACCTGGCCCGGCGCCGGGACGAAAGGGCGGCCGCCGGCAACGGCGCGGGGCGTTGACAGCGCGCCTCGCCGTTGCGTTAGTCCTTGGGGGTGGTGCCGCTCAGGTGGTGGGTGGGGATCCGGTCCCGGTCATAGGTGATTTCGGTGTAGCCGTGCGGCTCGGGCTTGCCGTCCTGGTTGAGGTTCACGAAGACGATTTCCTCGATGGTGAGGATGCTCTGCCGGGTGATCATGTTGCGGACCTCGGCGCGCATGGTCAACGAGGTGCGGCCAAACCGGGTAGCGGTCAGGCCCATCTCGATCAGGTCGCCCTGGACGGCGGAGCTGACAAAGTTGATCTCCGAAATGTACTTGGTGACCGCGCGGCCGTTTCCCAGCTGCAGGATGGCGTAAATTGCCGCTTCCTCATCGATCCACTTCAGCAGGCTTCCGCCGAAGAGGGTCCCGTTGGCGTTGAGGTCCTCGGGCCGGACCCATTTGCGGGTCCGGAACGTGATGTCTGCTGTTTCCATACCGCGAGATTAGCCTGACCGCACGCAGGGCGCCGGAGTATGACGGCCGGCCGGTGCTAGGCCATGGCGGTCTGCGCGGCACTGTGGGCGTTGATGCTCTTGGCGTAGCAGTAGGAATGCTCCACTCCCGCGTAGGGGCCGAAGTTCGGGATGGCCTCAAACCCTGAGTTCTCGTAGAAGTTGCGGCCGTCCGGCTGGGCTGACCCCGCTTCCGCCTTGATGCGGGTGATGCCCTGCCGGAATGCCTCTGCTTCCAGCGCTGCAAGGATGGAACTGGCCACCCCGGAGCCGCGCGTGTACGGCAGCACATACAGGCGTTTTATTTCGGCGGTCGATGAGTCGAGGAGCCGCAGGCCCCCGCAGCCAACGGGCTGTCCCGACCCCTTGTCGTATGCCACCAGGAACACCGCACAGTCGGCGGCCGACGGCGGCGGCCCGGGTTCGTGGTCAGGCCGGCCAAAGCGGGCGTCGAGTTCGGCCTGCTGGGCGCGGCGGAGATCCGCACCAACGGGGTTGGACCAGGAGACCTGCCGGATGTTCAGCCTGGGATTGGTCTGCATATCTGCCTCGATTCGCCGGAGGGGTATGCCGTACAAGGCTAAAGGCGGGGAGTTACGCGGGTGTTTCCCGGCGGTTAGCACCCGGATAACGGTGCGGCGGCTAGGGATCCATATGTTACTTGGCAGCCTAGTTATCAGGTGGTCTAAAATGATTTTATGGTTTCTACGGGCAACGAGGGATCCGGCTACTGGTACGGCCCCGACGGGCAGCTGGACTACAGCGCGGCAGTATTGAAGTCGCTCCGGGACTACCGCTCGGCCGAAACCGAGATCCGCCGCAATACCAGGGACTCCATGGGCATGGGGGAAACGGACATTCTTGCCCTGAGGTATCTGCTGCGGGTCCAGGCGTCCGGAAAGCAGGTTGTGCCCAAGGATCTCAGTCAATTCCTCAATATTACTAGCGCCTCCACCACCTCGCTGATTGACCGCCTGGTGGCCAGCGGGCACGTCCGGCGCGAGGCACACCCCACGGACCGGCGTTCGGTTGTGGTCGTTCCCACTGTTGAATCCGACAAAGAGGTCCGCGAAACGCTCGGTGCCATGCATCGCAGGATGATGACGGTGGCGGAGAGCCTCACTGCCGACGAGGCCCGGGTGGTTGTGGAATTCCTGCAGCGCATGACCGAAGCCCTGCAGGTGTCCGAAAAGGAAGCGCACAAAGTTCACTAGGCTGACTAGCTAGTTCAACTAGTTATATGTATGCTTACGACTGTTCCCAAAGTTGCTTCCCAACGGAGTCGTGAGTGTGTTGGTTACTTTTACCGAAGTTTCACCGCCAAATCCCGGCACAGCCGGGGGAGTCCTGACGAGCGACCTGCGATCCACCCTGGCCGGCACCACAGCGCCGCAGGAAAATCCGGCGGTCCACTGCGGTGCCGCCATGCAGATCGTTACACCGGCCGTTGGCGGCGGCAGCACCAGCTACACCTTTGCCCCGGGTGACGCCGGCAGCATCGAACTTCCTCCCGTCTGGCGCTGCGCCTGCGGCTTCCAGCTCGACGCCTGGACGCCGGGGGAGACCCGCTCCGGGGACCGTCCGGCCGCCCTCGCCGCATGAGCACCGGAATCGCAGCGCACGCCCTGCCGCTTCATGGACTGGGCGACGCCGACGCCCTGGTGGCCGGTCACTACGGGCTGCGGGAACGCCTCGGCCGGGGATCTGCCGCCGAGGTCTTCCGCGCCGTAGACCTGGCAGGCGGCCCCGACGTCGCGGTGAAGATCGCCGCAGCGGACGGGCGGAAGCAGCACCAGCGGATCAACAACGAGGCAGCCGTCCTGGCGGGGCTGAACCATCCCTCCATCGTGAGGCTTGTTTCCCAGGGCGCCATGCCGCACCGCGGGACCTACTCCGGGCGCCCCTTCCTCGTGGAGGAACTGGCCCTGGGTACCAGCTTGGCGGAAACCATCCGGTTGCAGAGGCCACGGCCCGTTGACGTTGCCTTCTGGGCGCGGAGCCTTTTCGATGCCTTGGCGCATCTCCATGCCAACGGTCTTGTCCACCGTGACATCAAACCGGCCAACCTGATGTTGAGCGGACTGCGGAGAAGTCCCGTCAGGATCATAGACTTTGGGATCGCAGCGCCTGCGGGATCAGCGCCCGAACCCGGCATGTCATCCGGAACAGTCCATTACATGAGTCCCGAGCAAGCCTCCGGCGGGGTGGCGCAGCCCTGCTGGGATGTGTACTCCATGGGCCTGGTCCTGCTTGAGCTCCTGGTCGGCGCCAAGGCGTTCCCGGGGACGGCCATCGAATCCCTCGTTGCACGCACCCTGCGGCCGCCCGAGGTTCCCGGCCACCTGGGCGACTGGGCCCTCCTGCTGCGTTCCCTGACAGCCATGGATCCAGGGGAGCGGCCCACGGCGGAAGAAGCCGCTGCGATGGCAGCACGGCTCATCCCCGCCGCTCCCGCACCAACCCAGGTTGCGCCGGCGGCCCGCATCCCAGCGGCACCGTGCCGGTCCCTGCCGGTGTTCTCTCCGCGGCGCCACCGCCAACAGATCTAGGCTCCCGCGACGTCCCGCCCCGTCGGGTCCTCCGCGGCAGGGTCCGCCAAGGCGAGGCCGCCAACCGGGCTTCCATCCCAATGCAGCAAGTTCCAGCCTGTGGCCGGGTTGCCCTCCACCGCCACAATTCCCGTGTTGGCGAGGACATGCCGGGCAGCAAACTCGTGGTCCGCCCCTTCGGCCCGGAGGCCGGCCCAGGTGCGGATCGCGGCACCATGGCTGACCACTGCCACCGTCCCGTGCTGTTCCATGGCGGCCCGCTCGGCAACGCGCGCAATAGCAGCGTCAAACCGCTCAAAGAAGGCATGGCCGTCAGGCCCGGCAGGCATGCGCCGGTCCAGTTCTCCCGCAGCCCAGGAAATCACCGTGCCCATATAGCGCTTGTGGGATTCGTGGTCCGTGAGCTTCTCCAGCGACCCGGCCTCGATCTCGTGCAGACCCTCCAGCACTTCAACATCCAGGGCATGCAGCCGCGCCAGCGGCGCCGCGGTGATTTGTGTCCTGATCAGCGTGGAGGCATAGAGCGCGGCGATCGGCTCGTTGGCCAGTGCCCGCGCCATCGCCTCCGCCTGGCGTTCGCCCAGTTCGGTCAGTCCCGGACCGGGGTGGTCGGTGTCCAGTTGGCCCAGCACGTTGCCGGGGGTTTCGCCGTGTCGGATCAGGAGCAGCTTCATGTTCCCAGTTTCCCATCCCCACACTGGCATGAGGCCCACGTGCACATGGCGTCACCCGGCCCGGCCGCCGCGAAGGCGCCGGACCCCTTGGAGCCCGGCGCCGCCGTCGTACTGTCTCTTCCTGCTGCGCGGACTACTTCAGGTGGTCCACCAGAGTGTCGGCGATGCCCGTGTATTTGGCGGGCGTGAGGGCCAGGAGCCGGGCTTCGGCCTCCGCGGAAAGGCCCAGACCCTGTACAAACTCCTGCATGCGCGCCGCGTCCACCCGCTGGCCGCGGGTAAGGTCCTTGAGGCGCTCGTAGGGGTTCTCCATGCCTTCGACGCCGGCGATCGCCTCGGCACGCATCACCATCTGGATCGCCTCGCCGAGTACCTCCCAGTTGGTGTCCAGGTCCGCAGCAAGCACGTCGCCGGCAACATCCAGCCGTTCCAGGCCCTTGGCCACATTGGAGATGGCCAGGAGGGAGTGCCCGAAGGCCACGCCGATGTTGCGCTGGCTGGAGGAATCGGTCAGGTCGCGCTGCCAGCGGGACGTGACCAGGGTGGCACCGAGGGTGTCCAGCAGACCGTTGGAGATCTCCAGATTGGCTTCGGCGTTTTCGAAGCGGATCGGGTTCACCTTGTGCGGCATGGTGGACGAACCCGTCGCGCCGGCCACCGGGATCTGCGCGAAGTAGCCGATGGAAATGTAGCTCCAGATGTCGGTACACACGTTGTGCAGGATGCGGTTGAAGCGCGCAACGTCGGCGTACAGCTCAGCCTGCCAGTCATGGCTTTCGATCTGCGTGGTGAGCGGGTTCCACGTCAGGCCAAGGCCTTCGACGAAGGAACGGGACACCTGCTGCCAGTCGGCGCCGGGGACGGAGGCCACATGCGCGGCGTAGGTGCCGGTTGCGCCGTTGATCTTGCCCAGGTATTCGGTCCTGGCGATCCGGTCCAGCTGGCGGGTCAGCCGGTGGGCGATGACCGCGAGTTCCTTGCCGAGCGTGGTGGGCGTGGCCGGCTGGCCGTGGGTCCGGGACAGCATCGGAACGGCGCGGTTCTCATCGGCCATTTTGCTGATCTGCGCCACCAGGCCGCGGGCTGCCGGCAGCCACACGTCCTCCACGGCACCCTTGACACCCAGCGCGTACGAAAGGTTGTTGATGTCCTCGGACGTGCAGCCGAAGTGGACCATTGCGGTCAGGTTTTCGATGCCGATCGCGGGCAGGCGCCGGCCGATGTAGTACTCCACGGCCTTCACATCGTGGACCGTGACGGCTTCGATCCCGGCGAGCTCGGCCACGGAAGCAGCATCGAATTCGGTGACGATGGCACGCAGCTTCTCCTGCTGTTCCTTCTCCAGCGGCCCCGCGCCGGGAAGCACGTTGTTGCTGGTCAGGTGGATGAGCCATTCAACCTCCACGGCCACGCGGTCCCGGTTGAGGGCTGCCTCGGACAGGTAGTCAACGAGGGGGGCGACGGCGGACTGGTAGCGGCCGTCCAGGGGTCCGAGCGCGATCTTTTCCGGCGACGCGGCGAGGGCCAGGCGTCCTGAGGGCGTACGGGTATCAGCTGTGGCGGCAGTTTCAGGCATGTGCTGATTCTTTCATGAAGTCCGGCGCGGCCTTAAGCCGCCCTCTTCCGTTACTTGTCCACATAGCCGACGACGGCCCTTCGCTGGGCAGCGCTGCCTCCCTAGCGTTGGGGACAGCAGGATTTGGCGCACCACCCGGCCGGGGAGGCCACGACAGGAAGCTGGCATGGGAAACGAATCAGGAAATGGCATCTGGGGCGGCGGGCTGCACGCCAGCCTCGAAGTCCAGGAGCTGGGCAGGAAGGTTTCACAGTGCTCCGACCAAATGGAAGAGGTCCTGGCGGGCTTCCATGAGATCCAGTTGGCGGGCTGGGAGTCCCCTGCCGGGCAGGCCTACCGCAATTCCGTGAGCCTGCAGGCGGTGGCGGTTCGAAAAGCCCTGGACAGGATCCGGGATGCCTCTGCGGCAGTGGCGGCCCATGCTCGGGCTGCGCTGACGTCGGAGTGCTCGCCGGACGGCCCGTTCTGATGGTTGACGCAACACCGGCCGGATCAGGCGGCCCCATCCGTGTCTCACCCCCGCCCCCGGACGGCATCCTGACCATTACCGGGGGCGTGGGCGGCATCACCGTCCAGCTGGAGGAACTGGACGTGGGAGCCGGAAAGCTCGACACCCTCGCCAGCCGCATCGCCGCCGTCGAGACGCAACTTCTCGGCGCCTGGCAAGGACTTGGCTCGTACCAGAACCAGCCGCGCAGCACAGGAACTGCCGCGCTGATCGCGGTGGGTGAGGCAAGGGACGCCTGCCGGCGGGTCCGGCTCGAGCTGGAGCGGACCAGCGGGCAGGTGCGCAGTTGCCGGCGGGACTACGAGGCGGCTGAGCAGCTGAAGCGGATCGTGGGGCTGTCGGACCCCCGGAGGGAACTGCAGAAGCATGCAGACTTCTGGCGGACCGGCTTCCTCAACGGTGACGCCACCGAAAGGCTGGCGGCACACGCCGTCACCATCATCCCGATGGTCAGGCCCGCGGTCGAAGAGGTGTTCGCTTCATTGCGCACAGGGTCGGTCAACGCCAAGCAGGAGGAAAGCATGACCATCAATCTCGATGCCACGCCTGCCGGACTGCTGGAGCGGGTCAGGCTGCTGGAGGCACGCGGCAGCGGATTCATCGAAGTTATCGAGGTGGCCGGCAAGGGTGGAAAAGCGTACGTGGTGGTGGTTCCCGGGACGCAGGTGAAGGAAGAGGACGCCGGAACCAATCCTTTCGACCTGGGCGGAATCGTCGACGGCATGGGCAACAAATCGGCCCAGGTGAATGCTGCCGTCCTCCAGGCCCTGCACGCCGCCGGCGCGGAACAGGGCGCGGACGTGGTGGCAGTGGGGTACAGCCAAGGCGGCATCCATGCCATGAACCTGGCGGCGGACAAGGACTTCTCCCGGGAGTACGACATGAAATATGTTGTGACCGCAGGCTCACCCATTTCCCGCATCGTCCCTCCGGACGATGTCAGCACCCTGCATCTGGAACACCGGACCGACTGGGTACCCGGCAGCGACGGCTCAGCCAATCCGGATACCAGGAACCAGGTCACCGTTACCGTGACCAATGACCTCTATGTCCGCGGCGGGGAGGATGCCGGCCTGGGACCGGGGCACCGGCTCAGCGGATATGAGGAGGCCGGCCGCCTTGTGGCGGCGAGCAAGGATCCTTCGCTGGTCCACTCCACCGCTGCACTGGGCGCAGTGTTGGGGGCCGGGGGAGCCGCCACCGCCACCCGCTTTTCCTTGACGAAGACACCCCCGCCGCCTCCTCCCATGGACCGCAGGGACCCCTTTTCCGGTCGTCCCCAACAGAGTGCCCGGTAGGACTGGGGCCAGGCGCCGGTGTCAGGAGATCTGCGCTGCGTGCAGCTCCGCGTAGGCCCGGGCACGCGTCTTGCCCGGCGTCCCGGCGGGCTCCGGCGCCGGTTGGGGCGCAGGTTCCGGCGCAGCCACGGGGCACTTGTAGTTGTAGTCGAGATCGCCTTCGGTGAACTGGGTTGTCGTGACCACCCCGCCGCCAGTCAGCGGCGCGGCTCCGCAGTACTCCCGGGCAGATGCAGTGGATTCGGCACCTGCGAGCCAGCTCGCCAGCCGGTAAAGATTGCTGCCCGCGCCCACGTCACCCACAATTTCACCGAACTGGTACGCAGTGGAGTAAATGCCGACTTCGACGCCGATGCCCTGCAGGTATGCGGCCATGCCCTCCAGTTCCGCAGCATTGATCGCCTTGTTCCACAACCAGCTGTTCCCGGTTTCGACGTCCAGCCACCACGTGCGCCGTGCCGGGTCACCGGCATCCTTCAGGATTGCCACATCATCGCCGGCCGTGGCGTACCCGTGGACGTAGGCGCACGCCGGCGATTCGCTGCCGTCGCAGCTGCCATACGGGTTGCTGACGTTCGCGCCCCGATAGGTGTTGTCCCCCGGCCACCACAAGGAATCCACGGGACCTGTCGCCGCCGTATTCACATACACCGCTGCGGGTTTGCCCGCGGCCGACTCAGCGCTGCGGTCCCCCCAGGCAAGCTGGGCTGCCAGGCATGGATTGACGGTGTCCGGGCGCCCGCCGTTCACGCCCACAATGGCGAAGGCGGGGGGATCGGGAAGATCAGCTCCGCACTGGGGCCAGGAGATGTCGTTGCCAAGGGCAGCGTTGTCCCGGGCAGGCCCCGTATCGGCTCCTGCATGGGCCGGCCCGACAGGCAACGCGGACAGCAGGCAGGCAGCAACCAGGATTCTGGGGAATTTCATGCGTAGGCCACCGTCTTTTCGGAACTGACAACGTGGGCCTTTTGGGGGCCCGGTTGGCAGCCTAGAAGGGCCGGCAGGCAGAGGTCATGGGTAGCCGGTACTGGACTTTGGAGGGTTTAGGGGCAGCGTGGCACCTGTTGGTACCTGCTCGGAAGGCGCTGCCTACTTAAGCTGCCGCCTCAGCTGGACGGACTTCCGCCCCTGCGCGTCAGCGCCGGCCACCTGGCAGCAAACCGGCCACCAGTGATACGAGGGAGATGATGATCGCGGCCAGGACGGCAGTCCAGAAAAAGGAGTCGATGGTCAGGTGGACCGGCGTGTAACTGCTGATCCAGGCCGTCAGGTACAACATCGCAGCATTGATGACGATGGCAAACAGGCCAAGGGTCAGGATGGTGATGGGAAGTGCCAGAAGCCGCACCAGCGGCCGCACGAAGGCGTTCACCACGCCGAAGATCAGCCCGATGAAGAGGTAGGCCACAACAATGCCGATGGTTCCGGTGTCCAGTGAAATGCCCGTCCTGGCCACGGCGTCGGAGGCGGCGGTGCTGGAGATGTCCATGCCCGGCAGGATCCAGCTGGCCACCCAGAGAGCTGCCGCGTTGACGATGACCCGGAGGATGAATGAACCCATGCCACCATGCTTCCATACGGGCCTGCCGGGAGGCTGATTGCCGGCCCTGAATTTCAGCCGGCGACTGCCGGATGCCCGCCGTAGCTTGGACGTAGGCTAGGAGCCATGACTTCTTCTGAGACCAGGGCCGGCGGACCAGCGCCGCGCCCGGTGCTGGACCTGCTGCCCCGCTACGCCGCAGGGAAGCCGCCGGCCACCGTCCAGGGGCTGGCCAGCTACAAGCTGTCCTCCAACGAAAACCCGCTGCCGCCGATTCCCGCCGTGCTGGCCGCGATAGCCGACCAGGCGGACTTCAACCGCTACCCCGATCCGCTGAGCAGCAAACTCCGGGCCGCGCTCGCGGAGTTCCTTGGCGTGCCTGCAGAGGACATCGTGACCGGAGCAGGAAGCCTGGGCGCCCTCAACCAGATCCTTGCGGCCTTCGCAGGACGGAACGAGGACGGCAAGGCCGACGAAGTCATCTACGCATGGCGGTCGTTCGAGGCGTATCCCATCAGCGTGGGGTTGTCGGGCGCCGAGAGTGTCCGCATTCCCGTGACCGCGGACGGGCGGCATGACCTCGACGCCATGGCTGCGGCGGTCAGTGCACGCACCAAAGTCATCCTCCTCTGCACGCCCAACAATCCCACCGGCCCTGCACTCACGGCAGCGGAAACGGAAGCCTTCATCCGGTCCGTCCCCGCCGACGTGGTGGTGGTCATCGACGAGGCCTACCAGGAGTTCGTCAGGGCGGCGGACGCCGTGGACGGGATCGACCTCTACCGGAAATACCCCAACGTGGTGGTGCTCAGGACCTTTTCCAAGGCGCACGGCCTGGCAGGGCTCCGCGTCGGGTACAGCGTCTCCCACCCGGAACTGACCCAGTACCTGCGGGTTGCCGCGACACCGTTCGCGGTGTCCCAAATCGCCGAACGGGCAGCAATTGTTTCCCTCCGGAATTACGGCCAGGTTGTGGAGAGGGTACAAAAACTCGTGGACGAGCGGGACCGGGTAACCGCAGGCCTCCGCGGGCTGGGATGGGACATTCCGGACGCCCAGGGCAACTTCGTCTGGCTCGCCCTGGGGAGTGAAAGTGCCGCCTTTGCGGAGCAGGCGGGCGCGCGGGCCCTTTCGGTGCGGGCCTTCCCTGGCGAGGGTGTGAGGGTGAGCATCGGGGAGCCCGAGGCCAACACCCGTTTCCTCGAATTGTGTGCCGACTATACAAAGGCACCTGCAACTTCCTAGCACTTAACAAGTAGCCCTCCCGCTACTTACCGAAGATAAAGTTAGGATCAACAAGCCAATGTATATGCCGCACCAGGAATGTATTCCTTGAGCGGCATATATCCCAGCGACATTGCATTGCATCCGGATGCGGCAAGCAAGGAGACGGTATGGGCACTCATCTGCCTTCCACCGAGTTCGAAGGAACAGCGGTAGACGACCAGCGGGAAGCCGATGCTGAAGCCGTCATGGGCGAGCCCGCGGCCCAGATGGTGCAGCTGCTTGGACCGGACGGCAAGCTCGGCGCCGATCCGGTCTTCAGCAGCTACGCAGACAAGCTCACACCCGAGGACCTGCGGGGGCTCTATGCCGACATGGCCGCAATCCGCCGGTTCGATGTCGAAGCAACCGCGCTCCAGCGCCAGGGCCAGCTGGCGCTCTGGGTCCCGCTCACCGGCCAGGAAGCGGCCCAGATCGGGTCCGGACGGGCAAGCCAGCCGCAGGACTACATTTTCCCCACCTACCGGGAGCACGGTGTTGCCCTGACCCGGAACGTCGACCTGGCTGAACTCCTGCGGCAGTTCCGCGGGGTTTCCAACGGCGGCTGGAACCCCAAGGACACCAACTTCCACCTCTATACCCTGGTGCTCGCCGCACAGACCCTGCACGCCGTGGGCTATGCGATGGGCATCCAGCGGGACCAGAAGCTCGCCGGCGGCGCAGGCAGGCAGCCGGAGGCGGCCGTCATTGCCTACTTCGGTGATGGCGCCAGCTCTGAAGGCGATGTGCACGAATCCATGGTCTTCGCCTCCTCCTACAAGGCGCCCGTGGTGTTCTTCTGCCAGAACAACCACTGGGCCATCTCCGTGCCCACCAACGTCCAAACCCGCGTCCCGCTCTCCAACCGCGCCAAGGGCTACGGCTTCCCGGGCGTCCGCGTGGACGGCAATGACGTCATCGCCGTGCACGCCGTCACCGAATGGGCCCTGGAACATGCCCGCCAGGGCAACGGACCGGTCCTGATCGAGGCCTTCACCTACCGGGTGGGGGCCCACACCACCGCTGACGATCCCACCAAATACCGCCAGTCCGCGGAGGAGGACGCCTGGCGCGCCAAGGACCCGCTGGCCAGGCTCGAAAAGTACCTCCGTGCGCAGGACCTTGCCGGCGACGACTTCTTCGCCAAGGTCAAGGCCGACGGCGACGATCTCGCTGCCTACGTCCGGCGCACTGCCCACGACCTTGAAAACCCGGATATCCGCCAGGCCTTCGCGAACGTCTATGCCGAAGCCCACCCGCTCGTGGCCGAGGAACTGGCGTGGTTCGAGGAATACAGCGCAGGATTCGCGGGCGGCGAAGAGCCCGCCGGACACGCAGCAAAGGCAGGCCACTGATGCCCACCATGACCATCGCCAAGGCCATCAACGAGGGCCTCCGCGCCACGCTGGCCGCCAACCCCAAGTCCCTGCTGATGGGGGAGGATATCGGTCCGCTGGGCGGCGTCTACCGGGTGACAGACGGCCTGATCGGAGAGTTCGGCCCTGACCGCGTGGTGGACACCCCGCTGGCTGAATCCGGCATCATCGGGACTGCGATCGGCCTCGCGCTGCGCGGGTACAGCCCCGTCTGCGAGATCCAGTTCGACGGGTTTGTCTTCCCGGGCTTCAACCAGATCACCACCCAGCTGGCCAAGATGCATGCACGCAGCAACGGCAACCTCACAGTTCCCGTGGTCATCCGCATCCCGTACGGCGGCGGCATCGGTTCCGTGGAGCACCACTCCGAGTCCCCGGAGGCCCTGTTCGCCCACACGGCCGGCCTGCGCATCATCACTCCCTCCAACCCCCACGATGCCTACTGGATGATCCAGCAGGCGGTGGAGTGCCAGGACCCGGTCATCATCTTCGAACCGAAGCGCCGCTATTGGCTCAAGGGAGACGTCGATGTCCAGGCCCCCGGCCCGGCAGGGGATCCGTTCAAGGCCCACGTGCTCCGCGAAGGCACCGATGCCACCATCGTGGCCTACGGCCCCTTGGTGCCGGTTGCCCTCGCTGCCGCCAACGCCGCCGAGGAGGACGGCCGGAGCGTCGAGGTCATCGACCTGCGGTCCATCTCGCCGCTCGACTTCGACACCGTGACCGCCTCCGTCCAGAAAACCGGCCGCCTGATCGTGGCCCACGAAGCGCCCACGTTCGGCGGAATCGGCGGCGAAATCGCGGCCCGCATCAGCGAACGCGCCTTCCATTCACTGGAGGCCCCCGTCATCCGCGTCGGCGGATTCCACATGCCGTACCCCGTTGCCAAGGTGGAGGAAGACTACCTACCGGACATCGACCGCATCCTGGAGGCGCTGGACCGCGCCCTCTCCTACTGAGGACACCATGACCCTGAACAAGTTCAACCTGCCCGACGTCGGCGAGGGCCTCACCGAAGCGGAAATCGTCTCCTGGAAGGTCAAGCCGGGTGACGCCGTCGCCATCAATGACGTCCTGTGCGAGATCGAAACCGCCAAGTCCATCGTGGAACTGCCGTCCCCCTTTGCCGGGACCGTCACTGAGCTTCTGGTGGATGAGGGCGTGACTGTCGATGTCGGCACCCCGATCATCAGCGTCAGTGACCAGGTATCCGGCGACCCCACGCCCGCAGACGTCCGCGCCCCCGAAGCTCCGCACTCCCCGGACGTGCCGGAGCAGCCGCTCTATGGCAAGCTTCCGGAGGATGAACCGGCCGACGGCGGCGCTGGCGGCGGTGCCCCGGCCGGCGGTCCCCTGGTGGGTTCCGGACCCAAGGCGGACGCCGTCAAGCGGCGGCCGCGGAAGACGGCGCCCGCCGCAGCGGTGACGGCCAACGCCCCCCAGGTTGAGCCTGTCCAGCCCCGGACGCCCGCTGCGGTGTCCGCTGGCGAAACCGCCGTCGTCGACAACCGGCCGACCCTGGGCGGAACCATCACGGGCCTGGTCAACCGGGTCCTGGCCAAGCCGCCGGTCCGCAAGATCGCCCGCGACCTGGGCATCGACCTGGCGGACGTCGTGGCCACCGGTTCACGCGGTGAGGTGACGCGGGAGGACCTGGTCAGCTACCAGGCCCAGCGGGACGCCGAACTGGACAAGGCAGACGGCTTCTGGGGCAAGGCCGGAAAGCCGCAGGACCAGCGGGTTGAACGGATCCCCGTCAAGGGCGTCCGCAAAGCCACCGCCAAGGCCATGGTGGAATCCGCCTTCGCAGCCCCGCACGTCAGCATCTTCGTGGACGTCGACGCCAGCCGCACCATGGAGTTCGTCAAACGGCTCAAAGCCTCGAGGGACTTCGAGGGCATCAAGGTCTCCCCGCTGCTCATCCTGGCCAAGGCCGTCATCTGGGCCGCCGCGAGGAACCCCAGCGTGAACGCGTCGTGGGTGGACAGCGAAGGCTCCGACACCGCCGAGATCCACGTCAAGCACTTCATGAACCTGGGCATCGCCGCGGCCACCCCGCGCGGGCTGATGGTTCCCAACATCAAGAACGCCCAGGACCTTTCCCTGAAGGAACTGGCCCTTGCCCTGAACAACCTTGCCACCACTGCCCGTGCCGGGAAGACGCAGCCGGCGGAAATGCAGGGCGGGACGCTCACCATCACCAACATCGGTGCCCTCGGCATCGACACGGGCACCCCGATCATCAACCCCGGCGAGGTGGCCATCGTGGCCTTCGGCACCATCAAGCAGAAGCCGTGGGTCCTGGACGGTGAGGTAATTCCCCGGTGGATCACCACGCTGGGCGGATCCTTCGACCACCGGGTGGTGGATGGGGACCTGTCCGCGCGGTTCATGGCGGACGTCGCGGCCATCCTGGAAGAGCCCGCGCTCCTCCTGGACTGACCGGTGACCATAACCAGCGGAACAATCCGGATCAAGAACCGCACCGCAAAGTGGCTGACCGAAGTCTTCCAGCCGCCGGTGGTGGTAACCCTCCAGCTGTTGATCAGTCCCCTGGCGGAGGACGGTTTCCCCGGAACCATGGGCTACGGGGCGCTGGCGGCCCTCTTCGTCTGCGTGCTTCCGCTGGCGGTGCTGCTGGTCCTGGTCAGGCTGGGAAAAGTCACAGACCATCATGTGAGCGACCGGAAGCAGCGTGCGCCGGTGCTGCTGATGGCCCTGGGCTGCATCGCTGTGGGGCTGCTGGTGCTCGGCGCGGTGGACGCCCCCAGGAGCGTAATAACCATGGTCCTCGCGGTGGTGGGCGGGGTGGCCGTGCTGGCCGGTGTCAGCCCGTTCTGGAAGATGAGCGGCCATGCCGCTGCCATCTCCTGCGCCGCCGTCGTCTCCGTGCTGATGCTCGGTGCCGCCTGGGCTCCGCTGCTGCTCCTGGTCCCGGCGGTCAGCTGGTCACGCGTGGTGCTGCGGGCCCATTCCCCGGCGCAGGTCGTGGCGGGTTCGCTTTTCGGCGGTGTGGTGATGGCCGGGATCTGGTGGGTGCTGGAGGGCTTGCTGGTCGGCTGACCGCTCCGGCACCGGTCCGTTGGACCTAGTAGGCGTTGTAGGCAGTGAGGGCGTCGAGGATTGCGGGGTCAGCCGTGGTTCCAAGGACCACCGCTGCTGCCGTCATGAGCCCACCCATCAGGGCAGCCATTCCCGCCCAGGCGCCCAGCAGCTTCCAGTCTTCGCGCAGGACGCTCCGCACCGTCTGCGGGAGCTGGAGGTCCGGAGCGATGAGGTTCGGTGCGCTGTCCAGGCTGCCGTCATCAAGGAGTGCCACAACCCGGCCGTTGCTGCGGTCCACGCGCATGGAGCTGATGTGGTTGCCGTGGCGGGCCAGGAGGATGTCGTGGCCTACGAGCTGGCGGCGCTGGAGAGTAATCAAGGGGAGCCCTTCGCTGGAGGTGGAATCGTCGATGTCCACGCCTTTGGGGCCGCTACAATTTTATCTTTGCGCCAGCAGCTGAAACGGTGATACGGCGGTGAGAACGGACACCCCCCGCAGCGATATCCGCCACCACGGGGAGTGTCCGGGGTTACGCTCCCGCCGGCAGCAAGGGCTTAGTCGGCGTCGTAGGTGTTCGCGATGTAGACATCGCACGGAGCGTTGTGGGCCACGCTGTTGGCCACGCTTCCAAGGACGCGGCCGATCCCCTGCATGCGCCGGTTGCCCACCACGATGATGCGTGCCTCCATCCGCAGGGCTTCCTTGATCAGGGCGTCCGCGGGCCGGCCGCGGGCAGCCGAGTAGGTGACCTTAATGTCGCGGCCCAGGGACTCGGCAACGGTGCGCGCCACCTGCTCCGCGGCGTCCGCGTCCGACACGATCCAGCGGTCGCTGCCGCTGCCGAAGACTTCGGTCCGGTCACTGTCGAAGGCCGATACGACATGCAGCGAAGCGTCCAGCGCCGCCGCCAGGTCCCGGGCCGACTCGGCCGCCTTCTTCGCGGTTTCGCTGCCGTCAACCCCTACAACGATGATTCCACCCATGTGCATGCTCCTTTGCTCGGTTTCGGCACTCGTGGGGCTTACGCTACAGGCCCGGGATGGCTTCCTGCAGTACCCCGGCCAGTCGGCGCACGCCCTCGGCGATGGCGTCCGGAGGCACTGCGCTGAAGGCGAGACGCAGCTTGTTGGACGGCTCGTCCGACGGCGTGAAGGCGGCGCCGGGGATAAACACGACTCCGGCATCGATCGCCTTGTGCAGCAGCGGGTAGGTGTCAACGCCCTCGGGCAGGGTCACCCAGACGAAGAAGCCGCCCTGCGGGCTGGTCCAGGTGGTCCCGGCCGGCATGTGTTCGTGCAGGGCTGCCAGCATGGCCCGGCAGCGTTCCGCGTACAGTCCGCGGTAGGTTTCGATCTGGCCCTTCCAGTCGTATTCGCGCAGGTAGGCGGAAACGAGCATCTGGTTCAGGGCAGGGGGGCAGAGCGTCACCGACTCCGCGGCAAGATAGTAGCGGCGCTGGAGGTGTTCGGGCACCAGGGCCCAGCCGATCCGGAGGCCGGGTGCGAAAATCTTGGAAAACGACCCCAGGTAGATGACGTCGTCCGGGTTCGCGGCCCGCAGGGGGGCCAGCGCCTCCCCCTCGAAGCGGAGCAGGCCATACGGGTTGTCCTCCAGGATGAGGATGTTCGCCCGCCGGCAGATATCGACCACCTGCTGCCGGCGTTCCCTTGCCAGGGTGATCCCGGACGGGTTGTTGAAGTTGGGAATGGTGTAGAGGAACTTGATGCTCCTGCCTGCGAGCTGGAGCGCCGCGATCCGGGCCTCCAGCAGTTCCGGCACCAGGCCGTACTGGTCCATCTCCACCGTCTCCACCTGGACCTGGTAGGCCTCGAAGGTGTTAAGGGCCCCAACATAGGTGGGATCCTCCACCAGCACCACGTCACCCGGGTTGCAGAAAAGTTTGGTGGCAATGTCCTGGGCGGACTGGGAACCGGCAGTGATCACCACGTTCTGCGGCTTGGCATCAAGGATGCCTTCGGCGGCCATGACATCGCAGATCTGCGCGCGGAGTTCCTCCGTGCCCTGGCCCGCCCCGTACTGAAGGGCGGTCAGTCCGTCCTCCGCAATGATCCTGGCGGCGGTCGCGGCCAGGCGGTCCAGGGGAAGTGACTGGAGATACGGGCTCCCCCCGGCCAGGGAGACCAGCCCGGGCCGCATCGAGATGTCGAAGACGTCCCTGACCGCCGACTGGCGGATGTTCGCCGCGCGTTCCGAGAACAGTTCCTCGTGCCGGTGGGCAGAGGTGGCGGCACGCTCAATCGCATCAATGGCTTCGGCGGGCAACGTCCCCGCAGCGGCATCAAGTGTTTCGTGGGTCACAAGGTCAGGATACAGCCATGTGTTGCCTGAAAAGCAACATCTGTTTATCAACGATTACCGGTGGGTTCCGCCCGGGCATGGTCCAGGTAGTCGTCCAGCAACTCGCCGTTCAGGTAGATGTTCGCCCGGACGGCCCCCGAGGCTTCAAGGGCCGTCTGGGTGAGCTGGGCTTCGACCCTGGGAAGGTCGCACGCTCCGGCTGGATCCAGGGTTCCCGCGAGGTAGACCCTGACGGTGGGGCCATCGAAGCTGCCGGAAAGGAACCGCAGCCGCGACGTGCCCAGGGCGTTGTACAGGTTCCCCGCCTTCTGCCCGGGCCTGAGGAGGGCGCTGATGGCCGTCTTGAGCGGCTCATCCCCCGCCGCGCTCCCTTGCGGGGAGCCGACCAGGCTGTCGTTGCAGCCAAAGCGGACCCCGTGCCTGCCGCCGTCGTCCAGCAGTACGAAGTAGGCCGTTACCGTGGTGCCCGGGGCTACCGCCGTACCGGCCGGGCCCGGCGGTTCCGCGTTGGTGGAGGACAGCCGGGGGCTGCCGGTAGATTCCGCCGCATCCGGGCCGCCTGCGGGGCCCGGGGGCGTTGCTGAACGCTGCTGGCTTTCCACGCTTCGGGGCATCCGTCCCGGGGCTGTACCGGGCTCTGCGCCGGGATTCGGGGTGGGAACAGCTATCGGCGCCGCGGGCGCGGGCGTGCCGGCTTCCCCGGTTGCGCGGGTGACGGGCGGCTGGCCCGGAGGCGGCGCCGGGCTGCAGCCCGTAAGCAGCAACACAATGCATCCCGCGGCTGCCGCAGTGCCGCGTCCAGGCCTGATCCAGCTCCATATGTCTGCCATGCGGCACCGCAAATCCGATCCGGTCGCTCCAGTGGATTAACGCTACGGCCGTTCCTGCCGGAAAAGATGTCCGCCCGGTACCGTTTGGGACAAGACTTGGTCACGGCCTTTCAGTGGCCTTAAGCCGGCAGCGCCCGGCACGTCGGGAACGTGCCGGGCGCCGCGTTGCCGTCAGGCTAGGCGGCCGGTGCTGCTGCCGCCAGGGAGTCGAAGACGCCCTTGATCTGCGCCACAACCTCGGCGTCATCCTTCGGGTGCACGTCAGCGAACCGCACCATGGAACCGGGAACGGCGAGCTTGACGTCCTCCAGGACCTGGGCGCCCGCGATGCCGGCTGCCTTGCGGGCCTCATCCTGGGCCCAGACGCCACCGTACTGGCCGAAGGCGGTGCCGACGACGGCGGTGGGCTTGCCTGCCAGCGCGCCCGCGCCGAACGGACGGGACAGCCAGTCAATGGCATTCTTCAGGGCGGCGGGAACGGTGCCGTTGTGTTCGGGCGTGACCAGCAGGAGGGCGTCAGCCTGTTCGGCGGCCGCGCGGAGGGCTGCAGCCGCGGCCGGGACCTGGCCTTCGACGTCGATGTCCTCGTTATAGAACGGGATGTTGCCCAGGCTCTCGTGGATTACCACGTCCACCTGCTCGGGGGCGTTGAGCTGGATGGCTTCGGCCAGCTTCTGGTTGGTGGATTCGGCGCGAAGGCTGCCGACGAGGGTAAGGACGGTGCTCTTGGTCATGGAAACTCCTGGCTAGGGGCGCGGCGGGGGCCGCGTTCGGTCAGACATCAGGCTCATCAAGCCTTCACCAGACTAAACGGACCGCAGTCCGGTTCTATTCCCCGTGGCTAGACTGTCTCTGTGAGTTCCATCCCAGTGCGGCCGGAGGCGAGCCCCGTGACGGCCGCCGAGCGCCGCGACGCCGCCCGGAACCGGGAACGCCTCCTGGTGGCTGCCCGCGAACTGATTGAGCAGGGCGGGGCTGCCGCCCTGACCATGGACCGGCTGGCCGGGCACGCCGGGGTGGGCAAAGGCACTGTCTTCCGCCGCTTCGGCAGCCGGGCCGGCCTGATGCTGACCCTCCTTAACGACTCGGAGGCGGCGTTCCAGGCCCGCTTCCTCTCCGGCCCCCCGCCGCTGGGACCCGGCGCCCCGCCGCTGGACCGGCTGGTCGCCTTCGGAACCGAGCGGATTGCCTACGTGGTGGAGTACGGGGACCTGGTCCTCGCCGCCGGGCATGCCTCCCGGAGCAGGTTTGAAGTACCCGCTGCGGCGCTCTGGACCCGGCACGTGGAGATGCTGCTGCGTGCGGCCGGTTCCGAGTCCCCGGAGCCATGGCTCCTGGCCGGCTCCCTGACCGCCACCCTGGACCCCGAGCGCCTGCTGCACCTCATCCGGGAGCACGGAGTCACCCCCCTTCGCCTGGCCGATTCATGGCGTGAACTTGTCACACGCGTGGCCGGAGCGGCGTAGATTACGCGGTTCAAGCGGCCTCCGTCCAGTCAAGCCAACTTCACAGAACTATTCATAACGATCTGATACGGCGCGCCGGTTTTCGGTCTGTTCACGCCCTTTTCGCGCGGGGGCTTGTGATAGTTTCCTCTGGAATGTGACCCGCGACATAGTCCACCAGGACCTGCCCTTCGGGCCGCGGGAGGCCAGCTACCCGCTGGTGCAGGACCCCGGTGGGGCGGCACAATCCGTGCTTGGCCGGGGCAGACGGAAGGATCCAGCAGTGATGGTTGATGTGGCCGGCAGCATGGTGCACCAGTGGACACCGGCGTGTTCTCCCGCCCACCTCCCGGCGGCACTGCCGAAGAATTAGCCTCCATGCTCAAGTACCTCGCCAAGCGCGGCATTACTTACCTGGTGATGATCTTCCTCACCACATCTGCAGGCTACTTCCTGGCGGTCAGCTCGCTGAAGCCGGCTCTGCTGGAACAGGAACGCATTCCCCGCCCCACCCCCGAACAGGTTGCCAACTCCATGCGCCTGAAGGGACTGGACCCCGACCTCAGCCCATGGGAACGCTACGTTGACTGGCTCACCGGCATCGTCACCCGCTGGGACTGGGGCCGGAGCCCCAACGGCGCCTACATCAACGCCGAGTTCGGGGACCGTGTGTGGATCTCCACCCGGCTCTTCCTGGCGTCCATCATCCTCACCCTCGTCATCGGCGTGGCACTGGGCGTCTACTCGGCAGCCCGGCAGTACAAGTTCCAGGACCGCGTCATCACGTCCTACAGCTACCTGGCGTACATCGTGCCGGCACCGATTGCGTACTTCCTGGTGCAGCTGGCGGCCATCAACATCAACGAGTCCGTGGGGGACCGGATCTTCTTCGTCACCGGCATCTCCACCCCCGGCGTCGCCGCCGGATGGCCCCAGTTTGCCGACCTGCTGGCGCACTACGCGGTCCCCACCGTCGCCATCACGCTCGTGGGCTGGGGTGCCTACCAGATAGCCCAGCGGCAGTACCTTCTGGACAACGTGAACGCCGACTTTGTCCGCACCGCCAGGGCCAAGGGACTGAGCCGGAACCAGGCCATTGCCCGGCACGCGCTTCGTGTCTCCTTCATTCCGGTGGCCCAGAGCATCGCGTTCACCATTCCGGCCATCTTTGCCGGCGGTTTCTTCGCCGAAAAGATCTTCGCGTGGCCCGGCGTCGGCTCCTGGAGCATCGACGCCATCTCGCTGCAGGACGTCAACGCCGCCACCGCCACCCTGGCCTACGGCTCCGTGATCTTCGCCCTGGGCGCCATCCTGGCGGACTTCGCCACCACGCTTGTCGACCCGAGAGTGCGGGTGCAGTAGCAATGACCAACCTGAACGCCGTCGACCCGGCAGCCGTGGCGCAGGACGCGCACCTGGAAAGCGCCGACGTCGTCATCGGCAAGACCACCATCATCTTCCGCCGCTTCCTGCGCAACAGGACCGCAGTGGCCGGCCTGGCCATCTTCCTGGCCCTGACCCTCTTTTCCTTCATTGGCGGATTCTTCACCCAGTGGGACAAGGAAACCATCGACCCCTTCAGCATCGGAATGCCCCCGTCCGCCGAGCACTACCTCGGCACCTCCCAGGCGGGAATCGACCTCTATGCGATGACGGTGGAGGGCACCCGGATCTCCATCCTGATCGGCCTGGTGGTGGGCCTCGTGTCCGTCCTGATCGCCGCCGTCTACGGCTGCACCATGGCGTACTTCGGCGGCAAGGTGGACAAGGTCATGCTGTTCGTCCTGGAGGCGCTGATCATGATGCCCGCCCTCCTGGTGGTGGCCGTCGCCACCAGTGGCGGAGGCGCCGGACTGAAACGCGACCTTCCTTCCTGGCTGCTGCTCATCATCGTGCTGCTGGTCTTCAGCTGGATGGGCACGGCCCGCCTGATCCGCTCCATGTCCATGTCCCTCATGCAGCGCGACTTCGTCAAGGCGGCCCAGTACATGGGCGTTCCTCCGCGCCGGATCGTCTGGCGCCACCTGGTGCCCAACATCGGCTCGCTGCTGATCCTGGACATCACCCGCGGCGTCACTGCCGCCATCCTCGCCGAGGTGGCCTTCTCCTTCATCGGCATCGGCATCAAGGTGCCCGATGTGAGCCTGGGCGTGCTGATCGGCCAGGCCACCTCCCAGGTCTCAACCTTCCCCTGGATGTTCTGGGTTCCCCTGGCCGTCATGTTCCTGCTGACCGGATCCCTGGCCATGATGAACGACGGCCTGCGGGACGCCTTCGACCCCACGTCCAGCTCCACCGGCAAAGCCAGGAAGACCAAAGCCCGGACACTCCGCACGGAAAAGAAGACGGCATGAGCAGCGAAACCACCACCGGAGCCACCGGGCCCGCACGGACCGAGGTGGAGCGCCTGCACGTGGCAGGCCTGCATGCGCCGGCTGACGCCGTCCTGTCCGTCAGGGACCTGAATGTCCGCTTCAACTCCGAAAACGGCGTGGTGCACGCCGTCCGGGGCGTGGACTTCGACCTCATGCCCGGGAAGACCCTGGGCATCGTGGGAGAGTCCGGGTCCGGCAAATCCGTCACGTCCCTGGCCATCATGGGGCTCCTGCCGCCCACGGCGCAGGTCTCCGGTTCCGTCCGGCTCACGGGGCAGGAACTGCTGGGACTCAGTGACAAGGCCATGTGCGGCTACCGCGGAAACGACCTCGCGATGGTGTTCCAGGACCCGCTCTCCTCTCTGACTCCCGTGTTTACCGTCGGCACCCAGATCATCGAAGCGCTGACCATCCACAACCCCGCCATGAGCAAAAAGGCCAAAGAAGCCCGCGCCGTCGAACTCCTGGCGATGGTGGGGATCCCCAGCCCCAGGGAACGGTTGAAGGCCTTCCCGCATGAATTCTCCGGTGGCATGCGCCAGCGCGTCATGATCGCCATCGCCATCGCCAACAACCCGCGCGTCCTGATCGCCGATGAACCCACCACGGCCCTGGACGTCACCATCCAGGCACAGGTGCTCGAGGTGCTGCACACGGCGCAGGAGGAAACCGGTGCCGCCGTCGTCATGATCACGCACGACCTGGGCGTCGTGGCCGGCATGGCGGACGACATCATGGTCATGTACGCCGGCAAGCCGGTGGAAACCGGGGCAGTGGACGACATCTACTACAACCCGCGGATGCCGTACACCATGGGCCTGCTTGGCGCCGTGCCGCGCGTGGATGCCGCGGAGAAGTCCTCGCTCGTGCCCATCGAGGGCATGCCGCCCAACCTGCTCACCGCCCCCACCGGCTGCTCCTTCGCCCCCCGCTGCCCCCTGGCCTCGGACGCCTGCCTGGAGGGTGAGCCGGCCCTGGCACCGGTGGATGGCGGCGCAGGCCACCGGGCCGCCTGCATCAAATCCGAATCACTCGGCGGAACCGTCGATGTCCACGACGTGTTCGCCGCCCCGCCGGTCCCGGTGTCAAGATTCGACGCGATTCCCCGCGCCGAGCGGACTACGGTGCTGCAGCTCAACAACGTGCGGAAGCATTTCCCGCTGACCCGCGGCGCCCTCATCAAGCGCCGGATCGGCACCGTCAAGGCCGTCGACGGCCTGAGCTTCGACATCCGCGAGGGGGAGTGCTTCTCCATCGTTGGCGAGTCTGGATCGGGCAAGACCACCACGCTCCTGGAAATCATGGAGTTCCATCCCGACCAGGACGGCGAGGTGGTGATCGGCGGGCTCAGCAACAAGCAGGCCGCCGATGCAAAGACCAAGGGCAGGATGCGCCGGGAACTCCAAATGGTGTTCCAGGACCCCACCGGCGCGCTGGACCCCCGGTTCACGGTGTACGAAGTCCTCGCCGAACCCCTGCAAAACGCGGGCATGGACAAGGCGGCGATCAAGAAGCGGATCATGGAGCTGATGAAGCTCGTGGGCCTCCAGCCGGACCACGTCAACCGCTTCCCCAACCAGTTCTCCGGCGGCCAGCGGCAGCGCATCGGCATTGCCCGCGCCCTGGCCGTCAACCCCAAACTGGTGGTCCTGGACGAGCCGGTCTCCGCCCTCGACGTGTCGGTCCAGGCCGGTGTCATCAACCTCCTGGACCACCTGCGCGCCGAACTGGGCCTGAGCTACCTGCTGGTGGCCCATGACCTTTCCGTGGTTCGCCACATCTCCAACCGCGTTGCGGTCATGTACCTGGGCAAGATCGTGGAAATCGGTGAGGTTGACAGGGTCTTCGACAACCCCCGCCACCCCTACACCCGGGCCCTGCTCTCCGCCATTCCGGTACCCGACCCGCACCTGGAACGCACCCGCGAACGCATCATCCTCCAGGGTGACCTGCCCTCGCCGCTGCAGGCGCCCAAGGGCTGCAATTTCGCCACGCGGTGTCCTGTCTTCGCGGCGCTGCCGCCGGCCAGGCAGGAGAAGTGCCTCACCCTGGAACCGCCGCTGGAAGCCGCGGCATCCGCCACGGACCAGCAGTTCGCCTGCTTCTACCCGGACGGGGAACTGGATGAGGACATGCTGGTGGTCCACGAAACGGCGGACCATGCCCCCTAGGACTTTTCGACCCCACAAGCACCACCACTCGCATCACAATGAAGGGAAAACCATGAGGAAACTGAACAGGATCGGCGGAGCTGCAGCCATCGCTGCTGCCCTGGCGCTGACGGCCTGCGGCGGTGGCGGTGCCAGTGGCCCCGAAACCGCAAAGGGACAGGAATCGGGAAGCGACCTGTCCAAGCTGATCAGCATCAACGAGAAGCCGGCCGCCGATCTGCAGCAGGGCGGCAAAGTCACCCTTCCGCTCGGCAACATCGGCCCGGACTTCAATGGGTTCTCCAACAACGGCAACAGTGCGGACAACTCCGCCCTGCAGATCCCCATGAACCCTGTCGCCATGAACAGCGGCGGCATCGGCGGCTGCTGGAAGGTTGACTTCAAGGGCAAGGTCACGCCCAACACGGACTTCTGCGAGTCGGTGGACAGCGTGGTCAAGGACGGCAAGCAGACCATCACCATCAAGGTGAACCCCAAGGCCACCTACAACGACGGCACCCCCATTGACGTCAAGGCCTTCCAGAACACGTGGAACATCCTCAAGAGCGCCGACGCCGGGTACGACATCGTGAGCTCGGGAGCCTACGAATTCGTTGACTCCGTTGAGGCCGGCAGCAGCGACAAGGAAGTCATCGTCAAGACTTCCCACCCGGTCTTCCCGGTGGATTCCCTCTTCTTTGGACTCATCCACCCCGCCGTCAACACACCCGAGATCTTCAACGAGGGCTTCAACGGCAACCTGCACCCCGAGTGGATGGCCGGTCCCTTCAAGCTGGACCAGTACGACACCGCAGCCAAGACCGTCACCATGGTGCCGAACGACAAGTGGTGGGGCCAGAAGCCGGTCCTGGCCAACGTGACCTTCCGCCAGCTTGAAACCAGCGCCCAGATCGCCGCGTTCAAGAACGGCGAGATTGATGCCATGTCCGCCAACACCATCTCGCTCTACAAGCAGCTGGACGGCACCAAGGACTCCGAGGTCCGCCGCGGCCAGCGCCTCTTCGCCGGCGGCCTCAACCTGAACGCCCAGCGCATCACAGACGTCAACGTCCGCAAGGCCATTTTCGCCGCCGTCGACCGTGAAGCCCTTCGCAAGGTCCGCTTCAACGGATTGAACTGGGAAGAGCCGAGCTCCGGCTCCATGATGCTCCTGCCGTTCTCGGACTACTACCAGGACAACTACCCGGTCAAGGAAACCGGTCCCGAGGCCGCCAAGAAGGTCCTCACCGACGCCGGCTACACGGCCAACGCCAACGGCATCATGGAGAAGGACGGCAAGCCCGCCGCCTTCAAGATCAGCAACTTCGGTGACGATCCCACCACCCTGGCCGTGGCCCAGACCCTGCAGAAGCAGCTCCAGGCCGGCGGCATGGATGTGGGAATCGACCAGCGCGCCTCCGCCGACTTCGGTAAGGTCCTGGGCAGCCGCGAGTTCGACCTGAGCATCTCCGGCTACACCGTTGGCCCCGACGCCACCGATGCCGTCAAGCAGTACTACGACTCCAAGGTCAACGAAAACAAGCTGGGCGACGCCGAGCTGGACAAGAAGATCGCCGACCTCGCTTCCATCGAGGACAACGCTGCCCGCAACAAGGCAGCCATGGACGTGGAGAAGGAGCACATGGCCAAGTACTACTCCATGGGCGTGGTCTTCAACGGACCGCAGATTTCCTTCGTCCGCACCGGCCTTGCCAACTACGGCCCGTCCCTGTTCAAGAGCACCTCGCAGGTTCCGGACTGGACCACCATCGGCTGGGAGAAGAAGTAACACCACCACCGGCGGCCTGACCGCCACGAAACCGGCATCCCTGGCCATCAGGGATGCCGGTTTTTCGTTTCTTCCGGTCCTTTCCGGACCGTGTTGAGCCGGGGGTAGCGTAGCTTCCATGACCGGAACTGAACAGGACCCGCGGACCATCCGCACCGCCGTCGTGGGCTACGGGCTGGCGGGCAGCGTCTTCCACGCGCCGCTGCTGGCGGCCAACCCCAACTACTCCGTGGACATGGTTGCGACGTCCGACGCCGGGCGGCAGGCGGCTGCCTCATCCCGCCTTCCGGGGGCGGAGGTGGTGCGCGACGGCGCCGCAGTCCTCGGGCGGGCAACGGACCTTGACCTGGTGGTCCTGGCCACGCCGCCGGCCACGCATTATCGGCTGGCCAAGGCTGCGCTGGAGGCAGGACTGGATGTGGTGGTGGACAAGCCGTTCACGGTCACCAGCGCCGAAGGGCGGGAGCTGGTGGACCTGGCGCGGCAGCTGGGCCGGGTACTCACCGTGTTCCATAACCGGCGGTGGGACGGGGACTTCCTGACGCTGCGCAAGCTGCTGGCGGCCCAGGCGCTGGGCAGCGTCACGAGGTTCGAATCACGCTTTGAGCGCTGGTCCCCGGCCATCAGCAAGGCGTGGAAGGCGCGGGCCACGGCCGCCGACGGGGGCGGCGTCCTGTTCGATCTTGGCAGCCACCTGATCGACCAGGCTTTGCAGTTGTTCGGTCCGGCCACCGTGATGCACGCCGAACTGGCGGCTCACCGGTCCGACGAACGCGCTGACGATGACGTCTTCCTGGCGCTGCGGCACAAGTCCGGAGTGATCAGCCATCTGGCCATGAACGTGCTCTGCCCGCAGGAGGCACCCCGATTCCGGGTGCTGGGCTCCATCGGCGGATTCACCAAGAACGGCGTGGACCCGCAGGAGCCGTACCTCGCGGCCGGCGGCAGCCCCCTGGACGGGGAGTACGGTGTCGAGGCGCCCGAATGGGCCGGCCTCCTGGGCCGCGACGGCCACCTGGACAGGCTCCCCACCGAACGTGGCAGCTACCCGGAGTTCTACCGCATGCTGGCAGCCAAGATCCTCGACGGCGGAGCAGAGTCGTCGCTGCCCCTCCCCGTAGATCCCGGGGACGCGGTCGAGGTCCTGAGAATCATTGAGAGTGCAAGGGAAAAGGCCACGTTAGGGCCTTAAAGCCGGAACGGCAGCCATCCAGAAAGCGTGCGTCAAAGCGACGAAGGAGCAGCACGCGTTGGATGACTGCCGTTCAGGCGGCAACAGGGCCTAGGCCGAAACCAGTTCGTGCCAGTCCGCGACGAGGGGCAGGCCGTGGGCTTCGGACACGGAGTGGTGTGCCACGTGGCCGGCGGCGATGTTGAGCCCGGCAGCGAGGGCGGGGTCGCGGTCGAAGGCGGCCTTGACGCCCAGGTTGGCCAGGGACACCGCGTAGCGCAGGGTGACGTTGGTCAGCGCGTAGGTGGAGGTGTTGGGCACGGCGCCGGGCATGTTGGCAACGCAGTAGAAGATGGTGTTGTGCACCTTATAGGTGGGCTCCTGGTGCGTGGTGGGGTGGGTGTCCTCGAAGCAGCCGCCCTGGTCCACCGCGATGTCCACCAGGACCGAGCCGGGCTTCATCCGGGCCACGAGATCGTTGGTGACCAGCTTGGGGGCCTTGGCGCCCGGGATCAGGACGGAGCCGATGACCAGGTCGGCGTCCACCACGGACTTTTCGATTTCGTACTTGTTGGAAGCGACCGTCTTCAGCCGGCCCTGGTATTGGGCGTCCAGTTCGCGCAGGCGGTTGATGTTGATGTCCATGATGGTGACGTCGGCGCCGAGGCCCAGGGCCATGGCTGCGGCGTTCGTCCCGGCAACACCGGCGCCCAGGACAACCACCTTGGCGGGGCGGACACCGGGCACGCCTCCCAGCAGGACGCCCTTGCCGCCGGCCGGCGCCATCAGGGAGGTGGCACCCACCTGGACGGACAGGCGCCCCGCGACCTCGGACATCGGGGCCAGCAGCGGCAGGGACCGGCCCTCCTGCACGGTTTCGTAGGCGATGGCGGTCACGCCGGAGTTGATGAGCTCCTTGGTCAGCTCCGGCTCGGCGGCCAGGTGCAGGTAGGTGAAGAGGATCAGGCCCTTGCGGAAGCGGTGGTACTCGGACTTGATGGGCTCCTTGACCTTCATGACCATGTCGGCACGGGCCCAGACGTCGTCCGCTTCGTTGACGATTTCGGCGCCTGCGATCGAGTATTCCTCGTCGGTAATACCTGATCCCAGCCCGGCGCCGCGCTCCACCAGGACGGTGTGCCCGTGGGTGAGGAACTCGTGGACGCCGGCGGCGGTGATGGCCACGCGGAACTCGTTGTTCTTGATCTCTTTGGGGACGCCGATGATCATCGTCTGCTCCAATGTAGGGGGCCGGTAGGCCGGAAAAGGGGAAGGAATTTCGTGTTTCAACGATAAATCCGGTTGTGAGCCAGCCGACATGAGCCGGCGTTCCTCCCTCCATGGAAGCCCCGGAATCACGCGGATTTTCAGACTGCTACCTCGACAGGTGTCGTGCCCTGGGGCGTCAGGTGTCGCCTCGTGTCCGTTCGTCCCGCGCTGCGCCGAGGCAGTAGTGTGGGCGCATGCAGCAGCAGGGTGTGGAAGAGCTCGTCGAGCAGGTGGCGCAGAAGCTGGGGCGCGGCCTCTCGCTGGAGGATCTGGACGGCCTGCTGCTGGCCTACAGCTCCAACCAGTCCCACGCCGACCGGGTGCGGGTGAATTTCCTGTTGAGCAAGAAGGTTCCGGCGGATGTGAGCGCGTGGCAGCTCTCGCATGGGATTGCCACCGCCGTGCGGCCGGTGGTGGTGCCCGCCAACCCGGACCTGGGCATGCTGGGCCGGGTATGTGTTCCGTTGATGGTGCGGGGCTTCCGGGTGGGGTACCTCTGGGTGCAGCAGGACTCGGCGGAGGAAAGCCCGACGGCGATCCTCACCCAGCTGCCGGCCGTCAGCCACGAGCTCGAGCTGCTGTCCGGGCTCCTGCTCGACTCCAACACGGCCGAATCCGAGTTCCGGCGGAGCCGGGAGCGCGAGTTCCTTTCGGCCTGCGCGGGTGAACCCAACGCCGTGGCGGCCGTCGCGGGCTGGAAGGAAGTCCAGGGCAGGGGGCCGTGGCAGATGGTCACGGTGCTGGACGCGGACGGCTGGGCAGGCGGCCCGGACCCCATCGCCTCCACCCTGATCCACCGGTCAACGGCACTGCAGGCAACGGTGGGCATGGACGCTGCACTGTTCAGCGCCGGGACCGAAACCCACTCGGTGGTGCTGTTCCGGGATTCCACCGGAAGGGCCAACCATGCCCAGCTCCTGGTGCACTATCAGCTTGAGTTGGCCAAGCGCTCCGGCCGGCCCGTGCAGCGGATCATCCTTGGCATCAGCGAAGGCTTCGCCAAGACCCGCCAGCTCTCCGAGGCCTACCGCCAGTCGCGGGTGGCGGCGCAGGCGGCCGCGGTGGACCCGCAGCTCGGCGAGCTGGTGGACTGCCGGGCCACGGGCGTGTACCAGCTGCTCGCCTCAGCCGGGGGAGGGGTGGGGGCCTGGGCCGATTCGGGATCGGTGTACTTCCGCAAGCTTGAGGACCATGACCGCAACGGCGAGCTGATCCCGGTCCTGGAACTGCTGTACGACAACGACGGATCGGTCCAGGATGTGGCCGGCAAGCTCCACCTGCACCGCAGCAGCATCTACAACCGGCTGGGCAGGATCCGGCAGCTGTTGGGTGTGGACCCGCTAAAGGGGATGCCCCGCCTGGAACTGCACGCTGCGCTCAAGATGCGCCGTTGGGCAGGGCGGCCGCGGATCTAGGGCCGGGCGGACGGGTCCGCGGCGGCGAAGGACCTGATGGCATCCGCCACCGCGCCGGGGCGCAGGTGCTGGGCCACATGTCCGGCGCCCGGGATTTCCATCAAGGTCCCCTGCGATGCGGCCCGGGAGAGTCCCAGCGACCACTCCCGCCCTGCCACGGAGTCGTGGCTGCCGCGCAGGACCAGTACGGGAACGTCGACGCCGGGCAGTCTCTTTTCGGTGGGGTAGGCCATCATCACGGGCAGTTCCGTGAAGTACCAGCGCGGCCCGCACCGGAAATAGTCCGAGAACACGATCCAGTTGGAACTGGCGTTTTCCCGCAGGAGGGCGTCGAGGAACAGGGCCAGGGCCTGCCGCGGAACGTTGCGGTGCCGGGCATCCACCACCGGGCCCATGAGGACCAGTTTCTGCACCCGGGCCTGCGCATAGAGCGCGGCTTCGATGGCGAACTGAACGCCCATGGAGTGCCCCACCAGGATGTAGGAGCGGATGCCGCTGGCCTTCAGGGCCTGGGCGATGAACGCGCCGTAGTCCTCGACCGACAGCTGCCGCCCGGGCCGGGGCGTCCCTGCGAAGCCGGGCAGGTCGAGGGAATAGACGTGGGCGGTGCGGGCGAGGTCATGGTGCAGCCGCGCCAGGTAGCGGTGCGACACGCCGATGCCGTGGATCAGGATAAAGGCGGGTGCCTCGTCGATTGCCCCCGTGCCGCTGCCCGGCGGGGGTGTCCCGCCGGTCCAGAGGATCCGGCCGGTCAGCCCGTTGGCGTCCACGGCGGCGGCCTGAAGCTGCGGCTCTTTCCGGGACCGCCCGGGTCCGATCCGCACTATGCTCCCGCGCCGGCGTCGCCGTTGCCGGCGGCCTCCGCGGCGCGTTTCTGCTTCTGTGTCTCAAGCCAGGCCATGATGGCGGCCTGGCGGATCCGTCGGTGCGACCCCCGGTACTCCACGGGGATCTCGCCGCGGTCCGTCATGTTGCGCAGGTAGGTGTGCGAGATCCCGGCGAGCTCGGCGGCTTGGGAGGTGGTGAGCATCTCTTCCACGCTGCTGACCGTCACGGTTTCGCCTCGGCTAAGACGGGCCAGGAGATCCACGACGGCGTCCCTCGCCTGGGTGGGCAGGCGGTGGACGGTGCCGTCCACGAAGACGGTGATGTCCGTGCCGCCGGTGAGGGCACGCGCGAGGCTGAGGGCCTCGTCCTCGGGCAGGCCGGCCGTAACGCGGGGTGTTACCAATGCCATGGAGGTAGCCTATCCCGCCCGCGCCGGCCTGCCCGGCAAGGCGTCAGAGGCCCAGTTCGTCCAGGACCGGCAGTTTCTCCCGCACCCAGGCCCGGGCTTCGGTGGCGCTCGGAGCGGACAGGGCCAGCTTGGCCAGTTCCTGCGCTTCCGAGAGGGTCACCGTCTTGAGTACTGCCGCCACGGCAGCGAGGGAACGCGCCGTCATGGACAGCGTGCTGACGCCAAGGCCGGTCAGGACGACGGCGAGGGCAGGGTCTGCCGCTGCCTCGCCGCAGACGCCCACCGGCTTGTTGTGCCCTTCCGCGCGGGATCCTTCCACCGTCAGCCCGACGAGCCGCAGGACGGCCGGCTGCCAAGGGGTGTTCAGGTTGGCGAGCGGGCCGAGCTGGCGGTCCGCGGCCATGGCGTACTGGGTGAGGTCGTTGGTGCCCAGGCTGGCGAAGCTGACCTCGCGCAGGATGGCTTCGGCGGTGAGGGCCGCGGACGGGACCTCCACCATGACGCCGGGGGTCTTGATGCCGGCGTCCGCACACATCGATGCGAAGCGGGAGGCCTCCTCGGCGGTGGAGATCATGGGGGCCATCACCCAGACGTCAGCCTCGGACTGCTGCTGGGCCAGGGCGATGGCTTCCAGCTGCCGGTCCAGGACGCCGGGCGTGGTGAAGTCGGTGCGGTAGCCGCGGACACCAAGGGCCGGATTCGGCTCGGTGGAGTCCGTCAGGAAGGGCAGGGGCTTGTCCGCGCCCGCATCCAGCGTCCGGAGGACCACCTTCTTGCCGGGGAAGGCATCGAACACGCTCTTGTAGGCAGCAGCCTGCTCCTCCACGGAGGGCTCGGTGTCCCGCTCCAGGAAGCAGAACTCGGTGCGGAAGAGGCCCACGCCCTGGGCGCCCAGCTTCGCTGCCGCTTCGGCGTCCTTGCCGCCGCCCACGTTGGCGAGCAGGGGCACTTCGTGGCCGTCCGCCGTCGTGCCCGTGCCGTTGAACTTGGCCAGCAGCGACGCCGTGGCAGCCCAGGCCTCCGCTGTTGCCCGGAGGGAGTCATCGGGAGCGGCCGTGATGAGGCCGGCCGCGCCGTCCACGTACACTTCGGTGCCGTCCGGGAGGTCATCGACGCCCACCGCGGCAACCACGGCGGGCAGGCCGAGGGACCTTGCAATGATGGCTGTGTGGGACTGCGGGCCGCCGCCGGCGGTGACCAGCGCCAGGACTTTGTTGGGGTCCAGCGTTGCCGTGTCAGCGGGCGCCAGGTCCTCCGCCACCAGGACGAATGGCGTGCTGGAGGCGGGGATGCCGGGGGCGGGGACGCCGCGGAGTTCGGCCACGATCCGGGCCCGGACGTCCAGGACATCGGTGGCGCGCTCGGCCATGTAGCCGCCCAGGTTGTGCAGCATCTCGGACACGGACGAACCGGACTCCCAGATGGCGCGTTCGGCAGAGGTTCCCCGGGCCACCAGTTTGGCCGCCCCCTTGATCAGCATGGTGTCCTTGGCCATCAGTGCCGTGGCTTCAAGGACGGCCTTGCCGTCGCCCGTGGCATGGGCGGCGCGGTCCTTCAGCTCGTCGTGCACGGCCTGCGCGGCGGCCTTCAGGGCTGCGGTGGCTTCCTCGGCGGTGGTGCCAGGGGCCAGCTGTTCGCCGGCGGGAGGCTCGCTGATCGGTTTGGGCATCTGGCGGATGGTGCCGATGACACGGCCTGGACTGACGCCTACTCCTGGGAAGTTCTGCACTGAAGGTCCTCATTCTCTGCCGGTAGACAGGCCCGCCAAGTTCTCCGGCGCCATGCCGGGTCCGCCGGAGGACTGCTACGTCCGGGGCGGGAAACGTGCCTGAAAAAATTGTATGTGATTCAGTTCATATAGCAACGCTATAGGTGCTAGGGTAGCGGTTATGAGTTTGGATGGCCAGCTTCCCCCCAAAATGCGGCTGCTCCGTGCTGCCGCGGAACTGCTGGCAAAATCCGCGGGAGCTCCGGTCTCCACCCGCCAGATCACCCAGCTGGCGGGGGTTTCGGCTCCCACGCTGTACCACCACTTCGGTGACAAGGAAGGTCTGTTCGACGCTGTCGTCGCCGCAGGGTTTGAAGAATATGTCGCGGGCGAAAGGGATTTCGCCCCCTCCGGCCAGCCCCTTGAGGACATCCGGAGAATGTGGGACAACCACGTCCAGTTCGGACTGAACCAGCCTGAGCTGTACTTGGTGATGTTCGGCAACATCCGCCCGGAAAGCCGGCCGGCCATTGTGGCCGACGCCGAGGCGCTGATGGAGGAAATGCTGAACAAGGCAGCGGCGGCGGGCCAGCTGAACGTCCAGCCCCGGGAAGCGGCCAGGTCCATCCTGGCGGCCAACGTGGGCGTGACGCTGATGCTGATTGCGGAACCCGCCTCCGAACGGAACCTCGAACTGTCCACCATGACCCGGGACGCCATGATCTTCGCGGTGTCTGCCGAGCCGGCCAGCGGCCCGGCCCCGGGCGGCACCGGGAAGTCCTCGGTGGTGGTGGCAGCGATCGCCCTGAACGCCGCACTTCAGGCCTCGCACTCTGACCAGCTTTCCAGCTCGGAACTCAAGCTTTTCCTCGAATGGCTGCACCGGATCTCCACCAGCCCCGCCGGTTAAGCCAGCAACCCGCACCACCCAGCACTACGTCGTCGTCATCATCAAACCAATCCTGCGGAGCAGCAGGAATGACGGTTAGGAAATCACCATGGCAACAGAGACAGTTGCGAAACCCCGCACCAGCGCGCGCGTGCACGTCCAAAAGTTCGGGACATTCCTGTCCGGCATGATCATGCCCAACATCGGGGCGTTCATCGCCTGGGGCATCATCACCGCCCTCTTCATCGAGAAGGGCTGGCTGCCCGTGCCGCAGCTGGGTGGTTTCGGCGAAACGGGCGGAAAGCCGAACATCGGCCTTGTTGGTCCGATGATCACCTACCTCCTGCCGCTGCTGATCGGCTACACCGGCGGCAAGATGGTCTATGACGTCCGCGGCGGCGTGGTGGGGGCCATCGGCACCATGGGCGTGATCGTCGGCGCCGGCATTCCGATGTTCATCGGCGCCATGATCATGGGCCCGCTGGGCGGCTGGACCATGAAGAAGATCGACTCGATCTGGGACGGCAAGATCCGCCCCGGCTTCGAGATGCTGGTCAACAACTTCTCGGCCGGCATCTGGGGTGCGCTCCTGGCCCTGTTGGGCTTCTACGGCATCTCGCCCCTGGTGACCGCCTTCAGCACGGCCGCGGGCAACTTCGTGCAGTTCCTGGTCCAGAACGGCCTGCTGCCGCTGACCAGCATCTTCATCGAACCTGCCAAGGTCCTGTTCCTCAACAACGCCATCAACCACGGCGTCCTCACCCCGCTGGGCGTGCAGCAGTCCCTGGAGCAGGGCAAGTCCATCCTGTTCCTGCTCGAAGCCAACCCGGGCCCGGGCCTGGGCCTGCTGCTCGCGTATATGTTCTTCGGCCGCGGCGCTGCCAAGGCATCGGCCCCCGGCGCAGCAATCATCCAGTTCCTCGGCGGCATCCACGAGATCTACTTCCCGTACGTCCTGATGCGCCCGCTGCTGATCCTGGGCACGATCGCCGGCGGCATGACCGGCATCGCCACCCTGGCCCTGACGAATTCCGGCCTGGTGGCCCCCGCGGCGCCTGGTTCCATCTTTGCCGTCCTCGCACAGACCTCGCGGGACAGCTACTTCGGCGTGATCCTGTCCGTGGTGCTCGCCGCGACGGTGTCCTTCCTCGTCTCCTCCCTGATCCTGCGCACCACGAAGCACAGCGATGAGGCGGACCTGGGTGATGCCACCTCCCGCATGGAGGCCATGAAGGGCAAGAAGAGCTCCGTTGCCTCCACCCTTACCGGCGCCGGTGCAGGTACCGCCGCAGGCACCACGGCTGCCGGGCGCGGCGGCGTTGGCGTGCTGGCCGGCCCGGTCCGGAACATCGTGTTTGCGTGCGACGCCGGCATGGGCTCCAGCGCCATGGGCGCCTCGGTGCTGCGGAACAAGATCAAGGCGGCCGGCTTCCCGGACGTCAAGGTCACCAACGCCTCCATCGCCAACCTCAGCGACACCTATGACGTCGTGGTCACGCACCAGGACCTCACCGAGCGTGCCAAGCCAGCCACCTCCAGCGCGGTCCACTACTCCGTGGACAACTTCATGAACAGCCCGCGCTATGACGAGATCGTGGAACTGGTCAAGGAAAGCAACACCGAAGGTGGAACGGCCGACGCCGGCACCACCCATGGTGCCCACGCCGCCGACGCCCCGGTGGACGCAACGCCTGCCGCCGCGGGAACAGCTGCAGGTGCAGCGGCGGCCGGAACCTCCGCAGCCGGAAGCCCGGAGATCCTGGCCCGCGAAAGCGTGGTCCTGAACGGCTCGGCCACCACCCGCGACGCCGCCATCGACGAGGCAGGCCGGCTCCTGCTGGCCCGGGGCGCCGTGGACGAGGGCTACATCGCCGCCATGCACGAGCGCGAGGAGTCGGTGTCCACCTACATGGGCAGCTTCCTGGCCATCCCGCACGGCACCAACGCCGCCAAGGACCACATCCGCAAGTCGGCGGTGTCGGTCATCCGCTACCCGGAAGGCATTGACTGGAACGGCAAGCAGGTGAAGTTCGTGGTGGGCGTGGCAGGCATCAACAACGAGCACCTGCACATCCTGTCCTCCATCGCCAAGGTCTTCACCAACAAGGAACAGGTTGCCCGGCTCGAGGCTGCGACGTCCGAGGATGAAGTCCTGGAGCTTTTCGGAAAGGTCAACGCATAGTGAAGGCAGTACATTTTGGGGCCGGCAACATCGGCCGGGGTTTCGTGGGGCTGCTGCTGCATGACGCCGGCTACGAGGTGGTGTTCGCGGATGTGGCCGAGGAACTGATCACCCGGCTTTCCGCCGCTGACAACTACGCGGTGCACGAGGTGGGCGAGAACCCTGCCGTGCGCACCGTGGACAACTTCCGCGCGCTGAACTCCAATGCCCAGGAAGCCGAGCTGGTCGGGGAAATCGCGACGGCGGACATCGTCACCACCGCGGTGGGCCCGCATATCCTGAAGTTCGTGGCGCCCGTGATCGCCAAGGGCATCGTTGCCAGGGAACCCGGCCTGGCGCCCCTGCAGGTCATGGCCTGTGAGAACGCGATCAACGCCACCGACATCCTGGCCAAGGAAGTGGCAGCCCAGCCCGGTGTCACGGCCGCTGTTCTCGACGGAAAGGCGGTGTTCGCCAACACCGCCGTGGACCGGATCGTGCCCAACCAGGAGGCCGGGCAGGGCCTGGACGTCACCGTGGAAACCTTCTACGAGTGGGTTATCGACCGGACCGCCTTCGGGGATGCTGCTCCCGTGATCCCCGGGGCCACCTTCGTTGATGACCTCTCGCCGTACATCGAGCGGAAGCTGTTCACCGTGAATACCGGGCATGCCTCGGCCGCCTACTTCGGTTTTGAGGCGGGGCTGGAGAAGATCTCGGACGCCATGGCGGACCAGGATGTGGCCGAGGACGTCCGCGCGGTGCTCGAGGAGACCAAGCAGCTCCTGGTGGCCAAGCACGGCTTCAGCAATGACGAGCAGGAAGCCTACGTCCAGAAGATCCTGGTCCGGTTCTCCAACCCGTACCTACCGGACACCGTGACCCGGGTGGGCCGTGCGCCGCTGCGGAAGCTGAGCCGGCACGAGCGCTTCATCGGCCCGGCCGCGGAGCTGGCGGAACGCGGCGTAGTGCCCGAAGCCCTGCTGGGCGCCATCGCGGCTGCCCTCCGCTTCAACGATCCGGCCGACGCCGAGGCCACCGAGCTGGCGGCCATCCTCGGATCCGACAGCCCGGCCGATGCCACGGCGAGGATCACCGGGCTCGAGAAGGACCATCCGCTGTTCAACGCCGTTGCCACCCTGGTGGAGGAGCGGCAGGCGGAAATGGCCGGCACCCCCGCCTGACCACTGCCCGGCACCCGCCATCACTTCCTGCGGCTTCTAACGCAACGCGCCATCAGATCCTGCAGGAATTCCGGCAACGCCCCATCACAACGGCGCCGGCACTTACCCAAGTGCCGGCGTCGTTCGGTTCCTGTGCAAAGCTGGGCAGGTGACCCCTGCCGAAGATGCCGTTCCTGCCCTGTTTACCGCCGACGTCGACGGCGGAATGTTCAGACTCCGGCACGCCACCCGGAATGACCTCCCGGCCCTGGTGCAGCTGCTGGCCGATGACGCCCTGGGGACCGGCCGCGAAGCAGCCGCGGACATGGGGCCGTACGAGAGCGCCCTCGACGCAATCGATTCCGACCCGTCCCACCTGCTGCTGGCCGGCGAACTGGTGCCTCCCGGCGGGGAGGGCGGCCCCGTCATTGCCACGTTCCAGCTGAGCTTCCTGCCGGGCCTGTCCCGCCAGGGGGCCTGGCGCTCCCAGCTTGAAGGCGTGCGGGTGGCATCCTCCCTTCGGAGCCAGGGGATTGGGAAGCTGATGGTGGAGTGGGCCATCGCCGAGTCGCGGCGCCGCGGCTGCAGCCTCATGCAGCTCACTACCCACACCAGCCGCACGGCAGCCCACCGGTTTTACGAACGCCTGGGCTTCGAAGCCAGCCACGTGGGAATGAAACTGCCGCTCGAAGGGTGAAGCATTACACCCAGCCTTGACCGTTAGGGTGCCTAAATGTTAGGCTACCTAATGATGAATGCGACAGAAGCCCAGCTGCAGGAACTCGCCAGCGGATTCCGTGAGGCACTCCGCCACAGCGTGTACCTGGTCCGCCGCCTGGATGCCGACGGTGAACTCAGTGCCGCCCAGCTCAGCACCCTCAAGATGCTGCTCGAGGACGGCCAGAGGGTGGGCGAAATCGCGCGCAATCTCGGCGTCAGGGTTCCCAGCGCCACCGAGCAGATCATCAAGCTCGAGCGGGCAGGGCTGGCCCGCCGCGAACCGGACCCCGCCGACTCCCGTGCCGTCCGGGTCATCCTCACGCCCGAAGGCCGCGCCGCCGTCGACTCCGCCAACACCCGGCGGAACCAGGTGATGGCCGGCATCCTCGGCGCCCTCAGCGACCAGGACAGGGATGCGCTGGCCGCAGCCCTGCCGGTCATCGACAAGATCATTAATGCAGCCCAGAACAGCTGACTACCCCACGACCTTAGGAGCACCCTCCATGGACGGCCAGCTCGCAGAAACCCTGCCGGCACCAGAATCAACCTTGCAGGCCGAAAAGGCCTCCTTCCTGAAGCAGCCAAAGGCGGTGTGGGCCACAGCCCTCGCCGCCGTTTTCGCCTTCATGGGCATCGGCTTGGTGGACCCCATCCTCCCCGCCATCGCCACCAACCTGGAGGCAAGCCCCAGCCAGGTCTCCCTGCTCTTCACCAGCTACTTCCTCGTCACCGCACTGGCCATGCTGATCACCGGGTTTGTGTCGTCCCGGATCGGCGGCAAGAAAACCCTGCTGATCGGCCTTGCCGTCATCGTGGTCTTCTCCTCCCTGTCCGGCCTGTCCGGCAGCGTGGCTGAACTCGTCGGCTTCCGCGCCGGCTGGGGACTGGGCAACGCCCTGTTCGTTGCCACCGCGCTCGCCGTGATCGTCGGCGTGGCCAGCGGCGGCGCCGGAACCGCCATCATCCTTTATGAGGCAGCACTGGGCCTGGGCATTTCGCTCGGCCCGCTCCTGGGCGCGCTCCTGGGCGGCTGGCAGTGGCGCGCACCGTTCTTCGGCACCGCCGTGCTGATGGCGGCGGCCTTCATCGCACTGATTGCCCTGCTGCCCGCGACGCCGCTCCCAGGGCGCAAAGTGCGGCTGCGGGATCCCCTGCTGGCACTCGGCCACAAGGGACTGCGCACGACGGCCGCCAGCAGCCTGTTCTACAACTACGGCTTCTTCACCATCCTGGCATTCACCCCGTTCATCCTGGGCATGGATGCGTACGGCATCGGCGGGGTCTTCTTCGGCTGGGGCGTGGCCGTGGCCGTGTTCTCCGTCTTCGTCGCCCCGATCCTGCAGAACCGCTTCGGCGCTGTCAAGGTGCTGGCCGGGACCCTGTTCCTGCTGATGCTGGACCTGGCCGGGCTGGGACTGGCAGCCGGACACTCGGTGCCGGCCGTCGTCGTCCTGGTGATCGTGGCCGGTGCCCTGCTGGGCATCAACAACACCATCTTCACCGAACTGGCCATGGGCGTATCCGACTCACCCCGCCCCGTGGCCTCCTCCGGCTACAACTTCGTCCGCTGGATGGGCGGCGCGCTGGCACCGTTCGCCGCCGCGCAGCTGGGCGAGCACTTCGGCCCGCAGGTGCCCTTCTTCGCCGGAGCCGCGGCCATGGTGGTGGCCATCCTGATCGCCGTGGGCGGCCGCCGCTACCTGTCCTCCCACGAACCGCACGTGGTCTAGGCAGCCGCACAACAAGAAACCCTCCATCACACCAGGTGATGGAGGGTTTCTTGTTTTCCGCCGAAAGCTGATGGGGCGTCGAAGGAAAAGCAGCAGGAGGTGATGGGGCGTCAGTTCGCCTTGGCGGATCCCTTGGGCACGAACAGCGTCTCCGCCTGCTCCAGGGACATCCCGTTGGTTTCGGGCACCTTGAACATCACGAAGAAGAAGGATGCCGCCGCGAACAGGGCGTACATGGCGTAGGTCAAGGGCAGCGATCCGGCGGCCATCACCGGGAAGCTGAGCGTGATGGCAAAGTTCGCCACCCACTGCGCGGCCGCGGCCAGGCCCAGGGCCCGGGCGCGGATCCTGGACGGGAAGATCTCGCCCAGCAGGACCCACACCAGCGGGCCCCAGGACGCCCCGAAGCTGACCACGAACACGTTGGCGGCCACCAGGGCCACCGGGCCCCAGGCGCCGGGGAGGGTGATGTTTTCGCCATTGCCGGTGGCCGAGGAGAAGGCAAGGGCCATGGCGGCCAGCGACACTGCCATTCCCACGGAGCCGGCGAGAAGGATGGGGCGCCGGCCAATGCGGTCCACCAGGGCGATGGCCACCAGGGTGACCAGGATGTTGGTGATGGAGGTGGCAACCGAGATGGCCAGCGAGTCCTTCTCCTGGAAGCCGACAGCCTTCCACAGGGTGGTGGAGTAGTAGAAGATCACGTTGATGCCCACGAACTGCTGCAGCACGGACAGGATGATGCCCACCCAGACCACAGCCTGCAGCCCGAATGCCTTTCCGCGCAGGGAGCCTTTCTGCCCGGCCAGCTTGTCTTCCTCAATGGCTTCGCGGATGTCGCGGATGTGCCGGTCCGTGTCCTCGGCAGGAGCGATCGAGGCGAAGACCTTCCGGGCCTCGTCCTCTTTGCCCTGGAACACCAGGAACCGCGGCGATTCGGGCAGCGTGAAGGCCACCCAGCCGTAGACGACGGCGGGAACGGCGGCGGCAAGGAACATCCAGCGCCATGCCTCGATGCCGAGCCAGAAGGACTGGTCCGCTCCGCCGGCGGTGGTGGCCAGGAGTGCGTCGGAGAGCAGGGCGGCGAAGATGCCCGTGGTGATGGCCAGCTGCTGCAGGGACGCGAGGCGGCCACGCACCTTGCGCGGCGAAATTTCGGAGATGTAGGCCGGGGCGATCACGGAAGCGAGCCCGATGCCCAGGCCGCCTACCAGGCGCCAGAAGACCAGGTCCCACACCCCGAAGCAAAAGCCGGTACCGACGGCGCTGACCAGGAAGAGCAGGGCGCCCAGCTTCATGGCGGGGATGCGGCCGTAGCGGTCTGCCACCTTGCCGGCCAGGAAGGCACCGGCGGCGCAGCCCAGCAGGGCGATGGCAACGGCGAAGCCGGTCACGGCCTCGGAGAGGGCGAACTCTTCCTTCATGGCGTCCACCGCGCCGTTGACCACGGAGGAGTCAAAGCCGAAAAGGAATCCACCCACCGCCCCCGCGAGCGCCAGCCAGATCACCCGCCGTGGAATGCCGGTTGTGGTCTGCTCCTGTGCAGTGGGCATGGTTCTCCCTGGGTTTGGGGGTTTATGGATTGCGGTGCGGACGTCGTCGGCTGCGGTACCGGCCGGAAGGGCCGGCGCACACGCGCTAAACAGTGTGGCACGTCACCGGCGCAGGTTCCACTTGGCGCCTTCGGCCCCCCTTAACGCCGGACGACGACGGCGGGCCGTGCCGCCGTCGTCGTCCGTTCCTGCGCTCCGCTTGGTTGTTCGGGGCTAGTGCGCCGGGATCTGCATGTTGTCCTTGTCCTGCGGGGACGCCTTCTGGTCCGTCAGCTTCTTCCGTGGCAGGGCGAAACTGATCAGGAACGCCAGGCCGGTCAGCACCGCCGCCGTCAGCATCACCGCGTCGATGGAGCTGGCGAAACCTTCGGTGATGGGCCGGGTCAGGGTGCTGTTGGCGGTGTGCAGCCAGCTGGTGTCGTTGAGGGAATCGTTGGAGGCGCCGTTCTTGAAGAAGTCGTACAGCTTCGCGTTGGCGGGGTCTGCGGCGACCGCCGGGTCCTTCAGGACAGCGAGGTAGGCGGGGTCGGCTGTTGCTGTCTTCATGCCGTCGGCAATCTTGTCAGCGGCCAGGCTGAACAGCATGGAGATGAAGACGGCGGTTCCCACGGCACCGCCCATGGAGCGGAAGAATGCGGCCGAGGAGGTTCCCACGCCCATGTCCCGCGGCGGCACCGAGGTCTGCATGGCCAGGGTGAGCGGCTGCATGCAGAAGCCCAGGCCAACACCAAAGAACACCGCAATCAGGCCCGGAACCCAGAGTGCCGTATCCACCTGGAGGGAAAAGCCCATGACCAGGGCGGCGGCGGTCAGGATGCCGGTCCCCATGATGGGGAAGATGCGGAACGTGCCGGAGGCCGAAATGGTGCGGCCGGCGGTGATGGACCCGAAGAGGATGCCCACGGTGAATGTGATCATCATCAGGCCTGCCTCGGTGGGGGTGAGGCCCTTCACCAGCTGCAGGTACATGGGGAGCATGGCGATGGCACCGAACATGCCAATGCCGATGATGAAGTTCAGCAGCGAGGACAGTCCGAACGTGACGTTGTGGAAGAGCCGCAGCGGGATCAGGGCGTAGTCGCCGGCCCGCTTCTCCGCCAGCAGGAACCAGGCAATGCCCACCACGCCCAGGCCGTAGCAGAGGAAGGAGTTCGTTGAGGTCCAGCCCCAGCTGCGGCCCTGTTCAGCCACCAGGAGGAGCGGGACGATGGCCACGGTGATGGCCGCGGCACCCCAGTAGTCGATCTTCTGCTTCAGGTGCTTGGCGGGCAGGTGCAGGAACAGGAACACCACTGTCAGGGCTGCCAGGCCGATGGGGATGTTGATGAAGAAGACCCAGCGCCAGCCGTCAAAGCCCAGGATGTTTGCCGAACCTGCGAACGCGCCGCCCACCACCGGGCCCAGGACCGAGGAGATGCCGAAGACGGACATGAAGTAGCCCTGGAACTTGGCCCGGTCCTTCAGCGAGACGATGTCGCCGATGATGGTCAGCGCCAGGGCCAGCAGGCCGCCGGCACCCAGGCCCTGGATGCCGCGGGCAATGGCCAGTTCGGTCATGGAGTGCACCGATCCCGCGTAGAGCGAGCCCACCAGGAAGATGGCGATGGCGGCCAGGTACAGGGGGCGGCGGCCGAAGATGTCGCTCAGCTTGCCGTACAGCGGCGTGCTGACGGTGGAGGTGATCAGGTAGGCGGTGGTGGCCCACGCCTGCAGGGAGAGCCCATCCAGGTCGTTGGCGATGGTGTAGATGGAGGTCGAGACAATGGTCTGGTCAAGGGATGCCAGGAACATGCCCAGCATCAGGCCCACCATTACTGTGACGATCTGGCGTTGCGTCAGGGTTTCGCCGACGCCGGACGCGGCAGTGGCTTTGGACATGGGTGCTCCAAGGGGAAGAAAAGGATATAAGCAGCGATAGTTGCTTTCAGTAACTATCTTACCCGCACTTCTATTCCCCGCCCAGCAAAGTTTCCCGGCCCGGCAAAGTGTGCCCGCGGGCGTGCGCTACGGCTCCACGAGGATGCCGTCCGGATCGCACCAGACGGTGGCTCCTGGCCGGAACGTCACGCCGTCGATCACCACATCCACGTCAACTTCGCCCGCCCCGGCCTTCAGGCTCTTCTTCGGGTTGCTGCCCAGGGCTTTCACCCCGAGGTCCAGTCCGGCAATCGCCGCCCGGTCGCGGATGGCGCCGTTGATCACGACGCCGGCCCAGCCGTTCGTCACGGCACTTTCGGCGATCATGTCCCCCATCAAAGCGGTCCCCAGCGATCCGCCGCCGTCCACCACCAGGACCGCCCCGTTGCCCGGCGATCCTAGCGTGGCCTTGACCAGGGCATTGTCCTGGAAGCAGCGGATGGTCCGGACCGGTCCGCTGAAGTGGGAGCGTCCACCCAGGGACTGGAACTGCAGGGACACCGATGCCAGTTCGTCGCCGCGCTCATCGTAGAGATCGGCGGTGTTCACGGCCGGAGCGGATCCGTTTCCTGCTGGTGTTGCCACGTGGCTCTCCTCGCATAGTGGTGGGTTATGCACATCCTGCGCCTGCCGCAGGGCGGCGCGTTACCGCCCACGATAGTCTGGTCCCACCGCCAACCGGCCGCACCAGGGGGAGCATGCCATGAGTCTGTCCAGCACGCCTGCCCCGGACGGTGCGTCTGCAGGAGAGGGCACCACGCCAGCGCTCGCAGAGCCGGTGGAAAAGGTCACCGCCCGCTGGGTGACCGGGCTGGTGCTGGTCAACGTGGGTATCAACGCCGCATTCTTCGGCCCCATCAATGTCTTCATCGGCCAGCAGGCCATCAGCATCGACGCGCCCGCCAAGGAAGCCATCCTGTCCCTGGTCACGGCCTGCGGCGCGGCCGTGTCCCTGGTGGCCAACCCCCTCTTTGGCGCCCTGTCGGACCGGACCACGTCACGCTTCGGCCGGCGGGCGCCGTGGGTTCTGGCCGGGGCCGTCCTGGCCACCGCAGCGCTGGTGGCCATGTCCTTTTCGGCCGCCGTGGCACTGATGGTGCTCTTCTGGTGCCTGGTGCAGTTGGGCGCCAACGCCGCCTACGCTGCCATCACCGCGGCCGTCCCGGACCGGGTGCCCGTCATCCAGCGCGGGGGAGTGGGCGGGCTGGCCGCAATGGGCCAGACCCTCGGCATCCTCACCGGGGCGGTCTTCGGGGCCGTGGTCTCAGGAAACTTCATGGTGGGTTACTGGCTCTGCGCGGCCGCGCTGCTGCTGTCCGTGCTGCCGTACCTCTTCCACCCGAACGATCCCGCCCTGCCCAGGAATGAACTCGAGGCCTTCAGGCCGCGCACATTCATCCGCGGCTTCTACATCAGTCCCTTTATCTATCCCGACTTTGCCTGGGCGTGGCTTACCCGCCTCCTGGTCAACGTGGGCAACCAGCTCACCATCGTCTATCTGCTCTTCTTCCTGCGGGACATCATCCACCATGAGGATCCCGCCACCGGCGTGCTGGTCCTGACCGGGATCTACGCGGTCATGGTGATGGTCACCGCCGTGCTGGCCGGCCCCTGGAGCGACAGGGTGGGCCGGCGTAAGCCGTTCGTCATCGCTTCGTCCGCCACCATCGCCATGGCCGGGGCCATCATGGCGTTCTTTCCGGTGTGGCCGGGCGCGCTTGCAGGGGCTGCCGTGCTGGGAATCGGTTTCGGCGCCTACCTGGCCGTGGACTTTGCCCTGCTGACCCAGGTCCTGCCTTTCGCGGTCAACCGGGGCAAGGACATGGGGGTCATCAACGTGGCCAACTCGCTGCCGCAGGTGGTCGCTCCGGGACTGGCCCTGCTTGCCGTCACCCACGGGGGCGGTTACCGGACCCTGTTCCTCACGGCCGCCGTGATTGGCCTGCTCGGCGCCGTCTTCGTGGTGAAGATCAAGGGCGTTGACTGACTCCGGGGGCGCCGGTTGGTAAGCCCGCTGACTAATTAGGGCACGTGCCTGTGCCGTATAGTTGAACCGGACTGCAGGGCGGTATGGAAATGGGGGCGCTCCTGGCCGCAGTTCCTCAAATCCAACCCCGGAATGCTGATGCCCGAGACATTTTCAGACCATCCGCCCATGGCCGCCCGGCCTTCCGCTCCCCGCCAGCGCCTCCGCTATACGAGGATCCTCGATACCGCCGCCGGGTTTGCCCGCACCGGCCTTGATGCCGTGGAGCTCCCCCAGGTGGCAGAAAAAGCGGACGTTCCGCTCGGCACGCTCTACCGCTACTTTCCGTCCCCCACCCACCTGATGCTCGCGCTCTACCGGCAGCAGTTGGACGAGTTGCGGGCAGGTGCCCGCGGCTCGTCTCCTCGCTTCCGGGGACGCGCCCTTTCCGGACTGCTTATGGAGATCTTCCACATGCGCGTCATGCAGCCGGCCGTGGAGCAGTGCCTGAGCCGCGGCGTATACCAGCCCGGAAAAGACACCACGGAACTTTTGCGGGAGATCGACGTGCTCAGCGAAAAGCTCGTGGCCGGCGCCTGCGGCGACGCCGTGGGGGCCCGTGTCCTCCTCCTCACGGTCACTGGTCTGGTCCAGTCCGTCAGGAACCGGCGCCTCTCCCTCTTCGAAGCCGAAGAGGACCTCAAAAAAGCCTGCGAACGGCTTTCCCCGGAAGCTGAAACGGGCTTCACAGTCGGCAGGACGGCGTAACTGGCCTAGACCAATACGGCATTAAATACGCCATAATCCCGTGACGTGGATCACTAAAAGGCGTGATTAACCGTTTTGGCATGCCAAAATCGTGTCAAGGCCGGGCGCAGGGCACTTTCCGGGCTGCCTACCATGGGGGCACAGGAGCGGCAGGGCGGAAACATCCCCGGCGTTCCCGCGGACCCGCCACCCCTGGGTTTCCTGTCGCACTACCTTCCACGCCCGGGCCCGGCAGGGCCCCGGTTCCAGATGTGCCGTGTGCCCACGGCCAGCACCAGGAGACAACGACGTGTCCATTGACGCAATCACCGCCACCGACGATTCAGCAGCCACTGCCCTGACCGAAGACGAGATCTTCAGCGCCCACCAGGGCGGCAAGCTGTCCGTCACCAGCACTGTTCCGCTGTCCAACAAGCGGGACCTGTCCATCGCCTACACCCCGGGTGTCGCCGAGGTCAGCCGCGCCATCCACGCCAAGCCCGAACTCGCCCGCACGCTGACCTGGGCCGAGCGCCTGGTGGTCGTTGTCAGCGACGGCACGGCCGTCCTGGGCCTGGGCAACATCGGTGCCAGCGCCTCGCTGCCGGTCATGGAGGGCAAGTCCGCCCTGTTCAAGACCTTTGGCGACCTTGACTCCATCCCGCTGGTCCTCAACACCACCGACGTGGATGAGATCGTGGAAACGCTGGTCCGCCTGCGCCCCAGCTTCGGTGCCGTCAACCTTGAAGACATCTCGGCGCCGCGCTGCTTCGAGCTTGAGGAAAAGCTGATCGAAGCCCTCGACTGCCCGGTCATGCATGATGACCAGCACGGCACCGCCGTCGTTGCCCTTGCCGCGCTCACCAACGCAGCCAAGGTGACCGGCCGCGGCCTGGAAGGACTGAAGGTAGTGGTGTCCGGCGCCGGCGCGGCAGGAATCGCCGTCGCCGAAATCCTCCTCGCAGCCGGTATCACCGACGTGGTCCTGCTGGACTCCCGGGGCGTCATCAACAGCGCCCGGGAGGACCTGGCCGCCAGCCCCGGAAGCAAGAAGGCGGACATCGCCGGCCGCAGCAACCCCCGCGACATCACCGGCGGCCCCGCCGAAGCCCTCGCCGGAGCCGACGTGTTCATCGGCGTCTCCTCCTCCAAGCTGGACGAGGCACACCTGGCCACCATGAACCAGGACGCCATCGTCTTCGCCCTCTCCAACCCGGACCCCGAAGTCCTGCCCGAGGTGGCAGTGAAGTACGCCGCCGTGGTCGCCACCGGCCGCAGCGACTTCCCGAACCAGATCAACAACGTCCTGGCCTTCCCAGGCATCTTCCGGGGCGCCCTCGACGCCGGTGCCCGCCGCATCACACCGGCCATGAAGCTGGCGGCGGCCCGTGCCATCGCCGAACTTGCTGCCGAGGACCTTTCCGCCGACTACATCGTGCCCAGCCCGCTGGACCCACGCGTCGCGCCCGCCGTCACCGCGGCGGTCGCCGCAGCGGTCGAAGCGGAGTAAGGCCCTTTCCGGGGACCTGACCTCCGGAAACCACGACGGCGGTACCTCCTTGCGCTCAAGGAGGCACCGCCGTCGTGCGTTAAGCACCGGCCCCTAGACTGGGGTCCATGAGCTCCGAGACCGTGGTGACCATCCTGTGCGGCCTGGCGATCCTGGTGGGGGTGGCGGGCACCATCATCCCCGTCCTGCCCGGCAGCGTCCTGATCGGCGTCAGTCTGCTGGCATGGGCCATCTGGGGCGGTGCCGGGACGGCGGGCTGGGTGGTGTTTGCGGTGGCCATGATTTTCGTCGCCGCGGGAATGACGGCAGGTGCCGTCCTGACCGGCAGGAAACTCAAGCAGCACGCCATTCCCAGCCGCAGCATCGTGGTGGCGCTGACCGCGGGCGTCGTGGGGATGTTCATCATCCCCGTGGTGGGGCTCTTCCTGGGCTTTGCTGCCGGCCTGCTGGCCAGCGAGTTCCTCCGCACGCGGAATCTTACGACGGCGGCGAGGTCCAGCTGGGCCGCCCTGAAGGCCACCGGGGTGGGCATGCTCGCCGAATTCGGGCTGGCCTGCCTGGCCGCAAGCACCTGGGTGATCGGCGTGTGGATAGCGGCCGCCAACGGGTGACGCCATTGCACCGGCACTGCGGCGCGGGTACAACCTAGGTATGACCCAGCCAGCTTCAGCAAAAGGCCGTGCGTCGGCAGAGGATCTTGTCCACGCCTGGATGGAAAAGTACCAGGCGGCCTGGAACAGCAACGACGCCGATGACATCCGCGCCCTGTTCACCCCTGACGCGGTCTACGAAACCCGTCCCCACGATCCGGAACCCTGGCGGGGCGACGAGGGGATCGTCGAAGGCTGGCTCTCCGCACGCGACGAGCCAGCCGACTGGACATTCAGCTGGGAGCTGCTCGGATGCGACGGCAACACCGCTTTTGTCCAGGGCGTCACCGCCTACTCGGGCGGCCGCCCCACGTATGACAACCTGTGGGTCATCAGGTTTGACGGGTCCGGCCGGGCCGCCGCCTTTACCGAATGGTTCATGGCCAGGAAGCAGGACATTCCTCCCGGTTAGCATTTAAGAATGAGCGCCGGGGACACCGCACCGATCTACTGGGACAGCCGCGACCTCACGCCCTTCGGGCAGGCACAGCTGCGCACCCCGGTCCACGATCTTGCCGGGGGAGTGGGTGGCCTGCTGACCGGTGTGCTGGGCGGCCGCAACCCCGCCCTGCTGTCCATCGACGGCGAGGTGCCCCGGCTCAAGCGCCTGGTGCCCAGGCCCGCCAAAGCCGTCCACGAAGCGGTTTTCAGCAGCCGGGAACCGGAGCGCCTGATCACCCTGGCCCGCACCTATCCCGGGTGGGCCGGACTCTGCTACCTCATGGGCGGGCTCCTGGTCTACAAGCACGGCGGCTACCTGCGCGCGTCCGAACTCCTGCAGCGGGGTCTCAGCACCAGGAACGACGAGGAGGCCAACCGCTACTCGTCGGCCTACCTCACCCGGATTGTCACCCGGGTGGAACTGGCCGAGCGCGTGGAGATTCCCGTGCTCTTCAGCGAGGAGTCCGTGTTCCTGGCCCTGTCCCATGCGCTGCGCGAGACCGGCCGCACCGAAGCCGCCCTTGACGCCCTGACCGGACTGCCGCCGTCGCTCCCCATGGCCCTGGCCCGCTGCTCGCTGGCCCTCACACTTGGCCGCAGCCGCACCGTCATCGATTGGACGGAGGGGCTGCTGAACGCGGACGACCTTTCGGCCGCCCTGCTGCTGGTCCGCGCCCGTGCCCTGCGGCGGGAAGGCCGGCTGGACGCGGCCCACCAGGCGATCGCCGAGGTCCTGCGCCGCCGCAAGACCCACCTTGCGCTGCGGAACGATGCGCTGACGGACCGGGCGCTGCTCGTGCTCGAATCGGGCCGGCGCTCCTTGAATCCGCGCGACTGGGGACGCCGGCGCGGTGACCCTGAACCGCAGCGTGAGCTGGAAGCCCCGATCCCCATCCGCAAGGACGAGGAAATGCGCCGGATCTGGGAGCAGGACTGGAAGGAACTCAGCGGGGACTAGGACCCTGTTTGCCTATGAGTGGCCGGACAGGAAGGGCAGCAGTTGCTCGCCGAGCAGCACAGTCCCCAGCGCAACCATGATGATGCCGCTGGCAAGCGTCACCGCCCGCGCCGCGCCGGGCCTGCTCTGCAGCAGGGTGCGGGACAGTATGGCCACCACCGTGTAGACCAGCCCGGCCAGCGCCACGAATGTCATGCCCAGCAGGCCGGACTGCACCGGCACCGGCAGGGCGGCGTCCGAGCTGACGAACTGCGGTATGAGGGCCACGTAGAAGAGCAGCCCCTTGGGGTTGATTCCGCTGGTGCCCATTCCCTGGAGGAAGGTGCGCAGCTGCGTCCCGGCGCCCCCGGAAGCGTCCGCGCTGAAGCTTGCGCCGCGCCAGGACCGCAGGGTTCCCACGCCAAGCCACAGCAGGTAGCCCGCGCCCGCCAGGGTTATCCAGCCCAGGACGCCGGGCATCCCGGCCAGCACGGCGGCCAGGCCGGCCACCAGCAGGACGGTGTGCAGGACGTAGCCGCCGCAGAGCCCGGCCACCGCCGGCACGAAACTGCGCTGCCGGAGTCCGGCCGCGATGGTGTACGCCCAGTCCACTCCCGGCGTGCAGGCCAAGGCTGCGGCCACCACCAGGAAGGCCAGGAACAGCTGCGGATTCATCGGTTTCTCCTGTCGAACGTCTCTCAGGAGCAACCATAGGAAGAATCGCCCCAAAAGTGCTGTCCCCTTTTCGCGCGCCCCGCAGCAGAGGCAGTATGTTTATTGCGTGCTGGACAACATCGACAGAAATATTTTGCGCCACCTTCAGGAGGATGGCCGGATGACCGCCACCGCCCTCGCCTCGAAGGTGGGCCTGACCGTGGCGCCCTGCCATCGGCGGCTGCGGGACCTCGAACAGTCCGGAGTGATCCGGGGCTACAAGGCGGACGTCGACCCTGCCGCCGTAGGACTGGGGTTTGAGGCGATCGTCTTCGTCACGCTCCGGCAGGTGGACCGGCCCACCATGGAGATCTTCGAGAACCGGGTGGCGGACAACCCGAACATCGTGGAGGCCCAGCGGCTGTTCGGGTCGCCGGACTACCTGCTGAAGGTCATCGCGGCGGACCTGCCGGCCTACCAGCGCTTCTACGACACAGAACTCACGTCCCTGCCCGGGGTGGAGCGGCTGACCTCAACACTCGTCATGAAGAACCTGAAGTCCAACGCCGGGCCGCCAGTCTAGGAAACCTTCCCGTGGGTCAGGATGCCGGGAGGACGTGGACGATGATCACCTGGGTGTCTTTGCTGCCGTCGTAGCGGAGATCGTAGTTCACCACCAGCCCGGTGCCGGTCCCTGGGGTGATGGAGAAGTCGCTCTTGGAGCCGGGGTCCGCCTGGGTGCTGCTGATCCATTCCTCGGCCGCATCTGCTGCTATTCCGTACCGCTGCACGCCGTCCCTGATCAGCTCGAAGTACTCCTCGGGTGAGCCGGCGGTGAGGAAGTATGTCACCTCGCTGAAATCCGTGCGTGAGTCCGTGGTGTTGAAACGGATCCGGTCCGTTTCCGCCGTGATTTCCCCGCTGGGCGCCAGGATGCTGAGGCTGATCTTGCCTAAGTCCCGGGTGTTGATCTCCGGGCCGTAGCTGTCCTTGGTGACGCGCACCGCGTCCTTCTCGAGGCGCCCCGAACTCATGTCCAGGCGGGCTGTCCGGCTGTTGCGGATGCTTTCCACGCCGGCGGCGTCAAGGGTGGAGAACGAAGATGTTTTCACGGTGCTCCCTGCAGAGGATGAAGTGGCGGTGGTGGGATCGGCCGGAGCCGGCGCGGCGGCCTGGCAGCCGGTCAGGACAAGGAGGGACATCAGGGCACTGGCGACGGCGGCACGCCGGCCGGGTGCGGCGGCGCGGTGGGTGGCAATCACTGGTGGACCTCCGCGTCAAAGCCGTCAAGGAAGCGGTCCATGATGCCGGCAATATTGTTGGTGGGCCGGTATTGGTCCACCCTTCCGTTGAAATCGGAGCCGATGATCTGCGCAGCACGGTCGGGGTCCGTGGCCAGCAGGTGCTGGTAGGCGGGAAGGGTGTCCTGCCTGATGAGGTTCCAGCGCTGGTCCGCGTCGGCGATGTTGCCGTCCGGGAAGCCGGTGGTGAAGTCGGTGCGGAACTGGGCGGGGTTGTCCCAGTTGGTGAACGGGATGTTTTCCGGGCCAGGACTTTCCACGCTGAAGGTGTAGGGGAACACCTCGGGGTAGCTCCTGGCTCCCGGGATGGATGGTTCGCCGGCGAGCGTGACCATGTACGTTACCGCTTCGCCTCCGGGGTGGCTGCGCATGGCGTCGTAGTCGTCCGCGATGATTTCGTTTTGTTCGCGGTAGAGGAGTGTGGTGTTACCTTCCCGGACCTGGCCGGGATCACCCGAATCGATCTGCGCCCACGCGTTGGCTGTGGCATGGTCGATGGCGCCGGAGTCGCGAAGGCGGTTGATTTCCTCGATGCCGCCGTCCATGTACGCCTGGTGCTGGCGGGCCTGGTCCAGGAAGATTTCCTTGTTCATGTCCAGCATGCTGGTCTCATAGAAACGGATTTCGCCGTCCGTCATGCCAGCGAGCTGTTCCAACTGGTCCAGGACCGGGAGCGGGATGTCAGAGGCGGGGTTGTCGGTGATCTGCCGGGCCAGGTCCCGCAGCATGGCCATGTCCCGGAAGCCGCCGGCAAAGGACGGACCGATCATGTTGGCCATGCCCGCCCACTGCAGGTCGGGATTGGCAAGGTAGGCGCGGCCGTAGAAGTCGTAGACCTTTGCGATGGTCTGCCAGTTGTATTCCGTGCCCTTTGATGTGTCCCAGTCGGCCGGATCGATGCCCATGGCCAGCATCGCCTGCCCGTTCCAGTAGTCGTTGAGGAAGTCCTGGTACCCCTTGGAGTTCTTGCTGATCAGGCCTGAGTCCGCCGCGGCATCCATGGCGGCTTTGGCGGCTTCCGGGTTTGCCTGGGCCCACCGGCGGAACTCATCGCTCTGCAGGTAGGCGCGCCGCTCGGCAGGCGTCATGGCGGTGAGGATATCCGTCAGGTCCTGCGCGCTTGCCCCGCCGGTCCCGCCAGCCCCGCCGGCCCCGGACCCACCGGCGCCGCCCGGACCGCTGGTGCTTGCCTTCTCTTGTTCGTCCGCATTGGCCAGGAGCGTCCTGGCTGCTGATTCAAGCCCTGAAGTGGCCGACCTCAGCAGTTTCGCGTGCGATGCCGTCCACTCGCTGCGGAACCTGTCGCCGTCGCGCCCTTTCCAAAGGCCAGAGCCGATGCTGCTGCCGAGCTGCTGCCCCAGGGCATTAAGCCGGTTGGCGCCGGCTGACAGCTCCTTGGCCAGCTGCCGCAGCTGCGCCACATCCGCGCCGTAAAAGTTCCCCGCCATGTTGTCCCCCTGTTGGCTCTTCCGTGCCAGCCTAGCCGGGCAGCCTGCGGGCGGCGATGGGGAGAGGTTCCCTGTTGCCCGCCGGCTATTCCGGCCGGCCTGTCAGGAGCCCGGTGGTCCGGTATGGGATGACCTCGCGAAGGAACATGCTCGTGGAGGTGCGGACAATGCCCGGGCAGAGCCGGATCTCCTCGGACACCCGGTACAGATCGTCCGGGCTCTTGGCCACTACGCGGATCAGCAGGTCGGTGTCCCCGGCAGGGGCATGGCATTCCAGCACTTCCGGGATGTCGCGCAGCGCCGCGATGGCCTCGTTGAGGTGGCTCTGGTCCAGTTCAGCGCTCACGGCGGCGGCCACGCCGCGGCCCAGTGCCGCTGGCAGCACCCGGCTGCTGTTGGGGCGGAGGGCTCCGGATGCCGCCATCCGCTCCAGCCGGCTTTGGACGGTTCCCCGGGCAAGGCCCAGGCGTTGCGCGAGCACCATGATGGGAACCCGGGGATCCTCGTCAAGGGCGCTGAGGATGCGCCGGTCGGTGGGGTCCAGTTCCTGCAATCTGATCATTTCCTGTCGCTGGGAACTCCATGGATTGGTCAGTCTGACCAACTGAAGTACTGGTGGTTGTCCCAACTGTAGGGTGTCTGCTGGAATAGTGGCAACAAGGGCAAAAGCTACCGCTGGTCCCCCGCAGGCTACAGGTTCCCCGGCACACCACCCGGCTCCTGGACACCGTTTCCCGCAAGGAGGCTGCCGCTGATTGAGGCTTGTTCACACCACGCTCATTCTGCAAACACGGCAAGAGCCCCTGAGCTACCGACGCCCGGTTCCCGGAAGTCATCGGTAGCTGAGGGGCTCTTGTGTGCTTCCGTCTAGGGTTGTTCCATGACTTCCGCCGGCCGCTTTGCCCCCAGCCCATCGGGTGAACTCCATGTCGGGAACCTTCGAACCGCAATCCTCGCCTGGCTTTTCGCCCGTTCCACCGGCCGCCGGTTCCTGCTGCGGGTGGAGGACCTGGACCGCGCCCGCGCCGGTGCGGAAGCGGTGCAGCTGCGTGACCTGGCGGCGGTGGGCATCACCTGGGACGGGGAGGTGGTGCGACAGACCAGCCGCGGACCCGTTTACGCCGAGGCGATCAACCGGCTTCAAGCGGCGGGGCTGACCTACGAATGCTTCTGCACCCGCCGTGAAATCCAGGAGGCGCCGTCCGCGCCGCACGCTCCACAGGGGGCCTACCCCGGCACCTGCCGCAACCTGGACCGGGCAGAGCTCGACTACAAACGGTCCACCCGGCCTGCGGCCATCCGGCTGCGCGCCAACGTTCATGAATACACGGTGGAGGATGTCATGCACGGGACGTTCACCGGCGTCGTGGATGATTTCGTCCTGCGCAGGAACGACGGCGTGACCGCCTACAACCTTGCCGTTGTGGTGGATGATGCCGCGCAGGGCGTTGACCAGGTGGTCCGCGGCGACGACCTGCTCCCGTCCACGCCCCGGCAGGCCTACCTGGCCTCCCTCCTGAATATTCCCGTGCCGGAATATGTCCATGTGCCCCTGGTGGTGAACCGCGACGGCGCGCGGCTGGCCAAGCGCGACGGGGCGGTCACGCTGGCGGACCTCGCCCAAGCCGGCGTAACAGCTTGGGAGGTGCGGAACCTGCTGCTGGAGTCCCTGGGGTTGCCCGCCGGAACACTGGACCAGGCCCTGCACGCCCTCGACCCGGCACAGTTGCCCCGCGAACCCTGGGTGTGGCCCGGGATGGAGCGTCCGCCGGCTGGTTAAGCTTGGTGGATGTCAGACGAGCAGATTCCGGCCCAGGGCCGGACGCCAACATTCACGGTGGAAACCGCCAAAGTCCTCGCCGAGGTGGCCCACAACCGGCAAAAGGACAAGCTGAAGCGGCCCTACCGGGACCACGTCCTGGCCGTCGGAGATGCCCTGGCCGACTTCGACGACGAGATCCGTATCGCCGGCTACCTCCACGACATCGCCGAGGACACGCCGATGACACGGCAGGCCCTGCTGGAAATGGGCGTTCCTGAGCGCTCCGTGGACATCATTGAGCGCGTCACCAACCGGTTGCACAGCAACCCCGACGATTACCAGTCCGGCATCCGTGAGATCGCCCAGGACCATGACGCCGCCTTGGTCAAGATCGCCGACAACGCGCATAACTCGCTGCCTGAGCGTGTCGAGGCGCTGGCGGCGAAGTGGCCGGACAAGCCTCCGGTGACCAAGTACCGGGATGCCCGGCCCGTGCTCTATGCCGCCGTGGAGGTGGACGAGGTCCGGAAGATCCTGGCGCGGGTCAATCCCTGGCTACTGGAGGAATTCGATGCGCAGCTGGACGAGGCGGACGACACTGACTACGAGAACCTCCGCTACGACACCGGACCCGGACCGGACTTGATGTAGACCAGGAACTCCTCCGCGAACCGGCGGACGCCGTCCCATTCCGTATAGATGTAGTCCCGTCCGGTATCGGTATCCGGGCTGCCCTGGCTGCTGACGATCTTTTTCATCATCATGCGCTTCAGGAACCCGTACTGCGTGTACAGGAGTGCACCGCCGAACATCGCCACCTTGTCCGGCCGCCAGCCAGTGCTGTCCTCGAACTCCGCGACGTACTTTTCCGCGTCCTCCGGGTCGCCGTGGGCTGAGAGGCTGACCGAGAACAGGGCGGCCGGCAGGTCCTGCAGGGCGGGCAGGTTCCTGCGGACAAAATCGGCCACGTAGCCTTCGTGTTTTCCGGCATGGACCGAGGCGCCCACAATGACGGCGTCATAGCCGTCCGGGAGGTCGTGGTCTGCGTGCCTGAGGTCCAGTGTGTCGGCCTGGTGGCCGTGGGCCTGCAGCACGTCGGAGATGTAGTCGGCGATGCGGGCCGTCTGGCCCTCCGAGGTTCCGTACGGGATCAGGATCTTTGCCATGGGCACCACTTTGGCGGTGCGCAGCAGCCGGGCAAAGAGGCAAAGGTCCCCCACGCCCCGGCCGGAAGGCCGGCAGGCTACACCCGTCCCAGGGCTTCAATGTCCTCCAGGAAGTCGGCCTGCACCTCGGGGCTTACGGTGGTCCGCGTCTCCCCGATGGCGTCGAGGTAGTCCTGGGTGGAAGGCCCCTTCCTGACCGCGTCGCGGACTGAGGCCTGGCCCGCTGACGCCAGCCCGCCGTCGTCGTACACTGCCTTTTCCAGCGCCCGTTGTGAGGCGCTGCGGGCCGCGTATTCGATGTCCGCCGGCGAAAACCCTTCGGTGCGCTCCACCAGGAGCTCCACGTCCACGCCGTCCACCACGGCCGCCGGGATGAAGCGCTGCCACATGGCCTCGCGCGCCTGCCGGTCCGGCAGGCCGATGGGGATGACGTAGTCGAAGCGGCCATGGCGCAGGAAGGCTGAGTCCAGGGCCCGGATGAAGTTCGTGGCGCACACCAAGAGCCGCCCGGGCTGCTCGCGGAAGGCCGGGATGATCTTCAGCAGCTCGTTGGTGACCCCCTGCAGGGGCGACGGCGGATCCCCGGCGCGCTGCGAGGCGATCTCCTCCACCTCGTCGATGAACACCACTGCGTGTTCCAGTTCCGAGATCTCCAGGAAAGTTTCGCGCAGTGCGCCGGCCAGGCCCTGCGGATCGCCGGCGAGCCGCGAGGGGAACACCTCCACGAACGGCCATTCCAGCCGGGAGGCGATGGCCTTGGCGAAGGTGGTCTTGCCGGTGCCGGGAGGTCCGAAGAGGACGACGGCGCGCGGCGGCACCACCCCGAACTCATCGGCCAGGTCGGCCTCGGCCAGGGGAAGCACCAGGCGCCGTTCGAGCAGTTCCTTCTCCTTGCGCATGCCCGCCACGTTTTCCCACAGGTCGCGGGCCAGGACGCGGCCGCCCAGCTGGCCCAGGGCGCCGAGTTCCTGGCGCTGGACGGGGATGGTGCGCTCGAAGTAGCGCAGGTTCTTCTTCAGTGCGAAGCCCCGGCCCAGGAACGCCTCCACCCGGGTTTCCGATTCGGGCATCAGGGCCGACAGCTTGTTCAGGCCGTGCGGGGCCATGCGGTTCTCGACGGCGGCCAGCAGCGAGGTGCCGATGCCCCTGCCGCGGTACTCGGGAAGGGTGGCCAGGAACACGATCCAGCCCTGGTCATGGGCGGCACGCCCGACGGCGGCGCCCACCACCTGTTCGCCCAGCACCGCCACCACGGCGTGGTCCTTCTCGCACGAGGCAAGCACCTCGGACAGGGCGTAAACGGGTTCGACGTTGTTCGCCTTCAGGGTCTCCCACAAATGCAGGATCCCGTCCAGGTCCGCCGAATGGAAATCCCTGATCCGCCAATTGGTCATGAGGTGCTCCTGTTGGTTCCGCGTTGAGCCAGCGTGGATGTCTCAGGTGAGCATATGTGAACCAGGTGCCGGAAAGGGTTGCGGCGGCGTTGCATGACGCCGGTTCAAAGCCCCAGCTGTGCCATGGTGGTCCGCAGCGTGTCCGCGGAATGCTGCAAAGCTGCCAGCTCGCCGTCGTCCATCGGCGTTTCCAGGACGCGGTGCACCCCGCCTCGGCCCACCACGCTGGGGAGCGAGAGCGCCACCCCGGAAATCCCGTAGAGCCCGGACAGGACGGTGGATACGGGAAGGACGGCGTTGTCGTCGCGGAGCAGCGCCTCCACAATGCGGGCGCCGGACAGGCCAATCGCATAGTTCGTGGCCCCCTTCCCCGCGATGACCTTGTACGCGGCCTGGACCACCTCCCGGGCAGCCTCATCCAGGTACCCGGACGTGAAGATCTGCCTGCCGCCGTCCGTCCAGTCGCGGATGGGCACCGGGCCGATCGTTGCGCCGGACCACAGCGGGAACTCGGTGTCCCCATGTTCCCCCACCATGCTGGCGTGGACGCTGGTGACGGAGACCCCCGCCCGCCGGGCCAGCAGCCAGCGCAGCCGGGAGGTGTCCAGCACGGTTCCCGACGAGAAGATGCGTTCCGGCGGCAGCCCCGAAATGCGCTGGGCGGCGACCGTCAGGACGTCGCAGGGGTTGGTCACCAGGACATAGACGGCGTCCGGCGCCCGATCAAGCAGGGGTGGCATCAGCTGTTCCAGGATGCGCACGTTGGTCCCGGCAAGGTCCAGCCGGCTTTGGCCCGGGTTCTGCTTGGCCCCCGCCGTGATCACCACGACGTCGGCGCCTTCGGTGACGGCGATATCCCCGCCGCCGGTGACGGTGGCCGACGCCGCGGCGAATTGGCTGCCATGGGCGAGGTCCAGGGCTTCGGCCTCCGCTTTGGGGCTGTTGACGTCATACAACGCGATGTTGCTGGCGGAGCCGCGGATCAGCGCGGCATAGGCCAACGACGTCCCGACGCTCCCCGCGCCCACTACTGCGAGCTTGGATCCTGCCATGGTGCACCCTCCCTTTCCGGAGCCGTTGAGTGTCCCGCACCCGAAGAGTAGCGTGGCCCACATCACTCAAACCCCCACTTAGGAGCCACCATGCCACATCTTGGACGCCGGCTCGCAGCTGTTACTGCAGCGCTGGCCATGAGCGTGACCACCGGGGCGCTCAGCCCCGCTTCCGCCGATCCCCGGCAAACGGACAAAAACCCCACCGCAACCGGTTACGGCGGGGCGGTCAGCACCGTGGACCCGGAAGCCTCAGCGGCGGCCATTGACGTCCTCCGTCACGGTGGCAATGCTGTGGACGCCGCCGTTGCCGCCGCAGCCACCCTGGGCGTCACCGAACCGTACAGTGCCGGCATTGGCGGCGGCGGCTATTTCGTGTACTACGACGCGAAGTCCGGAAAGGTCAGCACCATTGATGGGCGGGAAACCGCACCGGCAAAGATCAAAAGCGACGCGTTTATCGATCCGAAGACTAAAGAGCCCTACAAGTTCACTCCAGACCTGGTGACCAGTGGCGTCTCGGTGGGGGTCCCGGGGACGCCGGCAACCTGGGAGCGGGCCTTGGAGCGCTGGGGGACCCTCAGCCTGGGGGATGCGCTGGAACCGGCCATTGAGGTTGCGGAAGACGGCTTTGTCGTGGATGAGACGTTCCGACAGCAGACGGCGGACAACCAACTCCGGTTTGAAGCCTTCACCTCCACCAAGGATTTGTATCTGCGGGACGGCAAGCTGCCGGAAGTGGGAGCTGTCTTCAGGAACCCCGACCTTGCTGACACTTACCGGCTCCTCGCGGACAAGGGCATGGATGCGTTCTACGATGGACCGCTGGCGAAGGAGATCGCCAAGACCGTGCAGAACCCGCCCAAGTCCAAGGACACCACCCTGCCGGTCCCCAAAGGTTCCATGACGGAGAAGGACCTGGAGAACTACAAGGCCGTGGACCAGGACCCCACCCACGTGGACTACCGCGGCTATGACGTCTACGGCATGGCACCCTCCAGCAGCGGCGGCACCACGGTAGGGGAGTCCCTGAACATCCTGGACGTGTTCGATCTTCCCGGGCTGAAAAAGGACCAGCCCGCCGTCCTGCACCACTACCTCGAGGCCAGCGCGCTCGCCTTCGCGGACCGGGCAAAGTATGTGGGTGACCCGGCATTCGTGGACGTCCCCACCAAGGCGCTGACCGATCCCATCTTCGGCAAGGAGCGCGCCTGCGAACTGGATCCGATGCACGCGGCAACCAAGCCGGTTCCGCCGGGTGACGTCGCATCCTACGACGGCGCCTGCCCTGTCAAACCAGCGGCGCTCGCCGATGAGAAGGACACGGAGAACATCTCCACCACCAACATGACCGTCTCGGACAAGTGGGGCAACGTGGTGGAGTACACGCTCACCATTGAACAGACCGGCGGCTCCGGCATGGTGGTTCCCGGCCGCGGGTTCCTGCTCAACAACGAGCTCACCGATTTCTCCACCGTCTACAGCGCCACGGATCCAAACCGGATCGAGCCGGGCAAGCGGCCACGGTCGTCCATGTCGCCCACCATCCTCCTGAAGGACGGTGAACCGTTCCTGGCCCTGGGTTCCCCCGGCGGCTCCACCATCATCACCACCGTGCTGCAGACCCTGGTCAACCGCATCGACCTGGGCATGAGCACGCCGGACGCCATCGCGGCGCCCCGCGCCTCCCAGCGGAATACCGCCAGCGTCACTGCTGAGCCTGCCTTCATTGACAAGTACGGCGCAGCACTGACGTCGCGCTTCGGCCACACCCTGACTCCATCGGGCGACTCCTTCACGTCGGCCTCCGAGATCGGGGCGGCCACCGCCATCGAATTCCTGGAGGGCGGACGGACCCTCGCGGCCGCCGAACCCGTCAGGCGCGGCGGCGGATCGGCCATGGTGGTCAAACCGTCAAAGTAGCACAGCAGCTGACTTAAACGCCGACGGCGGCACCCAGGTTCCGGGAATCCGGAACGTGGGTGCCGCCGTCGTTAAGGGCAGTTACTTCTTGAAGGTTTCCGCCGGCGCGTTGGCGATCACCGGGGACATTCCGGTGTAGCCGTCGCGGGTT
>NZ_JWTB01000012.1 GCF_000813845.1 Pseudarthrobacter phenanthrenivorans
CTTCTCCTGCAGCCACGTCCAACCTCTCTTTGCGCGCATGAATCGGCGCACTCAGGCCAGGCAGGGTGACTGCCCGGCGTACATACGCCGTGTGCGACGTATCGGTTACAACAGCCCGGGCATGTGTGCCGGGCAGCTTCCTAGCGCTCCTATGTCTGCATGGAGTCACAAGGTTGTCGTCCTGCAGGCATAGTTGTCACCAGCCACTCTAGCCCTGACCGCAAGACGATGCGTAGCTGCGGCCGGGTCCTGCGGTTGTATTTCGTTCGTCATACTGATTGTGTGACGAAAAGCCCCTGCGACGGGCCGTCCGCAGTGCGGTGTGACGCAGAATATGCGCAATACCGGGGGCGGCAGCTTGAAGCGCAGGCACAAAGGGTGTTGGCTTGGGAGTAATGGAAATCACTATGCGCACCGCATATATGAGGTATTGGAGGAACACGTGAGCGAGGCCGACGCCGCCACTTCGGTAAATGTGGCGGAAAAATTGGGTTTCAAGAACGGGGATCTGATTCAGGAGTTCGGTTACGACGATGATGTCGATTTCGACTTGCGTGACGATATTGAGGACCTCACCGGTTCCGAATTGCTGGACGAGGACGACCATGAGGTAGCGGATGCCGTGATCCTCTGGTGGCGCGACGGCGACGGGGACCTGGTGGACAGCCTTGTTGATTCCCTCACCACCCTTGGCGAAAACGGCGTCGTATGGGTCCTCACCCCCAAGTCGGGTCGTGATGGCTACGTTTCGCCCGCGGACATCCAGGAAGCGGCACCCACGGCCGGCCTGCACGTCACCACTTCCGCCGGGGTATCCAAGGACTGGAGCGCCACCCGCCTGGTCAGCAGGAAGAACAAATGACGGCAGCGGTCGAGGCCGCGTCCGCCGCTGTTCCCGGGCTGGGTTCGCTGGCGCCCGATTTCGAGCTGGCCAACCAGTACGGCGAGCCGGTGAAGCTGTCATCCTTCCGCGGCCGGAACGTGGCGCTGGTCTTCTACCCGTTCGCATTCTCGGGAATCTGCACGGGTGAGCTCTGCGAGATCCGGGACAACCTGGGCATGTTCGAGGATTCCAATGCGGTGGTCCTGGCCGTGTCCGTGGACAGCAAGTTCAGCCTTCGCGCCTATGCGGAACAGGAAGGCTACGGCTTCGACCTCCTTGCGGACTTCTGGCCGCACGGGGCCGTTGCCGACTCCTACGGCGTGTTCGATGCCGGCAGCGGCATGGCAAAGCGGGCCACCTTCATCATTGATGCCGGTGGAAGGGTCCGTTACAGCGTGGTCAATCCGCGGGGGCAGGCGCGGGACTTCAACGAATACCGCAGCGTCCTGGCGGAGCTGGGACGGGCCTGAAGCACCATGGCTGAGCAGCGGCGGGGGACGGGTCTTACCGGCTTCGCCAGCATGCCGCCGGTGGCCCCGGCCCCGCTGTCGCCGCACGAGCTGGAAGTACTGGCCCGGATCCGTGACCTGCTCGCCGGTGGCCGCTTTGCGCTGTTGACAGGAGCCGGCCTGAGCACGGATTCGGGGATACCGGATTACCGCGGTCCGGACTCGCCGCCCCGGTCGCCCATGACCTACCAGGAATTCGTCAGGAACGCGGCCAACCGGCAGCGCTACTGGGCCAGGAACCACATTGGCTGGTCGCATATGCGGCACGCCGATCCCAATCCGGGGCATTTCTCCGCCGCCGAACTTGAGCGCCGGGGCTACCTCACGGGGCTCATCACCCAGAATGTCGACAGGCTGCACCAGGATGCGGGCAGCTCAAACGTCGTTGATCTCCATGGCAGGTATGACCAGGTCATCTGCCTGGACTGTGGCCGCACCTACTCCCGCCGCCTGCTGGCAGGTGTTTTCGAGGAGCTCAATCCCGGGTTCCTGGAGCGGGCAGCAGCCAGCGGGCTGGTGGAGATGGCCCCGGATGCCGACGCCACCGTGGAGGACCAGGCCCTCATCGGCAGTTTCGTTGTGGCTGTTTGTCCTGCCTGCGGTGGCACCCTGAAGCCTGATTTTGTCTATTTCGGGGAAAACGTGCCAAAGGACCGGGTGGAGCGGTCATATGCAATGGTGGACCGGGCCGAAGCGCTGGTGGTTGCGGGCTCATCGCTGACCGTTATGAGCGGCCTTCGGTTTGTCAGGCACGCAGCCAAGGAGGCCAAGCCGGTGGTCATCATCAACCGTGGCGCCACCCGCGGCGACGACAAGGCAACCATCAAGCTTGAGGCAGGCGTCAGCCAGGCGCTGGCCTACCTCGCGGCCGAACTCCCGGCACTGTAGCGGACCTGCGTACCGTTCGTGGATTGGCGTTTACCGTCCTTGGTCGGGTAGAGTCTATGTTCGTTGGTTGCGGCGGATTGGCCGTCAACAGCGCACATCAGGGTCTTTAGCTCAGCTGGTAGAGCGCCACGTTTACACCGTGGATGTCATCGGTTCGATCCCGGTAGGACCCACGAACGGAAAACCCCGTTGCCCACGCCTCCTGGCCAGGGCAGCGGGGTTTTTGCGTTCCGCCACCAATGTCAGTGCCCTGCCATAGCCTGCCGGAATGGAACACGTCATAGTGCGCACGGACAGTGAGGGACGGCCGACGGCGGTCGTGGGCAAGGGCAGGGAATGGGCCGTGGGTGCGCCCCCGGTGCGCTGGTTCGAACGCATCAATTGGTGGGAAAGCAGCCGCCGCATGCCCAAGGGCAGGGGCGGCGTCGACGTCGAAGTTCTGCAGATCCAGGTCAGGCTTGGTGCCAACACCAGGTCCGCGCTGACCACCATGTACCTGGAACGCGACGGGGTGGGCGGCAGTTGGCGTCTTCGGGAGTCCGTGGCGGGTGCGGCCTGACAGCGTGGCGCCTGCTCCCGGCTCCGGGCTGCTCCGCCTGCTTCCTGGCCCGGCCACTTCACGGGCATTGGAAAACCCTCCACCGCGACTATTGGGGGATGCCGCGGTGGAGGGCCTGCGACGAATATACCGTGAACTTCCGGAAACAAAAAGTCATGCCGCGGCTGAGGCCTTCCGCTGTGGTCCCCCCGCGTAATGACCCGCAAAACAGCCATTATGATGGTTTGTGTTCAGCAGAATGGACAGCACAGCGACGAAGCGCAAGCGCCTTATTAAGGAGAATCATGGCCGATTCCCGTACCCCACGCTCCTCCGACGGACAGGGGAGCGCTTCGCCGGCGCCGGCGGTCACCCGCGCTGCGGCAGTGCTCGAAGCGCTGGCTGCCTCCCCAGGTGGAAGGCTCACGCTCAGCGACCTGGCGCGCGAACTGGGAATTCCGAAATCCTCAACGTCGAACCTGCTGCTGGCGCTGGAGGAAGCGCGCCTTATTAACCGGCAGGGCGCCGAATTCACGTTGGGGCGCAAGCTTGTCGAACTCGGCGCCGCCTACCTGAGCCGGATGGACGAGGTCCAGGAGTTCTATCGGTACTGTGAGCAGGCCCCCACCCTTTCCGGCGAGACGGTTCGGATCGCCATGCTGGACGGGACCAATGTCATCTATCTGGCCCGCTATGAAGGCCACCCCGCTGTCCGGTTGACGTCCAATATCGGCGACAAGATGCCGGTCTCGCTCTGCGCGGTAGGCAAGGCCCTGATCGCCAGGCTCCACGACCATGACATTGAAGACATGTTCCCGGACGACGCCGAACTGCCCGTCCTGACGCCCAAATCCCTACGGACGGGACGTGAGCTGAAGGACCAGCTCCAGGCCATCAGGGAACAGGGCTACGCCTTCGAAGATGAAGAATCAACCACCGGAGTGGTTTGCCTCGGGGTTGCCGTGCCCACCAGGGGCTCGCACGGGCCCAGCCTGGGATTGTCCGTGACGGCGCTCAAGGCCACCTATACGGAGGAGCAGGGCGCCCGGATGGTGAAGGAACTCCAGGAGCTTGCCCGGTCCCTCGGCAACCCCATGGGCTAGGAGGAGCTTCCAGGAAGACGGCCTTGGCGCATTTTCCGCAAAGTGCTATTGCCGGTTGTCCATTATGTTGTACTCTGTTCAACATGGTGATCGGCACTACTGGTGCTGTCGCTGACCCGCCAGGCCAACGGGGGCCTGGTGCGTGAAGAGGGAGTTCTTGTGACAACTCGTACTAATGCACCGCATGCCGCGGACGGCACCATCGTCGACGCGGACCAGTTGCGGAGGGCAACTCTTGCCAGTTCCGTCGGCTCCGCCCTGGAGTACTACGACTTCTATATCTACGGCCTGGCGTCGGCCCTGATTTTCGGACCGCTGTTCTTCGCGCCACTGGGCGAGAGCGGCGCCGTCATCGCTTCCTTTGCCACCTACGGAGTGGGCTTTGCCGCCCGGCCCTTCGGCGGCGTGGTCTTTGGCCACATCGGTGACCGGTTTGGCCGCAAGATGGTCCTGATCCTCACCATCGGCCTGATGGGCATGTCCAGCTTCGCCATCGGCCTCCTGCCCACATTCGAACAGGCCGGAATGCTGGGAGCAGTCCTGCTGGTCACCCTCCGCATCCTCCAGGGCCTCGGCGCCGGAGCCGAGCAGGCGGGCGCTACAACCCTTATCTCCGAGGTGGCACCGCGCCGCCGTCGTGGTTTCTTCGCCTCCCTGCCGTTCGTCGGCATCCAGCTGGGCACCCTGCTCGGAGCCGGTACGTTCGCGCTCATGGCGCTGGCGGACAAGGCCGTCCTGCAGGGCTGGTTGTGGCGCGTGCCCTTCCTGGCCAGCGTCATCCTGATCGCCATCGCGGTCTTTATCCGCCTGCGCCTGAAGGAGACCCCGGTCTTCCAGGAACTGGAAAAGCACAAGGCGGTTGTGAAGAATCCCGTAGGCCAGATTTGGAAGCATTCCCGGAAAAACGTCCTGGTGGGCATCGGGCTGCGCATGGGCGAGAACGGAAATTCCTCCATCTACTCGGCCCTGCTGGTCTCCTTCATCAGCCTGCCTGCCGGCGTCTTTGCCGGTGACAAGTTCGTTGGCCCCACCGGGCTGCTCATTGCTGCCGCCTTCGCCGCCGTCATGGTGGTCGCCTTCGGTGCCCTTTCCGACCGCTACGGACGCGTTCCGGTCTACCGCTACGGAGCCCTGTTCCAGGCGGTCATCGCGCTGCCGGCCTTCTACCTGGTGACCCTCGGCAACGCCACGCTCGTGTGGGTGGTCATGGTGGTCGGTATTGCCCTGGGTGTGCAGGCCATGCTTGGGCCCCAGTGTGCCCTCCTGCCTGAACTGTTCGGGTCCCAGCACCGCTTCACCGGCGTCGCCCTGAGCCGGGAGATCTCCGCGGTCTTCGCCGGTGGGTTCGCGCCGATGATCGGTGTGGCGCTGCTGGCTGCCACCAACCACTCCTGGCTGGTTCCGGCGATCTACTCGCTGGTGCTCGCGTTGATTTCGTTCGTCACCACCTTCTTCACCCCGGAAACCGTAGGGCGTGACCTCGTCCTCATCGAGGACGCCAGCTAGCCTTACGCCCAAGGCCCGGCCGGTCCATCCGGCCGGGCCTTTGCCATGCCCAGGGACTGTCCCCCGGCCCGCCTCGGGCCGGGCTGCCGGAATGCCGGAATGCCGCCGGCAGGGCCCTGGCAACGGCGGCGTTAAAGCAAAGGACGGCCGCGGCCCCTGCAGGGGGAGCCGCGGCCGTCCGGTGCCGGGCCGGCGGGCCCGGAACGGCAGGCGTTGCTTAGTAGAAGTGGACGGTGTCCACCAGGTGCGGCAGCTCGCCACCGTCAAGGAAGGTGCGCAGGTTGCTGCAGAACCGCTCGGCGATGAGCCGGTTCTCCGCGGCGCTGAGCGCCGACGTGTGCGGTGAGACCAGGACCCGGGGGTGGCTCCACAGTGGGCTGTCGAGGGGGAGCGGCTCCACCGCGAACACGTCCAGGCAGGCGTAGGATACCTGGCCGTTGTCCAGGGCCTCCAGCAGCGCCTCCTCGTCCACCACGGTGCCACGTCCGACGTTGACGAATACCGTTCCCGGCTTCATGGCTGCGAAGACGGCGCGGTTGAAGAGCTTGTCGGTGTATGGCGTGCCGGGCAGGGTGTTCACCACCGCGTCGGCGCTCGCCAGGAGCCCGGCGAGGCCGTCATTGTCCGTCACTGCTTCGATTCCCGCCAAAGGCTCCACGGTCCGTTTGGTTCCGCTCACTGTCATGCCGAGGGCGCGGGCAAGGCGGGCCGTCTCCAGGCCAATCTCCCCGAGGCCGGCCACCACCAGCTTTGAGCCGCTGACCAGCCGGGTGAGGGTGCGCAGTTCCGGCCAGGATTTTGCCTGCTGGTCGCGCACCAGTTCGCCGGTCCGCTTGAAACCATTGAGTATTCCCATGGCGGCGAACTCTGCCAGCGGGAGGGCGTGGACACCGGCGGAGGTTGTGATCTGGAATTTCTGCAGGGTCTTCCGGTCCAGGCCCGATGCCTTCACGGCACCTCCCGCCCCGGCAGCCATGGCATGGACCCACTGCAGGTGCCCGTTCTCTTTTGCGACCCGGGCCAGGCCTGCCGGGCTTTCATTGGGGAAGCCGTACAGTACCTGGGCGCTGTTGAGCATGTGCCAATAGCGCTCCTCCTGTTCGGGGGTCCGTTGGAATCCGGGATCCCCTGCGTGGTCGGCCGGAAAACGTTCCGGCGGCAGCAGGTCCGGCTGGTACAGGACGGTTACGGACGGGTCGACGGCCCGGATCTGGTCCACAAGCTCTGCTTCGAGCGGGACAGCGATGGCCACGGTAAGTGCAGATGTCATAGTGTTCATCATACTGAATGACGGCTAGGATATTGAACAGCTCGGATGAATTACGACGACGTGAGGCTGGACATGGAGGACAAGCAGGCGGGCTTTGCAGGCCTGGGGCTGATGGGGAGCCTGATGGCGGAAAATGCCGTCAGGCAGGGATGGCGCATCACCGGCTGGAACCGGTCCCCGGGCGCCGTGGCCCGGCTGCTGGATCAGGGTGGTACTGCGGCCGCCACCGTGGCGGACATGCGCGACCTGCCTGTCATCATCTTCATGCTGCCGGACCTGCCCCACATCGAGGAAGCGGCGGCAGGCCTTCTGCTCAGCTGGCAGCAGCGGCTCCCGGCTCCCGGCACCGTCCTGCTGGTAATGAGCAGTGTCTCGCCAACGGGCATTCGGGATTTTGGGCAGCATGTCCGTCTCGCCAGCGGCGGCAACGCGCAGGTGGTCGATGCCCCGGTCAGCGGCGGCACCAAGGGCGCTGCCGACGGCACCCTGGCAATCATGGCCGGCGCCGACGACGCGGCAGCGTTCCAGCATGTTGAGCCCCTCCTTGGGACCATGGGCACCACAGTCCGCCACCTCGGCCCCCTGGGGGCAGGGTCGCTGGCCAAGGCGTGCAACCAGCTGGTGGTGGGAACCACGACGGCGGCCCTCGCCGAAGCTGCCGAACTCGCCGAGTGTTCCGGGCTCGATCCCGCAGCCTTGTTTGACGTGCTGGCCGGTGGCCTGGCGGGAAGCCGGGTCCTGGACATCGTCGGGCCCCGGCTGGCCCGCAAGGACTACACCCCCACCGGCCCGGCCAAGTTCATGCACAAAGACCTGTCCTTCGTGCTGGACGCCGCCAACGCGGCAGGAACAGCGACACCCATGGCGGCAGCCGCCGTCGAACTGTACGCAGAACTGAAGCGGCAGGGCCTGGGCGACCGGGACCTCGCCGTGGTACGCGAAACCATTGCCAACCTCAGCCAGCAAGCCGCTGCAGCGGCGGAAGGAACAGTTGCACCATGACATCGCTTTTTGATTTGACCGGCCGGGTTGCGTTGGTAACTGGGTCGAGCCGGGGGATTGGTTCTTCCCTGGCGCGGGCGTTGGCGGACGCTGGCGCCACGGTGGTGCTGAACGGGGTGAACGTGGAACGGCTCAAGGAAGCAGCCGCTGCGATGGCGGCGGATTTCCCGCCGGGCCGGGTGCACTGCGTGGCGTTCGATGTCACCGATGGCGGGGCCGCGGCGCGCAGCATTGCGTGGATCGAAGAGAACGTGGGTTCGCTGGAGATCCTGGTGAACAACGCCGGGATACAGCACCGCGTGCCGATGCTGGACCTGGACGTCGCTGACTGGGAACGGGTGCTCTCCACGGACCTGACCAGCGCGTTCCTGGTTGGCCGCGAGGCCGCCCGGCGCATGATTCCCCGGGGCCGGGGCAAGATCATTAATATCTGCTCGGTGCAGGCGGACCTGGCCCGGCCAACGATCGCCCCTTATGTGGCGGCGAAGGGCGGTCTGCGGAACCTGACCCGGGCCATGACCGCGGAGTGGGCGGCCTCCGGGCTGCAGGTCAACGCGATCGCGCCGGGCTATATCCATACCGAGATGACGCAGAACCTGGTGGACGACGGGGAGTTCAACTCCTGGATCCTGGGCCGGACCCCGGCGCACCGGTGGGGCACCGTCCAGGACCTCGCGGGCCCTGTGGTGTGGCTGGCATCTGAGGGGTCAAACTTCGTGAACGGGCAAACCATCTTTATCGATGGCGGAATGACGGTGGTGGTCTGATGCTTGCAACCACAGGAGAACTCCCCGCAACCGGGCCGGCCCTGGTGGCGCACGCCGCCGGGGACCTGCGCATCGACGAGGTCCCGCTGCCCCAGCCCGCACCGAACGAAGCCGTGGTGGAGGTCGCGTTCGGCGGGATCTGCGGCTCGGACCTGCACTACTGGCTGCACGGGGCTGCGGGGGAGTCGATCCTGAAGGCCCCGCTGGTCCTGGGCCACGAAATCTCCGGCGTGGTGGTCCGCGCGGCAGCGGACGGGTCAGGGCCGGAGGCCGGGACCGCCGTCGCCGTCCACCCGGCAACCCCGGGCCCGGGCGCCGCCCGGTATCCGGCGGACCGGCCGAACCTGTCCCCGGGCTGCACCTACCTGGGCAGCGCGGCCCGCTACCCGCACACGGACGGGGCGTTCAGCCGGTACGTCACCCTGCCGGTGCGGATGCTCCGGCCCCTCCCGGTAGGCATGAGCCTTCGGACTGCGGCACTGATCGAACCGGCGTCCGTCGCCTGGCATGCCGTCGCACGCGCCGGTGACGTCCACGGAAAGACTGCGCTGGTCATCGGTTCCGGGCCCATCGGAGCCCTCGCCGTCGCCGCCCTGAAGCATGCCGGCGCCGCCCGCATCACCGCCGTCGACCTGCACCCCAGGCCCCTGGAGATCGCCAAGGCCGTAGGGGCAGACCAAGTGATCAACGCGGCCGACGCCGCAGCGATCGCCGCCGTCGAGGCCGACGTCGTGATCGAATCCTCCGGCAACCACCACGGCCTCGCCTCCGCCATCAACGGCGCGGTCCGCGGCGGCACCGTGGTGATGGTGGGCCTGCTGCCCACCGGCGCCCAGCCGGTCCCCATCTCGCTGGCCATCACCCGCGAACTGGACCTCAAAGGCTCCTTCCGCTTCAACGACGAGATCGACCAGGTCATCGCCGCCCTCGCGGACGGCTCCCTGCACATCGACCCCGTCATCACCCACGAATACGCCCTCGCAGACGCATTGCACGCCTTCGAAACCGCCAAAGACTCCACCACCTCCGGCAAAGTCCTCCTCAGCTTCGGGGCTGGGGCCTGACGGTTACTGCCTCACGGGGATGAAGACGCGGGGCTGCTCGGTCCACGTGTCGGCCATCTGGGACATGGTGCGGCGCATGATCCGGTCGGAGGCCTCGCGGGCGGACGCGGCGTCACCCCTGGCAATTGCCTCGGCCACGTCCTGGTGCCACTGCAGGGCGGCCTGGTGCGGGTGGTCGGGCATCAGGCCGTGGACGGTTCGGCCGGTCAGGGTTTCGGCCACCTGTCCCATCAGGTTGGCGAACATTTCGTTGCCGGAGCCGGAAAGCAGCAGCGAGTGGAAACGGATGTCCAGTTCCAGGAAGCGTGCAACTTCGCCGTTGTTGCCGGCTTCCCGCATGGCCCGGGCCACGTCCACCAGTTCCATCCGCAGCGGCGCCGGCGCGTTTTGCGCTGCCAGCTCCGCGGCTGCGGGCTCGACGGCGGCACGCAGCTCGGCAAGGGACCGCAGCTGGGCGCCGCGGGCGTCACTGGCCAGCCGCCAGCGGATCACCTGCGGATCGAAGGGGTTCCAGCGGCTGGCGGGAAGGACCCGGATGCCCACCCGTTTGGTGGTTTCCACCAGTCCCAGGGACTGCAGGACGCGCACCGCCTCGCGGATCACCGACCGTGACACCTGGAGTTCGTCCTCCAGCTGTTCGGCGAGCATCACGTGGCCCGCGGGGAGGTCCCCCGAGATGATCCGGGTGCCCAGGTTGTCGATGGCACGGTGATGCAGGCTGCTGGTCATGCTGCTAAGCCTAGTTGTTGCCAAACCCCAGATTGAGCGTGTGTCCTCCGCGGCTGGGTGCGGCAGGGGTCGCGGCGCGGGGCCCCGGACCGACACAATGGGTTCCATTACGCGGCCGTTACTTTCGCGTCACCGCCAGAATATATATGCTTTATTCCGACCCCTGAATGACCCGGCGCCTTCCCACCCTGCGGAAACGGGCGCCCGGGGCAAACTACGAATTGGAGTTATTGATGTCTGCACACATCGGTGTCACCGGCCTGGCCGTCATGGGCGCCAACCTCGCCCGCAACCTCGCCCGTAACGGCTTCACGGTTGCCCTGCACAACAGGTCGGTGGAGAAGACGGACGCACTGCTGGAAAAGCACGGCTCGGAGGGTGACTTCATCCGGACCGAAACCCTGCAGGAACTGGTTGATTCGCTGGAGAAGCCGCGCCGTGTCCTGATCATGGTCAAGGCCGGCAAGCCCGTGGACTCGGTCATCGAACAGCTCGAGCCGCTGCTGGAGCCGGGCGACATCATCATCGACGCCGGCAACTCGCACTACGAGGACACCCGCCGCCGGGAGGCCGCGCTGGCCAAGAAGGACCTGCACTTCGTGGGCGTCGGTGTGTCCGGCGGCGAAGAGGGCGCCCTGAATGGCCCCTCCATCATGCCCGGCGGCTCCAAGGAGTCCTACAAGGCCCTTGGCCCGCTGCTGGAAAAGATCTCCGCAAAGGTCGACGGCGAACCCTGCTGCGCCTGGATCGGCACCGACGGCGCGGGCCACTTCGTCAAGATGGTCCACAACGGCATCGAGTATGCGGACATGCAGGTCATCGGCGAGGCCTTCGACCTGCTGCGCTCCGGTGCGGGCATCGAGCCTGCCGAGCAGGCAAAGATCTTCTCCGAGTGGAACCAGGGCGACCTTTCGTCCTTCCTCATCGAAATCTCCGCCGAGGTCCTGGGCCACGTTGACGCCAAGACCGGCAAGCCGTTCGTCGACGTCGTCGTTGACGCTGCCGGCCAGAAGGGCACCGGCCGCTGGACCGTCATCTCCGCACTGGAACTGGGCTCGCCGGTTTCCGGCATCGCAGAATCCGTCTTCGCCCGTGCTCTCTCTTCCCAGGCCGGGCAGCGCAAGCTGGGCCAGGAACTGCTGGCGGGCAACGAAGCCACCGTGGAAATCCCGGAAACCTTCGTCGAGGACGTCCGACAGGCCCTCTACGCCTCCAAGCTGGTGTCCTACGCACAGGGCCTGGACATGCTCACGTCCGCCGCCAAGGAATACGGCTGGGACCTGAAGCTGGACGAAATCGCCTCGCTGTGGCGGGCAGGCTGCATCATCCGCGCTGAGCTGCTCAAGGACATCACCAAGGCCTACGCCGCGGACCAGAAGCCGGCGAACCTGCTGTTCGCTCCGGCGTTCACCAAGGCCATCGCCGACGCCCTCCCCGCATGGCGCCGCGTGGTTGCCACCGCCGTCCAGCTGGGTATCCCGGTGCCGGTGTTCTCCTCGTCGCTGGCCTACTACGACGGGCTGCGCCGCAAGCGCGTGGCCGCCGCCCTCATCCAGGGCCAGCGCGACCTCTTCGGTGCGCACACGTACGGCCGCGTCGACGCCGAAGGTACCTTCCACACCCTGTGGGGCGAGGACAAGTCCGAGGTTGAAGCGGTGGACACGCACTAGCACCTGCTGACGGCAAAGGCGGGCCATTTCCCGGTAATCCGGGGAATGGCCCGCCTTTTGCTGTTGCTGCCGGAAGATCAGATCCGGTATTCGATGTCGTATTCGGCCGGGTCCACGGCGGGCTTGGTTTCCCGCTGGGCATCCCGGTGCCGCCACTTGGCAGGAACGCCGGTGACGATGGATTCCGGCGGCGCGTCCTTGACCACAACGGCATTGGCGCCCACGGCGCTGTCCCGCCCGATGGTGATAGGTCCCAGGATCTTGGCGCCGGCGCCGATGGTGACGCGGTCACCGATCGTGGGGTGGCGCTTGATCCTGGCCAGCGAGCGGCCGCCGAGCGTCACACCGTGGTAGATCATCACGTCCTCGCCGATCTCGGCGGTCTCCCCAATCACCACACCCATTCCGTGGTCAATGAAGAACCGCCGGCCGATCGTGGCGCCCGGATGGATTTCGATGCCGGTCCAGGAGCGGCCGAGCTGTGACAGGAGCCGGGCCGGAAAGCGCAGCGAGGGGTTCTGCCACATGCGGTGCGTCAGCCGGTGGATCCAGATCGCATGCAGGCCGGAATAGGCGAAAAAGTTCTCGAAAGAACCTCGAGCCGCCGGGTCGTGGGACCGGGCGGCGTCGAGGTCTTCCTTTAATCTTGCGAAAAAGCCCACAAAGTTCTTTCTACAGGAAACGGGCGGATGGCGGTTTGATCAGCCGCGGATGTCGTCATAGAGGACGGTGGAGATGTAACGCTCACCGAAGTCGCAGACCACGGCAACGATCAGCTTGCCGGCATTTTCCGGCCGCTTCGCCAGCTCAAGGGCGGCCCAGACGATGGCGCCCGAGGAGATGCCGCCCAGGATGCCTTCCTTCACGCCGAGTTCACGTGCAACGCGGACAGACTCCTCGAGGGGAGCGTCGATGACCTCGTCATAGACGTTGGTGTCCAGCAGTTCGGGGATGAAATTGGCACCCAGGCCCTGGATCTTGTGCGGTCCGGGGGCACCGCCGTTCAGGATGGGGGAGTCCTTCGGTTCCACGGCCACGATCTGTACGCCGGGCTTGCGCTCCTTCAGGACCTGGCCCACGCCGGTAATGGTTCCGCCGGTGCCCACGCCTGCCACGAAGATGTCCACGGCACCGTCGGTGTCCGCCCAGACCTCCTCGGCAGTGGTCTTGCGGTGGATCTCCGGGTTGGCCTCGTTGGCGAACTGCTGGGCCCAGATGGAGTTTTCCGTGTTGGCCACGATTTCCTGGGCCTTCTCCACGGCGCCGCGCATGCCTTCGGATCCGGGGGTCAGCACGATATCGGCACCGAAGGCGCGCAGCATGACCCGGCGTTCGGTGGACATGGTTTCGGGCATGGTGAGGATGACCTTGTAACCGCGGGCCGCGCCCACCATGGCCAGGGCGATGCCCGTGTTGCCGGAGGTGCCCTCGACGATGGTGCCGCCGGGCTTCAGGGCACCGGACTTTTCCGCGGCGTCGATGATGGCAACACCGATGCGGTCCTTGACGCTGTTGGCCGGGTTGTAGAACTCCAGCTTCACGGCAACGGTGGCGTCCAGTCCCTCGCTGAGCCGGTTCAACCGAACCAGCGGGGTCCCGCCGACCAGCTGCGTTACATCGTCATAGATCCGTGCCATGTACATACGCCTATCTCTAAGGGGTGAATACTGAGGTCAGCCTAACGAGGCCGCGTAACGCTGGCTAAGCGTTAAGCCATGCAGAGTAATATTTCCGGGCCTTGGCCAGCTTGGGGTTGATGATCACCTGGCAGTACCCCTGTTCGGGATGCTTGGCGTAGTAGTCCTGGTGGAATTCCTCTGCCACGTGGAACCGGGGCAGCCGGCTCACCTCGGTGACGATCGGATGCGGCCACAGCGCCTGGTTGCGTTCGATGGCTTCCTCAAACAGGATCTTTTCCTCAGTGGTCTCGTAGAACATCGCGGAGCGGTACTGGGTGCCCACGTCGTACCCTTGGCGGTTCAGCGTGGTGGGGTCGTGCAGGGCGAAGAACATGTCCAGGATGACCTCGGCCGGGATGACCTCCTCATCGAAGGTCACCGCCACCACCTCGGCGTGCCCGGTGGTTCCGCTGCAGACCGAGTAGTAATCCGGATGCGGGTCATGCCCCCCGGTGTAGCCCGACACCACCGAGGTGACGCCCCTGGTCTTCTGGTAAACGGCGTCGAGGCACCAAAAGCAGCCCCCGCCCAGAACAAAAGTTTTCATGACCTCTTCAATGGTTGACGGCGCCGGATCATTCCCCGCCGGCATTCCCGGCAGCCCGTTCCCGGCCGCAATCTGCGGCCGGGAACCTGCCATGGGGTAAAACTAAGACTATGGAACCTGTGGACACCGACGTTACCGGCCAGGAAGATCACGACGGCGGAACCTCCTCCGGCACGCCGGCTCCGGCCGGGTCCGTGGACGCCCCCACCCTGGCGGAACTGCTCCTTGCCGTCGAGGAACTGTGGCCCGAGTCCCTGGCGGAGAACTGGGACGAGGTGGGCCTCGTGGCCGGCCACCCATCCGCGCCCGTCAGCAAAGTGATGTTTGCGGTGGATCCCACCCTGGAGGTCATCGACGAAGCCGTTGAGTGGGGCGCCGAACTGCTCATCACCCACCACCCCCTCCTGCTCAAGGGTGTGACGTCCGTCGCGGCCACCACGGCGAAAGGCCGGGCGGTCCACCGGCTCATCGAGGCGGGGACGGCACTGCTGACGGTGCACACCAACGGCGACTCCGCCGTCGGCGGTGTTTCCGATGTCCTGGCCGATGCCCTGGGGCTCCAGGACGTCGCGCCGCTGTCCATGGCAGCCAACGGGCTGCCTGAGGAAGGCATCGGGCGCGTCGGCGACCTTACCGACGCCATGAGCCTGGGCGACTTTGCCGCACGGGTGTTCGGGATCCTGCCGTCGGTTGCCGGGGGAGTGCGGGTGTCCGGCGACAAGGACGGACTGGTGCGGCGCATTGCAGTGTGCGGCGGTGCCGGCGACTCCCTTTTTGACCAGGTGCGGGCCAGTAACGCCGATGTCTACGTCACCGCCGACCTCCGCCACCACCCTGCCTCCGAGGCGCGAGAGGCGGCACTTAATGGGCGGCCCTACTTGGTGGACGTCTCGCATTTCGCGAGCGAATGGCTCTGGCTTCCAGCCGCGGCAGGGGCGCTGGGCAACGTGCTGGCGGACCAGGGGCACGAGGTGGAGATCCGGGTCAGCACCACCAACAGCGATCCGTGGGACTTCATCCTGACTCCGGGGTGACTCGCCGCCGGTCAGCGCAAGCTTCCGGTCCGGACATTTCATCCGCCCGGGCACGGCCGGCAGGGCCAGGCGCTAGAGTCTAGGAAGCGCCGGTTCGGTGCCCGGCCCACAGCCGGTAGGAATCAAGCGGAGGTAGAAGTGGCCAAGGCAGCACCGGCGGAACAGTTGAAATTGCTCGAACTGCAGGGCTTTGACGCCAAGCTCAAAGCCCTGGCCACCCGCCGCCGCTCGCTGGAAAACGATCCCCGGATCAAGGACCTCGAGGCCGCGCTCTCCGTTGCGAACGGGGAACTGGGCGCGGCGAAGGTGGCCGTGCACGACGCCGAAGCCGCGCTCAAGCGGGCGGAGGCCGACGTCGAACAGGTCGCCTCACGGATCGAACGCGACGAAGCCCGGCTCAACAGCGGCACCGGACTGTCCAAGGACCTGGTGGCCCTGCAGAAGGACATCGCCTCGCTCAACAAGCGCCGCTCGGACCTGGAGGACGTGGAGCTCGAAGTCCTGGAGCAGCTGGACACGCTGCGGGCGCGGCAGGCGGCGCAGCAGCAGATCGTTGACGACATCCAGGGCTCCTTCGGCGCCATCAGGGCCGAACTCGATGCAGCCCTGGCAGAGGTTGAAACGGAAGCCTCCGGGCTGCGGGCGCAGCGCAGCGAATTCGCCGCAGGGCTCGACGGCGGGCTGCTCGGCGTCTACGAAAAGACCCTGGCCCGGCGGGGGGTGGGCGCGGCACGGCTCTTCCACGGCACTTCCGAAGCCTCCGGCATGAAGCTCAGCCCGGGCGACCTCGCTGAAATCAAAGCCGCGGCGCCCGAGGACATTGTCTTTTGCCCCGATTCCGGCGCCATCCTGGTCCGCTCCGACGAGTGGTCCTGACGGCCGGGGACATCAGCCCGGAAGGATGATGTTCAGGGCATGCGGCTTCCGGGCCGTGGCCGGCACCAGCTCGGCGTCCCACTTTTCGCGGACGGCCTTCAGCAGGTCCGACGGCGTCCCGGGAGCTTTTCCGCGGCGCACCAGCAGGTGCCGCGCCAGTTCGCCCCGGGTGTGCTTGGCGAAATGGCTTACCACCTTCCGGACGCCGGCTGCCTCCGTGAAGACATTGACCGAGACGGTCTGCTCCGGCGGCGGCGCCCAGGCGGCGGCGTAGGTGCTGGACCGGCAGTCCACCAGCAGGTGTCCCTCTGCCGCGGCCCCCAGCGTGTCGCCGAGCTGCGCCTTCCAGAACGGAGCCAGCCGGCCGACGTCGGGCAGTGCCGCAGCCATGGACAGCCGGTAGGCAGGGACGCGGTCGGCGAAGCGCAGGGCGCCCCACAACGCCGAGATGACCAGCACCGATTCGTCCGCCTTCCGGCGCTGGGCCGGGGTGAGGCTTCGGTAGCCCAGGGCGTCGTACAGGACGCCCGAGTAAATGCTGTGTGCCGGCGCGGCAGGCTCGGCGTGCAGCCGGGTATTGCGTTCAACGTCACCGCGCAGCGAAGCGCCGACTCCCAGCAAGGCGAGGGCGTCCTGGTGGGCGCTGGCCGTTCCCAGCGCCTCCAGGACCTTGGCCCGGTATGGATTGAGTTCCGGAAAGCCCAGGGAGGACCAGTCGACGGCGGGACCGCGGAGGGCGGGTGTCTTGCCTTCGGAGGGGGGAAGCAGAATCAGCACCGTCCGATCCTACCGGCGACAAAAGCGGCGGCCTGCGCCGGTAGACTTGACGCGGATGGGACAGCCAGACGGCCGCGCGCCACGCAAGTGGCTCGAGGAACGTCCGGGCTCCGCAGGGCAGGGTGGTGGGTAACGCCCACTCGGGGTAACCCGCAGGCCAGTGCCACAGAAAACAGACCGCCTGCAGTTCCGGCTCCGGCCGGGGCGGCAGGTAAGGGTGAAACGGTGGTGTAAGAGACCACCAGCTTCCCGGGTGACCGGGAAGGCTAGGTAAACCCCACCCGGAGCAAGGCCAGACAGGACACGTTTGAGGGCTGCCCGCCCGAGTGTCCGGGTAGGCCGCTGGAGGGTGCCGGCAACGGTACTCGTAGATGGATGGCCGTCGCTCCCATGGCCGGCAACGGCAGGGAGAACAGAACCCGGCGTACCGGCTGTCCCATCCACCACCCCCGTTTGACCTTGGGCTTTGTGTTCGCGATGCTGTACCGTGCCCGTAATTCCTGACACGCATCCAGCAGCCCCCAACGGCTTCCCCGGTTTCCGTTCCCAGATCATCGCCCTCGCCGGATTCCTGGCGCTGTCCGCCGCGGCCTGGACCCTCGCCTCGGTTCCCATCATCCTGAATTCGAACGGCTGGTACGCCGGCTCCGTGAAAGCGCCGTGGATGCCGCCGTCGTGGATGTTCCGGACCACCTGGATGCTTCTCTACGCCGGGGTGGCCGCAGCGGCCTGGCTGGTGTGGCGCAAAGGCGGACTGACGGGTGGCGCCCGTGCCGGGTACGTGGTCCAGCTGCTGCTGAACACTGCCTGGCCGGTGGCCTTCTTCGCCATGTACCCCATGCTCGGCACGGCAGCCCTCTGGACTGCGTTCCTGGTGATCTGCGTCCTCACGGCAACCCTGGCATTCCTCATTCTGCGGTTCGGGCCCGTGGACGCCGCCGCCGGGATCCTGGTGCTGCCCTACTTCTCCTGGCTCGTTTTCTCCGGAAGCCTGAATCTCTATTCAGCCCTTCATAACTGACGAACGACCGCCCACCGGCCCAGGCGCCCGTGTGAGTGATTTCACGCAGCGCAAGCGTGTTCCCTGCACCTGGCCAAATTAGAATGGATTCCGGACGCAGGAGTTCTACCGCCGAAAGTTGCGTTCGCAACCGGCGGTTTTTCTTTGCACGCGATCCAGGTGCCTGGGGGCCATCCCTGCAGGCGCCGGTGCCCCTGGACATCATCAGGTGGCCTACATCTGTGTACGAGGACGTACACGGCTGAACCGAGGAAGGTATTTCTGTGAGCCAGACGTCTGATTCTTGTCTTGATACGTGGATGGGCCGGGAGGCCCTCGCCGAGGCCATGATCCCGGTGATCGGCAGGCTGTACCGCGAAAACAACGTGGTGACCAGCATCCACGGCCGGAGCCTGATCAACAAGTCCACCATGAACATCCTCAAGGCGCACCGTTTTGCACGCCGCATGAGCAAGGATGAACTGCTCCTGGAGGAAACCGCGCCCCTGCTGAACACCCTGGCCGGACTCGAACTCGGTGCAGCCGCGATCGACATCGCCCGCCTGAACCAGAAGTTCAAGGAAGAAGGCAACGGCGCCACCCTGGAGGAGTTCCTCCGCGAAGAACTCGCCGACATCGTGGGCAAGCGCGGCGGCGACGACCGCACCAGCACCGACGTCGTGCTCTACGGCTTTGGCCGCATCGGCCGGCTCCTGGCCCGCCTCCTCATCGAAAAGGCCGGTGGCGGCCACGGCCTGCGCCTGCGCGCCATCGTGGTGCGCCGCGGCTCCGACAACGACCTCTCCAAGCGCGCCAGCCTGCTGCGCCGCGACTCCGTCCACGGCTCCTTCGAGGGCACCATCCGCATCGACGAGGCCGCCAACACCATCACGGCCAACGGCGTCCAGATCCAGGTCATCTACTCCAACGACCCCGCCACCATCGACTACACCGCCTACGGCATCAACGACGCCCTCGTGGTGGACAACACCGGCCGCTGGCGCGATGCCGAAGGCCTGTCCCAGCACCTGCAGAGCAAGGGCGTGGCACGGGTCCTGCTGACCGCACCGGGCAAGGGCGAGCTGAAGAACATCGTCCACGGCATCAACCACCGGGACATCACCGACTCGGACCGCATCGTCTCCGCCGCGTCCTGCACCACGAACGCCATCACCCCGGTCCTGAAGGCCATCAACGACAAGTTCGGCGTGGTGCACGGCCACGTGGAAACCGTCCACTCCTTCACCAACGACCAGAACCTGATCGACAACTTCCACAAGGGTGACCGCCGCGGCCGGTCCGCTGCCCTGAACATGGTCATCACCGAAACCGGTGCCGCCAAGGCAGTGGCGAAGGCCCTGCCCGAACTCCTGGGCAAGCTCACCGGCAGCTCCATCCGCGTCCCCACCCCGGACGTGTCGCTGGCCATCCTGAACCTCAGCCTGGAAAACGGCACCACCAAGGACGAGGTGAACAACTACCTGCGCGAGATGTCGCTGCACTCGGACCTGCGCAAGCAGATCGATTACATCGATTCACCCGAGGTCGTTTCCACCGACTTCGTGGGCTCCCGCCGCGCCGGCATCGTTGACGGCCTCGCCACGGTCTCCACCGACAAGAACCTGGTCCTGTACGTCTGGTACGACAACGAATTCGGCTACAGCTGCCAGGTGGTGCGCGTGATGGAGGAGATGGCCGGCGTGAACCCGCCGTCCTTCCCTGCCAAGGAAAGTGCCGCGGCACTCGCCGCAATTGCCGTCTGACCGGTTCCGACACGTTCGGCGAATTCCCGGCTGGTTCTCTGGAATCAGCCGGGAATCGGTACCACACTGGTGGCATGGACAACGAATCGACACTTCAGCACGAAACAACCCTCGAACACGCCCTGGACGTGGCGAAAGCCAACCACAAGGAAGCGGTGCGTCTGCTTGAGCACGCCCGCGCGGCACAGAAGACCGGAGACGTCAGCGAGGACCGCGTGCGCCAGCTTGAGGGGCTGCTGGCCATCGCCGAGGAAGACCTCCGGCGGGTCACCAGGGAGCAATAAGCCAGGATGCAGCCCCGGCCGTGTGACCCATCACTCGTCCTCAACAGTGTGGATATCAGCGGCCGGGGCATCGCTTTGTCCTAGGCTCTTGGGGTGCCCGACATTCCCCATCCGGCGTCAGCGCCATGAGCATCAAATGGTCCGCCTACCGCCGCACCCGGCGACGTTCCCGGCAGGCCTGGGCATTCCTCGGCACCGCTGCTGCCGGTATCCTTGCCGTTCTCTTCTGGTTCTTTACCTCCGGCCAGTTCGGCGCAGCGGGCGCCCGGCCTGACGGGCCAACGGAGGCCCCCGTCTTCGACAGTGCGTGGATGAAACCGGTCCAGGAGCCCCGCCCGGTGCCGGAGGGCAGCGCCCTCGCGGCCCTGGACGGCCTGGCAGTGAAGGGCAGAGCCCCGAACACCGGCTACAGCCGGGAGGCCTTTGGCCAGGCCTGGCTCGACGTGGACCGGAACGGCTGCGACACCCGCAATGACATCCTCCGCCGCGACCTGGCCGGCGTGGTCTTTTCCGAGGGCTCCACCTGCAAGGTTACGGCCGGGCACTTCCGCGAACCTTATACCGGCCGGGACATCGACTTCCGCCGTGGCCAGGACAGCAGCCGTGAGGTCCAGATCGATCATGTGGTGGCTTTGGGCGACGCCTGGCAAAAAGGGGCGCAGGGCCTGGACCCAGTGCAACGGCAGAGCCTCGCGAACGACCCCCTGAACCTCATCGCGGCGGACGGTGCAGCGAACCAGCAAAAAAGTGCCGGAGATGCTGCCACCTGGCTGCCGAAGAATACGGCCCTGCGCTGCCACTACGTGGCCCGCCAGATCTCGGTGAAGTCCGCCTACGGGCTGTGGGTCACGGCAGCCGAAAAGGACGCCATGAAGAAGGTCCTCTCCACCTGCCCCCAGCAGCCGACCATCAGAGTCCAGCCCGCCCACGCCGCCGGCTGACCCGCGGAGATCCGGGGAAAGGCTCGTCCGGGAGGTCGCGGTCAGTGCCCGAACGGGTCCGGATCAACGCCGGGCATCCAGGTCAGCCCGGGCACACCCCATCCGTTCTTCTTTGCCTGCTTCATGGCCTTGCGGGAGTAGCGGTCAATCAGCCGGTTGACGTACAACTTGCCGTCCAGGTGGTCGTACTCGTGCTGGATCACCCGCGCAAACCAGCCCGTTGCCTCGAACTTCACGGGATGGCCGAACCCGTCAAAACCCTCAACGCGTGCCCATTCCGCACGCTTCAGCGGATACTGCTCGCCTGGAAAGGACAGGCAGCCCTCTTCCTCCTCATCGGGGTCCGGAGCGGCGCCGGAGACCTTTGACAGGGTCAGGACGGGATTCACCAGGACCCCGGCGGGGGGAGCGCCATCATCATTGGCGTACTTGTAGACAAAGATCCGCTTGCCCACGCCAACCTGCGGGGCGGCGAGTCCCACACCGTTCGCGGCTTCGTTGGTTTCGAACATGTCGGCAATCAGGGTGCGGAGTTCGTCGTCGAAAACTTCCACCTCGGCGGCACGCCGGTGGAGGACGGGCTCACCCCAAATGGTGATCGGCAGAACAGTCATATCAGTAGTCCTTCGGCTTTCGCGGTGTCCCCGGCTCGTGTGGACGTGCCCCGTGGGGCACAACAAAGGAGGCCGCACCGGATATCCGGTGCGGCCTCCTTTGTTGACGGCTGCATGTGCCGCCCCGTGAGGGTGAGCGACGGGGGTTGAACCCGCGACCTCCTGGACCACAACCAGGCGCTCTGCCAACTGAGCTACGCCCACCATGTGCCTCAGGGGATTTCCGCCTTAGCGGCTCCCCGGAAACGCAACTCAAATAGCTTACCTGCTCAACAGGGGTGCTTTGTCCACTTTTGGTGATTTGCGGGAAAAATTTGTGCAAACGTGGCGCAGATTACTCGCCGGGCTGCCCGCCGGGTCCGGCGCCGGTGATTCCCTTCGCGATTTTCTGCGCCGTGGCACTGTCCGGGCCGGGGGAGGGGACAAACACCGCTTCACGGTAGTAACGCAGTTCGTCGATCGAGTCCTTGATGTCGCCCAGGGCCCGGTGGCCGCCCTTCTTGGCGGGCGACTGGAAGTATGCCCGCGCGTACCAGCGGCGGGACAGTTCCTTGATGGTGCTGACGTCGATGACCCGGTAGTGGAGGTGCTCCACCACGGCGGGCATGTCGCGGGACAGGAAGACGCGGTCCGTCCCCACCGAGTTTCCGCCCAGGGGTGCCTTGCGGGGATCCGGAACCCAGGTCGAGATGTACTCCATGACGGCTGCTTCCGCCTCCGCCATGGTCTTGCCGTGCGGAAGTTCCGCCAGCAGCCCGGATTTTGTGTGCATGTCGCGGACGAAGTCGGACATCTGGGCCACGGCTGCATCATCGGGTTTGATGACCACGTCCACACCGTCGCCGAGGATGTTCAGTTCTGAATCGGTGACCAGGGCTGCCACTTCGATGAGGGCGTCGTTCTTGATGTCCAGGCCGGTCATTTCGCAGTCGATCCAGACGATTCGTTCGTTAGATATAGGCACCGGTCCAGCCTACCGTTACACTCCCGGGCGCCCGGCCGATGCTAGGATTTCGGATACGCGGCGGGTCGCACTTCCGCCCTGAACCATGCCCCGGCCGGGCCGCGTGTCCCGCCGGGCAAACCGCGGAGACGCAAGACGATTGGACGTTCCTGAAATGACGGCGCCTCGGCCCGCAACGGGCGAACTGGCGGCGGCGGGCATCGCCGGGGCAGGCAGTGCCGAGGTGGACAATCCGCGGTCATCCCTGCTGGCCGGTTTCCTGGGCTCCGTATTCATGCTCATTGGATCCTTCGGGGTGGGCTGGCTGGCCCCGGTCTCGGAACTGCGGCGGATGCCGCTCTTCATCTGGATGCGCACCGAGGCCCCGGGTGTCGCCCTGTCCATTGTCCTGGTGGCTGTCGGCGGCATGCTGCTGGTGCGTGCCTGGCTTCGGCTGGGCCAGAAGGTGAGGGTGTGGGGGCTGGAGGCGCGCAGGGCAACACTGGCGGCCCTGGCGGCGTGGGGGCTGCCCATGATGTTCAGCGTGCCGCTGTTCAGCCGTGACGTCTATGCCTATATCGGGCAGGGACGCCTGATGGTGGAGGGCTTCAATCCCTACGAAAACGGCATCTCCGCCCTCTCCAACTACTTCCAGCTCGGGGCCGACAAGATGTGGACCGAGGCCCCGGTTCCCTATGGGCAGCTGTTCCTCTGGATCGAGCAGTTCGTCGTCTGGATCACCAACGTCCAGCCGGAGGCCTGTGTCATGCTCTTCCGGCTGGTGGCAGTGGCCGGCGTGGTGCTCTGCGTCATCTACGTTCCCCGGCTCGCGGAACTCCATGGCGTCAACCCGCACCGGGCCCTCTGGCTGACGGTGGCCAACCCGCTCTTCCTGACCAATTTCATCGCCAGCGTCCACAACGACTCCCTGATGATTGGACTGGCCCTGGCCGGGCTTTACTACTCCGCCACCAGGCGCGAGGTGCGCGGCATCGTGCTGGTGGCACTCTCCATCGCGGTTAAGCCCATCACCATCGTCTTCCTGCCGTTCATCGGCCTTCTGTGGGCAGGAAAGGGGGCGGGGTGGCTGCGGAAGGGTGCGTTCTGGGCCCTGACGGCCGGGCTTTGCCTGGGAGTCCTGACGGCGATGAGCATGGTGAACGGCTTCGGCTTCGGCTGGATCAACGGGCTTTCCGCTCCCGGCAGCATCTCGATCTGGTACGCCCCGGTTGGCCTGATCGGCATGGTGGTGGACTCCCTCGCCAGCGCCTTCGGGCTGGACGGTTCCATCCCCGCGGGCTGGGTGTTCGACGCCGGGAAGCTGCTTGCCGTGGGCATGGTCGCCTGGCAGATCTTCAAGGGTGACTACGACCGGCTCATGCGCCGGCTTACGCTGGCCCTGGCGGCCGTGGTCCTGCTGGCCCCCATCATCCAGGCCTGGTACGTCGTGTGGCTCATACCGCTCTTTGCCGTGACCGGCATCAGGAATGACTGGCAGGTCAAAGCCCTGTACTTCGTGGTGTCCTTCTTCATGATCTATGCCATCTCGGACCAGCTGGATGTCTTCCCCTACCTGCAGACGCAGGACCTCGGCTTCGCCCTTGCCCTTGCCCGCGTGGCCGCCGCCCTGACGGCCCTCCTCTTCGCCCTGTACCTGATCTTCTGGGATCCGGGCACCCGGCGGCTGTTCCGCAAGACCCACCAGCCCGTCGTCGAACGCCCGGTCATCTAGTTCGCAGCTGCTGCCCCACGCCGGCGATCCTGCGCAGGGCTTCCTTTGTGGACAGGGGACTCAGTTCGCCGGAATGCCGCGCCACGAACACACTGACCCACTCCGGATCCGTCTTGGCGTATTCACGCAGCGCCCAGCCGATCGCCTTGCGGATGAAGAACTCCGGATCTGCCATGTTCGGCTCGATGACGGCTGCAAGCAGGGCCGTGTCGGTCGCCTTCTTCGCCTTGAGCTGCGAGGTGATGGCAGCCCTGCGGATCCACAGCTGCGGATCCCTGCTCCAGCGCCGAAGCACCGCCGACATCTCCCGGGGGTGCGCCAGCAGCAGGCCGCACAAACGGCCAGCCACCCCGTCGGCATAATCCCACCAGGCGCCCGTGCGGATGATTTCCTCGTATACCGGCAGCATTGCAAGGTCGCCGGCGACGAGACGGTGCGCCGTCAGGTCGATGGCGGCGTACCGCTCCTCGCGGAAGCCGGAGCTGCGCCACAGCTCCAGTACCGTGGCCTGCAGCTGCCCGGCGGATGCGGGCGGAAAGTCCCGGGCCGCTGACGCGGCGATGTGCCGGACCTCGGGAACCCGGACGCCCAGCGATGGCAGGGAAGACTTCATGTACGCCTGGGCTCCCGCCGCGCGCACCGGATCGGCGCGCTTCCCCAGGGCTTCCCTCAGGGCACTGATCAGGGCGTGATCGGCGGAGTCTTCCATGGGGTTACTCTAGCCAGCAGTGCCATCCGGTGAGGTACGCTGATGAGCGCTAACACCGCAATAGTCAAAGGGGACCCATGTCCGGAACCGATATCCAGCTTGCCCGCGGATCCTACAACGCCACCGTCACCCCCCGCGGCGGGGCGCTGCGCGAACTGCGCTACGGAAACAGGGACCTGGTGGTGGGTTTTGGCCCGGACGGTCCGGTCCCCGATTACCGGGGCGTCATCTGCGCACCGTGGCCCAACCGGCTTGCCGACGGCACCTACACCTATCTCGGCACGTCCTATGCTGCCGCAGTCAACGAACCGGAACGGGCCGCAGCACTGCACGGACTGGCCATCCACCAGGCCTGGGAGGTGCTGGAGGCAGGCTCCAGCCACGCTGTCCTGGGGTGCCGCATCCCTGCCGGCCCGGACTACCCCACCGACCTGGAACTCACGGTCAGCTACCGGCTCTCCGACGACGGCTTCCACGGCACGGTCCAGGCGGTGAACGCCGGCCCCTCGTCCGCACCCTACGGCGTGTGCCCCCATCCCTATCTGGTGGCCGGCCCGTCCCCGCTCGACGAATGGTCGCTGGAGCTGCCGGCCGAGGCCTACCTGGAGGTCACGCCGGACCGGCTGCTACCGGTGGGTATGCGGCCGGTGGACGGGGACCCGTTCGACTTCCGGGCCCCCCGGCGGCTGGGTGCAGTCAGGATCGACCACGCGTTCACGGACCTCCGCCGGGACAGCGGCGGGACGGCACGGGTGCGGGTGCTGGATCCGTCGGGAACGGGTGTTGAGCTGGAGTGGGGAAAGAAATGGCCCTGGGTCCAGGTGCACACCGGGGACAAGCCTGTGGGCCCGGACCGGCTGGGCCTGGCCGTTGAGCCGATGACCTGCCCGCCGGACGCCCTGAACTCAGGCACGGACGTGGTCCACCTGCAGCCGGGTGGCTCCCACTCCGCCTCCTGGACCATCAGGGCCGTGCGCTAGCCGATGCGTCCTGTGGCCGCCTGCGTAACTGCGGGGGAGTCCGCCCATCCCGCACGGTGCAACCATGCGGCGCAGAGCCCGGTCCATTGCGCGGGGCCGGGTTCGTCCGCTGCCAGGCCCAGGCCGTGCCGCCCTTCCGGGAAGATGTGCAGTTCGGCCGGCACACCGGCGGCGATGAGTGCCCTGGCGTAGTTCAGGCTGTTGCCCACCGGTACGGCGTCGTCGTCCGCGGTGTGCCACACGAACGCCGGCGGCGTCCGGGGCGTGACGTTCAGTTCCGCTGAGAGGGCCTGGACAAGGTCCGGCGACGGCGCGTCGCCGAGGAGGTTCGCGAGCGATGCCTGGTGCGTTTCATGCGTCAGGGACGCCACGGGGTAGCACAGTACCGAAAGGTCCGGAACGGCCCCGGGCACGTCCAGGTCCGCGTTGCCGGTGGCTGCTGCCGTCGCCAGGGTCGCCGCCAGATGGCCGCCCGCCGAGAAGCCCAGAACGCCGACGCGATCCCGGTCCACCTCGAGACCGTGCTGCCCGCCGCGGATGTGGAGCATGGCTTCCTTGGCATCCGTCAACGGGGCCGGGTGCCGGTCCGGGGCCACCCGGTAGCGGAGCACGAAAGCATGGATGCCCAGCGAGGCGAGCCATTCGGCCACCGGTTCCGCTTCATGGTCCGCCTGGCGGGCGTAGCCTCCACCCGGAAGGACCAGGACAGCAGGGCGCCGCCCGGGCGCCCCGCCGTCTTGGCGGGCCGGAACAGCGGTAAGTCCACGCGGGCCCGTCATGCCGCCTGCTCCGTGCTGCGCCGCAGCGTGACCTCACCGGAGATCCCGCCAGGGGACGCTCCGTCGTCGTCGCCGTTGTCCTGGTGCCGGCCGGTGGCCCGGGTGGCCAGCCGGCCGATGTCCTCCAGGGGCAGGCGGACCGTGGACAGGGCCGGGCGGAAATCGCGGAGGGTCTCGATGTCGTCAAAGCCGGCAATTGCGGCGTCGCGGGGGATGCGCAGCCCTTCCGACCGCAGCGCCGCTGCGGCCCCAATGGCCATCACGTCGTTGACGGCGAAAATGCACAGCTTCGGCGCGGCCGCGCCCCCGGAGGCCGCCGCCGTGATCCGTGCAGCCAGCTGCAGGCCTGCATCGTAGCCGCCGGACCTGTTGAAGGTGGTCCGCAGCACCTCTGCCGCCCGGTGCCCGGCCTGCTCCAGGCCTTCCTGGAAGCCGCGGACGCGGTCATCGGAGGTCAGCAGCCCCTCGGGCCCGGCCACGATCACGAATTCTCCATCCCAACCGGCGGCAAGTTCGGTGGCGAGCTGCCCGGCCAGCTCCTGGTTGGGAACCTTCAGTACGTGGTAGCCCTCCTGCGCGGCGGCCCCCACCACCGGATGCCCCACAACGGCGACTTGGCCTCCGTTGCGGCAGTACCGGTCCAGTTCGGCCGCGAGTTCGGCGTTGCCCTCGGCGTCTTCATCCCGGCACGAACGCGAGCCGGCAATCACAATGGAGTCGGCGCGGCGGGCCGCGAATGCGGCCACCGCTTCCTTTTCCTCGGCAGGGCCGCCGCCGGTGGTGGCGAGCAGCACCATCTTGCGCTGCTCCCGGGCAGCCTCCTGCACGCCCCTGGCAATCGCTGCGAAGTAGGGGTCGGCGATGTCATGGACGATCAGGCCGATCAGGCCGGAGCTGGATTTCGCCAGCCCCTGGGCCTGGGCATTGGGAATGTAACCCAGGGAGTCCGCTGCCTGCCGGACCCGCTCGGCAATGTCCTTGCCAGGCTTGCGCGCTGACCCGTTCAGCACGCGCGACGCGGTAGCGGGGGAGACGCCGGCCAGGCGGGCCACCTCGGTAAGGGTACTTGCAGCCACTTCATCTCCTGCGGTTCGGGGGAACTCAAGGCCTCTGCACATTATGTCAGTTCAAACTACTTCCGGAAAGCGCTTGCCAACCGCAAGCGCGCCGTGCATCATAGAAGCAGTGGGAATGCGCTTTCCCAGTTAGCTTGAGTTACTTGCTCACTCACCGTGGAGGACACATGGGCTTCGAAACGAAAACAATCCGCATTGCCATGAACGGCATCACCGGCCGGATGGGCTACCGCCAGCACCTGCTGCGTTCCATCCTGCCCATCCGCGATGCCGGCGGCTTCACGCTCGAGGACGGGACCCGCGTCCAGGTCGAGCCCATCCTGGTGGGCCGCAACGAGGCCAAGATCCGCGAGCTCGCCGAAAAGCACAAGGTCGCCGAATGGACCACCGACCTGGACGCCGTGATCAACGACCCCACAGTCGATGTCGTGTTCGATGCTTCCATGACCAGCCTCCGCGCCGCCACGCTGAAGAAGGCCATGCAGGCCGGCAAGCACATCTTCACCGAGAAGCCCACGGCGGAAACGCTGGAGGAGGCCATCGAGCTGGCCCGCATCGGCAAGCAAGCCGGCGTCACGGCGGGCGTCGTGCACGACAAGCTCTACCTCCCCGGCCTGGTCAAGCTGCGGCGCCTGGTGGATGAAGGCTTCTTCGGCCGTATCCTGTCCATTCGGGGAGAGTTCGGCTACTGGGTCTTCGAGGGCGACGTGCAGGCTGCGCAGCGGCCGTCGTGGAACTACCGCAAGGAAGACGGCGGCGGAATGACCACCGACATGTTCTGCCACTGGAACTACGTCCTGGAAGGCATCATCGGCAAGGTCAAGAGCGTCAACGCCAAGACCGCCACGCACATCCCCACCCGCTGGGACGAGGCAGGCAAGGAATACAAGGCCACCGCGGACGACGCCTCCTACGGCATCTTCGAGCTCGAGACCCCCGGCGGCGACGAGGTCATCGGCCAGATCAACTCCTCCTGGGCCGTGCGCGTGTACCGGGACGAGCTGGTGGAATTCCAGGTGGACGGCACCCTCGGCTCCGCCGTGGCAGGCCTGAACAAGTGCGTCGCCCAGCAGCGCGCCCACACCCCCAAGCCCGTTTGGAACCCCGACCTGCCCGTCACCGAATCCTTCCGCGACCAGTGGCAGGACGTTCCCGCCAACGCCGAACTCGACAACGGTTTCAAGCTGCAGTGGGAGGAATTCCTCCGCGACGTCGTGGCAGGCCGGGAACACCGTTTCGGCCTGCTTTCCGCGGCCCGCGGGGTCCAGCTCGCCGAACTTGGCCTGCAGTCCAGCGCCGAACGCCGCACCCTCGACATCCCGGAGATCACGCTCTAATGACTTCCCTCATCCTTCCCTCCGAAGACGGCGGCACCAGGGAGTACCGCCTGCAGGGCGGCACCACCTGGGCCCGCCCCACGGCCCCGCTGACCGCGCGCCGCGCCTACGCGGCCGCCCACGTCATCCCCGAGGTGCTGGCCGACAACACACCCGGCGCCCCTGCCCGGCTGGACTGGGACGCCACCATGGCGTACCGGCACGAGCTGTGGTCCTACGGCCTGGGCGTTGCCGATGCCATGGACACCGCGCAGCGCGGCATGGGCCTGGACTGGGCCGCCACACAGCAGCTCATTAAGCGCACCGGTGTGGAAGCCGCCTCGGTGGTGTCCGCCGGCAACCCGGCCACCGCCGGAAAATCCGTCCGTGACCTCGTCTCCTGCGGCGCCGGCACCGACCAGCTCGACCTTGACACGGTGCCCACCGGCGAAGCCGGACTCAAGGCTGTGCTCGAGGCCTACCGCGAACAGATCGCCGTTATCAGCGAGGCCGGTCCCAAGGTCATCCTCATGGCATCCCGGGCCCTCGCCAAGGCAGCCCGCGTGCCCGAGGACTACCTGGCGGTGTACTCCACCCTGCTGCAGGAAGTGGACCAGCCCGTCATCCTGCACTGGCTGGGCACCATGTTCGATCCCGCGCTGGCCGGTTACTGGGGCTCCGACGACGTTGCCGCCGCCACCGACACCTTCCTCGGCCTCATCCGGGACAACGCGGACAAGGTGGACGGCGTCAAGGTCTCGCTGTTGGATGCCGGCCACGAGGTTGCGCTGCGTGCGGCACTGCCCGAAGGGGTCCGCCTCTACACCGGTGACGACTTCAACTACCCGGAGCTCATCGACGGCGACGGCACGCACCACTCCGACGCCCTGCTGGGTATCTTCGCGGCCATCTACCCTGCAGCCTCCGTGGCCCTGCAGAACTACGACGCCGGAAACGCCGCCAAGGCGCGGGAAATCCTTGACTCCACCCGGGAACTGGGCAAGCACATCTTCAGCGCCCCCACGTTCTACTACAAGACCGGCATCGCCTTCATGTCGTGGCTCAACGGCAAGCAGCCCGGCTTCCAGATGGTGGGCGGCCTGCATTCCGGGCGTTCGGTGTGCCACCTGGCCCGGACCTTCGAACTGGCAGACAAGGCAGGCCTGCTCAAGGATCCCGCATTGGCCGCCTTCCGGATGTCCGACTACCTGCGCATCAACGGGGTGGGAGTATGAGCGACTTTTCCCGCCTGTCCATCAACAGCGCCACCACCAAGAAGTGGACCCTCGCCGAAGTGGTGGAGGGCTGCGTCAAAGCCGGCATTCCTGCCATCGGCCCATGGCGCGACCGCGTCGAGGAGGCCGGGCTGGACAAGGCAGCACGCCTGATCAAGGACGCGGGATTGCGCGTTTCCTCGCTGTGCCGGGGCGGCTTCCTCACCGCCGCCGACGCCGACGGCCAGGCCGCCGCGCTCGCCGACAACCGCGCCGCCATCCTTGAGGCCGTGGCCCTGGACACCCGGGAACTCTTCCTGGTGGTGGGCGGGCTGGCCCCGGGTGAGAAGGACGTGGTGGCCGCCCGGCAGCGCGTGGCTGACCGTCTTGCCGACCTCGTCCCGTTTGCGGAGGAAAACGGGGTCCGCCTGGTCCTTGAGCCGCTGCACCCGATGTACGCCGCGGACCGTGCGCTGATCTCCACCCTTGGCCAGGCCCTGGACCTCGCCGCACCGTTCGACGCCGCAACGGTTGGCGTCGCCGTCGACACCTTCCACGTCTGGTGGGACCCGGAACTGAAGGGGCAGATCGAACGCGCCGGCCGGGAACACCGGATCGCCTCCTACCAGGTGTGCGACTTCACCATGCCCATCGCCGCCGATCCCCTGCTCTCCCGCGGATACATGGGCGACGGCGTGGTGGACTTCGCCACGATCAGCACCTGGGTGCGCGACGCCGGCTACACGGGCGATATCGAAGTGGAGATCTTCAACCAGGAGATCTGGGACACGGACGGCAACACTGTCCTGGCAACGGTCAAGGAACGCTACGCGGAGCTCGTCCTCCCGTACGCCTGAGTGGCCCGGACCCAACAGACCCGCGGGTTCCCGCTACGTCACGGCAGGAGCCCGCGCACCACATGGAAGGACCCGCCCCGGCGGTGGTGACCACCGCCGGGCCGGGTCCTTTCTTTGCGCTCTCTCTTCCTCGTACTGCTTGTCCCCGTCCCTAGGCGTACAGCGCGGCGAACCGGCGGTACCTCGCCAGCACGCCGGCGTCGTCCTTCCCCTCTGGAAGGTCGACGGCGTCTGCCGCCCAGGCAGGGAAGCGTCCGGTGAGTGCCGCGGCGGCCTGCCGGGCCGCACCGTCGGCCACGTATTCCCCGGGCTGGGGAACGGTAACGGGGGCTGACAGCAGGGCTGCCGCAACTTCCTGGACGGCGGTGGACTGGGCGCCCCCGCCCACCAGCAGGATCCGCCGGGCGGCAACCCCCTGCGCCTGTAGTGCCGCCAGGCCGTCCGCCAGGGAACAGACCACGCCTTCGACGGCGGCACGCGCCAGGTTGGCGGGGGTGTAGTTGGCGCGGGTGATGCCTTGCAGCGATCCCGTGGCGTCCGGCAGGTTGGGCGTGCGCTCGCCGTCGAAGTATGGGACCAGAGTCAGGCCGCCCGCTCCGGGTGCTGCCGACAGGGCCAGCCGGTTGAACTCCGGCAGGTCCACGCCCAGCAGCCCGGCTGTGGCATCGAAAATCAAGGTGGCATTCAGGGTGCAGACCAGGGGCAGGTAATGCCCTGCTGCGTCGGCAAATCCGGCCACCAGTCCCGAGGCATCCGCCGCCGGCGTCTCCGAAACGGCAAACACGGTCCCGGAGGTACCCAGCGACACCACGACGTCACCTAATCCTGCGCCGGCACCCAGGGCGGCGGCCGCATTGTCACCGGCACCGGCGGCCAGGAGGCTGCCCGCGGGCGTCCGTCCTGCCGCTTCAAGGGGGCCCAGCACCCTCGGCAGGACCGGGACATGCCCCAGGGCCGCGGACACGGCGTCGTTGAGGTAAGCACCCTCCGCTGCCGAGTAGTACCCGGTTCCCGAGGCGTCTGAGCGGTCAGTGGCAAGCGCGGCCAGGCCGTCCTTGCCGCTGCCGGGGCCGTAACCGGCAAGCCGCCAGGTCAGCCAGTCGTGGGGAAGGCACACGGCGGCTACTTTTGCCGCGTTGTCCGGTTCGTTGGCCGCGAGCCAGTGGAGCTTGGTCAGGGTCAGCGAGGCCACTGGGACCGTGCCCGTGGCGCCGGCCCAGTAGCGGGCGCCGGCGGCGGGATCGCCACCGCCCGCGCTCTCAATCAGCTGCGCCGCTGCGCCGGCGCTGCGGGTGTCATTCCACAGCAGCGCCGGCCGGACCACGGCACCGTCCGCATCAAGGCAGACCATGCCGTGCTGCTGGCCCCCGACGGAGACCGCGGCGACGTCATCCAGCCCACCGGCGTCGGCCGCCGCTTTTTGCAGCGCCGTCCACCAGTGGTCCGGATGGACTTCCGTGCCTTCAGGATGGCTGGCACGGCCCTGCCGCGCCAGTGCTCCCGTGCCCGCGTCACGGATGACGACTTTGCAGGACTGGGTGGAGCTGTCGATGCCTGCAACGAGCACCATGGCCTAGCGGGATCCCAGCAGGTGTTCGATGGCGAGCTGGTTGAGCCGGACGAAGGCAAAGGAGCGTTCGGCGGCCTTGTCGGCGTCGAAGTCCTCGAACGAGGCGGCATCCGCGAGCAGGTCGGCGGTGGTCTCGCCCGCGGTGAGGGTGGGCTCACCGAGTTCGAAGACGCCGGATGCCTTGAGTGCTTCCTGGACCTCGGGGTCTGCGCGGAAGGCCAGTGCGCGTTCCTTGAGGAGCAGGTACATCGCCATGTTGGCCTTGGCGGATTCCCAGACACCGTCGTAGCCGTCGGTGCGGGAGGGCTTGTAGTCGAAGTGGCGCGGGCCGTCGTACTTCGGGCCACCGCCCGGGAAGCCGTTTTCGAGCAGGTCCACAGTGAAGAAGGCGCTGGTCAGATCGCCATGGCCGAAGACCAGGTCCTGGTCGTACTTGATGCCGCGCTGGCCGTTGAGGTCGATGTGGAAGAGCTTGCCCGCCCAGAGGGCCTGGGCGATGCCGTGGGTGAAGTTCAGTCCTGCCATCTGCTCGTGCCCGGTTTCCGGGTTGAGGCCCACGATGTCGCCGTGCTCAAGCTGGGCGATGAAGGCCAGGCCATGGCCCACGGTGGGCAGGAAGATGTCGCCGCGGGGCTCGTTCGGCTTGGGCTCGAGGGCAATGCGCAGGTTGTAGCCCTTGTCCTTGATGTAGCCCGCCGCTGTGTCCACGCCTTCCTTCATCCGGTCCAGGGCAGCGGCGAGGTCCTTTGACCCGTCGTACTCGCTGCCTTCCCGGCCGCCCCACATGACGAACGTTTCGGCGCCGAGCTCGGCGGCAAGGTCGATGTTCCGCAGGACCTTGGACAGGGCGAAACGGCGGATGGAGCGGTCGTTGGACGTGAAGCCGCCGTCCTTGAAGACAGGGTGGCTGAACAGGTTGGTGGTGACCATCGGAACCTTCAGCCCGGTTTCCGCCAGCGCCGAGCGGAAGTTTTTCAGGATCAGCTCCCGCTCGGAGGCGGAGGCGTCGAACGGGACCAGGTCGTTGTCGTGGAAGGTGATGCCGTACGCGCCCAGTTCGCTGAGCTTGTGCACGGCTTCCACGGGGTCAAGGGCCTTGCGGGTGGCCACACCGAACGGGTCGGCGCCGGTCCAGCCGACCGTCCAGAGGCCAAACGTGAACTTGTCGTCGGGAGTGGGGGAGAGAGTCATGATGCGTCCTTGCGATCAGCGCTCCGCGGGATTGCGAAGCTTTAGTTCATTGCCTGAACTTTATGAGCCGACGTAGGGTGGGGTCAAGGGTCAGCTCGAAACAACCCGAAAATTGAGGGATGTCCAGCCGGGAGGTTTGTGATGGTAATGCCGGTGCCCGCAGCGCCCATGCCCGGAGGCGCCCCCGGGAACGTGGGCGATGTGCGCCGCAGCAACCTCGCCCTGGTCCTTGGTGCCATCGCCGAATTCCCTCCCGGCCTCAATCCCAGCCGCGCGCAGGTGGCGGCCGCCACGGGACTGACCAAGGCGTCGGTGTCCAGCCTGGTCCTCGACCTGCTGGACACCGGGATCATCCGCGAAATCGGCCTGAACCCGCAAGGCCGCGGCCGTCCCGGGGTGGGGCTGGAGCTCAGCCCCAGCCGTGCCGTCATGGGAATGGAGATCAACGTCGACTACATTTCGGCCGCTGCGGTCGGCCTGGCAGGCACCGTCCTTATCCGGGAAGTGCAGGAACGCGACAACCGCAACAGCCCGGACGGGCCGGTGCTGGCGGCGCTCGCGGTCCTCGCCGCCAAGGTGCGGAGCGCTGCGGGGGAGCGGGGTATCGAGGTCCTGGGCGGAGGCCTGGCCGTGCCCGGACTCGTAGACCCCGCACGGTCGCGGGTGCTGACTGCCCCCAACCTGGGCTGGGCCAACGTGGACCTCGATCCCGACGCCCTGCTGCCCGAATCACCTTTGGGCGTCGCACTCTTCAACGAAGCCAACGCCGCCGCGCTGGCAGAACTGCGTCACCGGCCGGACGGCGCCTCCACCTTCCTCTTCGTCTCCGGTGAGGTGGGTGTCGGCGGTGGCATTGTCATCGGCTCCGAACTCTTCACCGGACCCGGCGGGCATGCGGGCGAGGTGGGCCATATCGTGGTGGACCCCGACGGCGGCCGCTGTTCATGCGGGGGAACAGGCTGCCTGGAAACCGTGGCCGGCCAGGACGCCATTGTCGCCGCCGCCGGCCTGGCCCCCGGCGGTCTTTCGCGCTCTGCGGCCGTGTCCCTGCTCCTGCAGGCGTTGGAAGCGGGCGAGCCCCAGGCTGTCGCCGCCGTCGAGCGCGCCGGCCGCTGCCTGGGCATTGCGCTCGCCTCCACGGCGCGCGTGGTCAATGTCGAATCAGTGGTCCTGGGCGGCCACTTCGCCGTCCTGGAACCCTGGCTCCGCGTCCCGCTGCTGAAGAGCCTGCAGAAATATGCGCCGGGGAAGTTCGGGCCCGACCAGGTGACGGTGTCGGCTGTGGGTGAACCAGGCGCCCTGCTGGGAGCCGCCGGCAGCGTTGTCAGATCCCTCATCGACGCGCCGCACCGGTTGCAGGCCTAGCAGGCAACAAAAGACGCCCCGGTGCAAAGACCGGGGCGTCCTCCGCACGTGCCCCAGGAGGGAATCGAACCCCCGACCGGCGGATTAGAAGGCCGCTGCTCTATCCCCTGAGCTACTGAGGCATGGGTTTCCGGCCTTCCGGCCGGCGCCTCAAAAAGTCTACATTGCCCGGGCTGCCGGCGGCGTCATCCGGCCCCACTGCCCCTCCACAGGCTTTGCCTGCACCGGCGTTGTCCACATAGGGAGAACCGGGACTCCTGCCCCCTGCCGTCCCGGCGCCATGCTGGTCATGCCTGCTAAGGGCGCCACCATCCAGACAGGACGTAGACATGAGCGACACGACCATTACCATCCGGGGCTTCGTGGCCACGGAGATAACAAGTTCCACCACGCCGGGGGGAGTGGCAACAGCCTCCTTCCGGCTCGGTTCCACCGCCCGCCGTTTCGACCAGGCATCCAAGACCTGGGGCGACGGACACACCAACTGGTTCACGGTCCAGGGCTACCGCAACCTTGCCGGAACCCTCGGCTGCAGCATCAGGAAGGGGCAACCCGTCATTGTGGTGGGCAAGCTGAAGATCCGGACCTGGGAAAAGGAAGGGCGGGTGTACCACTCCACCATCATTGACGCTGAGGCCGTCGGACACGATCTCACTTTCGGGTCGGCCAACTTCATCCGTACTGCTGCCAGGCCCGCGCTCTCCCTGGTGGAGCAGCCGCCTGCCCCGGATGCGGCTGCAATGGATCAGTTCCCGGACGATGAACCGGAGGACCGGGACAACGAACATCCGGACGATCCGGGCCAACCCGCCGTCATCATCGAAGACAGCGACGGCAGCCCCGCCTCGCTGGACCTGGAGACAGGGGAGCTCGCCGAGGTCTGAGGGAAGCACCTGCCAGACAGCAGCGTCCCGGTCAGTCCCGTTCAGTCCCGTTCAGTCCCGGGCGGACGGAGGGCGGCACCCCCGGCCGTCCTCCGTCCGCCCGCCAATTCCGGAACCACTGCATGCCCCACGGGACCGTGGCAGAGCGCCCGTCCTGGACCGGGCTGTCCCGGCCGGCATGGCACAATGGCACCATGCTTCCCACCCCCAACAGCCGGCAGGGCAGTGCTGCAGGAGCAGTGCTGGCATGCGGTGTCCTTTTTGTTCTCCTGGCCGGCTGTGGTGCCGGCGGGTCAGCAAACCAGCCGGCATCCGGAAACACGAACGGGTCTTCGGCAGCACCGGAATCCCCTGCCGCCCCACAAGGCCAGGCGGCCGCGGTATCCGGAGCGTCCCCGCAGGCGACGGGCTCAACAGGAGATCCACTGGGCGCAACGCCGGCCGGTGCGTCGGCGGCTACTGCCACCGACACGGTGAAGCGGACGGTTACAGACACCCTGTCCACCCTGGCGGCGGGAACCCCGAAGCCGGCCACCGCGCAGGTCACTGACGCGTTGACCGGGGCGGGCATCGCCCCGGCCGCCCTGCAGGTCTCGCAAAGCCGCACGCCCACAGGGCTGGAGGCGGACGCCATCGAAGCCGCAGTACTGCAGGGCAGCGACTGCGTGATCGGGCAGGTGCGGGAAGGTGCCGTGACTGTCACCGTCCTCCCGGTTCTGGCCAGCGGCAAGTGCTTCGTAGGGTCCTGAACCCGCCGGTCTTCCCGCAGCAAATGTGAGATCTGCCCGCCAACCCACTAGATTTGAGACCATGGCGGAATTTATCTACACAATGACCAAGGCCCGCAAGGCCGTTGGCGAAAAACTCATTCTTGATGACGTAAGCATGTCTTTCTTCCCGGGCGCCAAGATTGGTGTTGTGGGCCCGAACGGTGCCGGTAAGTCCACCATCCTCAAGATCATGGCCGGGCTGGATACCCCCTCCAACGGTGAAGCCAGGCTGAGCCCCGGCTACAGCGTGGGCATCCTGCTCCAGGAGCCGCCCCTCAACGAGGAAAAGACCGTGCTGGGCAACGTCCAGGAAGGCGTTGGCGAGATCTACGGCAAGATCCAGCGCTTCAACGAGATTTCCGAGGAAATGGCCAGCCCGGACGCCGATTACGACACCCTCCTCGAGGAAATGGGCAAGCTCCAGGAAGCCATCGACGCTGCCGATGCGTGGGATCTCGATTCCCAGCTCGAACAGGCCATGGACGCGCTCCGCTGTCCGCCGGCGGATGCCGATGTCACCAACCTCTCCGGTGGTGAGCGCCGCCGCGTCGCCCTGTGCAAGCTCCTCCTGCAGAAGCCGGACCTGCTGCTCCTCGACGAGCCCACCAACCACCTGGACGCCGAAAGCGTGCTGTGGCTGGAGCAGCACCTCTCCAGCTACCCCGGCGCCGTGCTGGCCGTTACCCACGACCGGTACTTCCTGGACCACGTGGCGGAATGGATCGCCGAGGTGGACCGCGGACACCTGTACCCGTACGAGGGCAACTACTCCACTTACCTGGAGAAGAAGCGTGCCCGCCTCGAGATCCAGGGCAAGAAGGACGCCAAGCAGGCCAAGCGCCTCGCCGAGGAACTCGATTGGGTCCGCTCCAACGCCAAGGGCCGCCAGACCAAGTCGAAGGCCCGCCTGGCCCGGTACGAGGAAATGGCTGCGGAAGCAGACCGGACCCGCAAGCTGGACTTCGAGGAAATCCAGATCCCGCCGGGACCGCGCCTGGGTGGCCTGGTCCTGGAGGCCAAGAACCTCCAGAAGGGTTTTGACGACCGCGTCCTGATCGACGGCCTGTCCTTCAGCCTTCCCCGGAACGGCATCGTCGGCGTCATCGGCCCCAACGGCGTGGGCAAGTCCACCCTGTTCAAGACCATCGTGGGCCTGGAACCGCTCGACGGCGGCGAACTGAAGATCGGCGACTCCGTCAAGATCTCCTACGCCGACCAGAGCCGCGGCGGCATCGACCCCAACAAGACCCTCTGGGAAGTGGTGTCCGACGGACTCGACTTCATCCAGGTGGGCAACGTCGAAATGCCGTCCCGCGCCTACGTGGCAGCCTTCGGCTTCAAGGGCCCGGACCAGCAGAAGAAAGCCGGCGTGCTCTCCGGTGGTGAGCGGAACCGGCTGAACCTGGCCCTGACCCTGAAGCAGGGCGGAAACCTGCTGCTCCTCGACGAGCCCACCAACGACCTCGACGTCGAAACCCTCAGCAGCCTGGAAAACGCCCTGCTTGAATTCCCCGGCTGCGCCGTGGTGGTTTCGCACGACCGGTGGTTCCTGGACCGTGTGGCCACCCACATCCTTGCCTACGAAGGTGACGACGAGAACCCCTCCAAGTGGTACTGGTTCGAGGGCAACTTCGAATCCTACGAGGAAAACAAGGTTCAGCGCCTCGGTCCCGATGCCGCCAAGCCGCACCGGGTCACGCACCGCCGCCTGACCCGCGACTAGCGGCAGGCCGCTTCGGCATAAGCAGGCACTGGGAGGCCGGCAGCGTGCGTGATCACATCACGTACGCTGCCGGCCTCCCGTGTTTAAGCAGGCCATGCGGCAGCCACCTCCGGGCCGCCCCCTCCCGCACTGCCCCTCTCCCTGACCGCCCGACCAGCCGTCCGTGCAGTCAGGGAAAGCGGCAGGAATACAGGCCTTAAGGCCCCAGCCGGTACCGGCGGACACGCCTAACGTCAGAGGTGTTGGCACCGCATGACCCGAGCAGACAGCTGTCCGCGCGGCGCCGCTGTTGATGGAATCGAGCCCGCCGTGGCCACCACCCCACAAACTCCTGCACCCATGGAACAACCGGCCGGCAACGGCCGCAGTGTGGGCCGCCCACGGCCCGGGGGACGCATCGGCTGGATAGTCGGCGTCTCCCTGGCCGCAGGGTTCCTGGCAGCCCTCCTGCTTGCGCTTGCGCCCTTCATCCGGAACCAGGAAAGCGAAGTCACCGGGGCCGTCCTCTGCGGCTTCGCCCTCGGGTGGGCCCTGCTGGCTTTCCTCTCCGTTCGTTTCACCGCGCAGCCGCAACTCTGGGCGGTGGTCCCGGCGCTCTTCATGGGCGTGTGAGGCCTCCTCCTGGTGCTGTTCGGTTCTCCAGCGGACCAAGTCCTCGGCTGGGTATGGCCCCCGGCCCTTTTGGTGTTGGCGGCCTGGATGGTCATCCAGGCCAGAAGGAGGCTGCACAGCCGGAGCCGCTGGCTGCTCTACCCGGTGATCGGGGTATTGGCCCTCGCCTGCCTGGGCGGTGCGTACCAGACCATTGGTGCCCAGGCGGATGCAGCGGCCTTCCCCGTGCCTGGCCGGCTGGTCAATGTCGGCGGATACAGCCTGCACCTGAACTGCACAGGCTCGGGCAGCCCCACCGTGGTGCTCCAGCCGGGCGCCGGCGAGATCTCCTCGAACCATGGATGGATTGCGGCGGCTGTGGCCAGGGACACGAGGGTGTGCGTGTATGACCGTGCGGGCCGGGGGTGGAGCGGCCAGCCGGACACCGACCAGGACGCAACGCAGATAGCCACCGACCTTCACACCCTGCTGCAGGCAGCGGATGTCCCCGGACCCTACGTCCTGGCAGGCCATTCGTTCGGCGGCCTCTACGTCCTTACCTACGCCGCCCGCTATCCCGGGGAGGTCGCGGGAATGGTCCTCGTGGACTCCACCGCACCCGCAGGCGGCCCCATCCAGCCGCCGGCGCCACGCGCCGCCCCAGGCTCCTACGACCCGGTGGACCGCCTCTGCGTCCTGCTCTCGACACCGGCCCGGCTCGGTCTCGCCCGGCTCTATGCGCCGCTCGAGGTCGGCACCCTCCCGCCGCGGTCACGCGACGAGGTCCGCGCCAACATTTCCACACCAAGGAACCTGCGCAGCACACTGGAGGAGTACGTCCGGGCGAACGACTCGATGAAGGAAGCAGCATCGCTGCGCGGCTTTGGTGACAAGCCCCTGGTCGTCCTGACCGCCGGATCAGGCAGCGACGGCAAACACCTGGCAGACCAGGAAGAACTCGCCACGCTGTCCACGAACAGTCAGCACCGAACCATCAGCGAAGCATCCCACGAATCACTCGTTGCAGTAGAAAAAGACGCAGCGGGCACCACGCAGGCCGTCCTCGACGTCGTCTCCTCAGTGCGCACGGGCGCACCGTTGCCGCGGTAGGCGCAGGGACGCCGGCTACGGCGCCTGCTGGAGGTCCGGGCCCGAAGGGATCCGCACCATGCCTTCCTGGGCCACCGACGCCACATGCTGCCCGTCACGGCTGAAGATCCTGCCGGTGGCCAGGCCCCGGGCTCCCTGCGCACTGGGGGACTCCTGGACGTACAGAAGCCATTCGTCCACCCGGGCCGGACGGTGCCACCACATGGCGTGGTCAAGGCTGGCAACATTCATGCCGGGGGTGATCCAGCTGAGGCCGTGCCGCCGGAGGATCGATTCGAGGAGGGTGTAGTCACTGGCGTAGGCCAGGGCGGCGCGGTGCAGGTTGGGGTTGTCCGGCATCGGTCCGAACGTTTTCATCCACACGGCGTTGCGGGCCTCCCGGGGCCCGTTCGCCGACACGTACAGCGGCGGGTCGACATGCCGAATGTCGAAGGGGCGCTCGTAGGCCCAGTGCCGGGCCACCGGATGGTCGAACTTGCCCAGCAGGTCTGCGGTGCTGGGCAGCGATTCGGGGTCGGGGATGCCGGCCGGCATGGCCGCGGAGTGCTCGATTCCTTCGTCCTCACCTTGGAACGAGGCAATCATGGACAGGATGGGCACGCCGTCCTGGTACGCGTGGACGCGCCTGGCGGAAAATGACCTGCCGTCACGCAGCCGCTGCACCCCGAAAGTGATGGGCTTGTTGGCGTCGCCGGGCCGCAGGAAATAACCGTGCATGGAATGGACGAACCGTTCCGGATCAACGGTCCGGATGGACGCTACCAGCGACTGGGCCAGCACCTGGCCGCCGAACACGCGGTGGTGCGGCTGCTGCTGCGAGGGACCCAGGAAGATGTCCTCGTCCGTCCGCGCGCCCTCGAGTTCGCCAAGGTCCAACAGTTCGATCAGCGACGCGGTGGGGTCTCCGCTGGGCGGCGCCAGCAATCCGGCTTCGGCTTCAGTCATGGTCCGACTCTAGACGGCGCCCGGGGAACCACTCAACCGCGGCGCAGCCGGTAGTGTTTTAGGTGTGTCAGATCTTCTCACCTCGTCCTTCCGCTTCGCCGATCCCCGGGATCTCGCCGACCTGAAGACGTTCGCCACCCGGGCCAAAGCCATCGACGACGGCGCCATTCGCCTGCAGGCCGCGGGGCCGGTCCTGGCCGCCTACGTGTGTGTCCTGCGGCCCCGGCTCCTTGGGGAATCGACGCCCACTATCCTGGGCCTTCGCACCATGGCCCTTGCAGAACCGTCCGCCACGGACGTCACCGTGTCCTTGTCCGCCGTCCTGGACCGGCTGGCACGGTCGGGAGAGCACGACGTCGAACTGCCAGTGCCGCCCACCAGGGTCACCGAGTCCTGGACCGGCGTGGGAGCACCCCGCGGCGGCTGGGAACTGCTGGGCGCGGTCAGCGACGCCGGCCTGAAAGCGGCGGCGGAAGCAGGGATCGCGGAAGTGGCCGGCATCGTGCCGGACAAGCCGGGGGCCCTGATCGTCAACAACGCCCGGGCAGCGGTGTGGGGGCGGGCACTGGACGACGCCGGCCTGCCCGCCGGCGCTGCCTTCGCCGCCTTCGCGCTGGGCTTCCTGGCCGACGGCGACCAGAAGCTTTACCGTGCCGGCCGCTGGTTCCGGCTTACCGGTCCGCGCGGACACGTCCTGGCGCGGACCGGCAGCGCATTGCTCTAGCAGCCGTCTTCCGCGCGGAAGAAACGCTGGTCCTGGCCGGCCTCAGGCTCCGGAGGGGCTGTTCACCATGGACAGCGCCGCCCGCTCCATGTATTCCCACAAGGTGCCCTCGTAAAGCGGCGGTAACTCGAGCGCATCCACGGCGGTCCGCATGTGGAACAGCCAGCGGTCCTTGGCCTCGGGCGTGACCTTGAAGGGCATGTGCCTCATGCGGAGGCGCGGATGTCCCCGTTCCTCGCCGTACGTGGTGGGGCCGCCCCAGTATTGCTCGAGGAACATCAGGAACCGGCGCTTCGCAGGCGCCAGGTCCTCCTCCGGGTACATGGGCCGCAGGACGGGGTCGGTGGCCACGCCGTCGTAGAAAACGTCGATCAGCTTGACGAAGGTGTCGTGGCCGCCCACGGCGTCGTAGAAGCTGTCCGTGTAGGCCGGCTTGCTGAAGGGATCGTTCTGCATCAGCTGGGGCCGCTGCCCGGGGCGCGGTTCGATGGGAAGCGACATGCTAGTCTCCGGCTTTCTGGTCTGTCTTCTTGTCGTCGGCGTGGGCCGAGCCCTGGTCGGTAGTGCCGTCTTCGGATTCGTGCAGCGGGACGTACCGCCCCTGGGACCGGTTGCCCACGCGCAGGATCTCCCCGTTGCGCAGGTACCAGATGGCGCCGTCGTCCGATCGGACCCGCGTGATGCGCAGCCCCATGGACTCCACGACACCCACCACTTCGCTGGTCTCGATCACATCACCGATGCCGTACTGGTCCTCAATGGTAATGAAGATGCCGGCCAGGAAGTCCCGGATCAGCTGCTGTGCACCGAAACCGATGGCGACACCGAGGATACCGACGCTGGTCAGCAGCGGGGCAATGTTGATGTCCAGGTTCTGCAGCACGTACATGCCGGTGATGATGACCACCAGCACGCCGACCACGCTGTTGAGGAGCGAACCGATGGTTTCGGCGCGCTGGACGCGCCGTTCGTGGTCCAGCGCGCGGAAGGCCGGTGCCACCCACTTAAACGTGGGCTTCTTGAAGAAGTTGCTTCCCGAGGCCACCCGCTTGGTGATGCGGGAGATGATGAACGTCGCCACGAGCCAGACGGCGACCCCGACGCCAAGGCTGATTACGATGCCGGGAATGCTCACGCCGCTTGGCTGGCTGGTGGCAGGGGGAAGGATGGACAACATACTGACCATGAATGGATATAGCTCCTTGGAATATTGCTCTGTTCCCTTTCAACCCTAGCGCCGTAGCGTGGAGCAATGCGCATCCTCATCCTCGGCGGAACAGCCTTCCTTTCCCGCGAAATTGCCAGGCAGGCGGTCGCCGCCGGCCATGAAGTGACCTGCCTGGCCCGGGGGACAACGGCTGAACCGCCGCCCGGCGCGGCATGGGTGCGGGCGGACCGCTCCATCGGGGCTGCGGCGTATGACCAGGTGAAGGGGGAGTGGGATGCCGCCGTCGAGGTGGCGCGCGACCCCGGACCCGCCCGGGACGCCCTCGGAGAACTGGCCGGCAGGTCGGCGCACTGGACCTTCGTGTCGAGCTGCTCCGTCTACGCCGACCACTCCGTTCCTGACGCCGCGGAAGATGCCGCCCTCCTTCCGGCGCTTCCCCCGGGGACGCCTTCCACCCCCGAGACCTATGGCGAATCCAAGGCGGCCATCGAGGAAGCAACCCTGGCGGCGGCCGGGGAACGGGCACACCTGTGCCGGGCGGGGCTGGTCGGCGGTCCCGGCGACCCCACCGACCGCTACGGCTACTGGCCGGCGCGCTTCGCCAGGACCTCCGGGCCGGTGCTGGTTCCGGACACCGGCCACCAGCCCACCCAGGTCATCGACGTGCGGGACCTCGCGGCCTGGATCCTGCTCGCGGCCGAACGCGCTATCACCGGTGCGCTGAACGCGGGCGGGGACCAGGTGTCCTTTGCCGATCTCCTCACCGCCTGCCGCGCATCATCCTCCGGCAGCCCCGCCACTGTAGTTGCCGGTGAAGACTGGCTGGTGGAGCAGGGGGTGGGTTACTGGTCCGGGCCCGATTCGCTGCCGCTCTGGCTTCCGCCCCGCCACGAGGGCTTCATGGCCCGCAGCAACCGGGCCGCCAGGGCCGCAGGCATGGTGCTGCGGCCCTGGCAGGAGACCGTGGCGGATACCCTGGCTGATGAACGCGCCCGCGGACTGGACCGGCCGCGCAAGGCCGGCCTTTCGCCCGGAACCGAGGAACGGCTCGTGGACCTGCTCCGGACCGGCGGACCGGCCTAGGCCGCCACCGTCACCGGCCGGTGCTCCACCGGGAAGTTCACGCTGCGGGCAATGAAGCACACCTGGTTCGCCTCGTGGTGCAGGGAGGCCGCCAGGTCCGCCTGGCCGGAATCGGCCACCGTCACGCGCGGATTCAGGACCACACGCTCGAACTGCCCGCTGCCGTCCCGGTTGAGCCGCATCATCCCCGTGGCCTCGTCCCGGTAATCCGTCACCACCACGCCATGTTTCACCGCCACGTGCAGGTAGGACAGCATGTGGCACTGTGCCAGCGCAGCCAGGAGCAGCTGCTCGGGGTTGTAGCGTTCACGGTCCCCATGGAAGGTGGGGTCCGCCGACCCCTTCAGGGGCGGCAGGCCCGGAATCAGCACGTCATGGTCCCGGGAATAGCTCCGGTACGACGACGTGCCGTCACCCCGGTTGCCCGTCCACTGGACCGTCAGCGCATAGCGGTGTTCCGAAAGGTTCACTCCGGGCCGCCCTTCCCAACAACGTCGGCGGCCCGGGCACGCAGGGCGCGCGCCACGCCGTCGCGGTTCTCCAGCATCATGCGCCGCAGTGCGGCGCTCTCCGCCGGCAGCGAGGCAAGGAACCCGTCGGTCCGGTCGATGGTGGCCTGCGTGGTCAGCAGCGCAGGGTACAGCCCGACGACGATCTGCTGGGCCAGTGCGTGCGTCCGGGTTGCCACGATGCCCGGCACGGCCGCGAAATACTTCTCCGCGTACGGTTCCAGCAGCGAACGGTCCAGCACCCGCATGAATCCGGCCACGGCCGATCCCTGCAGCGCATTGGACAGCTCGCCCTTGACCACGATCGATTCCCAGGCCGCCGCCTTCGCCTCCGCGGTGGGAATCGCAGCCTTCGCCAGGGCGGCGGCGTTCTGGCCGCTGGAGGTGTTGTCGCGCTGCAGCTCGGCGTCGATGCCGTCCTGCCCCATCCTGCCGCCGGCAACCAGCGACGCCACCAGTTCCCAACGCAGGTCCTGGTCAACGGTGAGCCCCTCGAGGACGGCGGAGCCGTCCAACAGTCCGGCCACCCTGTCCAGCTGCGGGGCGCTGCGGGCCAGGAGGGCGAAGGACTTGATGAACTGCAGCTGCGCGTCCGATCCACCCGGCACTGTGGACGCCAGCTCCCACAGCCGGTCCACGGCCGAAACCGTGGTGGCTTCGCGGTGCTCCTCCGCCACATAGAAGTTCAGGGTGGTGGCCAGCTGGCGGAGCTGGACCAGGATCACGGAGGAGTCCGTTTCCGCGGCCACGTTGGACAGGATCAGCTCAACGTACTTGCGCGCCGGCGTCTCACCGTCCCGCGCAGCGTCCCACGCGGAGTTCCATACCAGGGTCCGCGGCAGGCTGTCGGCGAAGTCCTTCAGGTGGGCGGTGGCGGTGGCCAGCGACGTCGGATCGAGCCGTACCTTGGCGTAGGCGAGGTCGTCGTCATTGATGAGGATCAGGTCCGGCTGGTCCAGGCCGGCCAGTGCCGGCACTTCGGTGCGTTCGCCGTCGACATCCAGCTCCTCACGGTGCACCCGGGTGAGCCTGCCGCCGTCCAGGTTGTAGAAGCCCACGGCGAGGCGGTGCGGCCGGATGGTGGGCCACTCCGGAACAGCGGACTGCAGGATGGCAAAGGAGCGCAGCTTCCCGTCAGAATCCACGTCCAGCTCGGGGGCCAGGGTGTTGACGCCCGCCGTCTCCAGCCACTGCCGGCCCCAGCGGTCCAGGTCGCGGCCGCTGGCCTTCTCCAGCTCCACCAGCAGGTCGCGCAGCTCGGTGTTGTGCCAGGAGTGCTTGGCGAAGTACTCCCGGACCCCGGCCATGAACTGTTCCGGCCCCACCCAGGCCACCAGCTGCCGGAGCACCGAGGCGCCCTTGGCATAGGTGATGCCGTCGAAGTTGACCTCCACGTCCTGCAGGTCGTTGATCTCAGCGAAGATGGGGTGCGTGGTGGGCAGCTGGTCCTGCCGGTACGCCCAGGACTTCTCCACCGAAGCGAAGGTGGTCCAGGCACTGGTGAACGAGGTGGCTTCCACCGCAGCCAGGTGGGACATGTACTCCGCGAAGGATTCGTTGAGCCACAGGTCGTTCCACCACCGCATGGTCACCAGGTCGCCGAACCACATGTGCGCCAGTTCGTGCAGCACGGTGATGGCGCGGCGCTCGATCTGGGCGCCGGTGACCTTGCTGCGGAAGACATAGCCCTCCAGGATGGTTACCGCCCCGGCGTTCTCCATGGCCCCCGCGTTGAACTCGGGGACGAACAGCTGGTCATACTTTTCGAAGGGGTAGGGGCAGCCGAACTGCGCCTCGAAGAAACCGAAGCCCTGCCGCGTCAGTTCGAAGATGTTGTCCGCGTCCAGGTACTGCATCAGCGACTTCCGGGCAAAGACGCCCAGTGGAATGACGCGGCCGTCCGAGCTGGTGACCTCGCTGCGGACCGACTGGTACGGCCCTGCGATCAGCGCGGTGACGTAGGAAGACAGCCGCGGCGTCGGGGCAAACGTCCACACCGACCTGGCGCTGCCGTCCTCTGCGGCCCCGGCCTCCACGGGGACGGGGGTGGGCGAGTTGGAAATGACGTCCCAGTGGGACGGCGCCGTGACGGTGAAGGCGAAGGTTGCCTTCAGGTCCGGCTGCTCGAAGACCGTGAACATCCGGCGGGAGTCGGGGACTTCGAACTGGGTGTAGAGGTAGACCTCGTTGTCCACCGGGTCAACGAACCGGTGCAGGCCCTCACCGGTGTTCATGTACGGCATCTCCGCCACCACGGTCAGCTCGTTGTGCTCCGCCAGGTCAGGCAGCTGGATCCGCACGCCGTCGGCAACCGTTCCGGGGTCCAGGCTGCGTCCGTTGAGGGTGACGCTGTGCACGGTGCGGGTCACGGCATCGATGAAGCTGGCCGATCCGGGCGCTGCGGTGAATTTCACGGTGGTGGTACTGCCAAAGACCTCTCCGCCGCGGGTCAGGTCCAGGCTGACATCGTAGGACTCGACGGTGATCAGTTCGGCGCGCTCACGGGCTTCGGCGCGCGTCAGGTTCATGCCTGGCAAAGGAGGTCCTCCAGAGAAGTTTCGGCTGCCGTCCGGTGGTCCCGGTACGGGCACTGTGTTGCATTCTTTCATCCTTGAGGTCCTTGGCAAGTTGCGCAGCTCACAGCGGCCCCGCGCGCCGGGGAGGGGGTTGGACGGGCCGCCGCAGGGGTAGCGTTAAATGCATGGGAAAGCTGTTGGATTCGGTGGACACCAAGGCCCTGCGCTTCGCCGTCGGGTTCCCCGTCGTCCTGGCCGCTGCCTTCATATACTGCGCCACGCTGCTGCGCCCGGACCTTCCGGAGCCAGTCGCCTTCATGTGGACGAACGACGGCGGGACCGCCTTTGCGCCGTTCGGCGCCTACGTCGGCGTTGGGGCGGCCGGGCTCATCGCCGCCGGCTGGCTGGTGCTGCTGCAGGCCGTCCCGCTGGGCAGGCCCGTGCTGATGCGCAGGATCATGATGGGCGCAGGCCTGTTCCTGAGCCTCTTCCTCACGTCGGCCCTGGCCGCCGGCCTCATCGGCCAGACCGGCCTGGCCGACGCCCGGCAGTCCCACGTGGACATGACCGTCCTTGCGCTCGGCAGCGGAGCCGCAGTATCACTCGGCGTCGCCATGGCCATGGTCTACAAGGCAGACCGGCAATGGTCACCTGACGACGACCGGGCGCTGCAGGCCGCGATCGCCAGGGAACTGGACCCCGACCTCACCCGGGACAGCATCCGGCTGTGGGTCCACGCACGGAGCTCAGTCTTTGTCATGATCGCCATCGCCTCGCTGTTCCCGGCGGCCCTCATCGCCGTCGTGGTCCCATGGCTGGGCATCCTGCTCGTGGTGCTGGCCCTCGTGGGCGCCGCCTTCCTGTTCGCCCGGATCAGGGCGGACCGGCGCGGACTGAAGGTCCTGCTGGCCGGGTTGGTACCGGTCATGGACGTGCCCGCCGGGGCCATCTCGAACGCCAGCGCCGAGGATGTCAGGGCCGCCGACTATGGCGGGTGGGGCTACCGGCACCACGGCGGCACTGCCGCCATGCTCGTCAGCAGCGGGCCCGCCGTCGTCGTCAGCAGGACGGACGGCCAGCGCCTGGCCGTCAGCGGCGGCAGCCAGGACTCCGCTGCCCGGCTCGCCGAAGTCCTCACCCGGGTCGCCGCCCGGGCCCGCAAAAGCGGCGGAGCGCCGCCTGCGGCCCAGGATTCCTGACCGCGGCAGTCCTATATCCTTATCCGTGTCGTTCCGGCCTGCACCCGGCGGGCCGCCAGCTCCCCACAACCGAACGGACTTTGCACGTGACAACAACCCCTGCCTTCCCTCGGGTCCACATCGCCACCGACCACGCAGGCATGGAACTCAGCGCCCACCTCGTGACCCACCTGACCGGGAAGGGGTATGAGGTGGTGGACCACGGTCCCAAGTCCTACGACCCCCAGGACGACTACCCCTCCTTCTGCATCAACGCCGCGCTCGCCGTGGTGGCCGACCAGCAGGCGGGCATCCACGCCCTGGGCATCGTGCTGGGCGGATCGGGCAACGGGGAGCAGATTGCGGCCAACAAGGTCAAGGGCGTGCGCGCTGCCCTCGCCTGGAACCTGTCCACCGCCACCCTGGCGCGGGAGCACAACGACGCCAACGTGGTGGCCGTGGGCGGCCGCCAGCACTCGGTGGAGGAAGCCACGGAACTGATCGAGGCGTTCCTGAACGAACCCTTCAGCAACGACGAACGCCACGTCCGCAGGATCGGCAAGATCGCTGCCTACGAAACCACCGGCGAGGTCATCGAGTAGTGCCTGAGGGCCATTCCGTCCGGCGGCTCGCGCGCCAGTTCGGCGACGTGTTCCTCGGCGAGACGCTTGCTGTGTCCAGCCCCCAGGGCAGGTTCAGCGGGGGAGCGTCGCTGCTCGACGGGCACGTCCTGGCCGCAGCCGAAGCCCACGGCAAGCACCTCTTCCTGCACTTCGACAACAGCCTGGTGCTGCACGTGCACCTCGGCCTGTACGGCGCGTGGAGCTTCGGCGGCGACAGCACGTTCGCCGGCGCGTCGAGCATCGGTGCCCCGCGGCGGGTAGGGGAGCAGGAGGCTTTTGCGGAGGACGGCGACGGCGGTGCCGCCTACGCCGGGCCGCCGGCCCCGGTGGGAGCCGTCCGGGTCAGGCTCGCCGGCAGCCACGGCTGGGCCGACCTCCGCGGTGCCACCACCTGCGAGACCATCACCGCGGCGGAGATCGACGCGGTGCTGGCCCGGCTGGGACCGGATCCGCTGCGCAACCTCCGCGGCGATGCCGCGCGTTTCGCTGCCAACGTCCAGGCCAGGAAGACCCCGCTCGCGGCGCTGCTCATGGACCAGAAGGTGATTGCCGGCGTCGGCAACGTGTACCGCGCCGAAGTCCTCTTCCGGCGCCGCCTTGACCCGTGGCTTCCCGGCACGGCACTCGCCGACGGCGACGCCCGGAAGCTCTGGCGCGACATCGTGGCCGTCATGGCCGACGGCGTGGCGGACGGCAGGATCATCACCACCCCGCCGAAATACTGGACCCTTGACGGCACCACCGCTGCCCGGGCCGCCAGGGCAGGTATCGAGGTGCCGCCAAAGAGTGCCCGGTTTCCGCACCGCGAGGACGTGCACTTCGTCTACAAACGCCACGGGCTGCCGTGCCGGGTGTGCCGGACCATGGTGCTCATGGCCGACCTGGCCGGACGCAACCTCTACTGGTGCCCGTTGTGCCAGCAGCCGCAGGACTAGGAACGGCCTGGCGCGCGGCGAAAACGGGGCACTTCGACACTGACACGCCGTGTGCTGTCCCGTATCCCGGCTGCCGCCCCGTCAAAGTGCCCCGCGACAGGGGGGGGGCGGCACGGTTAAAACCAAAAGGACCCCTCTGCTGAGGGGTCCTTCGCGGTGGAGGGGACGACGGGAATCGAACCCGCGTAATCAGTTTGGAAGACTGAGGCTTTACCATTAAGCTACGTCCCCGAAGGAAGATCCGTTATTCGCGGAAACTCCGGGCTGGCTGTTCAAGCCGGATACAACTAAACCTAATCCATGGCCTACGTGTCAAATGTGCATTCGCGACGCGTATCACCGTAGACTTGCCTGTGCACTTACGGGGTGTAGCTCAGCTTGGCTAGAGCGCCTGCTTTGGGAGCAGGAAGTCGCAGGTTCAAATCCTGTCACCCCGACTCTGCGGCCAGGACCAGTCGGCCTGGACACATATGCGTTGCAGAAACCCATCCCACAACCCAGGAGTACTTAGACCGTGAAGAGCGCTGTCGAGAACCTCACCCCCACGCGGGTCAAGCTCAATGTTGAGGTCCCCTTTGAGGAACTGAAGCCCAGCATCGACTCGGCCTACAAGACCGTCGCTTCGCAGATCCAGGTCCCCGGGTTCCGCAAGGGCAAGGTTCCCGCCCGGATCATCGACCAGCGCGTCGGCCGCGGCTACGTCCTGGAGACCGCCATCAACGACGGCCTCAACGGCTGGTACCAGGCTGCCGTGCAGGAATCCGGCATCCGTCCCCTGAGCCGTCCCGAGGTCGAGATCACCGAGGTCCCCGACCCCTCCGCAACCGATGGCGGCCTGAAGTTCGCCGCCGAGGTTGACGTCCGCCCCGAAATCGAACTCCCGGACTACGCCGGCATCGAGGTCCAGGTTGCCGCAGCGGAATCCTCCGAGGCCGACGTCGACAAGGCCCTGGATGAACTGCGCGGCCGCTTCGGCACCCTGAAGTCCGTTGACCGCCCCGCTGCCGATGGCGACTTCCTCACCATCGACATCACGGCCAGCATCGACGGCGAAGAAGTCGACTCCGCGTCCGGCCTGTCCTACCAGGTTGGCGCCGGCACCATGCTCGAGGGCATGGACGAGGCCGTGACCGGGCTCAGCGTCGACGAGGACGCCATCTTCGACACCACCCTGGTGGGCGGTGACCACGCCGGCGAAGCCGCGCAGGTCAAGGTTGTCGTCAAGGCCGTCAAGGAACGCGAACTGCCCGAAGCGAACGATGACTTCGCCCAGCTCGCCTCCGAGTTCGACACCCTCGCCGAACTGCGCGAGGACCTGGCCAAGCAGGCCGCCGACTCCAAGATCGTGGAGCAGGGCGTCGAAGCCCGCGACAAGGTCCTGGACAAGCTGGTTGAACTGGTCGAGGTTCCGGTTCCGGACTCGGTGGTCGAAGAGCAGCTCGAAGCCCACTTCCAGGAGGGCAACGGCCACGGCGACGGCGAGCACGACACCGAGGAACACCGCGAAGAGGTCCGCGCCAACACGGCCCGCGCCTTCCAGAACGAGATCATCCTCGACGCCATTGCGGAGAAGGAAGAAGTCAACGTCAGCCAGAGCGAGCTGATCGACTACATCGTGAGCACTGCCAGCCAGTACGGCATGGACCCCAACCAGTTCGCCCAGATCATCGACCAGAGCGGCCAGGTCCCCATGATGGTCTCCGAGGTACGCCGCCGGAAGGCCCTGGCCGTTGTCCTGGGCCAGGCGACCGTCACCGACACCGAGGGCAACGCCGTTGACCTGAGCGACTTCGTGCGCCCCGCCGGTGAGGAAGCGCCCGCCGCCGACGCAGCAGACACCGAAGCAGCCGACGCCGCCGAGGCTGAGGCTCCCGGGACCGAGGCTGTCGAAGCCGAGGACACCAAGGAAGACGCCAAGGCCTAGTCCCCACAGGCCCGATGCAACGGCCCCCGGATCAATTGAGATCCGGGGGCCGTTCGCGTTGCAGCGCAGCCATGGGCCGGAGATTCGGGGATCGTGCGCCGTCAGCGAACAGCCGTCAGTGCGCGAACAAAACACCGTGGAAACCGGTTAGTGTCCAAGTAGTGATTTTCAGTGATGTCACCGTCACCAGTGAGAGGTAAGTAAACATGTCACAGCACTCAGAGGCCCCCCGGATGGCGACCGTCGATCCTGCAGCCCAGGACAACTACATTTACAACCGCCTTCTCAAGGAGCGGATCATCTGGCTGGGCTCGGAGGTGCGTGATGACAACGCCAACGCGATCTGCTCGCAGCTGCTCCTGCTCTCGGCCGAGAACCCGGAAAAGGACATCTACCTCTACATCAACTCGCCCGGCGGCTCCGTCACCGCAGGCATGGCCATCTACGACACCATGCAGTTCATCCCCAACGACGTCGTCACCGTCGCCACCGGCCTGGCAGCATCGATGGGGCAGTTCCTGCTCTCCTCGGGCACCAAGGGCAAGCGCTACGCCACCCCGAACGCCCGCGTCCTGATGCACCAGCCCTCCGGCGGCATCGGCGGCACCGCGTCCGACATCAAGATCCAGGCCGAACTCATCCTGCACATGAAGAAGGTCATGGCGGAACTGACCGCCGAGCAGACCGGCCAGACCGTTGAGACCATCCTCAAGGACAACGACCGCGACAAGTGGTTCACTGCCACCGAGGCGCTCGAGTACGGCTTCTTCGACAAGATCGCCGCCCACGCCGGCTCCGTCTCCGGCGGCGGCGGAACGTCCAACGGATCCTCCGGCGAATCAGCCTCCCAGAACTAACCGGCACTCAGAACCCCTTCGATCAGGAGCAAACACAATGAACTACAACTTCGGGTGGTCAGCCGGCAATCTTCCGTCCAGCCGCTACGTCCTGCCGCAGTTCGAGGAACGGACCCCCTACGGCTTCAAGCGCCAGGACCCCTACACCAAGCTCTTCGAGGACCGCATCATCTTCCTCGGCGTCCAGGTTGACGACGCTTCCGCTGACGACATCATGGCCCAGCTGCTGGTCCTGGAATCAACGGACCCGGACCGCGACATCACCCTGTACATCAACTCGCCCGGCGGCTCCTTCACGGCCATGACGGCGATCTACGACACCATGCAGTACATCCGCCCCGAGATCCAGACCGTCTGCCTGGGCCAGGCCGCCAGCGCGGCCGCCGTCCTGCTGGCCGCCGGTACCCCCGGCAAGCGGCTGGCACTGCCCAACGCCCGCGTCCTGATCCACCAGCCGGCACTGTCCGGCGGCCAGGGCGGGCAGGCCTCCGACCTGGAAATCCAGGCCGCAGAGGTCATGCGCATGCGCTCCTGGCTGGAGGACACGCTGGCCCACCACTCGGGACGCACGTCCGAGCAGGTCAACAACGACATCGAGCGTGACAAGATCCTCACCGCCGAAGAGGCCCAGGCATACGGCCTCATCGACCAGGTCCTCGATTCACGCAAGATCAAGCCGCAGGCAATTACGCGGTAGCAGTACGGAAAGCCGGTGCGGCCCAGTTCATTTGGCCGCACCGGCCTTTTCTTTCCACCCTTGGCGGCGAATGTGACCTAGAGTGGATGTTGTCACAATCCGGTCTGCGATGGCCGGGAAGATTTCAGCAATGGTGCAGAGCTGCCTGGCAGCAGGATACTAAGGGGTTCACATATGGCTCGGATTGGCGAGAGCACGGATCTGCTGAAGTGCTCTTTCTGCGGAAAGAGCCAGAAGCAGGTGCGCAAGCTCATTGCCGGGCCCGGTGTCTACATCTGTGATGAATGCATCGAGTTGTGCAACGAAATCATCGAAGAGGAGCTCGCGGAGGTCGCGGATCTCGGCAGCTTCGAACTGCCCAAGCCGCGTGAAATCTTCGACTTCCTGCAGGAATACGTCATTGGCCAGGAACCTGCCAAGCGCTCCCTCGCCGTCGCGGTCTACAACCATTACAAGCGCATCCAGGCCGGCCACGCGCCCAAGTCCGGAAGCCTTGGCGACGGCGGACACCATGACGACGTCGAAATCGCCAAGTCGAACATCCTCCTCATCGGCCCCACCGGCTGTGGAAAGACCTACCTCGCGCAGACCCTCGCCCGGCGCCTGAACGTACCGTTCGCAGTCGCCGACGCCACGGCTTTGACCGAGGCCGGCTACGTGGGCGAAGACGTGGAAAATATCCTCCTCAAGCTCATCCAGGCCGCGGACTACGACGTCAAGAAGGCCGAACAGGGCATCATCTACATCGACGAGATCGACAAGATCTCCCGCAAGAGCGAGAACCCCTCCATCACCCGGGACGTCTCCGGTGAAGGCGTGCAGCAGGCGCTCCTGAAAATCCTGGAAGGCACCGTCGCCTCTGTGCCGCCGCAGGGCGGACGCAAGCACCCGCACCAGGAATTCATCCAGATCGACACCACCAACGTCCTGTTCATCGTCGCCGGCGCGTTCGCCGGCCTTGAGGAGATCATCGGCTCCCGCTCCGGCCGGAAGGGCATCGGCTTCGGTGCTCCGCTCAACGAGGCCAGCAAGAAAGTGGATTCCTACGGCGAGGTCATGCCTGAAGACCTGCTCAAATTCGGCCTGATCCCCGAATTCATCGGCAGGCTCCCGGTGATTACCACCGTCTCCAACCTGGACCGCGACGCCCTGATCCAGATCCTCTCCACCCCCAAGAACGCCCTGGTGAAGCAGTACCAGAAGATGTTCCAGATCGACGGCGTGGAACTCGTGTTCGACGACACCGCCCTGGAAGCCATCGCGGACCAGGCACTGGAACGCGGCACGGGGGCACGCGGCCTCCGCGCCATCCTCGAAGAGGTCCTGCTTCCCGTGATGTTCGACCTGCCGAGCCGCGAGGACGTGGCCAGCGTGGTGATCACCGAGGACGTGGTCCTGCGGGGGGCTGAGCCCACCATGATTCCGCACGTGGCCAAGCGCCGTAAGTCTGCCTGACCTGGAGGAAAACCCTTGACTTCACCTGCCAAGAACAAAGCCGATTTCTGGTTCGACCCCCTGTGCCCGTTCGCGTGGGTCACCTCCCGCTGGATCGGTGAGGTGGAGGCCGTTCGCGACATCGAGACGGAGTGGCACGTCATGAGCCTGGCCGTCCTGAATGAGGGACGCGACCTTGAACCCGGCTACCGCGAATCCATGGATAACGCCTGGGGGATGGTGCGCGTCATCATCGCCGCCCGGGAGGAGCACGGGCCGCAGGTCATCAAGCCGCTGTATGACGCCATGGGCACGCTCATCCACAACCAGGGTGAAAAGGACCGCACGCAGGTGATCACCAAGGCCCTGGCCGAGTGCGGGCTGCCCGCCTCCCTGGCCGAGGCCGCCACCACAGACGCCTACGACCCCCAGCTCCGTGCCAGCCATGAGGAAGGCATCTCGCTGGTGGGGCAGGATGTGGGAACGCCCGTGGTCGCGTTCAACGGCACCGCCTTCTTCGGGCCCGTCCTGACCCGCATTCCGCGCGGCGAGGAAGCCGGCAAAATCTGGGACGCCACCACCGCCATCGCCGCGTACCCGCACTTCTTCGAGCTCAAGCGCAGCCGCACGGAGAGCCCGGAATTCGACTAGATTCCGGGCGGCGTCCGGGCTCACCTGACGCGCAAAGGGCCCCGGGATAACTACCGTTGTGTAGTTATCCCGGGGCCCTTGTGCATGCCCTGGAGCAGGAGAACAATGGTTTTTACCCACTTCGAAAGAAGCGGGACGCAGGAACCAAAGATTCAGTGATATGTAGTTTGACGCAGCCATCGGCAAAGTTGAATGCAAGCTACCAGTGACGGTGTAGTAAGACCTGAAGATCAGCGGATCCTGCCAGACCATCAGAGTTCGTCACCAGATGGCCGAAAAGTCGAAGCCCCACCAACGGCAAAACGCTGATGGGGCTTCCCCTTTGCCCGGAAACGGGCCACTCACTGGACCGGCGTCAGGCCTTGGCGGGTTCGTCGCTCGGCGCCAGGGCCACGCCGGTGACGGCGAGCTCGCCCTCACCCACCACCAACGTGATGTCCCGGGCGTTGGACGCAGCCTTCAGGTCGGCCAGCCCCGCCCGGAGCTGTGCCGTCAGCGCTTCCGGAGCGGTGATGGTTGCGGACAGCACCTCGGTGCGCTGCTTGACCTTCGCCTCCGACTTGGCCTTGCGGACACCACTGAGGGCCACGCCGACAGTGGCCAACATGGTGGTGTCCCCGCCGGGAATTTCCAGCGCGGCCGGCCATGCGGCACGGTGCACGGAGCCGTTGCGCCACCAGCTCCAGACTTCCTCCGTGGCGAAGGGCAGGAACGGGGCGAAGAGCCGCAGCAAAGTGTCCAGGGTTGTGGCCAGGGCGGCCAGCACGGATGCCTGCTCAGCTTCGCCGGCGGCCCCGTAGGCACGGTCCTTGATCAGCTCAACGTAGTCGTCGGTGAACTGCCAGAAGAAGGTTTCCGTGAGCTGCAGGGCGCGCGCGTAGTCGTAGTTGTCGAACGCCTTGGTGGACTGTGCCACAACGTCGGCCAGCTGGGCCAGCAGCGCCCGGTCCAAGGGGTTCGTCAGGACGCCGAGGTCGCCGGAAAGTACGGAGTTCTCCGTGGCGCCGAGGTTCAGCACGAACTTCGAGGCGTTCAGCAGCTTGATGGCCAGGCGGCGGCCGATCTTCATCTGCGCGATCTCGTAGGCGGTGTCTGCGCCGAGCCGCGCCGAGGCAGCCCAGTAGCGGACGGCGTCGGAGCCGTATTCGTTCAGCACATCCGTGGGGACCACCACGTTGCCCTTGGACTTGGACATCTTCTTGCGGTCCGGATCCAGGATCCAGCCGGAGATGGCCGCGTGCTTCCAGGGGGCGTTCTTCTGCAGCGCATCCGCGCGGACCACCGAGGAGAACAGCCAGGTCCTGATGATGTCGTGGCCCTGGGGCCGGAGATCGAACGGGTACACCTTGGCGAACAGGTCCTCGTCCCGGCTCCAGCCGCCAACGATCTGCGGCGTCAGTGACGACGTGGCCCAGGTGTCCAGGACGTCGGCGTCGCCGGTGAAGCCGTTCGGCTGGTCACGCTGCGTCTCGTCAAAGCCCGGCGCAGCGTCAGCCGCCGGATCGACGGGAAGCAGGTCGTCGGAGGGCAGGATGGGGTTGTCGTAGTCCGGGTTGCCCTGGGCATCCAGCGGATACCAGACGGGGATGGGCACGCCGAAGAACCGCTGCCGGGAGACCAGCCAGTCGCCGTTCAGCCCGGCGATCCAGTTCTCGTAGCGGGAGCGCATGAACGACGGGTGGAAGTCGATCTCCTTGCCCCGGCCGATCAGGCGTTCGCGGCGGTCCTCGTCGCGTCCGCCGTTGCGGATGTACCACTGGCGTGAGGTGACCACTTCCAGCGGCTTGTCGCCCTTTTCGAAGAAGTTCACCGGGTGGGTGATCTTCTTGGGTTCGCCGTCCAGCAGCCCGGCTTCCTTGAGCAGTTCAACCACTGCTTCCTTGGCGGAGAAGGCGGTCTTGCCGGCAATCGCCGCGTACGCTTCCCTGCCGGCTTCGCTGGTGATCCACTCCGGGGTCTCGCCGATGATGCGCCCGTCGCGGCCCATGATGGCCCGGGTGGGAAGCTGCAGCTCGCGCCACCACGTGACGTCGGTCAGGTCACCAAAGGTGCAGACCATCGCGATGCCGGAGCCCTTGTCCGCCTTGGCCAGCGGGTGGGCCTTGACCTCAAGCTCCACGTCGAACAGCGGGGACCTCACGGTCTTGCCGAACAGCGGCTGGTACCGCTCGTCGTCGGGGTTTGCCACCAGCGCGGCACATGCTGCGAGCAGCTCCGGCCGGGTGGTCTCGATGAAGACCTTGTCCCCGTCTTCGGTGAAGAAGGGGTACCGGTAGTACGCGCCGGGCACTTCGCGGTCCTCCAGCTCCGCCTGGGCCACTGCGGTGCGGAAGGTGACGTCCCAGAGCGTGGGAGCCTCGGCCATGTAGGCGTCGCCGGCGGCCAGGTTGGCCAGGAAGGCGCGCTGGGACACGGCACGCGAAGTGTCATCAATGGTGCGGTAGGTCAGGTCCCAGTCCACGGACAGGCCCAGGGTCTGGAACAGGTTCTCGAAGACTTTTTCATCCTCGACAGCGAGTTCCTCGCACAGTTCGATGAAGTTCTGGCGCGATACAACGTCGAAGTCGCGCTGGTTCTTGGCCGGCTGGGCCGGCGGCCGGTAGTCGGCGTTGTACGGGATGGCGGGATCGCAGCGGACACCGTAGTAGTTCTGGACCCGGCGTTCGGTAGGCAGGCCGTTGTCGTCCCAGCCCATCGGGTAGAAGACGTTCTTGCCGGTCATGCGCATGTAGCGGGCCTGGACGTCCGTCTGGGTGAAGGAAAACATGTGCCCCACATGCAGGGATCCCGACGCGGTGGGCGGGGGAGTGTCGATCGAGTAGACCTGCTCCCGGGTGGTGTCGGGGTTGAACTTGTAGGTTCCCTCGGCAAGCCAGCGCTGCGTGAGCGCCGTTTCGAGGCCTTCGAGGGCCGGCTTGTCCGGAACGTTGATGGGGGCGGTGGTGGGCGTGTCTGTACCCTGCGTGTCTTCAGCCATTGGGCAATTCTTTCATGCCCGCTTGCATCCCACCCAACCCGCGCGCCCCGGCGGGACGCGGGCACGGGTAGCATGCCGCTTATGAGCGGGACTCATGGAACCTTTGGCATCAAGCGCACCTATGACGCCGTGGCGGACGACGACGGCTTCCGGGTGCTGGTGGACCGGCTTTGGCCCCGCGGCATGCCCAAGGAGGGCGCCGCCGTCGACCTCTGGCTCAAGGACGTGGCACCATCCACGGAGTTGCGCAAGGAGTTCAACCACCGCCCCGAACGGTTTGCCGATTTCGGTGCACGCTACCGGCTCGAACTGGACTCCAATCCAGCGGTGGACACCCTGCTGGAACTGGCTGCCGGCCACCCCCGCGTCACCCTTCTCTACGCCGCCCGCAACACCGAGGCCAACAACGCGAGGGTGCTCCTTGATTACCTCCGCGAACGTCCCTCCGCCTGATCCGGCTAGGGTGGTGCCATGACTGAGCACTTGCAGAAAAAGGCAGCACTGGTGACCGGCGCGAGCAGCGGCATCGGGGAAGCGACCGTGCGCGCGCTGCGCGCCGACGGCTGGACGGTCTTCGCCGTGGCCCGCCGGGCCGACCGTCTCGCCGCCCTGGAAAGCGCGACGGGCGCCGTCGCCATTCCTGCCGACATTGCAGAGGACGACGACGTGTCCCGGCTCCTCGCGCAGGTCACGAAGGCGGGCGGCATCGACACGCTGGTCAACATCGCCGGCGGCGCCCGCGGTGCCGACCGGGTGGGCGATGCCAGCACCGACGACTGGGAATGGATGTACCGCGTCAACGTCCTGGGCACCATGAAGCTGACCCGCGCGTTCCTGCCCATGCTGCGCGCCACCGGCGGGGGAACGGTGCTGAACCTGACCTCCACGGCCGGGCTGGACGCCTACGAAGGCGGCGGCGGATACAACGCCGCCAAGTTCGGCCAGCACGCCCTGACCAATGCGCTCCGGCTGGAGGAAGCCGAGCACAACGTCCGCGTGATCGAGGTGGCCCCCGGCCTGGTGCAGACCGAGGAGTTCGCCCTCAACCGGCTGGGGGATGCCCAGGCCGCGGGCAAGGTGTACCAGGGCGTGGAGAAGCCGTTGACGGCAGAGGATGTAGCCGACGTGGTCCGTTACGCCGTCACCGTTCCGCACCATATCAACCTGGATCAGATCGTCATCCGGCCCGTGGCGCAGGCGGCAACGCACAAGCTGATCCGCAAGGGCTGACAAGGGTCGCTAGGGGACCCGGATGTTCAACGTGGCGGACACCGCGGCGTGGTCCGTCCCCTCCAGCCTGTCCACCGAATACCCGGACGCCTGGATGTCCGGGCTGGTGACCAGGTGGTCAAGGGCGATCCCCGGGAGATGGTAGCCCCGCATCGGCCAGGTGGGGACCAGCCTGCTGCCCAGCGATGCCGCCACGTCCAGGAGGGGGCGGCCTCCTGTTCCTGCCAGCAGCGCCCGGAATTCCCGGTGGTCGTGGGTCGCGTTGAAGTCCCCGGCAAGCAGCAGGGGACCCGACCCCGGGTCAGCACCGGCTGCGGCAACCAGGTCGCTGCGCCATTGGCCGAGGCCGTTTCCCACCGGCGCCAGGGCGTGCACCGCTGCCACGCGCAGGACGGTGCCGTTGCCGGCGCCCAGGTCCACGTCGGCCACCGGCATGCTGAACCGGGTGCCGGGCAGTGCGCCGGCCTCCTGCAGCGGGTAAGAGGAGTAGATGGCGCTGCCGGCGGCACGGTCCCGCGGACGGGCAACCCGGTGGGGGAGCACGTTGTCCAGTCCCGCCGCCGTGAGCCTTCGTGCGAGTTGGGGCGTGTACTCCTCGACTGCCAGCAGATCAACTCGCCGTTCACGGACCAGCTTCACCAGGGCCGCCGCGTCAGCCCCGCCCAACTCGGCGTTGATGCTCAGGACAACCAGGGACACCTGGCTGCCGGCGGCCTCGGCGGCCGGTTCACGGATGTCCAGCGGGAACAGCCAGAACGCCTGGCAGCCCGCCAGCGCCGCGGCCAGCACCTGCTGCCACCTGCTCCGTCCCAGGAACGCCAACAGCAGGGCTGCGGCGGCGGGCACCGCGGCCCAGGGCGTGAACGCCACCAGCTGCACCGCGAACACGGGCCAGTCGGCGGGTACCGCCCGGATCACGGATACTGCCACGACCGGAAGGGCGGCGGGAACGAACAGCCATCTGCACGCCACAGCCGCACGCCTGCGCGCAACCGAATCCCCGGGAGCTGCCATGAGGCGAGTCTAGGCACACCACCGGGTCCGCGTCAGGCCCTGAATGGCACAGGATGCCGGTGGAATAGTAGACTCAACAGTGGCTATGACCCGGCAATCACCGGTGAGCTTCCGGAAGAACGTGCGGCCGCGCCATGCAGGGCGGGCGGCATTAGTAGAACCGGACGGGTAAGCCCGTTACAGCAGTAATGAGAGGCCGGGGCCAGCGGCCGTTCCTTCGGGAACACGCAGCGCCGGTAAGTGAGGTGGTACCGCGGTAGGCGTGCAGTCTTCGGACCGTACGGCAGCCGTCCTCGCATCCTGAACGGAACCTCCGGCCCGTGCCGGAGGTTCACCCGCGCTCAACCCAGGATGTCGAACATGACGTTTTACCCCAAGGCCTCAGCCAGTACCTCTGCCAATGGCAGCGCCGGCGTTTCCGCCTCCGTGAAGTTCCCGGAGATCGAAGAGCGCATCCTGAAGTACTGGGACCAGGACGGCACCTTCCAGGCAAGCATCGACCAGCGCAGCGCCGACGTCCCCGGTGGTGAGCCCGGCAGCAACGAATTCGTGTTCTACGACGGCCCGCCCTTCGCCAACGGCCTGCCGCACTACGGACACCTGCTGACCGGCTATGCCAAGGACCTGGTGGGCCGGTACCAGACCCAACGCGGAAAGCGCGTGGAGCGCCGCTTTGGCTGGGACACCCACGGCCTTCCCGCCGAGCTCGAAGCCATGAAGCAGCTGGGGATGACCGACAAGACCCAGATCGAAGCCATGGGCATCGACAAGTTCAACGACGCGTGCCGCGCCTCGGTGATGAAATACGCCGACGAGTGGCGCAGCTACGTCACCCGCCAGGCCCGCTGGGTGGACTTCGACAATGACTACAAGACGCTCAACGTCGAATACATGGAGTCGGTCCTCTGGGCGTTCAAGCAGCTGCACGACAAGGGCCTGACCTACAACGGCTACCGGGTCCTGCCGTATTGCTGGAAGGACGAAACGCCGCTGTCCAACCATGAACTGCGCATGGACGACGACGTCTACAAGAACCGCCAGGACCAGACGGTGACCGTCACGTTCCCCATCCTCGCCGGGAAGTCGGAGCTGTCGCAGAAGCTTGCCGGCGTTCAGGCCCTGGCCTGGACCACCACGCCCTGGACGCTGCCCACCAACGCCGCGCTCGCCGTCGGGCCTTCCATCGCGTACGCCGTGCTGCCGGCCGGCCCCAACGGCATCAAGGCGGCCTCGCCCGACGCTCCCGTCGGCGGCAGCTTCCTGCTCGCCGCGGACCTGCTGGGCAGCTACGCCAAAGACCTCGGCTACGACAGCTTCGAGGACGCGGCAGCGGCCGTCGTGGCCACCTACACCGGTTCCGAACTCGAAGGCCTCGAGTACCAGCGGCTCTGGGACGACTTCGCCGACAACGAGAAGTACGGCATGGAGAACGCCTGGCGTTTCGTGGTGGCCGACTACGTCACCACCACGGACGGCACCGGTATCGTCCACCAGGCACCCGCCTACGGTGAAGACGACCAGAAAGTCTGCGAGGAGGCGGGTATCCCCGTGGTGCTCTCCGTCGACGAAGGCGCGCGGTTCCTGCCGCTGTTCAAGCACGGCGACCTTCACGGAATCGTGGGCCTGCAGGTCTTCGAGGCCAACAAGCCCATCACGCAGGTGCTGCGGGCCCAGGGCCGGCTGGTGCGCCAGGCCAGCTACGAGCACAGCTACCCGCACTGCTGGCGCTGCCGCAACCCGCTGATCTACCGCGCGGTGTCCTCCTGGTACGTGGAGGTCACCAAGTTCAAGGACCGCATGTCCGAACTGAACCAGGAGATCAACTGGATCCCCGGCAACGTGAAGGACGGCCAGTTCGGCAAGTGGCTGGAAAACGCCCGCGACTGGTCCATCAGCCGCAACCGGTTCTGGGGCAGCCCCATCCCCGTGTGGCAGTCGACCGATCCCGAATACCCGCGCACCGACGTCTACGGCTCCCTCGCCGAGATCGAGGCCGACTTCGGCCGCCTGCCGCTGAACAAGGATGGCCAGGTGGACCTGCACCGGCCGTTCATCGACGAGCTCACCCGGCCGAACCCGGACGACCCCCGTACGCCCGAAGAGGGCCAGTCCGTGATGCGACGCGTGGAGGACGTCCTGGATGTCTGGTTCGACTCCGGCTCCATGCCGTACGGCCAGGTGCACTACCCGTTCGAGAACGAGGCCTGGTTCAACACCCACAACCCGGCCGACTTCATCGTCGAGTACATCGGCCAGACCCGCGGCTGGTTCTACATGCTGCACATCCTCTCCACCGCGCTTTTCGACCGGCCCGCGTTCCGCAACGTCATCAGCCATGGCATCGTGCTGGGCTCCGATGGCCAGAAGATGTCCAAGAGCCTGCGCAACTACCCGGACGTGTCGGAAGTCCTTGACCGGGACGGTTCCGACGCGATGCGCTGGTTCCTGATGTCCAGCCCCATCCTGCGCGGCGGCAACCTCATCGTCACCGAACAGGGCATCCGCGACGGCGTGCGCCAGGTCATCCTGCCGCTCTGGAACGTCTACAGCTTCTTCACCCTGTACACCAATGCCGCCAACGGCGGCGCGGGATACGACGCCAAGCTGCGCTACGAGGGCTACCGGGACACCCTGGACCAGTACCTGCTGGCCAACACCGGCGACCTGGTCCGCAGCATGACCGCCCAGCTGGACACCTATGACATCTCCGGAGCCTGCGACTCGCTGCGCAGCTACCTGGACATGCTCACCAACTGGTATGTCCGGCGGAGCCGCCAGCGGTTCTTCGACGAGGACCAGGACGCCTTCGATGCCCTGTACACCGCCCTGGAAACCGTCACGCGTGCCGCGGCGTCCCTGCTGCCTCTGGTGTCCGAGGAGATCTGGCGCGGCCTGACCGGCGGCCGGTCCGTGCACCTTGCCGACTGGCCGGACGCGGACCTGTTCCCGGCCAACCCGTCCCTGGTGGAAGCCATGGACCGGGTCCAGCAGATCTGCTCCACCGGCTCCTCGCTGCGCAAGGCAGCGAACCTGCGGGTGCGCCTGCCGCTGCAGGAACTCACCGTCGTGGCACCCGGTGCGGACGCGCTGGAAGGTTTTGCCGCCGTCGTCGCCGACGAACTCAACCTCCGTTCCGTCCGCCTCCTGGACGCCGCCACCGCTTCGCCCGAGGAGTTCGGCATCCAGCAGAAGCTGGTGGTCAACGCCCGGGCCGCCGGTCCGCGCCTGGGCAAGAACGTCCAGCTGGCCATTAAGGGCTCCAAGTCCGGCGACTGGTCAGTGGACGACGACGGTGTGGTCACCGCCGGGGGCCTCCAGCTGGAGCCCCAGGAGTACACGCTGGAGACCGTGGTGGCGGAGTCCGAGGGCGGTTCCGCCGCTGTTGCCGTGCTGCCCGGAGGCGGGTTCGTTGTGCTCAACACCGAGGTCACACCCGAGCTTGAAGCCGAAGGACTGGCCCGCGACATGGTCCGCGCCATCCAGCAGGCACGCAAGGACGCCGGACTGAACGTCAGCGACCGGATCCGGACGTCGGTGACCGCCTCGCAGAACGTGGTGGATGCCCTGCTGGCCAACGCCGGACTCGTCAAGGGCGAAACGCTGACGGTGGACCTGGACGCCCATGCAGGCACCGCGGCTGAACCCGCCGTCGCCGTTGAAAAAGTGGAGGCCTAGGACATGACCGACGAATTTTCCGTGGAAAGCGTCTACGCCGAGCTGCTGGGACGGGCGCCGGAAAACAAGATGGAGCCCCGGCTGGCGCCGCTGTTCCGCGCCATGGATGTCCTCGGGGAGCCCAATAAGGCGTACCCGATCATCCACGTGACCGGAACCAACGGCAAGACCTCGACGTCGCGGATGATCGAGTCCGTGCTCCGCGCCCACGGACTGAGCACGGGCCGGTACACCAGCCCGCACCTGTCCAAGGTCACGGAGCGGATCAGCATCGACGGCCACCCGGTGCCGGACGAAACGTTCGTCAGGATCTGGGACGAAATCCGGCCCTACCTGGAGATCGTGGACTCCGAACTCGAGGCCGAGGGCCAGCCGCGGCTGACCTACTTCGAGTGCCTCACGATCCTGGGCTTCGCCGTCTTCGCCGACCAGCCCGTCAATGTGGCCATCATCGAAGTGGGCCTGGGCGGCATCACGGACGCCACCAATGTCGGCGACGGCCAGGTCTCGGTGGTGACGCCGATTTCGCTGGACCACACCGACCTCCTGGGGGACACCACTGAGGACATTGCCCGCGAAAAGGCCGGCATCATCAAGCCCGGCGGGTACCTTGTCAGCGCTGCCCAGCCCCTCGACGCGGCGCAGGTACTGCTGGAGAAGGCCAAGGAAGTGGGCGTGCCGTTCCGCTTCGAGGGTGTGGAGTTCGGCGTCGAGTCCCGCACGGTGGCCGTTGGCGGACAGGTGGTGACCATCCAGGGCATCGCCGGCCGCTACCCGGACCTTCTGGTGCCGCTGCACGGCGCACACCAGGCACAGAACGCTGCCGTGGCGGTTGCCGCCCTGGAGGCATTCTTCGGCGGCGAAAAGGAACTCGACTTCGAGGTCCTGCAGGAAGGCTTCGCGGCTGTCACGTCCCCGGGCCGGCTGGAGGTGGTCCGGACCGCGCCCACCATCATCGTGGACGCCGCCCACAACCCGGACGGCATCAAGGCTTCGGCTGCCGCGCTGCAGGAAGCGTTCACGTTCACCCGCCTGGTTCCGGTGGTCGGCGTACTCAAGGAGAAAGACGCCGAGGAGATCCTCCGTGAACTCAGGGAATCCCTGGGCGACATGGCGTCGGAGTACTGCTTCACCCAGTCCAACTCGCCGCGCGCCGTTCCGGCCGCCGAGCTCGCCGAGCTTGCGGTGGACCTCGGCTTTGGCGAGGACAACGTGCACATCGCGGAGAAACTGGACGACGCACTGGAATGGGCCGTTGAGCGGGCCGAAGCCAACGATGACCTCTCCGGCGGCGTGCTGGTCACCGGATCGATCACCCTGGTGGCGGAAGCACGCATCCTGCTCGGCAAGACGGAGGCGTAGGCATGGCCAAACTGACCAAGGCACAGCGGGAATGGCGTCCCGGGATGCCGAAGAAGCGCCGGTCCACCAAGGTGATGTTCGCCTCCACGGTGCTGCTCCTGGAAGCGTTCGTCATGTTCTTCGCCACCCTGGTGGTGTTCGGCCTGCGGCGCGGGGAGTTTCCGCCGGCGCTGATCCTCGGCGTGGGCATTGCCCTCAGCGCGGTCATGGTCTTCGCCTGCGCGGTCCTCAACAAACCCTGGGGGATTGGATTGGGCTGGATCCTGCAGCTCGTCCTGATCCTCACCGGCATCTTTGAGCCGGCCATGTTCCTGGTGGGCGCGCTCTTCGCCCTGGCCTGGTGGTACGGCATCCGGACCGGCATCCGGCTGGACCGGGAAGCGGCGCAGCGTGCCCGCGAGCAGGCTGAATGGGAGGCGGCCCATCCGGACCAGGCCGCCGGCCCCGCCCAGCCCCAAACTCCGTAAACCAGTCCCCGTAGACTTATCCCGAAACCCCCACCAACCCATTGGAGCAGTTGTGACTACAGAGCGCACCCTCGTCCTGATCAAGCCCGACGGCGTCGCCCGTAACCTGAGTGGCGCCATCCTGGCCCGGATCGAAGCCAAAGGCTACAGCCTGGTCGAGCTGAAGAAGGTTGACGCCACCCGCGAACTGCTGGAGCAGCACTACGAGGAGCACGTGGGCAAGCCGTTCTACGAGCCGCTGGTGGAGTTCATGCTCAGCGGCCCGGTCGTGGCGGCCATCTTCGAAGGCCACCGCGTGATCGAGGGCTTCCGGTCCCTGGCGGGCACCACGGACCCCACGACGGCGGCCCCCGGCACCATCCGCGGCGACTTCGGCCGCGACTGGGGCCTGAAAGTCCAGCAGAACCTCGTGCACGGTTCCGACTCCACCGAGTCCGCTGAGCGCGAGATCAAGATCTGGTTCCAGGAGAACTAACAGCAGCAAAGGGGAGGGCCGGTGTTCGATGTGAACACCGGCCCTCCCTTTGCTGTAACTGCGGCTAGAAACCCGAGGTTCCCGCGAAAATCTGGATGAACGCGAAGAAGATGGTGGCGATGACGGCCACGTACAGCAGCGCGGTGATGATCCAGCCGGAGTCATCCAGGACACGGGCTGCGCCTGCGGGCATCGGAATCACGCCGGCCGAGATGTTGCGGATGGTGGTCCAGACAAAGAGCGGAATCATCGCGGCCCAGACGATCATGCAGAACGGGCACAGGACGTGGATGGCGTACAGCGCCTGGGACCACAGCCACACGACGAAGATGAAACCGAGGGTGACGCCTGCCTGCAGACCGATCCAGTACCAGCGGGCGAAGGTGGCCCCGGACAGCAGGGCCATGCCCACGGTGATGATGACGGCGAACGCCACGATGCCAATGAACATGTTCGGGAAGCCGAAGAGCGAGCTCTGCCATGTCTTCATGACTTCGCCGCAGGAGATCCAGGGATTCACGTCGCATACGGTGACGTGGTTGGGATCCTTGAGCACTTCCAGCTTCTCCAGTACCAGGGTTCCGGAGGCAAGCCAACCAACAAGGCCGGTGACGACCAGCAGCCAGCCGAAGGGCCGGTTGCGGGTCATCCGCGGGACATTCGCGGCAGGACTGGACTGCGGATCGGCGGCCCGTTCCTGGTGGTGGGCGCTGACGGGGGAGGTGCTGGGCATTGGTGTGGCGTCCTTTTCGTCCGGTGCTCCTGTGCCTGATTGTAACGCCGGACCCTGAGGCCACCACACAGCAACGGAAGAGCATCGGCTGCCTCCGCGGCGATCCGGCGCGGGTATGAGAGAATGAACGTGGCTGGAAGCCGATCCACATTCGGACTCCGGTCCGGTGGTTTGTTCCAAGACCGCCAATGATGAGCAGGGCAGGCTTCGGATTCTTCCGGCACTCCCGCGACTCCATTGGGCGGCACCTGGTTGTGGCACGCAGAACAACGGGTTTTCGAAACATCCGCCGGCTCCCACGGGCTGCCGCACCCCAACGACGGTGCGAACCTGGGAGTATCCACTTGACTTCTGTCAACGCCTGCGGGTTTTGACAATATGTGCCCCAATGGGTGCCGGATGTGGCGGTACGTCAGGGGCAGGAGTGTTGCCACATATGGACAATGATCAGGAACTGGCCGTTAACGAAGATGCAGCGGCCGCTGCACCCAAGAGGGCTGTGCGCACCCGCCGCAAGACGGCTCCCAAGGCCGAGGCCGCCCCGGCGGACGCTGGCGCCGTGGCGCCTGCGGAGGCAGCCACCACCCCCGGTGCCGACGACGGAGCAGTAGAGGCCCTCGCGGAGCCCAAGGCTCCGGCCCGGCGCACCCGCGCCCGGAAGAAAGTTGACGCCGCCGAGCCCCTGCCCGCCTTCGCCGGTGAAGCGGACGCCGCCTCGCCGGGTACCGGCGTCGAGGCTCCTGCGGCAGCTGCCGAGAGCCCCGCACCGCAAGCTGCTTCCGACGCCGCGGCCGCCCCCGACGTGGCTGATGCCGAGGCCAAGCCCGTGCGCCGCCGTCGCGTAGCTACCCGCAAGGCTGCGTCCCCCGCCGCCGCGCCGCAGCCCGAAGCAGAGGCCGTGGCCGCACCGGCGGAATCCGCTGTTGCGGAAGCACCGGCTGGGGAACCAGCCGATGCAGAGGTACCCGCCCAGGAAGCACCCGCCCAGGAAGCGCCGGCCCACGAAGCTCCAGCCACGGCGGCCGCAGGCCCGGCAGCAGCCCCCGAACAGGACCAGGATCAGACCCCACAGGCCACAACCGCCGGTGGAGCTGGCGGTGCCGTGGAAGCGGCCGCCGCATCAGCGCAGGGTGCAGCCCAGGAGCAGACCAAGGAACCCGTCCCGGCCCAGGAACCCGCGCCGGCACAGGAACCCGCCGCAGCCCAGGCGGGGGAGCCGTCCAAGGCCGGGTCCGCCCCGGCAGCCGCCAGCCCGTTCGGGTCCTTGTTCCTTGAACCCGCTTCCCCCACGTCCGTCATCTTCCAGGCACCCGACCTGAGTACCGTGGTCCGCCCCGCTGTGCCGGCCGTCGAGGAGCCTGAGGAAGACGAAACCGACGACGGCGACGACTCCTCCAGCCGCCGCAGGCGCCGCAGCCGGGGCCGGCGGGGCCGCAGCCGCACCGGCGACCGGGCCAGTGAGGACGCCGAGGCCGGCAGCCCAGACACTGACGCCGAGGACGAAGCCGACGAAGACAACGCCGCACAGCTGGAAGACGGTGTCACCTCCCGCCGCCGTCGCCGCCGTCGCCGCGGGGACCAGGACCTTGAACTGACCGGCGGCGGGGACGACGATCCGCCCAACACGGTGACCCGCGTCCGTGCACCGCGGCCGGTGAGCGAAGCACCGGTGAACAACCGGGTCACGAGCGTAAAGGGCTCCACCCGCCTGGAAGCCAAGAAGCAGCGCCGCCGCGAATCCCGAGACACGGGCCGCCGCCGCACCGTCATCACGGAAGCCGAGTTCCTGGCACGCCGCGAATCCGTCGACCGGCAGATGATCGTCCGCCAGCGCGACGACAGGATCCAGATTGCGGTCCTCGAAGACGGCGTCCTGGCTGAGCACTTCGTGTCCAAGACGCAGCAGGACTCGCTGATCGGCAACGTCTACCTGGGCAAGGTCCAGAACGTGCTGCCGTCCATGGAAGCGGCGTTCGTTGACATCGGGCGCGGCCGCAACGCCGTCCTGTATGCCGGCGAGGTCAACTGGGAGGCAGTGAACCTCGAAGGCAAGCAGCGCCGCATCGAAAACGCGCTGAAGTCCGGTGATACCGTGCTGGTCCAGGTCACCAAGGACCCCGTGGGCCACAAGGGTGCCCGCCTCACCAGCCAGATCTCGCTTCCCGGCCGCTACCTTGTGTACGTGCCCGGCGGATCCATGACCGGCATCTCCCGCAAGCTGCCCGACGTCGAACGCAACCGCCTCAAGCGCATCCTCAAGGACCGGCTGCCCGAGCACGCCGGTGTCATTGTCCGCACCGCCGCCGAAGGCGCGTCCGAGGAAGAGCTGACGCACGACATCAACCGGCTGCGCGCCCAGTGGGAAGGCATCGAAAGCCAGGCGGCGTCCACCAAGATCCTTGCCCCCGAGCTGCTTTACGGCGAGCCGGACCTGACCATCAAGGTTGTCCGCGACGTCTTCAACGAGGACTTCTCCAAGCTCATCGTTTCCGGCGAGGAAGCCTGGGACACCATCGAGGCCTACGTCACCTACGTGGCGCCTGATCTGGTGGGCAGGCTCGAGAAGTGGACCAAGGACCAGGACATTTTCTCGGCCTGGCGCATCGACGAGCAGATCCACAAGGCCCTGGAGCGCAAGGTCTTCCTGCCCTCCGGCGGCTCCCTGGTGATCGACCGCACCGAAGCCATGACCGTGGTGGACGTCAACACCGGCAAGTTCACTGGCAGCGGCGGCAACCTCGAGGAGACGGTCACCAAGAACAACCTCGAAGCCGCCGAGGAAGTGGTACGCCAGCTGCGGCTGCGCGACATCGGCGGCATCATCGTGATCGACTTCATCGACATGGTGCTCGAATCCAACCGTGACCTGGTCCTCCGCCGCCTGGTGGAATGCCTGGGCCGCGACCGGACCAAGCACCAGGTCGCGGAAGTGACGTCACTGGGCCTGGTCCAGATGACCCGCAAGCGCATGGGCACCGGGCTGCTGGAAGTCTTCGGCGAACAGTGCGAGGCCTGCGCAGGCCGCGGTGTAGTGACCCACGACGATCCCGTGGAGCACCGCCGCGCCAACATCGTGGCCGCCGAGCACCATGTCCAGCGCACCGACAACCGTCCCGAGCCCCGCGGCGAAGCGCACCGCCCGGAAGGGCACCGGAACGACGCCGCCCAGCCGGGGGTCCGTCCGGAGCGCAAACGCCGCCGCGGCCGCGGCAACCAGCAGCCTGAAGCGGCTCCGGCCCCGGCAGTCCACGTCCACACCGTCCAGCCCGACCCGACAGATGCCGAGCGGCACGCCAAAGCGGAGGCCACCAGGCTTGCCCTGGCCAACATCGCAGCGGCCGCGCACGCGGCGCACCTGCACGACGACGAGGTGGCCGCTGCACGGCAGGTGCCCTCCGTTCCGCCTGCTGCCGCACCCGACGGGGAGAAGCACGACGACGGCTCCCCGGCGCGTCCCGCGGCGGTCCTGACGTTCGGCGGCGAGCAGGTCCCGCTTCCGTTCGTGGAGCACGCCGAGGAGCACCACCCCAAGCCGGCACTCACCCTGGACCGGCTGGCCGAAGCGTTCGCGCACCTCGGCCAGCCCGCCTCTGCCATGGAGGATGCACCGGCCAAGGACGCGGCTGCCCAACAGCCTGCCGAAGCCGAACAGCCCAGGAACGCCGAACGGCCCAGGGAAGAAGCGGCGCCGGTGCAGCAGCCGGCTGCGCTGGAAGCCCCGGCGGAAAAGGATTACTCCGACCACACGCTGGAGCAGTCCCGCCAACGCCGCCCCCGGCGCCACCGGGCCGCCAGCCGTGCCCAGGGTGCCGCCAACGAGACCGCCGTCCAGCACCACGAGAACGTCCAGGCCACTGGCGCCGGGCACTCGCACGCCGCGAAGGCACCCGAGTCCGGCAAACACGGGGCTGCCACGGCGGAACCGGGCAAGGCGGCGGAGGAACCCATCATCCTCGGCGTCGGGGTGCCCGCCTCGGAGCTCTAAGCCCACGCAGGACCACCGCGCCACCCGGGAAGTCCCCGTCCGGTGGACTGTTCCCCTCCGAATAACGGGGGAACAGTCCACCGGGCGGGGACTATCTGCATGCCGGGGACTGTCACCTTTCCCGCGCCCGGGCGTCAGCAGCTAGTCTGGAAACCGACACGGGGTGCCGCGCACAGGCCGGCTGAGATCCAGACCCGTTGAACCTGTCCGGCTAGTACCGGCGAAGGGATGTCTCTTGTCTTCGACCCTCTCCATACCCCTCCCGGCTGTCCTGGAGGCTGCCCCGCAGCCCGCTGGCCGTGCCGTCCCCCGAGTGCTCTCCATCGCCGGTTCCGACCCGTCAGGCGGGGCCGGCATCCAGGCGGACCTCAAGAGCATCGCCGCCCATGGCGGCTACGGTATGGCCGCCATTACCGCGCTCACCGCACAAAACACCCGGGGTGTGCAGGACGTGCATGTTCCTCCCGCCGGGTTCCTGGCCCGGCAGCTGGATGCTGTCAGTGATGACATCAGCATTGACGCCGTCAAGATCGGCATGCTGGGTGATGAAGCGGTCATCCGCACTGTCCGCGGGTGGCTCGAAAAGGTGCGCCCCGCCGTCGTGGTCCTCGACCCGGTGATGGTGGCAACCAGCGGTGACCGGCTCCTGCAGGAATCGGCCGAAGCCGCGCTGCGGGAACTGCTGCCCCTTGCCCACCTCATCACCCCGAACGTGCCCGAGCTCGCCATGCTGGTGGGGGAGGACCCGGCGTCGGACTGGGAAGCGGCGCTGGACCAGGGCAGGCGCCTCGCAGCGGCCACCGGGGCCACCGTGCTGGTCAAAGGCGGCCACCTCGCGGGTCCCGGCTGCCCGGACGCCCTGGTCAACACCGGCGGCCTCCTGGGCCAGGAAGTGGTGGAAGTCCACGGTGCCCGGGTTGCCACCCGCAACAGCCACGGTACCGGCTGCTCGCTGTCCTCCGCCATGGCCACCGTGCAGGCGCGCCTGGGCGACTGGGAAGCGGCCCTCCGGACGGTCAAGCCCTGGCTGGCAGGTGCCCTGGAAAGCTCCGGCACGCTCGAGGTAGGCCAGGGGAACGGACCGGTCCACCACTTCCACCACGTCCGCCCGGCCCTGCCCGAAGGCGGCTTCGCGGCCCTCCTGTGGGCGGAAGCGCAGCAGGACCTCGAGGCTATCTACGCGCTGGACTTCATCAACGGCCTGGCCTCCGGCGGCCTCGCCGAAAAGGACTTCGCCTATTACCTGGCCCAGGATGCCCTGTACCTCAACGGCTACTCGCGGGTGCTTGCCCGTGCCAGTGCCATGGCCCCCTCCGAGGCCGAGCAGCTGTTCTGGGCCGGCTCCGCCCAGCAGTGCCTTGAGGTGGAATCGGAACTGCACCGCTCGTGGCTCAGCACCCGGCCCGCGCCCACCGGCCTGGGCCCCGTCACCAAGGCGTACGTCGACCACCTCACCGCGGCCTCGGCGTCGGGCAGTTATGCTGTCCTCGCCGCCGCGGTCCTGCCCTGTTTCTGGCTCTACGCGGAGGTGGGCGAAAAACTGCACGCCCGCTTCCTTGCCTCCGGCGAACCGGCCGGGCACGCCTACGCGGACTGGCTTCGCACCTATGCTGACGAGGGCTTCGCCGAGGCCACCCGCAGGGCCATTGCCATCGTGGACGCAGCGGGACGGAACGCGTCCGACCATGAGCGGTCAGCCATGGTCACCGCCTTCAAACAGTCGTGCCGCCTCGAACTCGAGTTTTTCGACGCGCCGCGGCTGCATTCCTGACCGCCGGCAGGCGGCGGCACCAGTATCATGGAACGGCACGGTGACGGCGCAGCCGCCGGCTTGTGGTTACTATCACAGCCGGCCCGCCGGAACCAGCCTCATTTGCGGCCGGAGTCGGATTTAGCGTATTCTGGATCTTCGGTGCTTACGCCAACACTTGGGTTATGACCCCACGGCGTTGAGGCACAGCGAAAAAGCAGGCTTTTAGTGAGTCGGTTACGCACGCAAATTTTGTTATAAACGTCGAGAGAAGTGAGTTCCCAAGTGGTGTACGCGATTGTCCGCGCAGGCGGCCGCCAAGAGAAGGTTTCCGTTGGAGACTTCGTTACCCTGAACCGCGTCGCCGGTGGAGCCGGCAGCACCATTGAGCTGCCCGCACTGCTCCTGGTTGACGGTGACAAGGTCACCTCCGCCGCCGCCGACCTGGCCAAGGTAACTGTTACGGCTGAAATCCTCCAGGACCTGCGTGGTCCTAAGATTGTCATCCAGAAGTTCAAGAACAAGACCGGTTACAAGAAGCGCCAGGGTCACCGCCAGGAACTGACCAAGGTCAAGATCACCGGCATCAAGTAACCACCGGTTACTGTTCAGGTATTTCAACAGATTCCCCAGAATTTAGAGGCAGGCATTTCAGATGGCACATAAAAAGGGCGCGAGCTCCACTCGCAACGGTCGCGATTCCAACGCTCAGTACCTCGGCGTCAAGCGCTTCGGCGGTCAGGTCGTTTCCGCAGGCGAGATCATCGTCCGCCAGCGTGGCACCCACTTCCACCCGGGCGCCGGCGTTGGCCGTGGCGGTGATGACACCCTGTTCGCCCTGACCCCGGGCGCCGTCGAGTTCGGCACCCGCCGCGGTCGTCGCGTGGTCAACATCGTTGCTGCTGCAGCTGCAGAGTAACAACAAGTTCTGAACCGGTGGAGCGGGCCTGAGGGTCCGCTCCACTGTTCTTTTAACCGCATTACAATCGATGTGGCGTCCCCGGGCGCCATGTAAACAGCATCTGAGGGAGATCCACGTGGCCAGCTTTGTAGACCGGGTAGTACTGCATGTATCCGGCGGTACCGGCGGCCACGGATGCGTCTCCGTCCACCGTGAGAAGTTCAAGCCCCTCGGCGGTCCCGACGGCGGCAACGGCGGCAACGGCGGCGATGTGATCCTCCGCGTGGACCACCAGACCACCACGCTCCTCGACTACCACCACGCACCGCACCGCCACGCCAGCAACGGCGGGCCCGGCATGGGCGACTGGCGCGGCGGCAAGAACGGCGAGACCCTGGTCCTGCCCGTTCCGGACGGCACTGTCGTCAAGACCAAGGACGGCGAAGTCCTGGCCGACCTGGTGGGGGAAGGCACCGAGTACATTGCCGCAGCCGGCGGCCTGGGCGGACTGGGTAACGCCGCGCTCTCTTCGCAGAAGCGCCGCGCCCCCGGATTCGCGCTGCTGGGCCTCGAAGGCGAGTCCCGCGACATCGTCCTGGAACTGAAGTCCATCGCTGACATCGCCCTCGTGGGGTTCCCCTCCGCCGGCAAATCCAGCCTCATCGCCGCCATGTCCGCTGCCCGTCCCAAGATCGCCGACTACCCGTTCACCACCCTGGTGCCGAACCTCGGTGTGGTGCAGGCCGGCGACGTCCGGTTCACCATCGCTGACGTTCCCGGACTGATCGAAGGGGCCAGCGAGGGACGCGGCCTGGGCCACCACTTCCTGCGCCACGTGGAGCGCTGCGCCGCCCTGGTCCACGTGCTGGACTGCGGTACCCTCGAATCCGAGCGTGACCCCCTCTCGGACCTCGCCATCATCGAAGGCGAGCTGGAGAAGTATGCGGTGGACATGAGCTATGCGGGCCAGGACGGCGAGGTGGTTCCGCTGAACCACCGGCCCCGGCTGGTAGCGCTCAACAAGGTGGACCTGCCTGACGGCAAGGACATGGCCGAATTCGTCCGGCCGGAACTCGAATCCCGCGGCTACCGCGTCTTCGAGGTGTCGGCCACCAGCCATGAGGGCCTGCGCCAGCTGGGCTTCGCCATGGCAGAGATCGTCAAGGCGGCCCGCGACGCCATTGCCGCCGCCCCGCCCAAGGTCCAGCCCACCGTGCTGCGCCCCCGCGCCGTCAACGAGGCCGGGTTCAAGATCCGCCGCGAAGAGAAGAACCTGGAACCGCTCTTCCGCGTCCTGGGCGAAAAGCCCGAGCGCTGGGTCAAGCAGACGGACTTCACCAACGAGGAAGCCATCGGCTACCTGGCCGACCGCCTCGCCAAGCTCGGCGTGGAAACCGAACTCTTCAAGCAGGGCGCCAAGCCCGGCGACACCGTGGTTATCGGCGGCGAAGACGGCGTCGTCTTCGACTGGGAGCCCACCATGATGGCCGGCGCCGAGCTTCTTGCCTCCCCGCGCGGCACCGATGTGCGGTTCGCCGATATCGGCGACCGGCCCACGCGCAGCCAGAAGCGCGAAGAGCAGCAGGAGCGGCGGGATGCCAAGGCAGCCGCCCGCGCCGAGCTTGAGGCGGAACGGAAAGCCGGAATCTGGACCGAATCCGTCAGTGGACGCCGCGCTGCCAAGCCGGTCAAGGAGAGCGGACTGGAAGCGGACGATGACCTCTAGGGGCATGACCGCGGAGCCGGCTGCGCGCACCGCGGACAGAAGTGCGCTGGCAGGAGCCCGCCGGATCGTCGTGAAGGTGGGATCCTCCTCGCTGACCAGCATCAAGGGCGGCATCTCGGAGGAGTCGCTGACCGCACTGGCGGACGCGCTGGCGGCCAAACGCAACGCAGGTGCCGAAATCATCCTGGTTTCCTCCGGCGCCATCGCCGCCGGTCTCGCGCCCCTGGGCCTGGCCAAGCGTCCCCGGGACCTGGCCACCCAGCAGGCAGCCGCGAGTGTGGGCCAGGGACTCCTGATGGCCCGGTACACCCAGGCCTTCGCCGCGCACGGCGTCACCGTCAGCCAGGTCCTGCTCACGGCCGAGGACCTGATGCGCCGCAGCCAGCACACCAATGCCCTGCGCGCCATGGACCGCCTGCTCAATCTGGGTGTCGTCCCGGTGGTCAACGAAAACGACACCGTGGCCACGCATGAGATCCGCTTCGGCGACAACGACCGGCTCGCCGCCCTGGTGGCTCACCTCGTCCGGGCCGACGCACTCGTGCTGCTCTCCGACGTCGACTCCCTCTACGACGGTCCGCCCGCCCAGGGTGCCAGGCGCATCCCCCTGGTCACCGGCGCGCACGACCTCGAAGGCGTCTCCATTGGCAAGGCCGGCAAGGCCGGCGTGGGCACCGGCGGAATGATGACCAAAGTGGAGGCTGCCACCATGGCGGCAGGTTCCGGAATCCATGCCCTGGTGACGTCCACCCCCAACGCTGCGGCTGCGCTGAACGGCGAGGATGTGGGGACCTGGTTCTCCGTCAACGGCTCCCGGAAGCCGGTCCGCCTGCTCTGGCTGGCTCATGTCGCCTCGGTGCAGGGCCGCCTGGTCCTGGACGACGGGGCAGTTCGCGCCGTCCGGCACCACCGGACCTCCCTGCTGCCCGCCGGCATCTCCGCGGTGCGCGGTGATTTCGAAGCGGGCGACGCCGTGGAGCTGGCCGGTGCCGACGGCACGGTCATTGCCCGCGGACTGGTGAACTACTCGTCGGAGGAACTGCCGCGGATGCTCGGCCGGTCCACGCGCGAGCTGGCCGAGGAAATGGGTACCGGCTACGACCGCGAAGTTGTTCATGTTGATGACCTGGTGCTGGTCTGAGCCGCGGGCTCGCCTAAACTTGGACCATGACTGAAGCCCTGATCCACTCTGCCGAACATTCCGGAACCACTGCTGCCCAGGCGCAGCCGGGCGGATCAGCAGAACCGGCGTCGGCTGGTGCTCCTGTTTCGGGTTCGGAACTGTCCGCCGCAGAGGTGGAAGCCGCAGTCCATGCCATCGCCGACCGGGCCCGGCACGCCGCCCGCCGCATGGCCACGGCCAACCGCGCCTGGAAAGACCGCGCCCTCCGGGCTGTGGGCGCGGCGCTGCAGGAAAACGTGCCCGCCATCCTTGCTGCCAACGCCATGGACCTGCAGCGCGGCAAGGACAACGGCACCTCCGCGGCACTCCTGGACCGCCTCACCCTCACCGACGCACGGGTTGCCGCATTGGTGGGAGCCCTGGAAAACCTGGCGAACCTGCCCGACCCCGTCGGCAACGTGGTGCGCGGCCAGACGCTTCCCAACGGGTTGCGCCTGCGCCAGGTGAACGTCCCCATGGGTGTGGTGGCAGCCATCTACGAGGCCCGGCCCAACGTCACGGTGGACATTGCCGGACTGGCGCTCAAGAGCGGCAACGCAGTCATCCTCCGCGGCGGCAGCGCTGCCGAAGCCACCAACCAGGTCCTGGTTCGGATCCTTCGCGAGGCCCTCGAGTCCGTCGGCCTTCCCGCCGACGCGGTGCAGACGGTCGACCAGTATGGCCGTGCCGGCGCCAATGTCCTGATGAAGGCCCGCGGCCGGGTGGATGTGCTGATTCCGCGCGGCGGCCGTGACCTGATCCAGACCGTCGTCACCAACTCCGCCGTCCCCGTGATCGAGACGGGGGAGGGGAACGTGCACATCTTCCTCGACGAATCCGCCGATGAGGACATGGCCGTCGAGATCCTGCTCAACGCCAAGACCCAGCGGCCCGGCGTCTGCAACACCGTCGAGACGCTGCTGGTCCACTCGGGCTCGACGGTGCTGCCCGCCGTCGCCACCGCACTGCGCGACGCCGGTGTCCGCCTCCATGTTGACGCCCGCATCAGTGCCGCGCTGCCCGCCGGAATAGACGCCCAGCCGGCAACGGACACCGACTGGGCCACCGAGTACATGGACCTGGACCTGGCCGTTGCCATGGTGGACAGCCTGGACGAGGCCGTGCAGCACATCCGCACCTGGTCCACCGGACACACGGAAGCCATCCTCACGAACAGCCTCGCCAATGCGGAGCGGTTCATTGCCGAGGTGGATTCCGCAGCGGTCATCGTCAACGCTTCCACGCGGTTTACCGACGGCGGGGAGCTGGGCCTGGGTGCCGAAGTTGGCATCTCGACGCAGAAGCTGCATGCCCGCGGCCCCATGGGCCTGACCGAGCTCACCACCACGAAATGGATCGTCCAGGGCGAAGGCCAGGTCCGCGCGTAGCGACGCGGTAACATAGACCAGAACCCGGAAAGCAGTGGAAGGTTCCGCTGCCCGTAAATCCTTGAATAGGGGAGAAAATGCTGCTCCAGCAGATCGCCATGTCCGTCGCCGCCGCAGGTGAAGAAGGCCACGAGGAGCTTGCTCCACTGTGGGCCGCGCCCTGGGTCTTCGGCGTGTCCATGTTCGCCATCTTCGTGGTGCTGATGTTCATCACCTTGTCCTACACCAACCTGGGCAACCGGCACACCGCCACGGAGGAGCACGCGGATCCGCACCGCCAGCACCCCAACAAGCACGATCGCGGGCAGGGCCACTAACATTTCCCACACACTGCACCGCAATGGTGCCCGGGGGAGGCTGCGGCTGGGCGTGATGGGCGGGACATTCGATCCCATCCACCACGGCCACCTGGTCGCGGCCAGCGAAGTCGCGGCGGAGTTCGACCTTGACGAGGTAGTTTTCGTCCCCACCGGGCAGCCATGGCAAAAGTCCCATAAACAGGTCAGCGAGCCCGAACACCGCTACCTGATGACCGTTATTGCCACGGCCTCCAATCCGCGCTTCACCGTCAGCCGCGTCGACGTGGACCGTCCCGGTCCCACCTACACCATCGACACCCTGCGCGACCTCCGGGCCCAGCGTCCCGATGCCGACCTCTTCTTCATCACCGGCGCCGACGCGCTGGCACAGATCCTGTCCTGGAAGGACATTGACGAACTGTGGTCGCTGGCCCACTTCGTGGGGGTCACCCGGCCGGGGCACGTCCTTGACGGCATGGGCCGCGACGACGTGAGCCTCCTCGAAGTTCCCGCCATGGCCATCTCGTCCACCGACTGCCGTGCCCGCGTGGCTGCCAACCACCCGGTCTGGTACCTGGTCCCGGACGGGGTAGTCCAATACATCGCCAAGTATGGCCTGTACGCCGACGCTGCCGCACCCGCGGATAACCCAACGTCCGAAGCACGCGAACCAGCCAGTACTGAATGAGTTCACAATGAGTCAGGAACAGCCCCCCATCCGCAGCCGCCGGGAACTCCGGAAAGCCAGGGACGCCCAACAGGCATCCCAGGCCGCCACGGAGCAACGTCCGCCTGTTGGTGACCGGGTGGCCGGAGGGCAGCCCATGCCGGCACCGCAGGACCAGGCGCCTGCCTCCGCTCCCCGTGAAGCTTCCCCGGCGCAGCCGCAGGTTCATTCCGACCCCACGCCTACCCAGCGCTCCTCCCAGATCCGGGCCAGGGACCGTGCCGCCCTTCGCGCCATCAAGGAACTTGAGGAAAAGGAAGGCCAGCTCGCCGCCGGCGGCCCGCCCACCCGGCGCCAGCTCCGGCTGCAGCAGCTTAAGGAACAGGCGCTTACCGCCGCCAACCCGGTTGTCCCACCCGCCGCTCCGGCTTCTCCCACGACATCCGGCAACGCCAAGGACACCCGCGCCACCGGTCCTGCTGCCACATCCGGTCCTGAAGTCCCGGAGCCGGCTCCCGGAAGCGCCCCCGCGGGCATGACCGTGGAGCAGGCGCTGGAAGCGCGGGCGCTCATCGCCGCGCAGGCCAGGAACCAAATCGCCAAGATGGAGCACATCGCCTCCACGGATCCGGAGGCGGTGGACCCGGAAATCCTGGCGGAGCAGATTGCCCTCGCCGAGCGTGCCGCTGTCATGAACCGGCGGGCGATGGCCCGGCAAAAGCTGGCCGAGCAGGCAAACAGCCCCGCCGCACCGGCACGGGAAACGGCTGCAAAGGACTCCGCTTCGCGTGACTCCGCAGCCAGGGACAAAGCGGGCCCCTCCACAGCCAACAACCTGGCCATGGTGACGCCCCTGGAGTTCGTCCAGGTACCCGGCGTCGACCGTCCGGTCATGAAGCCGCCGGCAACATCGCACGTTCCCGTCACCACCCGGCCCGGTACCAAGGTCACTCCCGGCGGCGGCAAGCGCAAGCCTGCCGCCCGTCCCAAGGCACCCGCTGCCGACTCCGCCGCCGGCCGCTCCAAGGTCATCGCACGTGCGGAGGCCGCAGCAAAGGCCGCCAGCAGGCCCATGCCGATGGCACGTCCCGGCAACCAGCCGGAGAACCCGTCGGAGGACCTGTTCGAGGACCTGCCGCGCGTTCCTGCCCGGTCTGCCTACGGCCTTGATCCGCTGGATGCCGCCACTGCCGGCCTCACCCGGGCCAGGCGCAACCGCATCCTCCAGTTCTGCATCCTCGCGTTCGGGATCCTGGCCCTCGTTGCCGGCATCATCCTGATCGTCAGCGGCATGTCGCGCTGACACCTGCCGGCCGGCACCACCATCTCTTCACCAAACCAAGGAGTCCCGTGACTGCAACAGAAACATCCATCGCCATAGCCCGCACAGCCGCCAAGGCCGCCGCGGACAAGATTGCCCAGGACATCGTCGCCATGGACGTCAGTGAGCGCCTCGCCCTCGCCGACGTCTTCCTCATTGCGTCAGCCCCCAGCGAACGCCAGGTCAACGCCATCGTGGATGGCATCGAGGAGGAACTCGCCAAGCAGGACCTGCGTCCGGTCCGCCGCGAAGGCCGTTCCGGCGGCCGGTGGGTGCTGCTGGACTATGCCGACGTGGTCATCCACGTCCAGCACGAGGAAGACCGCGTGTTCTACGCGCTGGAGCGTCTCTGGAAGGACTGCCCCGTGGTGGACCTGGAACTCGGCGACGACGCATCGGCCAAAGCCGGCGCTGTTTCCGAGGGCGAATAGTCCCTCCGGGAACGTGAATATTCCCGATTTGGAATTTTCGGAATTGCTGTTCTAAGATATTTGAGTTGCTTCGGGGGAGACCCCGAAGGAAGCTCGGAAAGAGCAGCAACAATCCGGGGCTGTGGCGCAGCTGGTAGCGCACCTGCATGGCATGCAGGGGGTCAGGGGTTCGAGTCCCCTCAGCTCCACCGGAGAGTCCGCCGGAACCACAGTGGTTCCGGCGGACTTTTTAGTTTCCCCGGCAGTTTCCGGGGCAGAAACCTCCCGATTGGCGTCCAGCGGAAAAGTGCATTACTCTGGTCAGGTTGCTCCGGGGAATTCGACCGGAAAAGACAAGAGTACGGGGCTGTGGCGCAGCTGGTAGCGCACCTGCATGGCATGCAGGGGGTCAGGGGTTCGAGTCCCCTCAGCTCCACCAGTACAAGGAAAAAGGAACCATCACCACGGTGATGGTTCCTTTTTTGTTGCCACTGGCAACCGATAGTGGACCGAAGCCCTTCCGGCGCAGGTCAAAGCGCGGTACAACTGTGATTGAGGGCACATCGTCCCGCCTCCGGACTGCTTTCATCCAAGGCGGCGGCCGCGGGACAGGCTGACGAGGAGGTCACAGATGTCCCATGCACATGGTTCCGGCCACGGCCCGAACGGTGATGCTTTTCCCGGCGACGCGCGCCTGACGCGCGATACCGCGATCCGCGGCCCGGCCCGGCCCGGGCCCTACATTGGTGCAGGCATCCTGCTGGCTGCCGCCATCATCTTCCCGCTGATGCCCCAGCTCTACTCCTTTGACGCGCCGCGGCTGGGCGGGATGCCGTTCTTCTATTGGTACCAGCTGCTCTGGGTGCCGGTTTCGGCCATCCTCACGGGCTCGGCCTATTGGCTGGTCACGAAGGAAGACCGGCGACGGCGGGCCGAGGCATCTCCCGGCGGCCCACCCAGGGGTGGCGCCGCCTCCGCCGATGCCGGGGTGGGAGGGGACAGGCCATGAACGGGCGCGAGATCAACTGGGTTGCCCTGATCATTGTCGTCCTGCTCTTCGTGGTGGTTGCCGTCATGGGCTTCCTGGCTGCAAAGTGGCGGCGCAGCACAGAAGTGGAGGGGCTGCACAGCCTGGATGAGTGGGGCTTGGGCGGCCGCGGGTTCGGTACCTGGATCACGTGGTTCCTGCTGGGCGGCGACCTTTACACGGCATACACGTTCGTGGCCGTACCCGCAGCGATGTGGGCCACGGGGGCGGTCAGCGGCTTCTTCGCGGTGCCGTACACCATCGTCCTGTACCCGATCATCTTCATCATCATGAGCCGCCTGTGGTCGGTGTCCCACCGCCACGGGTACGTCACCTCGGCCGACTTCGTGGGCGGCCGCTATGGAAGCCGCTGGCTTTCCCTGGCCGTCGCCGTCACGGGCATCGTGGCCACCATGCCCTACATCGCCCTGCAGCTGGTGGGAATCAAGGCCGTGCTCACCGTCCTGGGCCTGGGAAGTTCCGGCAACGTGCTGCTGACGGACCTGCCGCTGATCCTGGCCTTCGTGGTCCTCGCGGCCTACACCTACACCTCGGGGCTGCGCGCGCCGGCAATGATCGCCGTCGTCAAGGATTTGCTGATCTACCTTGCCGTCATCGTTGCCGTCATCTACCTGCCCATCAAGTTTGGCGGCTGGGACACCATCTTCGGTGCCGCCCAGTCAAAGCTGGGTTCGGTGAACCAGGCCACGGGCAAGCCGGCAGGGGTCTTCATCCCCGGCGCAGCGAACTATTCCGCGTACTGGACGCTGGCGCTGGGATCGGCCATGGCGCTGTTCATGTACCCGCACTCGGTGACGGCAGTGCTGGCCTCCAAGGCCCGGAACACCATCCGCCGCAATGCGGCGATCCTTCCGTTGTACTCGCTGATGCTCGGCTTCCTGGCCCTGCTGGGCTTCGTGGCCATCAAGGCGGGCACCAAGCCCATCGACCTGGACGGGTCGGTCAACCCGCAGCTGGTGGTGCCGCAGCTGTTCCTTGACCACTTCCCGTCCTGGTTCGCCGGGATCGCCCTGGCGGCCATTGCCATCGGCGCCCTTGTACCTGCAGCCATCATGTCCATCGCGGCCGCGAACATGTTCACCCGCAACATCTACCGCGACTTCATCCGTCCCGACGTCGACGCCAGGACGGAGGCAAAGGTGTCCAAGATCGTCTCCCTGGTGGTGAAGGTGGGCGCCCTGGTCTTCGTGATCGCGATGGACCAGTCCGCTGCCATCAACATGCAGCTGCTGGGCGGCATCTGGATCCTGCAGACCTTCCCGGCCGTGGTGGCAGGACTGTACACCCGGTGGTTCGACCGCTGGGCCCTGCTGGTCGGCTGGGTGGTGGGCATCATTTTCGGCACTGTCTCGGCCTACAACGTGGTCAACCCGGTGACGAAGGCCCACTTCGGCGGTTCCGTGGCGCCCATCCCCGGGACCGACTTCAGTGTCTACATCGCGGTGTCCGCGTTCGCGCTGAACCTGGTGGTGGCCGCCGTCCTGACGGTGGTGCTGAGGGCACTGAAGGTCAGGGGAGGCGAGGACCTCACCCGGCCCACGGACTACGAGGCAGACGAAACGGATCCCAAGGTGGTGCAGATCGAGAAGATCCAGCACTTCACCCAGCCCGGCGGTCCTTCACCGGTCGCCTGACCCGTGGTTCACCAGGCCGCCCTCCTGCCGGGTTGCGTCCCGGCGGGAGGGCGCTGCCGTTACGGCCAGGGAGCCGTCACAGCCAGGCAGTGCGGCGCAGCGGCGGTTCCTGCCCACCCGGCCGGCGCGCCAGGACCTGGTTGACCCCGGTAAGGCCGTTTTCGAAGCCGATGGCACTGGCAGCCATGTAGAGCCGCCAGACCCGTGCCCGCCCGGGACCGGCCAGCCGGACGGCCTCATCCCAGTTCCGCTCCAACCGGCTGACCCACGCCCGCAGCGTCAGGGCGTAGTGGCGGCGCAGGGCCTGGACATCGAGGATCTCAAACCGGACGGTCTCAAGGGCGGACACCATTTCGCCGAGGCTGATCATTTCACCGTCAGGAAACACATAGCGCGGGATGAACGAATCGGGGTCCGGGTCCGTCGGGCCTGCATTCCAGGAGATGGCATGGTTGAGCAGCCGGCCGCCGGGCCGGAGCAGCCCGAAGAGCGCGGCAGCATAGGCAGGGGTCTGCGCCCGCCCCACGTGCTCCGACATCCCGATCGAGCTGATGGCATCGAACGGGCCATCCTGCACATCCCGGTAGTCCTGGACCCGGATCTCCACCCTGTCCGTGAGGCCGGCGTCCGCAGCACGCTTCCGGGCGAGGGCTGCCTGCTCCCTGGACAGCGTCACGCCCACCACGGTGACGCCGTACCGGCCCGCGGCGTGCAGCGCGAAGCTTCCCCAGCCGCAGCCCACGTCCAGCACGCGCATCCCGGGCTGAAGCCCCAGCTTGCGGCAGACCAGGTCCAGTTTTTCCTCCTGGGCCGCGTCCAGGCCGTCGTCCACCGCCGGATCTCCGCCGTCCTCCACGCTGCGGCCGGGGCCGGCGCCCGCTCCTGCGGCTTCCGGCCACACAGCGCAGGAATAGACCATGGAAGGCCCCAGCACCAGCGCATAGAAGTCATTGCCCACGTCGTAATGGTGAGAGATGGCGGCTGCGTCCCGCCGCTGAGAGTGCATCCTGCCCTTCCCGGCCACCCGGGCCTCCTCGGGCGGGGGAGCGGGGTTGGGTCCGATGGCACCGAGCCGGGCCGCGGTCCGCAGCAGCAGCCACAGCTCACCGGCGGACAGCGGCCGGAACGGACCGGGCTCGGCGAACTTGCCGGCCGAACTCAGGGCCGAGAAGGCTGCGAAGATGTCGCCCGGAGCATCGATCTCGCCTGCCACATAGGCGCGGCTGAGTCCCAGCTGGCCCGGCGACCACAGCATGCGCCGCAGGGCCCTCCTGGATCTGAACTCCATCACCGGCGCGTCCGGAGGCCCCGCTTCCGAGCCATCCCAGGCCCGCAGCCGCAGGGGTATCTGTTCGGTTCCCAGTACCGCAGCCAACGCCTTCTCCAACCGGGCAGCGTGCCCCGTGCCTGCAGTTCCGGTGCGTGCGGTTCCTCCAGTGTCCATGCGCCCACCCTAAGGCCGCCCCATCCTCCGCGGCTATCATGGGCACGTGATTCCTGACCCAACCGACGTGCTGGTCATCGGCGCGGGGCAGGCAGGCCTGTCGGCCGCTTACCACCTTCAGCGCCGGGGACTGAACTATGCCGTGCTCGACGCCGAGGACGGTCCCGGCGGTGCCTGGCGGCACCGCTGGAAGAGCCTGCGCATGGCCACGGTCAACGGAATCAGCGACCTGCCGGGCATTGCCAAGCCGCAGGTGGATCCGGCGGAACCCAGCTCCGAGTTCCTGTCCCGATACTTCGGGACCTATGAGAAGGAACTGGGCCTGGCCGTGCACCGCCCCGTGAAGGTCAAGGCTGTCCGGCGGGAAGACGATAGCCCCACCGGGCTGCTGCGGATTGAAACCTCCGCCGGCGACTGGAGCGCCAGGGCGGTCATCAATGCCACCGGTACCTGGAGCCGTCCCTTCTGGCCGATCTATCCTGGCCAGTCCTCGTTCCGGGGCCGCCAGCTGCACGTGGCCGACTATGTTTCCGCAGAGGAGTTCCGCGGCCAGCACGTGATCGTGGTGGGCGGCGGCATCTCGGCGGTCGGCCTGCTGGACGAAATCTCCCGCGTCACCAGCACCAGCTGGTTCACCCGCCGGGAACCTGTGTGGCGCGATGCCCCATTCGATGCCAAGGCCGGACACGATGCCGTGGCGCTGGTGGAGGAGCGCGTCCGCAAGGGGCTTCCGCCGCAAAGCGTCGTTTCCGCGACAGGACTGATCTGGACCCCTGCCCTGCGGGCGGCCAAAGACCGGGGAGCCTTGGACCGGCAGCCGATGTTCACTGCCATCGAACCCCATGGCGTCCGCCGCGCGGACGGCAGCTTCCTGGCGGCCGACGCCATCCTCTGGGCCACCGGCTTCAGGGCGGAACTGGAACATCTCGCGCCACTTCACCTCCGGGGACCCGGCGGCGGCATTGCCATGGAGGGAACCCGGGTGGCAGCCGAGCCGCGCGTACACCTCGTGGGTTACGGCCCGTCGTCGTCCACCATCGGGGCCAACCGCGCGGGACGCGCAGCGGTTGCCGCGATCCTTACACTGCCGGGCATGCCACACCCGGCGGAACCGGTAACGTGGGGGTGATGCCCCGGGCCCCGGGGCCGGCAGGAGCGAGAGAAGGCGGCAGGACACCGGTGGCAGCAAACACCCTGGCAGACATTTTCCAGGTCCTGCGCAGGCGCCCCGATATCGAGGCCCCCAACCTGCAGGCCTGGGACGCCACGGACCGCCTGCTGCTGGACACCGCCCTGCAGCTCGGCCGTGCCGGGGGCAACACCGTGGTGGTCGGGGACCGCTACGGTGCGTTGACGCTTGGCGCCGCGGCGGTACTGGCACCGGCCCCGCTGCGCGTCCACCAGGACCTGGTCACGGGCGAAAGGGCACTGCGGCTCAACGCCGAAGCACTCCGGATTCACCGTGAAGCGGCGGCGGAGGACGGCTCCGGCGCCCCTGCTGAATTTACCCAGCTGCCGCTGGGACCGGAACTGCTGGCGGAGGCAGACACCGTCCTGCTCCAGCTCCCCAAAACACTCGCCGAGCTCGAGGAGATTGCCGACGCCGTGGTCCGGTACGCCGCCCCCGGCGTCCGGTTGCTGGCCGGCGGCCGGGTGAAGCATATGTCCCTGGGCATGAACGCAGTCCTTGAACGATTCTTTGTCTCCGTGCAGCCGCAGCTCGCGCGGCAGAAGTCGCGGGTGCTCCTGGCCAGCGGCCCGAAGGTTCCTGCCTCTTCCCCGCGCTTCCCGGCCATCGAGCACCTGGACGGGCTGGACCTGGACGTGGCCGCCCACGGCGCCGTCTTCGCCGGCCCTAAACTGGACATCGGCACGCGCTACCTGCTCACGTTCCTGCCCGCGATGAAGCCGGCCCGCCACGCCGTCGACCTGGGCTGCGGCACCGGAATCCTCGCGGCGATGTACGCCCGCCACTTCCCGGGCTCGGCCGTAACAGCCACCGACCAGTCCGCGGCCGCCGTGCAGTCGGCGCTTGCCACTGCACGCGCCAACGGGTTGGCGGACCGGATCTCTGTCCTGCAGGACGACGCCCTCAGCACCTTCGCCGACGGCACCGTGGACGCCGTGCTGCTTAACCCGCCCTTCCACATCGGGACCGGGGTCCACGCCGGCGCCGGCCTGAAGATGATCGAGGCTGCCGGGCGTGTCCTTGCTCCCGGCGGGGAACTGTGGACCGTCTTCAACCGCCACCTCGACTACCTGCCCGCCCTGGAGCGGCACGTTGGCCCCACCGTGGTGGAAGGCCGGAACCCCAAGTTCACCGTCACGCGCAGCACTCGCAGGCCCCGCTGACCCCGCCTTCCGCCGCCAGGTCCCGCCCAACAGGCCATCCCAATGGCGTTCCGGCGGCTGCGCCGCGCCGCTGTGCGCACATATGGGCGCGGACGCACCCTTAACGTACGATTCAAGCATCAGCAGGTAGCCGAAGACGTTTAGGGGACACAGTGTCTGAGATCCGCCAATCCTCGCCGAGACGCGGAACCAACTTGCCCAGGATGGGGGACTTCAACCTCACGGTCATCCTTGACGCAATCCGCAGGACAGCCGGTGGGCTGAGCCGGGTGGAGCTCGCCCAGATCGTTGGCCTGTCCCCGCAGACGATCTCGAATATCTCCCGCCGCCTGCTGGACCAAAACCTGATCGTGGAAGCCGGCAAGGAAGGCACCGGCCCCGGCAAGCCCCGCACCATCCTCCGCCTTAATCCCGCCGGCATGTACGCCCTGGGCGTGCACCTGGACCCGGCCGTGACCACCTTCGTGGTGCTCGACCTGGTGGGCGCGGTGGTCCGGCATTCGCGGATCAAGACCCCCGGCGGCAACGATCCGTCCGCCGTCATCACCACCATCGCCGCCGAAATCGCCCAGCTGGTGGCCGACTCGGGCGTGGACCGCAACCGGATCGCCGGGCTGGGTGTTGCTGCCCCTGGTCCCATCGACCTGGACAACGGCACGGTGGTGGATCCGCCGCTGCTGCCGGGCTGGGACAGGGTGGAACTGCGCGAGGCGCTTGCCGGGGCCACCGGCTACTCGGTACTCGTTGACAAGGACGTCACCAGCGCCGCCGTGGCGGAAACCTGGGCAGGCGGTCCCAGCGGTGCCGGCAGCTTCGTGTTCATGTATATGGGGACCGGCATCGGCTGCGGCATTGTCCTGAACGACGAGGTGGTCCGCGGCACCTCCGGCAACGCCGGCGAAATCGGCCACATCATCGTGGATCCGGACGGGCCCCCCTGCGACTGCGGCCTGCGCGGCTGCGTGAAATCCTCCTGCATCCCGCAGGTGCTCGTGGCGGAGGCGGAAGCCGCCGGCATCCTGGACGGTTCCGGGGCGGGCAACAGCGCCGCTGAAGTCCAACAAAGCTTTTCCCGGCTCTGCGCGCTCGCAGACGGCGGTGACGAACGTGCCGCCGCCATCCTTGACCGCTCAGCCGTCCTGGTGGCCCGTGCGGTCTCGGTGGTTACCAACACTTTGGACGTCGAACGCGTGGTCTTTGGCGGTCCGTTCTGGAGCGGCCTGGCGGAGCGCTACCTGCAACGGATCCCGCCGCTGTTGGACGCCAACAGCGACGTCCGGCTGATCCATCCGATCGAGGTGGTGGGCACGGGGGTCGGGGACGACGTCGGGGCCATCGGCGCTGCCTCGCTGGTCCTCGAACACACCCTCGCGCCCCGCGCCCAGCGTCTGCTGCTGGAAAGCTGACCGTGATGCTTCGCCGGGTATCGAAGGCAGTATCCCTGATGGCGGCGGCGGTCCTGGCCCTCGCGGCCTGCACCCCCGCCGATCCCGCCGGTGGCACCAGGACCATCAAGGTGGCGTACCAGAAAACCGACTCCTTCACTGCCCTGGACACCATGTTCCAGGACGCGAAAAAGGAGTTTGAGGCCGCCAACCAGGGCGTGACCGTTGAGCTGCAGCCCATCCAGGCCAATGACGACGACTACGGCACCAAACTTGCCCTCGCGCTGCGTTCGCCGTCCACCGCTCCCGATGTCTTCTACGAGGACACCTTCAAGGTCCGCTCCGACGTCGATGCCGGCTACCTCCTGAACCTTGACAGCCGCCTGGCCGGCTGGGGCGAGTGGGCCAAGTTCGACGCCCGCGCCAAGGAGGCAGGCAAGGCTGACGACGGCGGCACGTACGCGGTGCCGCTTGGCACCGACACGAGGGCCATCTGGTACAACAAGAAAGTCTTCCAGGCCGCCGGTATCACCCTGCCGTGGCGACCGGCCAGCTGGCAGGACATCCTGGATACCGCCCGTAAGATCAAGGCCTCAAATCCGGACGTGATCCCGTTCAACCTCTACGCCGGCAAGGGCACCGGCGAGGGGACCGTCATGCAGGGGTTCTACGAACTCCTGTACGGCACTGGGGCGGGCCTCTACGACAAGGAATCCAGGAAGTGGGTGGTCGGTTCTGCCGGTTTCAAGGACTCCCTGACCTTCCTTCAGACCCTGTACCGGGAAAACCTGGCGGTGGCACCGGCCCAGGCCCTGGACCCGAACATCTGGAAGAAGGTGTTTGGCGAATGGTTCCCCAAAGCCCAGCTCGGGGCAACCGTTGAAGGTTCCTACGCGCCGTCGTTCTGGCAAAAGGGCGGCAGCTACGAATGGCCGGCGTACGGGGACGAAATGGGTGTGGCTCCGTTCCCCACCCAAAACGGTGCGGCACCCGGGGCCGTCAGCATGTCCGGCGGATGGACCCTCGCCGTCGGCGCGGAAACCAAGCAGCCCGATCTCGCCTTCAATTTCCTCACCACCGCGCTCAATGCGAAAAACTCGCTGGCGTTCACCGTTGCCAGCTCGCAGATCGCCGTGCGCACCGACGTCGCCGCCGACCCTGGCTACCAGGCGGCCAACCCGTTCGTGAAGGACGTCTCCGGACTGGTCGCCGTCACCAACTACCGGCCCGCCACTTCGGACTACCCCCGGATCTCAGCCGCCGTGCAGGAAGCCACCGAGGCCGTGATCACCGGCAGCAGGACCCCGGAGCAGGCAGCGGCCGATTATGACACCGCCGTGGCGGGCATCGTGGGCGGCGACAAGACCATCCGGAAGTAGCATGCCGGCCACCCCGCGCCACCGGCACGTGCTTCGGTACCTGCCGGTGCTGCCCGCCGTCGTGCTGCTGCTCGTCTTCCTCGCCGGTCCGGTGCTGTGGGCGTTCCAGGCTTCGCTCACCAATGCCGCGCTCACCGGCCGGCACGCCAGGAATCCTGAGTGGGTGGGCCTGGAGAACTACCAGCGGCTGGCCCAGGACCCCGTTTTTCCGCTCTCCCTGGGGCTGACCGTCCTGTTCGTGGCGGGATCGGCCGTTCTGGGCCAGAACGTGCTGGGACTGGCTCTTGCGGTCCTCATGCGCCGCGCACGTCCGGTTGTAGCGGCCACCGTGGGAACCGCCGTCGTGGCCGCCTGGGTCCTCCCGGAAATCGTGGCCGCCTTCGCTGCCTATGCCTTCTTCAGCCGGGACGGCACGCTCAACCAACTGCTGGGCCGGTTCGGGGCGCCGGACGTTGACTGGCTTTATGCCGTGCCCATGGCCGCCGTCGTCCTGGCGAACGTCTGGCGGGGAACCGCCTTCTCCATGCTCGTCTACCGGGCAGCCCTCAACGGCGTGCCGGCCGAACTACTCGAAGCCGCCCACATGGACGGTGCCGGCGTCTGGCAGCGGTTCGCCTTCATCACGCTTCCCGTGATCCGGGGCAGCATCGCCACCAACCTGATGCTGGTCACGCTGCAGACCCTGGCGGTCTTCACGCTGATCTGGGTCCTGACGGCCGGCGGACCGGCCAACGCCAGCACCACGCTGCCGGTCCTGGCCTACCAGGAAGCCTTCAAGTTCGGCGACATCGGCTACGGCACCGCCGTGGCCACGGTCCTGATCCTCATCGGAGCCGTGTTCGGGGCAGCCTACCTCCGGCTCCTGAGGGAGCAGAAGCCGTGACCGCGGCCGTACGGGAGCGGCGGCCCCTGCACCCGGCCGCACGCCGGGGGACCGCCCGCGAACGCGGCAGCGCCTGGGCGGACCTGGTCCTGCTGCTGATCGGTGGTTGCTTCCTGCTGCCGCTGCTGTGGCTGGTGTTCGGTTCCCTGGATCCCGCCGCCGGCCACGCCACGCGGATCCCGGAGCGGCCGGCCCTGGATAATTTCGCCGCGGTGTTCACCCCTGCGCTGCTGTTCCGGCCACTCTGGAACAGCCTGCTGCTGTCAGCCGGGACGGGCGTGGTGACACTGGCCGCGGCCGTGCTTGCCGCCTATCCGCTGTCCCGCTACCGGTCCCGCTTTAACACCCCGTTCATGTACGGCATCCTCTTCGGCACCTGCCTGCCCGTCACCGCCATCATGGTCCCGGTCTACGGCCTGTTCGTGCAGTTCCGGCTGCTCGACTCGCCGGCCGCCACCGTTCTGTTCCTGGCCGCCACGAGCCTGCCCATGGCCATCTGGATGACCAGGAATTTCATGGACTCCGTACCGCTGGAGGTGGAGGAAGCGGCCTGGGTGGACGGTGCCTCCCGGCTGGGAGCGCTGCGGTCCATCGTGCTGCCGCTCATGCGGCCGGGCCTGGGCGTCGTGTTCATCTTTGTGTTCATCCAGGCGTGGGGGAACTTCTTCGTCCCGTTCGTGCTCCTGCTGTCCGAGGACCGGCAGCCGGCTGCCGTCTCCATCTTCAGTTTCTTCGGCCAGCACGGGGCAGTCGCATACGGCCAGCTGGCCGCGTTTTCAATCCTCTATTCCATCCCGGTCCTGGCGCTTTACGTGCTCGTCGCGCGCGGGTCCGGCAATGCGATGGCCCTCGCGGGGGCTGTCAGGGGTTAATCGATATCCTCGAGCACAACGCCGAACGGCAGGGTGTCGTCCAGGTGCGCCTGGTGGCCGGTGGGGTTGTTGACCACACGGACACCGTGCAGCTTCTCCGCTGCCGACTGCATCAGGACCGGCCTGACCGTATCGACAAAGTGCTCGTTCTTGTCGGCGAGATATTCCTTGTAACTGGCTGGAAGCTCAATCATGGCAAAAGAATAGACCTGCCGGCCCCGCATGGGGAGGGGTGCCCATTGCCGGGTTTCAGGTGGTCCGCTTGGATAGGATGGCGGGCGGGACAGGGCCGGCCCAGTCCCAACACCGTCACCAGGGGGAACAGTGCTTTCGACCAGCATGCCAGCAACCATCCAGCCGGCGGAGCTGGCCAGGGCACAGCAGGTGGCCGCCAACATCTCGCGCACCTTCGATGCGAAGGTGGTGGGCCAGGCACGGCTGCGTGAGTCCCTTCTGGTGGGCCTGTTGACCGGCGGCCATATCCTGCTCGAGAGCGTCCCGGGGCTGGCGAAGACCACGGCCGCCCAAACCCTGGCCGACGCCGTCAGCGCGGGGTTCCGGCGCATCCAGTGCACCCCCGACCTGCTGCCCAGCGACATCGTGGGAACCCAGATCTACGATGCAGCAAAAGGGACCTTCCGGACCCAGCTGGGCCCGGTCCACGCCAACATCGTGCTGCTCGACGAGATCAACCGCTCCAGCGCCAAGACCCAGAGCGCCATGCTGGAGGCCATGCAGGAACGCCAGACCTCCATCGGCGGACAGGACTACCCCCTGCCCTCGCCGTTCCTGGTCCTGGCCACCCAGAATCCCATCGAGCAGGAAGGCACCTACCAGTTGCCCGAGGCCCAGATGGACCGCTTCATGCTCAAAGATGTGCTGGACTACCCCACACCTGCTGAAGAAGCCGAGGTCATCCGCAGGATGGACGCCGGCGTTTTCACGCCTGCGCAAAAGCCGCCGGCCGCCGCGTCCCTGGACGCCGTCACGGAGATCCAGCAGCTGACCCGGCGCATCTACATCGACCCGGCGGTCATCAACTACATCGTGGGGCTGGTGTACGTCACGCGGAACGCCTCCCAGTACATCGACGCCAGGCTCGCCGGGTTCATCGAGTTCGGCGCCAGCCCCCGTGCCAGTATCGCCTTCAGCCAGGCATCCCGTGCGGTGGCCCTGCTGAACGGCCGGGACCACGTCATTCCCGAGGACGTCAGGTCCCTGGCACACCGGGTACTGCGGCACCGGCTGATCCTGAATTTCGACGCCGTGGCGGAGCAGGTCCCGGTGGAGTCCGTGATTGACGCCGTCGTCGCCGCCGTCCAGACCCCCTGAACCTCCATGGCGAGCCTCCTCCACCGGGTCAAGTCGAAAATGGCCATCTTCGCGCACCGCAAAGCACGCGGGATGCTCGACGGCGAATACGGTTCCGTCTTCAGGGGACGCAGCCTGGACTTTGACGACCTGCGCGCCTACGTGCCGGGTGATGAAGTCCGCGACATCGACTGGAAGGCGTCGGCGCGCCACGGCTCACCACTGATCAGGCGGTATGTGGCCGTCCGGCGGCAGACCGTCCTGCTCATCACGGACACGGGGCGCAACATGGCGGCGGAGGCACGGTCCGGTGAAGTGAAAAAGGACATTGCCGTGCTGGCACTGGGGGTCCTGGGCTACCTGGCCCATCGCCACGGCGACCTGGTGGGGCTGGTGTGCGGGGACTCCTCGGCCACCCGCCAGTTGCCGGCCAAGGGCGGCGAGGCCCACCTGGAACGGCTGCTGCGGCACGTGGACTCGCAGACGACGCTTGACGGCGCTGCCAGCAGGATCGAGGACCAGCTCGACTACGTGGCACGCAACATCACGGGCCGCCACCTGCTCTTCGTCGTGGCGGACGAACTGGCGGGGGACCCGGCCACCGCAAAGCTGCTGCGCAGGCTCCGCGCCCAGCACGAAGTCCTCTGGCTGACGGTGCGGGATGCCGACCTGTCACCCTCCCGGGGCGCCGGGAACGGCTGGAACCCGGTCCGGAATCCGAACACCGGCGCGGAGTCCTACAGTGTGGCCGATTCCTCCCGGCTGGCTTCACAGCCGGCCCTGTCCGCCGAGGTAGCTGACGCCTATGCAAAGGCCACCGCCGAGCGGGACGCCGGACGCAGGGCCATGCTCCGCGCTGCCGGGATCACGGACGGGGAAGTGGAAGGCAGCGGGGACGTCCTTACCGCCCTTTTCGCGCTCCTGGAGAGGCACCGCCGTGCAGGATAATTCCGGGTTCTACGGTCCCCTCCACTACAGTCCGCTCTGGCTGTGGTGCGGCCTGGCCCTGCTGGCCTTGGTGGCTGCCTGGTACGTGGCCGTGTTTGCCGGCACCCGCACCGCCCCGCCGCCAGGCCAAGGCAGCGCGCGCTCCACCCTGACCGACCTGCCGGCGCTTAAGGCGGCCTACCTGCAGCGCATCCAGGACGTGGACCGGGCGGCCGCGGGCGGCGCCCTCGATGCACGGACCGCGCACCAGCAGATCAGCCTCCTGCTCCGCGGGTTCGTCCGGGACGCCACCGGAGTGGATGCCACCAGGATGACCCACCAGGACCTGGCCCGGCACCCGCTGCCAGCCGCGGCCGAGGTCGTCGAAGCACTGTACCCCGCAGAGTTCGGCCCGGGGCCACCTCCCTCCGTGGCCGCGTCCGCCGCCACAGCCGCAGCGGCGGTGCGCGCATGGCACTGATGTTCTGGTGGCTGCTGCCGGTGGCGGCGCTTGCGGCAGGAGCGGCGGTGTGGGCCGCCCTCCGGCGCAACAGAGGCTCCAATGCGCGACGACGGCCCGTGGCCCACGCCGACAGGCTCACCGCGCTGCCGGAATACCAGGCGGCCCTGCGCCGATACCGGCGCCGGCTGGCCATGGCGGGAACAGCGTGCGCGGTACTGCTTGTTGCGGCGGCAACAGCCGCAGCACGTCCCATCGACGTCACCACCATCAGCCCCGGGCAGCACAACCGCGACGTCATGCTCTGCCTGGACGCATCAGGATCCATGAGCAGCGCCGATGCCGCGGTGGTGGACGTGTTCGCGAAGCTGGCCGAAAAGTTCGACGGCGAGCGGATCGGCCTCACCATCTTCGACAGCAGCGCCATCCAGGTCTTTCCGTTGACCGACGACTATGCCTATGCCCGGGAGCAGCTCAGCGCCGCCAAAGACGCCTTCGACGGAAAACCCGGAAGCTCCGGCTTCCTGGACGGCACGTGGAACGGCCGGGGCTCGTCGCTGATCGGGGACGGCCTGGCGTCCTGCCTCAACAGTTTCCCTCCCGGCACAGCTCCGCCGCGGGAGCCGCCGCGGGAAGGGCCGCAGCGCTCGCGGTCCGTGGTGCTGGCCACGGACAACTTCCTCTCCGGTGAACCGATCATGACCCTGGACCAGGCAGCCCAGCTGGCCAGGGACCGGTCCGTTCACGTCTACGCCCTGAACCCGGCGGACCTGGACTACGGCGCGGGCGGCGACCAGCCGGGGGCCCGGCTGCGTGCCGCCGCGCAATCAACCGGCGGCGCCTACTATGCTCTGGACAATCCCGGGGCAGTGGCCGGCATTGTGGGCGCCGTGGAGCAGACCGAAACGGCAGCGATCCAGGGTGCGCCGCGCGCCGTCTTCTCGGAGATCCCGGGCCTGCCCCTCGCGGTTGCGCTGCTGGCCGCGCTGGTGCTGTGCCTGGTCCTTTGGCGGCTGCAGGGCTTCCGGGCACACCGGCGGTCGTGGCTGCGGCGTGGAGCTGTGCTCCTGCTGCTCCTGGCGGCGCTGTTGCGGCCCGGCCTGCCCGGCGGAACCGTGCCGGCCGCAACCGCCGACCTGAACGTGTTCTTCGTGGTGGACACCACCACCAGCATGGTGGCCGAGGACTACGGCAACAGCAGGCCGCGCCTGGAGGGTGCCAGGAAGGACATCATGGCCATCGCGGAACAACTGCCCGGTGCCCGCTTCTCCGTGATCACCTTCGACACCACAGCGCACGTGCGGATGCCGCTCAGCACCGACACCCTGGCCCTGCAAACCATCACCGACGTCCTGGAACCCCAGGTGACGGCCTACGCCAGGGGCAGCAGCATCACGGCAGCCAGGCACGCGCTCGCTGAGCGGTTGGCCGCGGCCCGGGACAGCCACCCCTCCCGGCCGCAGCTGGTGTACTACCTGGGTGACGGCGAACAGACCAGCGGCAAGGAACCGGAAGCCATGACGCTCGACGGCGGGCTGGTGGCAGGGGGAGCGGTGCTGGGTTACGGAACGGCCGCGGGGGGCCGGATGAAGAAAAACACCGGATTGACGAACGACACCCGTTTGATGGACGACACCCATTCGACGGAAGACACAGGGGGTGGGTCCGACGACGGGACCGCCGATGGAGGTCCCGCAGGCGGGCGCAGCGGAGGGTACGTCCAGGACAACCGTGCCGGCAGCACCGGCGACGCGGTGTCCGTCATCGACGAGGAACGGCTGCGCCGCATTGCGGACCAGCTTGGCGTGCCGTATGTGCACCGGGACGCAGTCGGTTCCGTGGCGGACCTGCTGCAGATGGCCCATCCCGGTGCGGTGGACCGGACTGACGGGCCCGAATCCGTGGCTGCCGCCGCGGAACTCTACTGGCTCCTTGCCGCCGGCGCCTTCCTGGCCGCCCTGCCGGAGGCCGCAGGCATCCTTCGGCAGCTGCACGGCCTCCGGCCAACCCGCCGACAGGAGGCGGCGCGGTGACCGCCATCGACCGGAGGCGCCGTCTGCTGGCATGGTCGGCACTGCCTGTGCTCCTGGCGTTGTGCGTCGCCGCCAAACTCCTCAGCCTGGCCATCCTCGGCGGCCAGGCGGCGTCAGGTTTCGCCGCCGGTGACGCCCGTGCCGTGGATGCAGCTGCGGGCGGACTTGGCATCGCCAACATCGTCGAACCGCACAAAGGCCCGTTCGCTTCCGGTGACGCCGCAGTGCTGGAAGGGGACTACAGCACTGCCCGGATCCGGTTTGAAAAGGCATTGGGCTTGGCCCCGGATGGCTCGCCCGACTCCTGCCTCATCCGCGTGAACCTGGTGCTGGCGATTGAACGCCTCGGTGACCGGCAGCTGCAGGCCGGGGACCCGGCGTCGGCCGTCCCTCTTTACACGGAAGCTCTGGCGGCAGCGGGCCAGGCGCCTGACGCCTGCGGCTCCGTGGCACCGGAAGCCAGCGGCCTGCTGGCGGATGCCAGGGACCGGCTGGAAGGCAAGCTCGGGGCGGCCGGACAACCTGCGGACCAGCCTACGCGGCCGGCGGAGTCCGCCCCGGACGGGACCGAAGATGCACAGCAAAACCGGCTGCAGCAACTGCAGGACAGCGCGCGCGGGGCGGAGCGGGAAAGGAACGGCAGCCGGGAACGCGGGGAATACCTGGACGGCGGCGGGGGAGCGGCGCCGGACCGCCCTTGGTAGGCGTGGGCGAAGAAAATTCTGCCGGTCCGGAAAAGATCCAGTAAAACTGTGTCTTAATTCGGTTCCAACTTGTCCCGGCCCCGCAACGCCCCATAGAGTCGTACACAAGTTACCGCGGTAACGTGTCAGCGATCCTCCGTCACGGAGGGTGTGGGTGCCCCCATGTGGGCCTGACATTTGCTCACGGACTACTTCATTCAAGGCGCAACAGTCACGGCTGCGTCCCTGGTGGAGCCCCTCCGTGTTCCCCAAACTCAAATCATTGCCGGCTTCCCTGATTTTCCGTCCGGGAGACGCCAATGGCCCAAAGCCAAGGACGCAAATGTCACCACCAAGCCTTAGCGACGCACATCCCAACCTCTCCGACACCGCCCCGGTGGCGCTGTCCTACGAGCTGTTTCCGCCGCGTTCTCCCGCGGCGGCCGAAACCCTGTGGACCACCATCCGGGAGCTCGAGACCACCGGGCCGGACTATGTCTCCGTGACGTACGGTGCCAGCGGATCCAACCGGAACACCGCCGTCGACCTCATCAACCGGCTCCTGCGGGAAACCACCCTGCGGCCGCTGGCCCACCTGACCTGCGTGGGCAACACTCCCCAGGAACTCGCCGCCATTGTGGGAGAACTGCTGGACACCGGGGTTCGGGGCATCCTGGCCCTTCGGGGCGATCTTCCCAAGGACGCCAGCGCCCCGGCCGCCGGATCACTCCGGTACGCCCAGGACCTGATCGAACTCATCCGCCGTGTCGAGCAGCGCCGTTCAGCCTTGCTCTGTGCCGGAAAGATCGCCGTGGGCGTTGCCGCCTACCCCACCAGGCACCCGGAGTCACCCAGCGAAGAGCACGACGTTGAGGTCCTGCTGGCCAAGCAGCGCTCCGGCGCGGACTTCGCCATCACCCAGGTGTTCTTCAAGACCGAGCAGTACGCGGACCTCCTGGCCCGCGCCCGGCGTGCCGGCGTAACCATTCCGATCATCCCCGGCGTCATGCCGCTGACCAGCCTCCGGCGCCTGCGCCGGCTGGGCGAACTGACCGGTGTGGAGCCGGCGGCGGAACTTATGGAACGCCTGGCCGCCGCCGACACGGACCTCGAGCGGCTGCACATCGGCGTCGACGCCACCGTCGACCTCGCCAACGCCGCCCTTGACGCCGGCGCCCCCGGCATCCACATCTACACGTTCAACGAACACCAAAGCGCCCTGGACGTCCTGGACAAGCTCGCCCTTCCGCGGCACAGCCGCAACGGCAGCCGGTCGACCACCAGGGCGGGATCGCCGAGCTGGACCCAGCCGGCACCGGCTTCGGCGAGCTTCTCAAGCAGCTGAACGTAGACGGGCAGGACGTCCTCGAGGCGGGACAGCGGCGCAAAGCCTGCCGGGGCGTCGTCGGATGCGGGGGCGAAGTAGAACCGATTGCCGGCATGCTCAACCCTGGGTGGTTGAGCCTGTCCAAACCTTAAGAAGCGGGTGAACGGCCGGTCACATTACGTGGCCGGCCGTTGCCGGCTGCCGCTTCATCCGCCATGCGGCGGCTGCCAGCCACACGGCAGAGACCACCACTGCCACGATCGCCACCAGCGTCGGCACGGAGTTCGCCGCCGAAAATCCCGATTCCCCGATGATCCATCCCTGCACCAGGTAGGCGAGGCCGGATACCGCCAGCAGGTAGCCGGCAATCCGGGAGACCCGGTGTGTTGCGGCTACGGCGATTCCCAGCATGACCATCGCGGCACCCAGCAGGATGCTTTGGTAGCTGCGCATGCCCCACTCCAGCCAGCGGATGCCCTCAGCCGTGGCAAAACGGGAGGCCTTGTCCGGCTCCGGAGCGGCAGCCCAGGCGTCGACAGCCTGTTTCAAGGCCACCCCGTCCACCGCCTGCAGGGCGCCGTAGAGCGCAACCGCCGCAGCGGCGGAAAGCGCCCCGAAGCGTGCGGTCCACGCCAATCCATGCCGCTGCACCCCGCAGGCGCTGGCCATGGACACCAGCCCCGCCCCCACCAAGGCCATGCCTACGAACTGGCCCAGGTGCACGCCGGTCCAGATCCCGCTGTTGGCATAGGCGGTGAAGGAAGCAACATGGTCGTTCGCGTCATGGGACTCCGCGTGCAGCACGCCCGCCAGGATCGAGACCACTACGCCGGCGAGAAGCAGCGACGACGCCAGCCGCCAGGTCTTCCGCCCGCCATCAACCGTCTCCATGGGTTGCCCGCCGTCGTGCTTGAAGCAGTCCCTTCAGGACTCCCAGACAATCTCGTCGTCCACCACGCCGTCCTGGTCGGCGGATGCCACCAGGACCTCGTCGGTGAAATGCTCGCCCAGGGTGAAATCCAGGACGAAGTAGCGTTCCGGCTGGCCCGGGTAGATCCCCACGTGGCCCAGCTTGAGGGCTTTCAGGAAGACGTCATTGGTGAGCTGGCTGCGGTCCTGGACGCCGAAAACCTTGTGCAGGTGTTCTTCCTTGAGGGCATTGCAGTGGAAATGAAGGTACTCCTGGGGACTGGTGCCCTCCTGCTCCAGCTCTTCGGCAATCATTTCCCGGACTTCGTCAACGAGTTCGGGGAGGAAGCGGAGCCGGTACTCGACCTTGCGGAGCGCGGCCTCATCGAAGTGGTCGTGGGCTGTGATGTTCAGGTCGAGTTCCAGCGGGTGGCCGCGCAGCTCGTGCTTCGCGGCGAAGAGATGGTCCACGCCGTGGTTGAGCTCGATCTCCCCAAAGTGCTGGCTCGCTACCTTGTTCATAGTCTCAACATAGACCCGAAGGGCAGACCATTCCAGCGTTCGGCGCTAATTCACCGCGGTGCGCATCCCTGCGAGGGTTTCGGCCAGAAGGTCGACGAAAAGCTGCACGCGCGCCGTCTTGCGGTCATTTATGAGCAGGGCAAACACGTTCCGGGCCAGCCGGATTTCCGGTACGTCCAGCACCACCACCCCCGCCGGCTTGTTCCGCAGCGCGAGCTCCGGCACCAGGGCGGCGCCCAGTCCCGCGGCGGCCATTTCCAGGCTGGCGTGGAAATCGTCGCTGTGCGCCACCACCCGCGGATGCAGGTTGCAGCCAGCGAACAGCCGCTCGATCACCATGGCGTCACTGGTGCCGGGGTGGTGCATGATCCACGGCATTTCGGACAGATGGTCGGCCGCCACCTTGGCGTCGGCCCGGAAGCCCCAGCCGGCCGGCAGCACCACACGGAAATCGTCATCGCCGATCCATTGCCGGTTGATGGTGTTCGGCCAGGCAAAGCCGGTCTGGCCCACCTGGAACACCACGGCCAGGTCCAGGTCGCCGCCGGTCCGCAGCCCCTGGATGGTCTGCCCAGGCTCCGCCACGGACACCCGCAGGTCGATGCCGAGCTTCTTCCACGCCGGATTCTTTAGGATCCGGGGGAGCACATAGGTGGCAAGGCTGGGGAAGATCCCCAGCCGCAGCTCCTGGCTTTCCGTATCCTGCGTCCTTGAGGCGGCAGCCATCAGGGCCTCGATGTCCGTGAGCACCTTCGCCGCGTGCCTGGTCATGACGACGGCGGCCTCCGTGGGAACCACGGCCCGCGCCGACCGCTTGAAGAGGGTTACGCCTGTTTCCCGTTCCAGCGCGGACATCTGCTGCGAGACGGCGGAGGCCGTGTAGCCGAGGGTCGCGGCCGCCGCGGCGAACGAACCCAGCCGGGTGACCTCCAGGAGGGTCTTCAGGTGCACGGGATTTACCACCAGCCCACAGTACTGCACCCATCCGTTGCCGGTGCCGCACCGAATAGTCCTCTGTATACCCGGCAACAGCGGCAAATGTTCAGCAGAGGAGCATGAATGTCACCCAACCCAGCAGGAAGCGCAGGCGGACCGCGACGCGTGGCCGTCATCGGCAGCGGCGTGGCAGGTTTAACGGCCGCTTACGTACTGAACCGCCAGGACCACGTCACCTTGTTCGAAGCGGATTCGCGGCTGGGCGGCCATGCCCACACCCATGACATGCAGCAGCCTGACGGCAGCGTCATCGGCGTCGACACCGGTTTTATCGTGCACAACGAACGGACCTACCCCACCCTGCTGCGGTTGTTCGCCGAACTCGGCGTGGAAACCCAGGACTCGGAAATGAGCATGTCCATCCGCTGTGACGGCTGCGGACTGGAGTACGCCGGCGCCCGTGAAGGAGCCCGCGGCATCATCGCCCGGCCCTCAAGCCTGCTGCGTGGACGCTACCTGCTGATGCTGCTGGAGGTCACCCGTTTCTACCGGAAGGCGAGGGAACTGCTGAAGGCCGCGCCGCCGTCGGCCGTCAGCGGCGGCGTGCAAGTACCGGAACTGACGCTTGGCGCGTTCCTTGAACGGGAAAAGTTCAGCCCCTACTTCATCTCCCATTTCATGACCCCCGTGGTCAGCGCTGTCTGGTCCTGTGACCCGACCACCGCCCTGGCCTATCCGGCACGCTACCTGTTCACGTTCCTCGGCCACCACGGCATGCTCGGCGTGAAGGGTTCGCCGCAATGGCGGACGGTAACCGGCGGTTCAGCCCGGTACGTGGAGAAGCTCGCCGCGACCCTGGCCGACGTCCGCCTCAACACCCCGGTGACCGCCATCCGGCGCACCCCGGATGGTGTGGAACTGGCAACGGCCAACGGGCTGGAAGAGTACGACGCCGTCGTGATTGCCACCCATCCGGCGCAGGCACTCGGGTTCCTGGCCGACGCCACTCCGGAGGAGAAGGAAGCCCTGGGCGGAATGCCCTACTCGGTGAACCACACGGTGTTCCACCAGGACCCGGCAGTCCTGCCGGGCTCGGACAACGCCAAGGCGTCCTGGAACTACCGGCTTCCGGATTGCGATGCCCGCCCCGATAAGGTCCTGGTCAGTTACGACCTGACCCGGCTCCAGCGGCTCCGGCCGGCCGACGGGCGGCCCTACCTGGTCAGCCTGGGCGAATCGGAACTCATTGCCGACGACGCCGTGCTGGAGCGGATGGTCTACGAACACCCGCAGTACACCCCCGAATCGCTCCAGGCCCAGCAGGCCATCGCGGCATTGGCCGACAACCGCATCGCCTACGCCGGGGCCTACCTTGGCTGGGGCTTCCACGAGGACGGCGCCCTCTCCGGGGTACGTGCCGCCGAAAGGCTCGGCCGCACCTGGCCGGCACTCCATGCCCCCGGCGCTGCCAGCGGCGAGGGGGAGCGGGACCTGCTGGCCGCCGAACCTGCATGACCATGCGCGCCGCGATCTACCGCACGTCCATTTCACACGTACGGCGTTCCCCACTGAAGAATGCATTCACCTACCGGAGCTACAGCTGGTTCGTGGACGTGGATGACCTTCCGCGCCTGCCGTTCCTGCTGCGGCCGCTGGCCGTCTTCCGCGCCGGGGACCACCTGGGTGACCCCGCCGCCGGCTTCCGGACCAACGTGGAGCGCTACCTGCGGAGCCAGGGCATTGAGCCCGACGGCGGCCCCATCCACATGCTTACCAGCGCCAGGGTTTTCGGCTACGTCTTCAACCCGCTCACGCTGTTCTGGTGCTACCGGTCCAGCGGGGAACTGCAGTGCGTGGTGGCCGAGGTCCACAACACCTACGGCGAGCGGCACTGCTACCTGCTGCGGACCGACGCCGCCGGGCGCGCCTCAGTGCCGAAGGCGTTCTACGTTTCACCTTTTAACGACGTCGACGGGCAGTACCGGATGAAGCTTCCGGCACCCGGAGACCGGCTGGCGGTGTCCATCATCCTTGAGCGGGAAGGGCACCGGCCCTTCGTCGCCACCATGGACGGGCGCCGGCACCCGGCCACCGTCCGCAACATCCTGGCAGCAGCCATCCGCGTCCCGGCCGCGCCGCTGCTGGTATCCGCCCTGATCAGGGTGCAGGGCATTAAACTCTGGGCAAGACGCCTTCCCGTCGTTGCCAGGCCACACCACACCTCACAGGAGGCAGTTCAATGACAATGACCGACGACAATGGAACCGCTGCAGCCGTGGACGGGAGCGTTCCGTACACCGTGCCCCAGGCCCCCGCCGTCATCGACCCCGCGGTCTGGCCCGGGATCGCCACCGTCCCGGACGGCCTCAAGGCCGGAATCGCTGCCCGGGTTGCGGAGGGCATCTTCAAGGCCGCCGTCCGGCGCCTTCCACTCGAGGTCCGGTACCCCGACGGGCAGGTCCTTGGCTCCGCACCGGCAGGAAGCGTTGTCCCGGTCATGACCATCCACCGCCCGGACGATTTCGCGCGCCGGCTGGGGGACGGCGGGCTTATCGGCTTCGGCGAGGCGTACATGGCAGGGGACTGGGGTGCCGAAAACCTGACGGCCGTCCTGGAGGTCTTCGCCGCAACGGCCGGAACCCTGGTTCCCGGATACCTCCAGAAGCTCAGGGCCCTGTTCCTTCCCCGCCAGCCGCGCAGCGAGCGCAACTCTCCCGAAAACACCCGGTCCAACATCTCCCGGCACTACGACCTGTCCAACGAACTGTTCGAGACGTTCCTCGACCCCACCATGTCGTACTCCAGTGCGCTGTTTCCCACCCGCAACGGTTCACCCGGGCACCCCACGCGCGATGGCTTCGCCGCCGCGCAGCAGGCCAAGATCGACCGCCTGCTGGACAAGGCCGGCGTCGGACCCGGAACGCGGGTGCTGGAGATCGGCACCGGCTGGGGTGAGCTGGCGCTGCGCGCCGCCGCCCGTGGAGCCACCGTCTACTCGGTCACCCTGTCCAGCGAGCAGCAGGAGCTGGCCCGGAAACGCGTTGCCGACGCCGGCTACACGGACGCTGTGACCATCGACCTCAAGGACTACCGGGCCGTGGAAGGGGAGTACGACGCCGTGGTGTCCGTCGAGATGATCGAGGCCGTGGGCTACCAGTACTGGGCCACCTACTTCCAGACCATCGAGCGCGTCCTGGCTCCCGGTGGCAAGGTGGCAATCCAGGCCATCACCATCGCGCACGACCGCCTGCTCGCCACCCGGACGGGCTACACCTGGGTCCACAAGTACATCTTCCCCGGCGGGGTCATCCCCTCGGTGCGCGCCATCGAGGACATCACCGAGAAGCAGACGGGCCTGCAGGTCCGTGAACGGTTTGCCTTCGGGGAGCACTACGCCGAGACGCTGCGCCTGTGGGAGGAACGCTTCATGGAACGGCAGGACGAGGTGGCCGGGCTCGGCTTTGACGCCGTCTTCCAGCGGATGTGGCTGTTCTACCTCTGCTACTCCCGGGCAGGCTTTGCCTCCGGATACCTCGACGTGCAGCAGATCGTCCTTGACCGGAAGAAGACCCTGCCCGGTACGGGAGCCGCCAAATGACGGCGGCGCTCGCGGAAACCATTGCCGAGGCGCTGCGGCCCGTGGTGGGCGGTGAGCTTCCCGTCCGACTGAAGGTATGGGACGGCTCCGAAGCCGGTCCGGCCGGGGCGCCCGTGGTCCGGCTCAACAGCCCCAATGCCATCCGCCGCCTGCTGTGGGCACCGGGCGAACTGGGCGCAGCCCAGGCGTACGTCACCGGCGAACTGGACATCGACGGTGACCTCAATTCCGCCCTGCAGCAGCTGTGGGAGGTGGTGCGCCACCGCCGGCTGTCCGGAGTCCGCCCAACCCCTGCGGTGCTGGCCCGTATCGGCCGGATCGCCCGCGCGGCCGGTGCGCTGGGGGCGCCGCCGGCGGCGCCCGCCACGCAGGCGAAGGTAACGGGACGCCTGCACAGCCTGGTCCGTGACCGTGCCGCCATCAGCCACCATTACGACCTCAGCAACGACTTCTACGGCCTGATCCTGGATCCGCAGATGGCCTACTCCAGCGGGTACTGGCTGCGTGAACCGGGCGAAGGCTATGGGGTGGAGGATGCCCAGCGGGACAAGCTGGACCTGGTGTGCCGCAAGATCGGCCTGGCCCCCGGTACGCGCATGTTGGACGTCGGCTGCGGCTGGGGATCCCTGAGCCTGCACGCCGCGCGCCACTATGGCGTGTCGGTGGTGGGTGTCACGCTGTCCGTCGAACAGAAGGCATTTATCGACGCCCGCATCAGGGAGTACGGGCTTGAAGGCCGCGTTGACATCCGGGTCCAGGACTACCGCGAGGTCCCGGACGGGCCATTCGATGCCGTTGCCTCCCTGGAGATGGGCGAGCACGTGGGCCAGAAGAATTACCCCGTGTACGCGAAGGCGCTGTTCAACAATGTAGTGCCCGGCGGCAAGGTGCTGGTCCAGCAGATGTCCCGGCGCGGCAGGCACCCGGGCGGCGGCCCGTTCATCGAGTCGTTCATTGCCCCGGACATGCATATGCGTCCCGTGGGCGAAACCCTTGGCTTCCTCGAGGACGCGGGCCTGGAAATCGAGGGGGTGGAAGGGATGCGGCGCCATTACGTCCGCACCCTCGAGGCCTGGTACGCCACGTTCAGCCGGAACCAGGAACGGGCCGAAGCCATGATGGGCGCCGAAGTGGTCAGGGTGTGGCGGCTTTACCTGGTGGGGGCACTCCGCAGCTTCGCGGAGGGCCGGATGGGCGTGGAGCAGATCCTCTGCAGCAGGCCGGCCATCCTGTAAGGCACAGCCGGGGGTGCGTTTGCTCACCCGAGGGGGTTCCGTGGGTCACCCGGAGCCCCCTTTTTTGCTGCCCTGGGCTGTCCGCGGACGGGTGCGACACGCCGTCTTTTCCACGACACGCGGAAGCCTTAATTGTGGCTAAGTACTCCACAGCATGTGGATTCCGTCCGCAAAAACGCCGGGATCACGGACATTTTGAAGGCCCCTGCCTGTGGATTAACGGTGCATTAAATGACATACTTGTAATACATCATCTTGGGGTTCCAAAGAGGCGTCTGCACTACATGTAGTATCTACATACAGCTTGGGCCGGGACACCGGACCAGCCGAAGATTTCGACTAAGGGGACAGCGACAATGACCGTAACGGTTTACACGAAGCCTGCTTGTGTTCAGTGCAACGCCACCTACCGGGCGCTCGACAAGAAGGGCATCACCTACCAGAGCGTTGACATCTCCCAGGACGCCGAGGCACTCGAGCGCCTGAAGGCATTGGGCTACATGCAGGCACCCGTTGTGGTCACCGACCAGGACCACTGGTCCGGTTTCCGCCCGGACAAGATCGAGGAACTGGCCCTTTCTGCCGTTACTTCCGTCGCCTAGGAAGTCCCCTCTTTCTGCCGGCAACCAACAACCAGCTGAGGTGACATCCATCGCGGCACCAGCAGTACAGCAGGGCCCTGCGGCTGATTTGATCCACTCGGCTGCCGGAATCCACGCGGCTCAGCGTGTGGAGGCCTCCCCGCCGGCCCTGCCACTCGATGGCAGCGGGCCGGCCCGGCCGCTGGAGGCCGTGACCGACAGCCGGCTCATCTATTTCTCCTCCGCATCGGAGAACACCAGCCGCTTCGTGGCAAAGCTGGGCCGCGACGCGGCCCGGATTCCACTGTTTGCCAAGGACGCGCCCCTTCTCGCCACCCGGCCCTATGTGCTGGTGGTCCCCACCTACGGCGGCACCGGGGGAGAAGGCTCCGTCCCCAAGCAGGTCATCAGGTTCCTGAACAACCCGCAGAACAGGCAGCTGATCCGCGGCGTGATCGGCGCCGGCAACACGAATTTTGGCGACAACTACTGCATGGCAGGCGACATCATCGCTGCCAAGTGCAGGGTTCCGCACCTCTACCGCTTCGAATTAATGGGCACGCCAGACGACGTGACCCGGGTCAACCAAGGATTGGACACGTTTTGGACACGACTGTCGCAGACACAGAAGTAACCAGGGCACAGAAGCCCGAGATGCCGGCCGCGTACAAGGGCCTGGGCTACCACGAGCTGAACGCCATGCTGAACCTCTACGGTCCCAACGGCGAGATCCAGTTCGGCGCCGACCGCGAGGCCGCGCACCAGTACTTCCTGCAGCACGTAAACAACAACACCGTGTTCTTCCATGACCTGGAAGAGAAGCTCGACTACCTGGTGAAGAACCAGTACTACGAGCGCGAGACGCTGGACCAGTACACGATGAACTTCATCCGTGAGCTGTTCAACCGCGCCTACAAGAAGAAGTTCCGCTTCGAGACCTTCCTGGGCGCCTTCAAGTTCTACACGTCCTACACGCTGAAGACGTTCGACGGCAAGCGCTACCTGGAGCGCTACGAGGACCGCGTGTGCATGGTGGCGCTGCACCTGGCGCGTGGCAACGAAGAACTTGCCAGCCGCCTGGTGGATGAAATCATCGACGGCCGCTTCCAGCCGGCGACGCCCACCTTCCTCAACGCCGGCAAGGCCCAGCGTGGCGAACTCGTCTCCTGCTTCCTGCTGCGCATCGAGGACAACATGGAGTCCATTGCCCGCGGCATCAACTCCGCGCTGCAGCTCTCCAAGCGCGGCGGCGGCGTGGCCCTGTCGCTGACCAACATCCGCGAGCATGGCGCGCCCATCAAGCAGATCGAGAACCAGTCCTCCGGTGTCATCCCCGTGATGAAGCTCCTCGAAGACAGCTTCTCCTACGCCAACCAGCTGGGTGCCCGCCAGGGCGCCGGGGCCGTGTACCTGCACGCCCACCACCCGGACATCTACCGGTTCCTGGACACCAAGCGGGAAAACGCGGACGAGAAGATCCGCATCAAGACCCTCTCGCTGGGCGTCGTCATCCCGGACATCACCTTTGAGCTGGCCAAGAAGAACGAGGACATGTACCTGTTCTCGCCGTACGACGTCGAACGCGTCTACGGCGTGCCCTTCTCCGACGTCTCGGTCACCGAGAAGTACTACGAGATGGTGGACGATTCGCGGATCAAGAAGACCAAGATCAGCGCCCGTGAGTTCTTCCAGACCCTCGCCGAGATCCAGTTCGAATCCGGCTACCCGTACATCATGTTCGAAGACACGGTGAACCGGGCCAACCCGATCGCCGGCAAGATCACCATGAGCAACCTCTGCTCCGAGATCCTGCAGGTCTCCACCCCGTCCCTGTACAACGAGGACCTGACGTACCAGACCGTGGGCAAGGACATCTCCTGCAACCTCGGGTCGATGAACATCGCCAAGACCATGGATTCGCCGAACTTTGGTGCCTCCATCGAAACGGCCATCCGCGCGCTCAGCGCGGTATCGGACATGTCCTACATCAACTCGGTGCCGTCCGTGGCCGAGGGCAACGCGAAGTCCCACGCAATCGGCCTGGGCCAGATGAACCTGCACGGCTACCTGGCACGGGAGCGGGTCCACTACGGCTCCGAAGAAGGCCTGGACTTCACCAACATCTACTTCTACACGGTGCTGTTCCACGCCCTGCAGGCGTCCAACAGGCTGGCCATCGAGACCGGCCAGAGGTTCGGCGGCTTTGAGAACTCCAAGTATGCGAGCGGCGAGTTCTTCGACAAGTACACCGAGCAGGAATGGCTCCCGGAGACCGAGCGTGTCCGCGAACTCTTCGCGGGCCACCACATCCCCACCCAGGATGACTGGCGCGAGCTGAAGGCCTCCGTCATGGAGCACGGCATCTACAACCAGAACCTGCAGGCTGTCCCGCCCACGGGGTCGATCTCCTACATCAACAACTCGACGTCCTCCATCCACCCGGTGGCTGCCAAGATCGAGATCCGCAAGGAAGGCAAGATCGGCCGCGTCTACTACCCGGCCCCGTACCTCACCAACGACAACCTGGACTACTACCAGGATGCGTACGAGATCGGCTACGAGAAGATCATCGACACCTACGCCGCTGCCACCCAGCACGTGGACCAGGGCCTGTCCCTGACGCTGTTCTTCAAGGACACCGCAACCACCCGCGACATCAACAAGGCCCAGATCTACGCCTGGCGCAAGGGCATCAAGACGCTCTACTACATCCGCCTCCGCCAGATGGCGCTGGAAGGGACTGAGGTGGAGGGCTGCGTGAGCTGCGCCCTTTGATTGTAGTTTCAATCGAATCGTGAGCGTACGACGGCGGGCAACCGCCCGCCGTCGTACGCTTTAACTTAGAGAACCACCCAACAATGAGGGGATGACATGACCGAGAAGGTCAAGCTTCTGAGCCACGTCGAGGCCATCAACTGGAACCGCATCCAGGACGACAAGGACGTGGAGGTCTGGAACCGACTCGTCAACAACTTCTGGCTGCCCGAGAAGGTGCCGCTGTCCAACGATGTCCAGTCCTGGAACACCCTGACGCCGGCCGAGCAGCAGCTCACCATGCGCGTCTTCACCGGCCTGACCCTGCTGGACACCATCCAGGGTACGGTGGGCGCGGTCTCCCTCATCCCGGATGCGCTGACGCCGCACGAGGAAGCCGTCTACACGAATATCGCGTTCATGGAGTCGGTGCACGCCAAGAGCTACTCCTCGATCTTCTCCACGCTGGCCTCCACCAAGGAGATCGACGAAGCCTTCCGCTGGTCCACCGAGAACGAAAACCTTCAGAAGAAGGCGCAGATCGTCATGGACTACTACCAGGGCGACGACCCCCTGAAGCGCAAGGTTGCCTCCACGCTGCTGGAGAGCTTCCTGTTCTACTCGGGCTTCTACCTGCCCATGTACTGGTCCTCGCGCGCCAAGCTGACGAACACGGCTGACCTGATCCGCCTGATCATCCGCGATGAGGCCGTGCACGGCTACTACATCGGTTACAAGTTCCAGCGCGGACTGGAGACCGTGTCCGAGGAGCGCCGCCAGGAAATCAAGGACTACACGTTCGAACTGCTCTTTGAGCTGTACGAGAACGAGGTCCAGTACACGCACGATCTGTACGACGGCGTGGGCCTGGCCGAGGACGTCAAGAAGTTCCTGCACTACAACGCCAACAAGGCCCTGATGAACCTGGGTTACGAGGCGATGTTCCCGGCATCCGTCACCGACGTGAACCCCGCGATCCTCTCGGCCCTGTCCCCGAACGCGGACGAGAACCACGACTTCTTCTCCGGCTCCGGATCCTCCTACGTGATCGGCAAGGCCGTGAACACCGAGGATGAGGACTGGGACTTCTAGAATCCTCCCCATATCTTCGTATCTGTGAACAAGGGACTCTGCACGTCGAGTGCAGGGTCCCTTGTGCTTTTCAGGATCCAGGGGCTTGCAGGCGCCAGCGAACACCATCCTGCGACCCTCGGAACGCCGATGAAACCCAGCCGTCCGCGCGGTCCGTTGGGAGCCTATCCAGCACTGGGAAACGCGTGCAGGCATTCTTCTCCCACGGAGGGTGGTCAGTGAAGATGGTCCACTGTCCCGTCCGGCTTCGTGGGCATGCGTGGGTAAGGCGGTTGCCGTTGTCCACCTCGTGGCCGGACTGAAGGCGGCCATTGGGCTGGTTCCCAGTCCTGATGTTCGCTTTTGTAAATGCGCCCTGAGGGTGAGATCCAGCCGGGCGGCCCATCCTTGGTCGCACTCGTTGGTTTCCAACCAGCGACGTGTTTGAGCCTGTGATGTTTGGGGCAGGGCTGTCCCAGGTTGCTGATCCCGGTGGATCCGCCGTGGTGCCAGGCCAGGAGGTGATCTGCCTCATTGTCGAGGGAATGGTTGCTGCAGCCGGGGAAGGGGCATTTTCCGTCGCGCAGCCGCAGCCAGTTCCTGATGGGCTTGGTGAGCCGATAACTCGTGCGGCCGATTTCCAAGGGTGCCCCGTCCCTTGGATCCACGAGGACCCGATGGAATGAGTCCGCCCCATTGGCTACAAGCTTCCGTGCCATTGAAGGAGGAATGGGACCGTACCCATCCAGCATCGCCGGTTCTTCGGTTAACCCCAGCAGGGAGAAGACTGGAACGGTAACCAGTACTTCCGTCCTGGGGGTGGGGACCTCGGCATTGCCGGATGCCCCCATCCCGGCACCCGTTTCGCCGCCACCGTGTCGGAGGGCTGCCGCTGCGAACGCGTCTACGCGTAGTTGCGTGAGGGTCCTGTCTTCGTGGGGACCTTGCAGACCGCGGGCGATGGCGGTATATCGGTTCCAGATCGCATTTGCCTGGTCGGCGGGAAGGTAAGCCGATAGTCGGGCCATGCCATCCTGTTCCGGGGCGTATTCCAGGCAATCGGTCCTGTGCACCTTTGATGTGCCGTTTCTCGATGCTGTCCGGATGGTGGCGTTCCCGCCAGATCCTGACTTTCCGCCGGAATCTATAGGCTGGCATCTCACCAGCCGGGCAGTTGCCGTCAGCATTGCATACGTCCGGGTGGAGGAAGTGTGATTCCAGTGCCCCTGCGGCCTCGCAGTCAAGGGTTGCGGTTTCGTCCACCATCACTCGGGCGTGATGCCACGACACGTTCCCGGCATGCAGGGCTGCCATGGTTCGTGGCAGGGACGTTGACAGGGCATAGGACTGGGCCAGTAGAGCGCCCGCTGCCCGGTCGCCGATGGCGAGTACACACCCCACCTCCGCAGCGATGGCCATTTCCTGCGCTTGAACCGGCCTGCCGGCTGGAGCCGCGGAGCGTGCGGAGTCGGCGTACGTAGCAACTGCCGCCGATTTCAAGGCCGCGACCCGGGCCTCCGTACGTGCAACCCCGGCCAGGATGTCCAGACAGGCGTCAGCGACGGCGGCCAGTGGATCAGCCGCTGAGGGATTCCCGTAACGGGACTGATTAACCTCTGTGCGGAGCAGGGCTATGGCGGTGTCGATCACCTCAAAAGCCTCAACCACCGCTTCGCTTGCCATGTGTTCATTATGAAAGGTGGGTCTGACATTCTATTGGTGCCTCCTTGTTACCCAGTAATGCACCAGCGGCAGCAAGATCATCGAAAGCGAAACGCGGCGGCGGGCATCCTGTGATCCCCTTGTCCCGGGGCCAGGACCTCAACTCGACCGCTATGCCCAAACGGGGAATGCAGTAGCAATCGCAAACCATGGAGGTGACCATCCTCAAACTCATGGATGGTCACCTGGAAATGTCGCCGACGATCTGGTTGAGGACGCAAACATGTTCCACCACGACCTACTTGGCGGCAACCATCCCGCCAACCACGTCACCTTTCCTGGCTGAGGCTTGCTCCTGCTGGTCCTGAAACCGATGAAGGGCCAGTATTTGCCGGTGCCGGCCGGAGTGAAGCAGGGCCATCATTAGATTGCAGAGCAGCTCACTGCACGGATCGGAGTAGGCCATGTTTGGGGTTCTGTTGTGCAAGCTGAATATCAGCCATAAATGGCACGTTGAACACGCCGAAGACGGCAGCTTGTATAAGCGCTGCCTCCGCTGCGGAAAGGACGATGATGAGCGCCAAAGAGGAGGAGGGGAGTTCAGTGGCTGGGTAGGACCAGTCGGAGGAGGCGGGATAGGTTAGATCTCCGTCCGTAGACAGCGCGATTTCATCACTCTTCCCGGTTTGGCAACACCCCTCTGTGTCCCTGGAGCGTGGCTCGAATCCCTAAATGAACTAGCCGACATCCGGGGACTGCCGTGGGGTAGATCTGTCCGCACGTTCCAGGGTCCGCGAAGGCCGTCATTTTCTATTTGTCAGATAGGGATGGGCGTGATTCATCAGTCTGCCGGCTTGCAGAGGCGATCCAGGGCCTCGTTGAGAGTCGACTCCATCCGACGGTTCAAGAAACTGCGCTTCTCCTCACTGGCTGGGTCCTCGAGTCCGGTCGGCAACGGTGGCACCGTCACGGTCATCGTTGCCTGGTACCGCCCATCAGCGCTGCTGACGGCTGTCGTTTGATGGCCCCAGAGCGAGCCGAGACCCTCGTATCTCGACTCCTTGGAGCACCCGTCCGCATGCTCCCACATGCCCAACCCGTAGGGCGCGAAACCAGGGCTGGTCTTCATTTCCTTCAGCGATGCCGACGAGACCGCCCGGCCGGTGAAGAGCGCGGACATAAAACGATTCACGTCTTCGACAGTGGACGTCGCCCCTCCAGCCGGGTTACCCGCCCAAGCGGTGTTGTCCGTGACGTCTACCCGCTCTCCTCGGATGGTGGCATATCCGTGGAGAAGTCCGGGCACGGTGAGGTCGACGGGTTTCAGGCTCGTATTCTTCAACCCGAGCGGTTCAAAGACCTCCTCCTGCATGACCTGGGTGAACGGCTCGTGCCGAAGTTCCTGTATCAGGAGGCCGAGGGCAAGGTAGTTCGTATTCGAGTACTTGAAAGTTCCGACGCTGGCTGCGGGCCAGGGGAGAGTCCCAGCCAACTTCAACCCACTCTCCATTGTCAGCTTTTGGGAGATCAATGGGCGGAAGTCGACATCCTGTGGCCCCGCCTCGTTGACCTCGGGCATGCCGGACGTATGACTGAGCAGCTGCCTGACGGTAATTGGCGCCGGCGGCTTGAGCGCCGACGTGAATCCAGGTATCACGTCATTGACAGGGTCGTCGAGATCGATGAGATGGTCCTCTACGAGCTTCAACACCGCCACCGCTGTCATCGTTTTAGTGACGCTGCCGATCTGTATCCGGTCCGTTGGCTGCGCGGGCGTTCTGGATTCAAGATCGCGGACGCCATAGGCCTTCGACCACTCGCCCTCGGGCCAGCGGATCTGGACGACGGCGGCCGCCGCCCCCTCGTCGAGGAACAGCTCGACCTGATTTTCCAGAAAAGCGAAGGGGCTCGGTGAGCTTGATGACGGCGCGGGCTCATCGGTGGAATAGGTACAGCCAGGCACAAGGAGGACGGCAGCAAGGGTCGCCAGCATCCAGTAGGGACTTTTCGTTTTCATTGCGGCAGCTGCTCGGGACGAGATGACAGATTTTGGCCGCTTGCGGCACCACATCCGGCCAGACCTGCAACGGCACCGCCGTCCCAGCTCCTAAATTGTATGACTGGTCGACGTGACGGAGAAGTATCGCGCACAAGAACCGCGCCACACGGTTCCGGACAGTAGCGGCTATCGAACCAACGGGTGGGCTCGGGCACGCCCGCCTCATCGTGGCGAGTGACGAGCATCTTGTATCGTCTGGCATATTGGTGCCAGCAACCAGATACCGAAAGGGCAATGATGGGCGCATGGGGTTACCTGCCGTTTGAGAACGACGACGCGCTGGACTGGCTGGACGAACTCGAGGCCGGCGGTGCGGACGTCATCCGCAAGGCGCTTTCGCAGGTGAGTGACAGATACGTCGAGGCGCCGGAAGGGGCGGTTGCTGTCGCCGCCGCGGAAGTTGCCTCAGCCAGCCAGGGCAACCCACTGGGAGAGCTCCCGGAGAACGTCGCTGACTGGGTGACAGCCCACGGGGCGGAAATCACCCCCGAGGACGTGGAAATGGCGCTGGAAGCGGTCGAACGGGTTGCGGGGGAAAGGTCCGAGCTGGCCGAGCTGTGGGACGACGCCGACGAACCCGAGTGGCGGGAATCCCTCACAGACCTCGCAGAGAGGCTGCGCGGGTCGCTAACGGCATGAGCACGGTGGACATCAAAGGCAAAGGCACCATGGAATTGTCCAATGGCGTCCTTATCCTGCGCTGGAAGCGGGGGGCATACGTCGGCATTGACGTAGCGAGGGCCGCTCTTGAAGCGATCTCCGCCCTGGGGCGTGGCAACAGGCTGCCGATGCTGGTCGAAATCCAGGGTGTGACCCACTCGGCAGCCGCTCGAAAAGTCTTTCCTGACCCGTCCAGCGTCTCCCGTATGGCGCTCTTGGGCTCTTCTCCCGTGGATCGGGTGGTCGCCATGTTCCGCTTGCCTCTCCTGCCGGCCGGGTTTCCCATCCGGTATTTCACATCTGCGGACAAAGCAATGGCGTGGTTGCTTGAACCATCGGGGGAGCCGGGCGCTGAGCCGGGAAGCAGCCGCTAGACCAGCCAGCGCCACCAGCGCGGCTGCTCCGGTTCCGGCGTCGGTTCCGGCTCCGGCTCCTCGCCCAGGGCCAGTGCGGCCTCGACGATGTCGTCAGCGGTAAGCGTCATCACGGCCTCGCGGTCGAGCGCGTCCAGGCTCTGTTCCTCATCGCGCGACAACCGCAGCGCTTGGCGGTTGAGCGCCTGCTCGAATAAGGTGCGGGCGAACCGGGCGTTGCCGGAGTCTTCGCCCGCGTGGAGCCCGGTGAAGATACGGCGGAGCATGTGGTCCGCACCCGGCTCCAACATGTACTCGTGCTGGGCGAGCATCTGGTGGAAGATCGTCTGGAGTGCGTCCACGGAGTAATCGGGAAAGGTGATCTCCCGGGCAAAGCGGGAGCGCAGGCCGGGGTTCGAGAGCAGGAAGGACTCCATCAGCGCCGGGTAACCTGCCACGATCACCACCAGACGGTGCCGGTGGTCTTCCATCCGCTTCAGCAGGACCTCGATAGCCTCCGGGCCGAAATCCATCCGGCCGTCCTCGGGGGCCAACGCGTAGGCCTCATCGATGAACAGGACACCATCCAAGGCGCGCCGGATCACCCGGTCCGTCTTGATGGCGGTCTGGCCGACGTACTGCCCCACCAGGCCCGAACGGTCCACCTCGACCAGGTGGCCCTTCTGCAGCAGGCCGACTGCACGGTACATCTCGGCCAGGAGCCGAGCCACGGTGGTTTTGCCCGTGCCCGGGTTTCCGAGGAATACCAGATGCTGTGACGTGGCCACCTCCGGCAGGCCGTGCGCCTTACGGCGTGCCTGGACCTGGAGTAGTGCGACGAGGGCCCGGACCTGTTCCTTCACCGTTTCCAGCCCGACCAGCGCGTCGAGCTCGGCCTGCAGTTCGGACAGCGATCGGGCCGGTCCTGGCCTTGTACCGATAAGATCACCGACCAGGTCGTCCACCCGCTCCGAGCCGGGCAGCTTGAGCTGATCGGCCAGATGGCCGATGGTTTCGCGCAGGTCATCGAGCGGTTTTCGGCTGGCAGCCATGCAACCACTGTAGTACCCGACGCCCGGCCGTGGGGGAGTCGGCGCAAGGTTCCCGCGACGTAGGGGTCTTCTCAGGAGGCGCCCAGCGACGTTTGGGATTCCCTCTCATCGGCCCCTTGGATTTTCCGGCTCCTGACGTCCGCAGGCGGCCGTCGGCGGGTTTTGGCCAAGGCAACCAGCAAGGTCAGGATGGTGCCCATCCAGGCAAGCCCGGTGAGGAACACCAGGCAGATCGCCGCTAAGGGGTGCATGGCGAAAGTCTAGGACTGAAGGACTGGGAGAAACGGGTGAAACTCCGCACTGTCAGCTCGAAAATATAAGCTCCTAACGGGTGGTTGGTCCCAGGATGCGGAAAGGGTGCGCCCCGTTCGCTGAGCGCACCCTTTCGATTCCCCTCGCAGTCGCATCCCCATCCGACTGGATCCATCATAAGCATGCTTAGCATGTGTCGCGCAAGCACCTGAAGGCCGTCCGCTCCTAAAATGGATGGGTGAACCTTTCGCATCTCGGTGCACCGATCGGGCCGATGACTCGGGTCCACGGCGGCTTCGCCAACCGGATGTACCGGCTCGATACCGACCAGGGGTCGTTCGCCGTGAAGGAGCTGAACCTTCACGACCGCCGTTGGACGTATCGGGTTGAGGACGTGTTCAGGTTTGAGCGGGCCGCCTTCGCTGCCGGCATTCCGATGCCGGAGCCGGTCTCGGCCAGCCACTCCACGCTCGTCCACCGATGGGTGGAAGGTGAGACGGTGCCCGAAGCGCCGGTGTCCGCGGCGTATGCCTTTGAAATCGGTGAGGTCCTCGCCCGTATCCATGCGCTCGACGTCCCGTGGACCTCGACGCCGTTCGAGGACCACGCGCCACGGGATTGGTCCGAGCTCGCGGCGCGGGCGGCGGCGACCGGACAGCCGTGGGCAGACGGGCTGGCCTCCCAGGTGGGGACCTTCGACGCGATTGCCCATTTCGTCGACGCCTGCGAACGGCCAGGCCCCGTCGTGCTGACCCACAGGGACATCCAACCGTGGAACCTGCTGGCCCGGGAGGGCCGGCCCGTGGTGCTCGACTGGGAGCTCGCCGGGATGCTCGACCTGTCCGGCGAGCTCGGTTCCACCGCGCTGGGCCTCGCGAAAGGACCTGGCGTCGATGACATCAGGCCCGGCATCTTCCGCTCCGTCCTTGACGGCTACGTGGCGGGGGGTGGAGTGCTGCCGCGGCCAGGTCCAAGCTGGTTCGTGTACATGATCGGCGGTTGGCTGGGGCATATGCGGTGGAATATCCTGCGGTGCCTCGCCGGTGTCGAGGCGCCCACCGGTCCTTCGCTCGCGCTGTCGCACGAGTCTGTGTGCAACGGAGTGACCGGCCTCGCGGCCCTGTTCGGCCGACTTCCGGAGTTGGAGGGCCTGCTCGACTGACACCTGCCTCCATGCGCGGGACAGGTCGTTCGATGCGCTCCTTGGGAAGATGGGCAGCCAAGCGGGAGTCAGCTGCCGGTCAACAGTACTCCGCCCACTGCTCCCGTCCACGGTGTTTCGTCGGACTGGGGCAGGGATAGGTGCGCGGAAACATAGCCCTGCTGAAGGGTGATGATTTCTGACGCGGTTCCCGGGCAGTCCACGGTGAGCTCGACGGGCCAGAGCGTGACAGTGGGATTCTCCTGACGGATGAAGATCTTGGCGTTGGGGGCGCCTATGCAGGCGGCAGTGACCGTGTATCGGCCTGCCTCGGACACCTTTTCCTTGCCGCCGAAGCCCCGCTCAGGGCCGTCCAGTGGGCCCTGCTCGAGGAGGAGGGTCGGCCCCGGCACGGCCCCCAGAAGGTCCTTGAGGTCCTGGTAGTTCCGCTCCCCGCGGCCAAGGACCTGGGGGTCGGGAGGTTGCCTGGGGGTCACCGTCATGGGGTGCGCTTCAGTTGTGGCTGTGTCGTCGGGCCCAGCTGTCGGTGTATGTGCCGGGTCCGGGTAGTCGTAGGCACATCCGGTTGTTCCCGTCAGCGGAACCAGCAGGCACAGGGTCAGTGCGACGCCGGTCCGGATGCCTTTTGTTCCCACGCCTCCATGGTCCCCATGCCCTCCCTTTGAAGCAACCATCCGCTTAGGACACGCCCGCTTTTGTCCGCGGTCCCGTTGGCGCCCGGGAGGACGATGGAGGCATGACGGCTCCTACGGTGGAAGCGGCGATCCATGAATTACTGGATCTCGCCTGGAATGTTGTCTACGACCTGCTCGAGGAGCGGGGGCTGCTCGGTGACGGATTGTTCGTTGAGGAGTTCACTGGCATCCATTCCTGGCTGGACGGCCCTGCCAGGTACACCATCGTCCATTCGCAAACGGTAGCTGTGCTTTTTGTGGACACGCGGCCCGTGGATGCCATCGCCTTCCACCACGACCTGCTGGGAGCCGATAATCCCGCAGGCTACTTCACGGTGCCCGGCTGAATACCCGCCTGCCTGTCTGGGGTGGTTATGGCAGACCCCGTGCAGGGCGCCGTCTGGAACAGAAGGATGGGCCGGCGGCGGTTTGGGGGGCTGCATCCCCGGTCTCCCGGATGCGGTGCCGCCGGCCCTGTCCTCTTTGGTAAGGCCCCGCCCCAGCGGCGGGATCTTGCCTCTAAGGTAGGCCGCATTCCTAAACGCGAGCCCACATTCGCCGCAACTTTGGCTCAAGACTAGCCGTGGATTCAGGTCACTTCCCAGCCTCACCCCGCACGATGTTAACGGCTTCGGACAGGGCGGCCAGCCGCCGGTTCGACGCCAGCCCCAGGTGATACACGTGCAGTTCGCCCGCGCCAGCCCCAGCCAAGGTGCCCCATTCACGGGCCAAAGTGCCGCCGTCGGACGCTTTCGGCGGCAACGCGAGCACATAGGCGCCCACGCGGACATCGTAGGCGCCCGCCATGGCTTCCACCGTCCCGGCGGCCTCGTGCGCGCCACCCCAGCAGGGCACGACGGCGGTCACGTCGCGCAGGTGCCTCCGAAAATGGCTCCTGCCAACCGCCTCAAAGGGGACGAACGGACCCGTGCTCCACGGATCCGGTGTGGTGTGGATGGAGACCCGGGGAAAAGACCCAGTGGCCTGGATGACTGCCAGGCATTCATCCAGAAGCATCGCCGTGGCATCCCATCGGGCATCCAGCAGCGGAAGGAAATCCTGGGCTCCCGACGCAAAAGCCGGCGTCATGGCCGGATCCTCGGCGTGCAGGACCGCCAGTTTCACCTGATGCTGGTATTCCCCGGGAGGAAGCCCCCGGGACTCATAGCCGTCTTTGCAGGCATCGCAAAAACACAGCGACAGCAGGGCCTGGACCCAAGGCGAATACTCTGCGCCCTCGGTTTTCTCGTGCCGGTTCTGGTGGCTGAAACCCAACGGGCCCGCCGCCTCGAGAATCAGTCCGTCCGGCTGTCCCAGCTCCAGGACCTGGCGGACCAGGCCGGCGGCGTAGGACCGGACCTGAGGCTGGGAGGGGCACAACGCGTACCTGTAGGCTTCGCCGAAGGCATTGCGGACGCACAGGTCGGGGTTGTTTCCGCCCGCGGCACTGGAGTGCGTTAACACCGTCCAGGCGTCCACGGGCAGACCTGCCGCCTGGAGGGCGGTTGCCGCCTCACCGAATGCGTTCGTCGTCCCGGTCCACTCCGCGCCGCTGCCCGGCGCCAGCCGCAGGCCAGCGAAGGCCTGGCCCGGGGGCACATAAAGTGCTGCGGAGCGGGCGTCCACCACCCGGCGGCCGGGATGCCGGGGGGTTCCAGCCCGCACCGAATGGTAAGCGGCGGCAAGCGCCACACGGTCCACGCCGGTGTCCCTGACCCAGGCCACCGCATCCGGGTCGCCCAGCACGTCCCAGGGATAGAGATAGCCGGTAACCTGCAGCGGCCGTGCAGCTACCACCGGGGGAGGGCGGCCGTGAAATCCGGGACAAAACGCTGCATGTAGCCAGTGTCGTCCCGGGCCGTCATGCGGGCGTCCAGGTACTGCTGGTGAAGTTCGGCCAGCTTCTCCCGGTCCAGTTCCACGCCAAGGCCGGTGCCGGCGGGTACCCGGACGCTGCCGTCAATGAACTTCAGGGCGCCGGGCTTGACCACGTCGTTATGTCCGTTCCAGGGATAGTGTGTGTCGCAGGCGTAGGTCAGGGCGGGTGTGGCCGCGGCAACGTGGACCATGGCAGCGAGGCTGATGCCGAGGTGGGAGTTGGAATGCATGGACAGTCCTATGCCGAAGGTTTCGCAGATGGCGCCCAGTTCCCGGGTGTGGCGGAGGCCGCCCCAGTAGTGGTGGTCGCCCAGGATGACCTGGACGGAACCGAGTTCCACACTTTTCTTGATGTGCTCGAAGGCCACGACGCACATGTTGGTGGCGAGGGGCATGGGGGCGGCAGCCGCAACCTGGCCCATACCCTCCAGGCCCGGCGTCGGATCTTCCAGGTACTCAAGCAGGCCCGCAGTTTCGGCTGCCACCCACGCGGACGTCTCCACCGTCCATGCGGTGTTGGGGTCCAGCCGGAGGGGAAGGTCCGGAAATGCTTCCCGCAAAGCGCGGATTGCTTCGATTTCCTGGGCCGGCGGAAAGACTCCGCCCTTCAGTTTGATGGATTTGAACCCAAACTCGCGGATCATGCGCTGTGCCTGGCCGACGATGCCCTCCGGGTCAAGCGCCTCCCCCCAGCCATCGGTAATGGCCGGTCGTCCATCGAGTGCGGGATGTTCGGCCCACTTATAGAAGAGGTAGGCGCTGAAGGGAACCTCGTCACGTACCGTTCCGCCCAGCAGTTCGCTGACGGTGCGGCCGGTTGCGTGCCCCTGGATGTCCAGGGCGGCGACTTCGAAGGCGGAGAAGACGGCTGCCCGTTCGAAGGCGGAGAGGTTTGGGTCCAGTGCCTTGTTGATGAGTTGTTCCATCCTGGAGGTCTCAAAGACGCTGATGCCTTTGATGGCGTTGGCGCCGGCGGCAAGGTTGTCCAGGCGGCTTTGGCCGCCGGCGCATTCGCCCAGGCCCAGGAGCCCGTTGGCGGTGCGGAGTTCGATAACCACCCGGTGCACCAGGGGCTCATGGACTCCGACGGCGTTCAGCAGCGGCGGATCGGAAAAGGCGATGGGAGTGATGGTGACGTCGGTTATGGCCAGGTCAGCCGCGGTGGCTGCTGCGGCGGCAGGAATAGTGGAACTGGTTTTCATGAGAGTTCTTTCGTGGTGGGGCTGGGGGAGGCCTGGCCGTCCCTAGCCCTTGGTGGCGCCCGAGGTGATGCCGCGGATCATGGAGCGTTGCAGGAAGAGGTACACCAGGAGGCTGGGGATCATGGCCATCAGTGCTCCGGCCAACAGCACGCCGGGTCCGACGGTGGTGTCATTGCGGAGTACCGACAATGCCACGGTGAGTGTGTAGTCGCCGGGATCATTGGCCGCGATGAGGGGGAGGAGGTACTGGTCCCAGACCATCATGAATCCGAAGATCCCGATCACACCCAGCGCCGGCTTGCACAGTGGCAGGATGATGGTGAACAGCATGCGGAATTCACCCACGCCGTCAAGACGGGCTGCCTCCTCGATTTCTGCGGGAATCTCCTTCATGAATTCGCTCATGATGAAGATGGAGAATCCCCAGATGCCTACGGGCAGGATGACGGCGAGGACTGTTCCCCGCAGGCTGATGCCCAGCAGCGGGAGGTCGCCCAGCACCAGGGACAGCGGGATTCCGATGATTTCCTCGGGCAGCATCATGGTCATCAGGACCAATAGGAGGACCAGGGCCTGTCCCCGGAATTTTTTGCGGCTGAGGCTGTAGGCGGCGAATACGGAGACGGTCATTTGGAGCAGGAGTCCGCCGCCGGCGACCACCAGCGAGTTCAGCAAGTAGCCCCAAAGACCTTGTTGCTGCGCTGCCTGGAAGTTCTGCAGCGTAAAAGTTTTGGGGAGCAGTGATATCTCAGTCGGGCTGGAATTCCGGTCAAAGGCGCCGGAGATGACGGCCATAAACGGCAGGGCGAAGATGCAGAACACCAGGGCGCAGAGGAGGACGCGCAGGACCATGTTGGGCCCGAAGCGGGGGGACCAGCCCAGGGCGGTGTCGAACCTGGCGCCGGCGGATGACGGCCTGCCTGCGCGCGGGTTCTTTCGGGTCAGTGTCTGGCTCATCGTGCTGCCTTCCTCTTGGCCAGGAGTTGGGTTCCGACGGTCAGGAGCAAGGTGACCACCAGAAGCAGGACTGCGGCAGCGGAGGCTACGCCAATATCGTTCCGCTGGAAGCCCAGGGAGTACATGCGGGTCATCCATACCTCTGTTGAGCCGGCCGGCCCGCCGCCTGTCAGCACGTACACTTCCGTGAAGCTGCGCAGGCTGCGGATGGCGGCCAGGGTCAGGACGATCACCAGCGAGGGACGGAGGGCGGGCAGGGTGATGTACCGCAGGCGCTGCCAGATTGTGGCCCCGTCTACTCCCGCGGACTCGTACAGGGAGCGGTCCACCCCGGTCAGCCCGGCGAGGATAATCACCATGTTGTAGGGTGCACCGCTCCAGATACCCACGACGGCGATGGACCAGAGTGCCGTGTCCGTGCCGTTGAGGAACTGCAGCGGACCGAGTCCCAGCCACCCAAGGATGCTGTTGAGGGGTCCGTCAGGGGTGGGGAAGTAGAGGAGCCGCCAGATTTCGCCGACCACGGCCAGGGCTGTGACCACGGGAAGGAAGATGGTGGTGCGGAGGATCCACAGCGACCGTGCCTGCCCTTCGAGGAGCAGCGCCAGGAGAAAGCCGACCACCAGTGCGCCGAGCGTTTGGGTGACACCCAGGACCACCGTGTGTCCGAGGGCCTCCATGAAGCGCGCATCGGTCAGCACGGCAACGTAGTTGTCGAGGCCGACGAAGACGTCTCCCAGGAACGGTTGGACCTTGAAGAAGCTCAGCCGGATGCCTTCGGCCATGGGGATGAATTTAAAGTAGAGACCGAGGACGGCGGCCGGCACCAGGAAGAGCCAGACGGCCAGGGCCTGTTTCGTGTTGCGGCGCCTGCCGCGGGTGGGCGCCGTCCCCGTCTCCGGCCCCGCGGCCAGCAGGCCTGCCGGTTTCGTTGGCGTTGCGGTCATGACGTGGCGTTCTGGCTTGTCAGTTCGTGGGTGATGGCCGAGTCAAGGTCCTTCAGGCCTGACGCCACGTTGTCCGCCGCGCAGTCCGAGAAGATCTTGTTCAGGGCTTCGGCGGCAGCCTGCTTGACCGGCACGAAGTTGATCGCCGAAGGGAAGGATTTCGACGAGTTCTTCAGGGCGTCCTGGACAACGGTCCACCGGGGATCGTTGTAGACCGCGGCAGCATCGACGTCGGAGTTCACGGGCACGCGGACAACCGGCTGCTTGCCGGCGGTCATGCCGGCTTTTTGTCCGTCGGCGGACACCAGGTAGTCAATAACCTTCCTGGTCTGGTCTTTTTTGCCATTGGTGGCCGTGACGTAGATGTTTTCGCCTTCGGCCAGGACAGTGTTGTCCACCGAACCTTTGGGGGCTTCGATGACTTCGTACTTGTCCTTGCCAAGCGCCGTGTCAAAGGAGGAGAAGTTGTAGGGGCCGGTGAGGATGATGCCGGTCTTTCCGGTCTGGAAGAAGGGTGAAGCGGCACTGGTGGCCGCCGTCAGTGCGCCGGGCTGCGTATTGCCGGGTGTGCAGAACTGTTGCTTGATCCAGGTAACGCCTTGCTGGGTTTCACTGCTGCTGGCGGCGGCGGTGTACTTTCCGTTGCCGTTGTTTTTCAGGTAGGCGCCGCCGTCCTGCCAAAGGTACGAAGAGGCCCACCAGCCCAGATATCCGCGTTCGGTGGATCCCGGTACGGTCATACCGAAGGTGTCCGCCTGCCCATTGCCGTCAGGGTCCTTGGTGGCGAATGCGGTGGCCAGCGCGGCGAGGTCGTCCTGTGTTTTCGGAACCGGAAGCCCCAGCTTTTCCCGCCAGTCCTTCCTGATCATAGTCACCATGGTCTGGCGTGAGAATGGAATGCCGTACGTAGCCCCATCCTGGCCCACCGTCTCAGTCCACAATGAGTCGGCGATCTTGTCGCCGCCGGACACCGATGACCTGTCCACTTTCTGCAGATAGCCCTGGGACGTGTAGTTGCCCAGTGCCGCGGAGTCGTTGATCACAATATCCGGCAGCTTCTTTGATGCGGCCCTGGTCTGCAGCTGCTGGTCGAGGTCCGGGACGCCCTGGAAGTTGACCGGGACGCCTGTTTTCGCGGTGAACTCCTTGAACAGCGCCGCGTACGTAGTTGAGGCGTCTGTGCCGGCACGCGCCCAGACCTCGATGGGTTGGCCGTCGTCCTTGGCAGCAGGTGCTGACGCCCCACTGCCGCAGCCTGTCAGCAGGGCGGCTGAGGTGGCTGCCACCGCCAGAACTGTCCGGGAGCGCGCCTTGAACTTCGAATCCACTTTGATTCTCCTTTTTACATATATAAACAGCTGCTACTATGTGAAACGTACTTCACGAGCGTATGATTAGCATCACAGGGTGTCAACCATTGGAGGAAGAGTGCCGGCAGCACCGAAAGCACGCGCGATCGCCATAACGGGTGGCGCCGGGATGATGGCCACCTTGCTGCGGCCCTACCTTGCCGCGGCGGGATACGAGGTGCGCCTTCTGGACCTGGTGGAGGCCCGGGACCCTGGGCCCACCGAAGTAGCCATGGTTGGGTCGGTAACCGATCCGGACTTCATGAACGACTCCCTGCGCGGCGTCTCCGGACTCGTCCATCTGGGCGGCCTCCACCGGGAGATGAACTGGATGGACATTGCCGCCACCAACATCACCGGCACCCAGGTAGCCCTCGAAGCAGCGAGGTGCAACGGCGTCGAACGCGTCCTGCTGGCCAGCTCCACGCACGCGGTGGGGTTCCACAACCTCTCGGATGCTGCGGTGGATGGGGTGCTCGCGCCACGGCCGGATACCTACTACGGCGTCAGCAAGGTGGCCGTTGAAGCATTGGGCAGCCTGTACGCGGACAAATACCGCATGAAGGTGGTCAGCGCCCGGATAGGAACCGGCGGCGCACGCCCGGGCAATTCAAGGACCCTGGGCTCCTGGCTCTCCCCGGCGGATTCATTCAGGCTCGTTGAGGCGGCGTTGAACGACCTCGGCGCCCCGGGCCATCACGTGGTGTGGGCTGTTTCAGCCAATACCCGTGGCTGGGCGAACCTTGAGGCCGGAAGGCGGATCGGGTACGACCCTCAGGACGACGCGGAGCTCTACGCCGACGGAATCGATACTTCCGGGGAGGATGCTGAAACGGGCCTCCTTGGCGGGTTTTGGGCCAGCGATGGCCATAGGGTAGGTATGGACAACTACCCGCACCTGGCCGCGAAGTGAGCTGCTGCAGTCCGGTGTGGCGAAAGGGGGAGCGGTAATGGCACCGGTGGATGTACAGGCCGGCACGCGGGGCGAAGCGCCCGGGGACGTCAAACTGGTCAAGTCCGCAGAGCGGACCATCGCCATCCTTGAGCTCCTGGCGTCCGCCCCGCAGCCGCTGACCACTGCCGAGATCTTCAAGCAGACAGGGTATCCGCGCTCCAGCCTGCACTGGCTGCTGCTGACGCTCCTGGAGCTTAACTGGATCGAGCAGACACCGGAGGGCGCTTACAGGATAGGCACGCATGCCCTGCTGTGCGGTACGGCCTACCTGGACAGGGATCCGGTCATGGAGCACGTTTCGGCCATCCTGGAGAAGGTCCGCAACGCCACTACCTTCACCACCCACTACGCGCGCATCGACCGGTCGGACGTCATCTACCTTGCAACGCGGCAGGCCGTGGACCGGCGCCGGCTGTCCTCACGGGTGGGACGCAAACTGCCGGCCCAGGTGACGGCATTGGGCAAAGCCATCCTCGCCGAGTATACGGACGCCGAGGTCCGGCAGCGCATTGGCGATGGTCCCTATGCCCGGCTGACCCCGAACAGCGTCCCCGATTTCACGGCGCTCCAGGCCGAGCTGGCTGACTTTCGGAAGACTGGCCATGCCATTGAATGGGAGCAGAATACAGTGGGCCTGTGCTGCGTGAGCGTCGTGGTTCCGTACCGCATCCCAGGCACCGACGCCATGAGCTGCTCCATGCCGGTGGAACTTGCCACCGAGGGAGTCATCGCGGAGACCGTCGAGACGCTCCACTCCGCAGCGGGTGAGCTGGCCCGGACCCTTCGCGCGGCCGGTATCCGCTGACCGGACCACACCGACGCTACTCCGCCAGCGAGTATGAGGAACCTGAAGCCGTGCGCCGCAGCAGGCCGAAGTCCACCAGATAGCGGCGCAGCAGCACCACATCGTCGGTATAACTGAGGAGCCGTTCGTTGACCTGCCTCTCAGTAAGCCGTTCCCCGGGCGACATTACCTCGCCCGCGATCCTGGCCAGGAGCGCCCGCCGTTCCGCGGCGTTCGCCGGGTACTGTTCAATCCGGCCCAGCCGCAGGAACCTGTCCAGGCCGGTGCGCGGCTGCCGCCGGGGCTGCTGGGCGAGCAGGTCCCGGAAGACCGCGTCCGCAGCCAGCAGGCCGCCGCGCCCATCCTCTTCCACAAGACCGGACTCGAGCAGGGCGGCGAACGCCTTGTTCCGCCGGTGCTCCTTGACCCCGGCCAGGACGTCGGGCGGGGCGGTTCCCAGCACTATCTGCGCATAGGCGGTTCTCGCATCGGCGTTGCCGAGGGTCGCCAGCACCCGGCGCCAGTGCGGGCCGCCCATTCTCCTGCCTCCGGCCATGCCGCTCCTTCCCGTGCCGCCGTCCCGGCGTCTGGCACCGTGATCTGCGGGGAGATCGTAGTCCTGATGGTCGGGTTCGGGAAGTGCAGGGATCAGGGCCCGACGACGTCGAATCCCACGAGGTGCGCGCCCTCACCCTGGGCGAAGATCGCAAGCGCCGTGGCCGCCCCGGACGGGAACACCAGGTCCGTGATGGTGGCGAGCCCGTCCTGGGCGAAGACCTCCACGGAGCAGCGGTCAAGGAAGACCTGCAGCCGGAGGCGGCCGTCGCGGAGCGGTACCGCCACGGTTTCCACCGAAGGGAACGCACCGTGGAAATCAACCTGCCCCGACTCCCGGCGGTCCAGACTCAGGGTTCCCAGGGCCACGTCGTAGCTGATCAGGGTCCGTTCAGCCCCGGACATCCGCACCATCAGCCCCACCCTCCCAGCGGTACCCGGTTGGAACTCCACGTCGATCCGCGCCACCTCCGCTGGTCCCGCGACCGGCAGAACTCCTGCGGCCAGCGCCTGCGGGCCCAGCCGCACCCAGGGGGAGCCCGTCCCGGTAAACGGGTCGACGGCGTGCTGCCGAAGTACCGGCATGCCGCCCACCCGGGTCAGCGAGACTTCCCGCGGCAGCGACATGGCGCTCCGCCAGCCTCCGGTGGGCGTGGCAGCGGCGTAGTCCCAGTTGTTCATCCACCCGATCATGATGCGGCGTCCGTCCGGCACGTTGCTGAATGATACTGCCGCATAGTAGTCCCGGCCCCAGTCCAGCCAGCCGTACTCGCGCATGCGCGAGCCGTCCTCCTGGAGCCCCTCGGTGACGGTCGATCCGGACCGGAACACCTCGCCGTCGAACTCTCCGATAAAGTACTGTCCTGCGGAGCCGCCGGCGATGCCTCCCGGGTTGATGTTCACCACAAGGACCCACCGCGTGTCTGCCGGGTCGCCGTCGATGGGCAGCTCGAAGAGGTCCGGGCACTCCCAGACCCCGCCCGTAGCGTTGGCTGGCCCGAAGGTGCTCAGGAACTCCCAGGCCTTGAGATCGGCCGACTTGTACAGCACCACCTGCCGCTGGACCGCCTCCACGGCGACCATCACCCAGTAACTCCCTGCGCCGCCGTCGTACCAAAAAACCTTGGGGTCCCGGAACTCCGCCGACGCCCGGTCCAGGACGGGATTGCCGTGGTACTTCGTCCACGTCCTGCCCTCGTCCAGGCTGTAGGCGAGGGACTGCGCCTGGCGGCCTGCCAGCGGTGAGGCGTCGCTGTAGGCACTGGTGTAGATGGCGACGAGCGGCGGAATGTCTGGCGTGCCCAGGCCGCTGGTGTTGTACCTGTCAAACACCGCCGAGCCGGAAAAAATGGCCTCCTGGTCGTCACAGGGGATGGCGACCGGCTGCTCGTCCCAGTACAGCAGGTCCTGCGACGTGGCGTGGCCCCAGGACATGTTGCCCCAGTCGGCGCCGTAGGGGTTGTGCTGGTAGAAGAGGTGGTAGGTGCCGTTGAGGTAAATGAGCCCGTTGGGATCGTTGAGCCAGTTGCGCCGGGCCGAGAAGTGCCACTGGGGCCGGAAACGGTCCGTCCCGGCAACTGCCGGGGCGTCGGCCGCCGTCGTAAGTGAAGCCATGGGTCAGCCCTTCACGCCGCTGGAGGCGATGCTGTTGACGAATGAACGCTGGAACGCGATGAAGAGCACCACCACAGGGACGGTGATGAGGGACGCGTACGCCATCACCTCGCCCCAGGAAACGTTCAGCTGGAAGAAGTACTGGATGCCGATCATGACGGGCCGCAGCTCCTCGGACTGGACCACCATGAGCGGCCAGAGGTAGGAGTTCCACGCCGGCAGGAAGGTCAGGATGGCCACCGTCGCGGTCGCGGGACCTGCCAGAGGCATCACCACTTGGCGATAGATCTTGAACCAGCCGGCACCGTCGATCCGCGCGGCCTCATCCAGTTCTTTGGGAATGGATTCGAAGTACTGGTGGAACAGGTAGATGGAGAAGGCGTTGGCGATGAACGGGATGATCTGGACCTGGTAGGTGTCCAGCCAGCCCTTGGAGAATTCGAGGCTGAAGCCGTTCAGCTCGAAATAGGGGAGCTGGTTGACCCACCACACCAGCGGCAGGGCGAGGGTCTGGAACGGAACAATCAGGGTGGCCAGGATCGTGGTGAACACGATCTTCCTGCCGCGCACCTGCATGCGGGACAGCGCGAAGGCGCACAGGCTGTTGACGAAGATCCCCAGGACCACGGTGACGGCGGAGACGCCCACGGAATTGAGGAGGAAGCGGGCGGCCGGGACCCGGTCGAAGACGGCGGCGTAGTTGTCGAAGGAGATGTTGCCGACCGGCAGGAACGCGGCGAGTGAGGACATGTCGCCGAAGATCTGCTGGTCCGGCTTCAGTGAGGACACCAGCATGAAGACGATGGGGAAGGCGGCGGTGACGGCGAAGAGGAGGCGCACCAGCATGGTGCCGGCGTTCTTGAGGAGCAGTTGGTTTTTCATGTCAGTCTTTCTCCCGGGTGAGGTGGCGCTGCACCGCGGAGACGATCAGTACCAGGACGAAGAACACCAGTGATATGGCGGAGGCGTAGGACGTTTCCTGCTGCCGGTAGCCGGAGCGGACGGCCTCGTAGACGATGGTGGTGGTCGAATCCATCGGCCCGCCCTGCGTCATCACGCTGATCTGGTCGAACAGTCCCAGTGCCTGGATGGTGATGGTGACCAGCACCAGGCTGCGGGTGTGGAAGAGGCCCGGCCAGGTGACGTACCGGAACTGCTGCCACCGGCTGGTTCCGTCCAGCTGTGATGCCTCGTACAGCTCGCCCGAGATGCCCTGCAGCCCGGCCAGCCAGATGATCATGTGGAAGCCCGCCGCCTGCCAGATGGACAGGACAATGATGGCCGGCATCGCGGTGTTCGGGTCGCCCAGCCAGTCCGGTCCGCTGACCAGGCCGAAGCTGACGGTGGAGAGGATTTCGTTGATGAGGCCGTCCTTGCGGTACATGAACAGCCACAGCAGTGAAACGACCACCATGGAGGTGACCACCGGCAGGAAGTAGACGGTGCGGAAGAAATTCACGCCGCGGAACTTCTTGTTGATCAGCAGCGCCATCACCAGGGCGAGGCCGGACTGCACCGGGACGATCACCACGGTGAAGTAGGCGACGTTGAGCAGGGCGCGGTAGAACGTGGGGTCGGTGAAGAGCCTCGCGAAGTTGTCCAGTCCCACGAATTCAATGGGACGGGGTGAGATGAGCCTGGCGTTGGTGAAGGCCAGACCGAAGCCCAGGATCGCGGGGATGAAGACAAAGGCCAGCAGGAGCACTGCTGCGGGGGCAATCATGCCCCAGCCGCTGAGCTGCTCGCGGCGGAAACCGGGACGGCGCCGTGCGCTGTTTGTGGCGTCCGACGGCGGCGGGGCGGCGTGCTGAGTGTCCGGAACGCGGGGACGGGTGGGGAGGGGAACAGTTGCCATGGGAATCTCCGATGATCGGGCGTGGGAGCCCCGCACGGGCTGGGTGCAGGGCTCCCACGGTTCCGGCTATTTCTGGTAGCCGCCGTTGGACTTGATGTTGGCGTCGATCGCCTTCACGGCCTTGTCCAGGGTGGACTTGGCGTCGGCTCCGTTGAGGATGTCCTGGGTGGCCTTCCCGAATTCGGTGGCGATGAAGGGGTAGGCGGGGGTTTCGGGCCTCATCACGGCGTACTCGCGGGAGAAGTCCATGAAGATCCGGTTGGCACCGCCCTCGGCGAAGGCCGGGATCTGGGCGGCCGCCTCGTTACTGGCAGGAATGGCGCCGGTGGCCTTGGCCACTGCGGCGACGTTTTCCGGCTTCAGCGAATAGGTCAGGTAGTCCATGGCCGCTTCGGAGTTGCTGCAGCCGCTGGTCACGCCCCACTGCCAGGACGCGCCCCCGATCTTGGGGCCCTTGCCCAGGTCCACCGGCGGCATGACCACCAGGTCATCGCCGAGAGCTGCCTTGGCCTTGTCCGCCGCCCAGGATCCGGTGTACACGATCGCGCTCTTGTTGTTCAGGAAATCCTGGGTGGAATCCTTGCCGCTCTTCTTGGCCATGAAGCCCTGGTCTGCCAGTCCGCGGAACCAGTCCGCCCACTGCACAGCCTTGTCACCGTTCAGCACGCCCTCCGCGCTCTGGAAACCGTCCCGGTTCACCAGGTCGCCGCCGAAGGACTGCAGGAAGGGGGAGTATGCATAGGGAAGCCATTCGCCGGTCCCGGCGGTGCCCAGGTCCAGGGGGTAATCCCATTTGCCCAGGGCCTTGAGCTTGGTGAGGGCGTCCTGGAACTCTTCCCTGGTCCAGGGCTGTTCGATGGTGGCGGCCCGGACCCCGGCGGCCTTCAGGTCCGAGGCGCGGGCCATCATGGCCAGGGCCACGTCGTAGTAGCCAACCGCGTAGGCCTTTCCATCCCATTGAGCCACGGTGCTGGGCAGCTGCTTGGAAAGGTCCGCCCCCAGTGCGAGGGGTTTAAGGTAGCCGGCCCACGCCCAGTTGGGAACGTTCGGGCCGTCGATGTCCACGAGGCAGGGCAGCTTGCCGGCCGCAGCCGCGGATACCACCGAGTCGTTGTACGAGTCCTGGGGGAAGGCCTGGACCTTGATCTTCACCTTGTCCTGGCTGCCGTTGTAGGAATCCACGATCTTCTGGACGGCGGCCAGCTCATCGGGGTTTCCGGCGTTGTGGGTCCACAGGGCAATTTCGCCGGATCCTTCCGTGGAGGAGGAGGCGCTGCCCTTGCCGCAACCGGCGAGGCTGGCGGTGAGGGCGGCGGCAGCTATGCTGGTCGCCAGGATCTTCGTGAACTTCTTGTTCATGGGTCAGTCTTTCTGCTTGGACAGCGGGGATTGATGGAGGGTCCTGCAGGGAACGCGGCCGCTGCAACGGCTGCGTTCCCGTTTTAGTTGGGACAGTGATGGTGTGGCGCGTGGCGTCTGCCCGTCGGTGACTGCCCGGGGTATCAGTCCCGGGGAGGGGCGACCGAATCCCGGGCCACGAGCGGGCAGTCGATGGTTTCGCGGACCCGGGGAGTCTGCGGATCCTCGAGCTCGGCGAGCAGCTGGAGGACAGCCCACCGGCCCATCTCGTAGTGGGGGAGCGCCATGGTGGACAGGCCTGGCCACAGGCTGCCGGAGATAAGCTCAAGGTTGTCGACGCCGACGACGGAGAGGTCGTCGGGGATCGTCAGGCCAAGGTGGCCGGCGGCCTGGTAGGCACCCATGGCCATCTGGTCGTTGAAGCAGAACAGCGCTGTGGGCCGGTCCGCTTGGGACAGCAGCCGGAATGCTGCGTCCCTGCCTCCTCCCGCGCTGGGGTGCCCGGTGGCCAGCCGGCCATCCGCCAGGTCCAGGCCATGGTGCTCCAGCCCGGCCCGGAAACCTGCCAGCCTTCCATGCGCGGCGGGAATGTCGTCTTCATTGTTGATCATGGCAATCCTGCGGTGGCCTGCCGCTGCGAGGAGCTTTGCTGCGGATTCACCGGCGCCAAACTCGTCCGGCACCACCGAGGAGAACCGGGGATCGTCCGTAGCCGCATCCAGCACCACAGTGGGAAGGCCATCGAGCTCGCCCGGCACGGAAATCGGCTGGTGGAACATGCGGGCATAGATGACGCCGTCCACCTGGTGCTGCTGCAGGGCACGGATCTCCTGGCGCTCAAGTTCGTTGTCGAGGCCTGAGTTGACCACCATGAGCAGGTGTCCGTGCTCGGAGGCGGCGTCCTGGGCGCCCTGGATCATGGCGCCGGCGAAAGGGGTGGTGGTGATTTCGTCGCTGACCAGGCCCAGGATCCGGGAGCGCTGGTTGCGCAGCCCGCTGGCCAGGCGGTTGGGGGCGTAGCCGAGTTCTTCGGCCACCGCCTTGATGTGCTCAACGGTGCGTGCGTTGACCCGTGAGCTGTGGGTGTCGCTCAGGGCATGCGACACGGTGGTTACGGAGACGCCGGCCGCTTTCGCCACGTCCCTGATGTTTACCTTGGTCGCCATCGACTGCATCCCTTTGCAAAACGTTTTGTATGTTGTGTGCATCACTATAGGCAAAACGTTTTGCAGGTGTCAAGGGTGGGCCGTGACGCCGTGAATGATGCATAAAATGCCGCGCACCCTCAAGACTGGGCAGAAACAGTGCCGGCATGGCGCAGGCGCCGGTAGGCTGCCCGGTATGGATGCCGCCACGCCGATCTCCGTCGTCATACCGACGCACAACGATGCCGGCGAGCTGAGGGCATGCCTGGCCCTCCTGGCTGCGCAGACCAGGCCCGCTGACGAAATCATCGTGGTGGACAACTCCAGTACGGACGATACCGCTGCCGTCTGCGCCGCCGCGGGCGTCCATCGCCTCCCGGTGCATCTGCAGGGCATCCCGGCAACGGCCGCCGCCGGGTTCGATGCGGCAGCGGGTGCAATCATCGCCAGGCTGGACACCGACTCCCGCCCGCCCGTGGACTGGCTGGAGCGCATCGAGCGGACCCTCGCGGCCGCCCCGCCCCTCACTGCCGTGACCGGGCCGGGGGTCTTTCGCGGCGGGAACGCCCCGGCGCGGCTGGCCGGCCGGTGCCTGCTGCAGGGCGGCTACTTCGGCCTGATTGGCTACCTGCTGGGGCATCCTCCCGTTTACGGATCGAACTTCGCGCTCCGGCGGGAAGTGTGGGCCGGCATCCGGGCGGATGTGGTCCGGGACAACGCGCTGGTCCACGACGACCTGGACATCTCCTACCGGCTCCGGCCGGACATGGACGTGATCTACGATCCAGCGCTGAAGGTGGGCGTCTCCGCGCGCCCCTTTACCAGCTGGGCCGCTTTCCGGCACCGGCTTGTGCTGTCGGTCGTCACGTTCCGTGTCGAATTCCACTACCAACCACCCCTGCGCCGCCGGCGCGAACGTTCCCGCTGGCGGCTGCAACCCTGAGCGGTTACCCCTCCTCCGCCTTGGCGTAGAGGGCCAGGAGGTCGCGGCTGAACTCGTGCGGTGACGTTTCACAGGGGCTGTGGCCACCCCGGTAGACACCGATCCGGGCCCGGATGGCCTGGGCGAACAGGCGGTGCAGTTGAAGCGGCCACAGGTCGTGCTCGCCCACTGCAACAAACTTGGGCAGGGGTGCCTCCGCCAGCTGCTGCCTGACATCCGGAACTTCCTGCATCAGGGTGTAGATGTCGCGCACGGATTCCCGCCGCGTGAAGCGGAACCGGTGGTCCACGAACCGCTGCCGCCCCGCAGGTACGTGGGCTACCCTGCCGCTCCGGATCCCCCAGATCAGCAGGGCGGCGCCGGCCCTGCCGTTCACCCAGGTGCTGAAGCGGCCGATGCGGCTGACGCCCCTGAAGCTGTGCCCCGTCTCCGGCGGGCAGCTGAGCAGGGTCAGGGACCTGAAGAGCTCCGGCCGTTCCAGGTACGCCAGCTGCGCGATGATGCCTGCGAAGGAATAGCCCACCACGTGCACAGGGGTGGTGGTGGATTCCAGGACCGCCAGGAAGTCGTCCACGAACAGCCGGTAATCGTAGTGCTTCCGGGGAGGGACCAGGTTCTCCGGTCCCGCTGCCGCTGATTGGTACTGGCCTGCCAGGTCGTAGCTCAGAACAAAGTAGCCCGCGTCCGCGAGGTCGGGCATCATGAGCGAAAAGTCCTCTTTGGAACCTGTGGCACCCGGTACAAGGACGACGCCGGGATCGTGGGGGTTGCCCAGCGACATGGCGGCGAGTTTCCCGCTGGGAACGTCGATGGTGCGGTGGGCCGCGCCCGGCGGCGGCAAGAACCAGTCGACGTCGCCCAACTGGGCGTCCAGCAGTGCGGCGGCGTCGACGAGGGCGGAACCGAACTCGTCGGGGTTGACCCCGTATTCCGCCTGGTCCGGATCCGCCATGGTCCCAACATAGTCCACGTTGACCTCCGCCGGAGCGGGCAGCCTGCCCGGCTTGTGTCAGGCCACGCCGCGGACAAAGGCGTGCAGGCGCCGGTACACTTCCTGGGATTCCGGATAGTGGTAATCCTGTTGCCAGGTGTGCTCGGTGTTCGCGCTGTCCCAGGGGTAGATCAGGGCATCCACGGGAACGTCGTGCTGCCGAAGCCGGTCCATGAAATTCAGGTTCGCCTGGTAGAAGTAGTCCCGCTCCGAGGTGGTGACGAACACAGGCGGGTGGCTCCCGTCCAGCCATTCGATGGGGGACAGGAACGCTGCGGCCTCCATCAGGCGCGCACCTGCCCTGTGTGCCGTGGGCAGCCTCCTGCCGCCTGCCGGAGGCAGCTCTGTTGCCGCCGGACCCGTCGCGTTGGCGGCGGCCGGCACGAGCATGCGGACGAAGTTGAGGCTGAGGACAAAGCCTGCTTCGAAGAAGACCGAGAAATCCACCACGCTGCAGTGCTGCACCAGCCCTTTCAGGTGCGCCGCGGCAACGGCCGGCTTCAGGGAGTAGTGCGCCGCCAGTTCCGGGCGCAGGGTTGCGGCGGTCAGCAGGGCGGCAATCTGGCCGCCGGCCGAGTCGCCTCCCAATACCAGGCGGCCGGGATCCCCGCCGTAATCCGTGATGTTGGCTGCAACCCAGGCCAGGGCGGCGTTGGCATCCTCAAGCACGTGTCCCATGTGGAACCTGGGTGCCTGCCGGTAGTTGACGTTGACCACCACCATCCCGCCCAGCACCTGGTTGGCGCAGTACTTGGTGAGCGCCGCCTTGTCCCCGGACGTCCAGCCGCCGCCGTGGAAATAGACGTAGACCGGAAGCAGGCCGCCAGGTGCGGGTGGCACCCCCAGCGGCGCAAGCACATCGAGGCGGTGGGAGCGGAGCCCGTCCCCGGCATAGTCGACGTCGTGTGTGTAGGAGATGGTGATGATGGGGTCTGCATTGAAGCGTGCCTGTTCGCGGGCGCTGACCGAGCGCATCAGGAGCCGCCACGTCCACACAGGGACGCGGCGCATAACACTTCGGGCTCTCCGTGCAAAGGGCAGCGCCCCGGGGGAACGTGCGGCCAACGTCATCCCTGCAATTTTACCGCCGGCACCTGGATCCTACGCCGGTCCGCGAAGGATCCGACGGGCATCTTCCTGCGCCTGGAGGGCGGCGTCGCTGACCACTCCGCCGCTGATATGGCCGCTGCCGGAGATCATGCTCCGGAGTTCGGCCAGGGTCCGCGGCGGATGGGTGCCGTGGGCCACGGTGTGGCAGTTCCGGCAGAGCGGTATGAGGTCGGCTATCGGGTCGAGCTGGTAACCGCTGTCAAGCATCGCCGGCGGAACGACGTGGTGTACGGCGATGGCGTCCGCAGCTTGCCCGCCGTAGGCGGATTCGAACATGAACCCGCACGCGGCGCAGGACGTGCCGTGGAAGGCCAGGCAGGCCCGGCGCGCATCGCCGTCCCGCTCCCACCGGTTCACCAGGACAGCGCTGGTGGCCTCCGGCGGCAACGTGCCGGGTGCCACTTCGGCAGGATCCGCCGCCGACGGCCCGTAGTCCCGCCACATCCGGCGCAGGACAGGTTCGTACGACGGCGGCACGGTCACCAGGGGCGGGCCGCCCGCCCCAACCCAACCGCCGTCCGGAATTGCCGCGTCAAGGATGCCCGGACGGATCTGCTCACCGAGCGGGAGCAGGGAGTCGAAGACCACCGCCACGAACCACTCCAAGGCACCCGGGCCGCCCCCGGCGCCGGCCTGGTACGGAACGGAGGAAATCCAACCGTGGCCAATGAGTCCGCTCGCTGCATCATTGGTGCCCTGCAGCAGGAGCCAGGCCTCAGTTCCGGGTTCGAGGTCGGGGCAGGAGGCGAGGCGCCAGCGCTCCAGGAACCTGCCCGAGGCCGCCAACTGTCCAACCAGCGCCGGGTAGTTCCACTGAAGCAGCCTGTCGGCGGAGCAGCGGAGAATTACCGCAGCCATTGCACGCCGGACCCTGCCACCCGCCGTCGACCCCTACGCCCACGCAACGGGCTAGATCGGTTCCTTGGCCAGGGCCTTGGTCCTGGCAGGTGTCTCGCGCCCCAAGCGTTCATCGAGGGTGACGCGGAGCCTGGCCGCGGCGACCTGCACACGGTGCTCGGCAGGGGTGGTCTTTTTCCTGGCCGGTTTGGCTGCGGCGCTACGGGGAGCGTGGACATAACCGTGGTCGGGCGACGTGGCGCTCATGGTCCAACCTCCTTGGTACTGTCGTTCTCCGTCGTTCCATTCTCGCCCAACTTCCCGCCGTCGTCCACGAACCCGCTCTCCTGTCCGGGGTCAGTCCCGGGTTCAAGCTCGTCGCCGTTCTCTTCGCCGCCGACGCTCTTCCAGGCGATATCGAACAGCTCGAGCTCCTCCCTTCGGGCCAGTTCGCTCCGCGCCAGCACCTCCAACGTGGCCAGCCCGAGCGCCTTTGTCCCTTCGTCCGGATCCAGCGCCCGGTCCAACGCCCACTGGGTCCGGCGCCACCACTCCGCCCGGCTGTCCGCCCCGGTCTTCTGCTGCAGGGCGTTGGCGTCCGCTTCGCGCTTCTGGTCCAGCGCGGTCTTGTCGGCCGCGGTGCGTTGCTTGAGCGTACGCCAGTTGATGTAGAAGGCCAGCAACGCGGCGATGAGAACGGCCAGCGGTCCCAGCCCGGCGAGGATGACCCACCAGTCCGCCGGCCCCGAATGGACGACGACGTCCAGCGGGCCGGGGGAGGGAACAGGGGTCACGGTCCCAGCTTAGGCGGAGATCCCGCCGGCCGTGCGGAGGACACCCTTGCCGGAGCCGGCACTGGTCATCAGCCATGGCGCGAGACGAGGACCGGTCCAGGGGCGCGGTGCAGGACCGCGTGGGCGGTTGAACCGATGGTCTCCCTCAGGATTCCGCTGCCCTGGGAACCCACCACCACAATCCGGGCCCCGCCGGCAGCGCCGAGGATGCCGTGCGGGACGGAATGGTCCCGGACCAGCGTGCCGTGGACGGGAACGGACGGTGCCAGGGAAGCTGCGTGGGCCAGGGCGGCATTGAGGACTTGTTCCGGATCAGGTCCAGGCCCGCGTGCAGCGCGGAAGTGGCCAGACGGTTCGTGGTGGACGTGAACCACCTTCAGGGGAGCCTGCCAGGCAACGGCGAGGCCACAGGCATCCGCCAGTGCGGAGGGGGAGCCCGCGGAGTCGACGGCGGCCAGGACCGGTCCCTGCGGGTGGGCGTCCTGCCGGATCACGGCGACGGGGCACGCTGCAGCTGCAGCCAGTTCCAGGCTCACGGAGCCCACCAGAAGGCCGAGGAAGCCGCCCAGGCCGCGGCTTCCCACGACCAGCAGGTGTTCCCCGGCCGACATGTCCACCAGAAGCTGCGCGGGCAGCCCGTGAACCAGGCTGCTCCTGATCCCGACACCTTGTACCTCCGCCACCGCCTGCGCCACCCCCTCGTCGAGGACGGCCTGGGCGGACTGCTCCAACCCGCTGCCCGAGACGCCGGGAACCGGACCAAGGTGCCTTGTCAGCAGCGGCCACAGGGAACAGTGCACTACCTGCAGGGGGCGCTTTGCGGCCCATGCATACCGCGCCGCCCAGCGGACGGCCGCCGCGGCCTCAGCCGAGCCGTCGTAACCGGCAACAACAGACCCTGGGTCCCGCGTCAACCTGCCACGCTCCTGCCTGGAACAGCTGTCACCAGCGGGACCTTAGCCCCTTTGGCGGGCCCGCTTCCTGGTTCCATCCTGATTGTAGGCAACGGGAGGGACATGGTCAGCGTGGCAGGACGGATTGCGGTGGTGCTGCTTACCCTGGCTGCCTTTCTCGTGGGCAGCGGGGGTGCCGCCAGCGCCGTGGCTCCTTCAGCCGTGGTGGTGGAGGACACGGCAGGGGTGCTGGACCAAAAAACGCTGCTCCCCGCCGTCGAACGCATCCAGTTCTACGAGCCCACGAAGGTTGCAGTCTTCACGTATAACGGAAAGGCCGCGGACAACCTCAATGAGGAGGTCCTCAGGTTCGCCCGGTCCAGGCACCCCGAATGGATCAGCGCGGACGGACAAAAGTGGGCCGACGGCCTGTTTATTTTCGCGCTCGACCCCGTGGGACGCCACGTGGGCACGTACATGGGCGAGGACCGGAAAGTATCGCTGGAGCAGCGCAGCGACATCCAGGACGCCACAAAGGAACTGTTCCGTGACGCACAGTGGACTGACGGCACGGTGGCTGGAATCCGCCGTGCCGCGGAACTCATCAACCAGCCCTGGTACCGCTCAACCGCGTTCCTGGTAACAGCATGGGTAACCGGTGGTCTCGCCGCGCTGGGGGCAGCGGCATGGCTGATCGTGCGTGCCGTGACCAGGGGAGCATGCCGAAGGCAGATTGATCGCGGAGACCGCAGTTACTCCAACGTCAGCATGGATCTGGACGTCACAGAGCTGAATGCGTCCACCATTCCCGGTTCCTCGCGCTACGGCAGCCAGGTGCTCGAGAAGCACCGCACCTTCATGGAGCGCTATGCCGCTGCCACGGAACTGTCCAACCGGGTTCACACGCTCGGGAAACGGTCGCTGAGCAGCAGGAAAAGCCTCAAGCTTGCCCGGCAGTTCGCGGAGAGTGCCGCCGAGCTGGATGCCCTGGATGACGTCATCGCCGACAGCAATGCCCTGCTGAACCGGGCCGGCACCTGGCCCACTGCCTGGGACCGGCAACTCGCACCGTTCCGCAAGGACCTGGCAGGGCTGGAGCAGCTTCTTGCCAAGCGCCACGGCCAGGGGGATTCGGCCACGGCCACCGCCCTGCGGTCCTTCCGCGATGAAAGCCTCCGGGAGGTTGAACGGTGGACGGCGGAACTTGCTGAGGGGCGGATCAGTCCGGAAACAGCGCTCGACAGGCTCTACGAAGCGCGCTCGCGGCTTTCGGAACTGTTGGAGAACCATGCGGAGACGGTGATCCAGGGCTTCGCCAGGAACGAGCGTGAGGCCGCCATGATGCGTGAGCAGATGGAGACGGCCCATGGCGGCCTGGACCACCACCGGCAGCGGATTTACGAACCGAGCATCCTGGGCACGGTGTACCCGTCCTACATGTTCTTCTCGGTGGCCACCTTCAACTCCGGCTTCAATACCGGGGTCAGCAGCGTCAACTCCGCCAGGGGCGGCGGCAGCACCACAGGGTATGGCGGCAGTGGCGGGAGCTTCTCGGGCTCCGGGAGTTCCTCGGGCTTCTAGAACCGGGGCACCGGCGTGGTCCCGTGAGGCGGGGCCGGCCCGGTACCTGCTCAGGCTGCGCCCAGGGAGCCCAACACGCGTACGCCGCGCCGCGCAGCGTGGCGCGCCTGGTGCGGGCAGGCACGGACAATTTCCGGTGCCGGCAGCACCACGTCCCGGATCAGGCCGGTCCCGGCACATTCCCGGACCTCTTCTATGGCAGCGGCCGCCGCCCGTTTGTCGGTGAACTGGCCGGAAACCGCCAGCACGTGGCCGTCCGGCATCACCATCCGGAACCGGATCCGGGACTCTTCATCAACAAACAGTTCGAACGTACCTGCCATATGCTTTGTTCTCCTCAAGCGTCATGCCGCCGTGTCCGGCGTCGTCATTGACGCCGGGGCGGGCTGGCCGACTCCCGGCCCAGCAAAACCGGGACGCACACCCCAGCCCCGGTGCGACTTCCGGCCCCACCAACCCTCTCAAAGGACCATGCCGTGTTATAGGGACCAAAGTCCCTGATCCCGGTCGCGGAAGATGCCAGCGGGCCATGCCGTGACAAACGGCCCTGCCGCATCCATCCGGCCCTTGGAAGACTGGGGAGCTGAAAGCGTACGGATTTACCCGGAGGAAGACATGACACAGGAACGCCCGCAATCCGGCCCTGCCGGTGGCACCGGCAGCCCAGGCGGGGAGGAACGGCTGGGCGTTGAGCTGGAGGACGCGGCCTCCCGCACATGGTGGGCGCGCATCCTCTACACCCTCGGCTCGCAGTACGGGCGGACACAGCTCCGGTTCGTGGCCAGGGCCAGCGACGGCCGCCGTCTCTACGTGAGCGACACCTTTCCCGGTCCGCCACTCAACGCGACGCCGCCCGAGGAAGCCTGGGCTCCAGGGCTGCAGGCGAGCCTTCACCAGCTGTGCCAGGACATTACCCGGGATGGCTGGTCCGAAACGGGCCGGGGCGCGCAGCCCTGGGATCTTACCTTCAGCCGGCGAAAGGCCCCGTAAGCCAGCCCATCAGGTCGCTGAGGGAATGCCAGGGGCCGGGATCCTAGGCGACCGGCCAGACCACGCGCGTCTGCCAGGTTGCGGGATCGGGCTGCTTCAGCGGGTCGGACAGGTAGTACTCCCACATGTCGCTGCCGGGAGTAGCGCCTTCGGCCCGCATGTGTTCCCTGATGGCGTCGTACGTGGTCCCGAGCTGGTCGTAAGGCCCGGTGTGGATGGCTTCGAAGGCGTCGGTGTCAGGAAGCATCCCGCTGGTCACCCCGCCGGTTCCATGGAAGCTCCCCTGGATGGGAAACCCTGCTTCCACATCCACCGACGCTCCCGGCATGCCGTGGTACAGCGCGAAGGGCGGTCCGGCCGGGATGGCACCCTGCGCCTGGACGGCGGCCATCACGGCACCGAAGGCACGGTCGAAGAAGCCCGTCAGGGAGTCCATGGGGACGCGTTCCCGGACCACCGCCACGGGTTGTTCGGTGATGTGGACCCTGTGCGGCTGCTGGCCATTGTCATTCATGCCACCAGCCTTGCCTTTCCACTGGAAGGCTGACAGTGCCATAGGACTCTAGGGCAGTGTCTCAGCCCGCGGCCCCGTACGCTTCGCGCATCCAATTGCGGACCTCGGCATCCAGTTGCCCGCTGTCAGTGAGTTCCAGATGGTGGATCCACATGCCAGGTGCCGGGTTCGCCACCTGTTTGAAACGGGGCGACTCCACGTTGCGTGGCAGCGCGAGGGAAAGGACGAGTGGAACGGCGGACTTCACATACATCCCGGGGCGCCATAAGTAGGCGTAACCCCGCCGCCGGCGGAAGGAAACCTGGCTCTTGCTGACGCGCACCTCGTGCGGGCCAAGTTCGGCCGCCATCCGCTCCGCCATGTGGTAGAGCTCAAACGCTGCCGGTGCTCCGTCGAAGAACCGCTCCAGGGTCCAGGGTTGCGAGGCCGGCACGTCTGCCTGAGCGCTGCCGCTGCCCGCCGGGGAATCAGAATCGGCAGGACCGGCGGTGTCGTAGGGGGAAACGGAATTCATCCGGCGCTCCTGGTCTGGCTGGTCGGGCGTTCCTGCCTTCACCATGCCAGCGGCAGAGGCGCCGGGGCAGGGTCGAAGGTCATGCCCGCGGCGGGCAGCAGGTACAGGCCGGGGGCCCAAATGCCCTAGCCCGGCAGGCTGCCCCCCCGCTATGTTCGGCCTTATGTGGCACAACACTTACCGGCGGCTGCGGAAAGGGGGCTGAATGAGGAGGCCCACTTCCCTGCCTGCCGGGATCGGTGAAAGCCCGGGCAGCGCTGATGACGGGAGCGCACCAAAAGCGCCACTGGCTAAGGTGTGGGACGTCCTCAGGCGGTATCCCGGCGTCGCCCTCACCTGCCTGGCGTTGGCGCTCACGCTGGTGCTGCTGCAGGCGGGGCTGGACCTGCAGGTCCGTATCCTGGCTTCCGGCTATGCCGCCGTGATCGTGCTGGTCCGCGCCGCGGGCATGGTCCGGTCGTTGCGTGCCGGGCGGTGGGGAATCGACCTCCTGGCCCTGATGGCAATCGTCAGTACCGTCGCCGTGGGCGAGTATCTTGCGGCGCTGGTGGTCATCCTGATGCTCACCGGCGGAGAGGCGCTGGAGGACTTCGCGCAGGGGCGCGCCGCCCGGGAACTGCGCTCCCTCCTGGACCGGGCACCCCGCTTCGCCCACCGGGAAGGCCCCGGGGCTGCGCTGGAGGAGGTACCGATCGGCGACGTTGTTCCCGGGGACGTCCTGGTGGTCCGGCCCTCCGAGCTGGTACCGGTCGACGGCGAACTCCTGTCCGACTCGGCGGTTCTCGATGAGTCATCGCTGACCGGGGAAAGCCTGCCGGTGGAGCGCAGCAGGGGGGAAGGGCTGCTCAGCGGCTCGGTCAACGGGGAGGCCGCCATTCGCGTGCGGGCAGCAGCCACCGCTGCCGACTCCCAGTACAGCCGCATCATCGCCCTGGTCGAAGAGGCTTCCAACAGCCGCGCCCCCGTGGTCCGGCTCGCCGACCGCTACGCCGTGCCGTTCACCCTGCTCGCGTTGCTGATGGCGGCGACGGGGTGGTTCCTCTCGGGAGAGGCACTGCGCTTCGCGCAGGTCCTGGTGGTTGCCACGCCCTGCCCGCTCCTGATCGCCGCACCAGTGGCGTTCCTGGCGGGGACCAGCCAAGCCGCGCACAAGGGCATCATCATCAAGAACACCCGCACCCTTGAGCAGCTGGCAAAGGCCAGGACAGCCGTCTTTGACAAGACAGGAACCCTGACCTCGGGCCGGCCCGTCCTGGACGAACTCCGGGTGGCGCCAGGACTGGGTCTCGCCCTGGGCGCGGACAGGATCCTCCAACTGGCGGCCTCCGCCGAACAATATTCCTCCCACGTGCTGGCAGCTTCCGTGATCCAGGCCGCCACAGCCGCCGGCCTTGATCTCCTGCCCGTCCAGCACGCAACGGAAAGTGCCACGAAAGGGGTGGAGGCCCAGTGCGGGGGTCACCGGGTGGTGGTGGGCAAAGCCGGCCTGGTGGGAAGTCTGTCGACGGGTTTCCAGGAGGCTGTCCTGCGCGCCGGCCAACTGGCGGTCTACGTGGGGGTGGACGGCGAATATGCCGGCGCCCTGGTCATGAAAGACCCGTTGCGCCACGACGCGGTGGACACGCTTGCCCGGCTTCACGCCCTGGGCGTCAGGCACACCATGCTGCTGACCGGCGACGTCCATGCCACGGCCGCGCACATTGCCAGGGAAGCCGGAATCGGCAGGATCCAGGCGGAATGCCTCCCCGAAGACAAGGTCACCACCGTTGCCGCCCTGAAGGAACGGCCCGTCCTGATGGTAGGCGACGGCGTCAACGACGCTCCCGTGCTGGCAGCGGCCGACGTGGGGATTGCGATGGGTGCCAAGGGTGCCACGGCGGCCAGTGAATCAGCGGACGTGGTGGTCATGCTCGATGACCTGTCCAAGGTTGCCCTCGCCGTGGCCATTGGAAAGCGGACGGTGTCCGTGGCCCTGGTGAGCATCTGGACGGGAATAGGACTCAGCATTGTCCTGATGGCCATCGCCATGACGGGATACATCCCGGCCGTGACCGGTGCCCTCCTGCAGGAGCTGGTGGATCTCGCCACGATCCTTAATGGCCTGCGGGCGCTGCACGGTGCCGGGCGCCAACGTGCGGTGCGGCAGCTGCAGCCGGCATGACTTTTGGCCCTTCCCAGCCCAGAGCCCAGCCGGGAACGTAGTGTCCATGAACGCAGAAACAGGGGCAAAGCCCGTCATCGTCGGCGTCGACGGCTCTGAATACTCCTCCGCCGCCCTCCGGTATGCGGGGACGCTGGCCTCCCGGCTGGGCACCCGGCTCGAGGTCATCTCCTGCGTCGGGATGCCGGACTACCTGGTCATGTCCCGCCTCGAAGGGGCTGACCGCCAGTTCACCGCAAGGCTCGAGGACGCCGCAGGCCGCCTGGTGGAGGATGCCCTCGGCCGGGCATTTTCCGGGGAGCGGCCGGAGAACATCGATGTCAGCATCAAGTTCGGGCCGCCGGCGAAGGTGCTGGTGGACGAGAGCCGCCGCGCACAAATGCTGGTGGTGGGACGGCACGGTGAGGGCGGCCTGCTGAAATCGTCCATGGGCTCGGTCAGCAAGGCATGCGCCGCGCATTCCGCCTGCCCGGTGCTCCTGGTGGGGCAGGAGGCGGACCCTGTGTGAGGACCGCGGAGGGCCTGAGTTCTGACCGGGCCGCCCAACTCCTGAAGGAGGCGGGCCCCAACCAGCTTCCAGCGGAAAAGCCGGTCCCGCAGTGGCGCAAGCTCTGGGGGGAGATGACGCATTTCTTCGCGCTCATGCTGTGGTGCGCCGCCGCGCTCGCCTTCATCGCGGACATGCCGCAACTGGCCGTGGCGATCATCGTCGTCGTCATTGTCAACGGGGTGTTCGCCCATATCCAGCAGGAACGTGCCCAGCATGCGGCAGCCAGGCTCCGCGGCCTGCTGCCGGCCGATGTGGTGGTGCGGCGGGACGGGACGGCGCGGAAGGTCCACGCCAGTGCACTGGTGGCCGGCGATGTGGTGCTGCTCTCCGCCGGCGACCGCGTCCCCGCGGACCTGGCACTGCTCTCCGCGTCGGGCTGCGCCGTGGATGAGTCCATGTTGACGGGCGAAAGCGTCCCGGTGCCCAAGGCGGCGGGGGATGCGGCGTGGGGCGGCACGTTCCTGGTCAACGGCTATGCGGAGGCGACGGTGTCCGCCACCGGCGCCGCGACGCGGCTTGCCGGCATCGCCGCGCTCACCAGCGGGGCTATCCCTCCGCCCACCCCGCTTGCCCAGGAACTGCGCCGCATCGTGCGGATTACCGCCGGGATGGCCTTAGGCATCGCAGCAGTCTTCTTCCTGGCATCCCTGCTGGTGGGATTCCAATGGCGCGATTCATTCCTCTTCTCGATCGGTGTGGCCGTGGCACTGGTTCCCGAGGGCCTGCTGCCCACGGTGACCCTCTCCCTGGCCATGGGCGCCCAACGCATGGCCGCCCGCAACGGACTGGTGCGGAACCTTGAAGCCGTGGAAACCCTCGGATCCACCACCTTCATCTGCACGGACAAGACGGGAACCCTGACGCAGAACCGGATGAACGCCGTCGAGGTCTTCACCACGGAAGGATCCGTCCAGGTCACGGGCGAAGGTTATGCCCCTTCCGCGGAGATCCAGGGTGCGGGCGTCGAAAGGGCAGCTGCTGCCGCGCTCGCAGCCCGGACGGCGTCGCAGGGGCGGGCGGAACTGCATGACGGCCAGTGGCGCGCGCAGGGCGACCCGATGGAAGCGGCCCTGGACGTGCTGGCCCGCCGGCTGACGGGCACGGAGGCCGGGGCCGCACCGTCACGCAGGCTGCCCTTTGATCCGGTGCGGCGCAGGGAGTCGGCCATCGTGGGGGCGGACCTGTTGTGCAAGGGTGCCCCGGAAACCGTGCTGCCCGTGTGCGGATCGGTGCCAGGACCGGTCAAGGAACAGGTGGAGGTGATGGCATCACGTGGCCTGCGGGTCATCGCGGTGGCCCGCCGCCGGCTGGACGGAGTGCCCGGTACGTGGCTGTCGAGCCCCGCGTCCGAGCTGGAAACAGACATGGAGCTGCTGGGCCTGGTCGGGTTGCAGGACCCGCCCAGGCCGGACGTGGGAGAGGTGATCCGCACGGCCCGGCAGGCCGGCGTGAAGATCGCCATGATTACCGGTGACCACCCTGCCACGGCCGGTGCCATTGCCCGCCAGATCGGCCTGACCGGTACACCGGAATACGTCCTGGAGGGGGCGGACCTTCCTGACGACGAACAGCTGCTCGGCGCGCTCCTGGACCGTGACGGCGTGGTGGTCAGCAGGGTCTCCCCGGAGCAGAAGCTCCGGGTGGCCAAGGCGCTGCAGTCCCGCGGGCACGTGGTGGCCATGACGGGCGACGGCGTCAACGACGGTCCCGCCCTGCGCGAGGCTGACATTGGGGTGGCAATGGGCCTGAGCGGGACCGACGTGGCGCGTGAAGCCGCGGACCTGGTCCTCCTCGACGACCATTTCGGCACCATCGTGGCTGCCATTGAACAGGGCCGCGCCACCTACGCCAACATCCACCGGTTCCTCACCTACCACCTCACCGACAACGTGGCCGAACTGACCCCCTTCGTGATCTGGGCGCTCTCCGGCGGGATGTTTCCGCTGGCCCTGGGGGTGCTGCAGATCCTTGCCCTGGACATCGGCACCGACCTGCTGCCGGCACTGGCACTTGGCGCGGAACCGCCGGGCGAACGCGTGCTGGCGCGTCCGCCGGAGCGGCGCCACCTCATGGACCGCCAACTGATAATCCGGGTATTCTGCATCCTCGGTCCGGTGGAAGCAGCCATGGAAATGGCCGTCTTCTCCGCGGTCCTGGCCGACGGCGGCTGGACCCGCGGCCAGGTTCCACCGGCCGGACTGCTGATGTCCGCCTCCGGTGCCGCCTTTACCGCCGTCGTCCTTGGCCAGCTTTCAAATGCCTTTGCCTGCCGCAGCGCCACGGTTCCACCGTGGAAGCTGGGCTGGGTGACCAACCGGCTCCTGGTATGGGCCGTGCTGGCCGAACTGGCAGTCCTGGCCGTGTGCCTGTACGTGCCCTACCTCGCAAGCCTGCTGGGACAGGCACCGCCGGGACCCATGGGCTTCCTGCTGGCCGCCCTGGCAGTCCCCGCCGTCCTGGCCGCTGACTGGATCCACAAGTCGGTCCGCGGCCGGCTGCGGCGGAGCTAGGACCAAAGCCTCTGACTGCCCCGGCGGGCTGGGGCAAGAATCGAGCCATGAGCGTCCCCACAGAAACCTCCCTGGCCAACGCCAACGTCACGTGGATCGAAGATACCGGGATCGCGGACATCCCCTCGGTAGGCGGGAAGAACGCTTCCCTGGGCGAACTGAGCCGTGCCCTGCAATCCGCCGGGGTCCGGGTTCCCGAAGGGTTCGCCACCACGGCTGGCGCCTACCGGGCCTTCCTTGCCGCCAACGGACTCGAACCCAGGATCAGGACCCTCATGGAGGAGCAGCGGACGGGACGGTCCACGCTCCGCCAGACAGGGGCGGCCATCCGGGAATTGTTTCTGCAGGCAACCTTCCCCGCCGACATCGCGGCGGACATCCAGGAACACTACCGGGTCCTCTGCGAGCGCACCGGGCAGGCCCGGCTGGCGGTTGCGGTGCGCAGCAGCGCCACCGCCGAGGACCTTCCGGATGCAAGCTTCGCCGGCCAGCAGGAAACCTTCCTGAACGTGGCCGGCGAACGCGCTGTCCTGGAAGCATGCCGGCGCTGTTACGCCTCGCTGTTCACCGACCGCGCCATCAGCTACCGGGAGATGAAGGGGTACGACCACCTGGACGTTGCCTTGTCCGTGGGGGTCCAGCGGATGGTCCGCTCCGACCTCGGGGCCTCGGGAGTGATGTTCTCCATCGACACCGAATCCGGCTTTCCCGGCGTGGTGGTCATCAGCGCAGCCTGGGGGCTGGGGGAAACGGTGGTCCAGGGAACCATCAACCCGGACAAGTACCAGGTGTTCAAGCCGCTGCTGGCGGATCAGCGCTTCAGCCCCGTGATCGAGCGGCAGCTGGGGGCCAAGGAACGCAAAATGGTCTACAGCCACGGCGGGGACGCACGCACCATGATGGTGGAGACCACCGACCGTGAGCAGCGAGCGCTGGTGCTGGACGACCCTGAGATTGTCCTGCTTGCACGCTGGGCGGCGGCGGTGGAGGCCCACTACGGCCGGCCCATGGACATGGAATGGGCCAAGGACGGGCTAACCGGCGAACTCTTCATGGTCCAGGCGCGGCCGGAAACTGTCCAGGCGCGCCGCAGCACGTCCTCCTTCCGGACCTACCACCTGGCGCAGCCCGGACGGGTCCTGGTCAGCGGTGCCGCCATCGGCGACTCCATCGCCGCCGGGCAGGCATGCGTGGTCCGCGACGCCAAGGACATCGAATCCTTTGTTGACGGCTCCGTGCTGGTCACCCGCATGACGGACCCGGACTGGGTCCCTGTGATGAAACGCGCCGCCGGGATCATCACCGACCACGGCGGCCCCACGAGCCACGCCGCGATTGTCAGCCGGGAACTGGGGGTGCCCGCGGTGGTCGGGACCCGCAACGCGACCGAAGTCCTGGCCGACCGCGCCCCGGTCACCTTGTCCTGTGCCGAAGGTGAGGAGGGCCGCGTGTACGAGGGCCTGCTGGAGTTCTCGGTGGAGGAGGTGGACATGGCTGGCCTCCCCGCCACCAGCACCGCAGTCATGGTCAACATCGCCAGCCCGGCGGCGGCGTTTACCTGGTGGCGGCTGCCTGCTGCGGGGGTGGGCCTGGCCCGGATGGAATTCATCATCAACAACCTGATCCGAATCCACCCCATGGCGCTGGTCCACCCCGAACGGGTCGCTGACCAGGAAGAGGCGGCACTGATCCGGGAACTCACCGGCGGCTACAAGGACCCGCAGGAGTATTTCATTGACGTGCTGGCCACAGGGATCGCCAAGATCGCGGCCCCCTTTTATCCCAAGCCAGTGATTGTGCGGCTCAGCGACTTCAAGAGCAACGAGTACAGCCACCTGATCGGCGGAAGCTCCTTCGAACGTCCCGAGGAAAACCCCATGCTGGGCTTCCGCGGCGCTTCCCGCTACTACAGCAGCCACTACCGGGAGGGGTTCGCGCTGGAATGCAAAGCCCTCAAACGGGTGCGGGAACAGGCGGGCTTCGGCAACGTCATCGTCATGGTCCCCTTTTGCCGGACGGTGCGGGAAGCGGACCAGGTCATCGAGGCGATGGAAGAGCACGGGCTGGTGCGGGGAGCGGAGGGCCTGCAGCTGTACATGATGTGTGAAATTCCGTCGAACGTGGTCCTCGCGGAGGAATTCGCCAAGCGCTTTGACGGCTTCTCCATCGGTTCGAACGACCTGACCCAGCTGGTGCTGGGGGTGGACAGGGATTCGGAGGAGCTCGCCGGGCTCTTTGATGAACGGGACCCGGCCGTGATGTCCATGATCGCCCAGGCAATCAGCAAGGCCCATGCCGCCGGCATCAAGATTGGCATCTGCGGGCAGGGGCCCAGCAACCACCCGGACCTGGCGGAATTCCTGGTCGGTGAGGGAATCGACTCGGTGTCCCTGAATCCGGACACGTTCGTCCGGACCCTCCCGGTGATCGCGGCGGCCGAAGAGGCCGCGGCCGGCAGGAAACAACGGGGATAACGGGCCACGGTGGGCCGGCACCCAGGGTGGGGCGGCACCAAGGTGCCCGGCCCCACGGGGCCAGGCACCGGCGTCGTACGTTCTTTTCAGCCCCTGGTGATGGGGATCTTTGATGCCCCGGTCTCCTGCCCCTGTTCCGGCAGGGGAGCCCGCACCTCAAGCACGCCATCCTTGTATGACGCCTTGACGTCGGACTGCTGCACGCCGCTGGGAAGGGCAAGGCGCCGGACGAAGGAACCGTAGCGGAACTCGGACCGGTAGCTGTCCTTCTCCTTGTGTTCCTTCTTCTCCTGCCTCTCGCCCTTGATCGTCAGGACACCATCGGCAACGGTCACGTCCACGTCCTTCTCCGGATCGATCCCGGGCAGCTCCGCCCGTACAACGAGCGTGTTGCCGTCCACCATCTCTTCAACCCGGATGGCGGAGGTCCCCATGTCACCCTCGAAAAGCCGTTCGATGACATCCATGGGGGAGCGGCGGGTATCAAACCATTTCATCAGGTCAGTCATTCTTGCCTCCTGCTGTGTGGGGCCGGATTTTGGCGTTGTCCGGCAGTTCCACCATCCCGCTCCGGTGACCCCGCATCCAGAGTCAAAGGTCCCAGCGGGAAGCCGGAACGTCTGTCCGGCCTGCGGCCGAAGCGGGCGGCAAGTTCGATGGCGATGCAGCCGGCCGCGGCAACAACTGCCGAAAGGATGAGGAGCCCGCCGGTGGGCCACTCGACCCGGAAGAAGTCCTGCGCCAACGGAACGGTGAACAGGAGGACCAGGCCCGCGTACATGCCCGCGAGGATCAGGACCTTGGTCCGGTTCAGGGGGCGGGAGGCGGTGACCAGGATCCACGCGGCCAGCAGCCCCAGGGTCAGGGTGGCGGCGGACTGCGCTGCTTCCTGGCTGTGTCCGCCCCAGGTCTGGGCGTAGGCGCTGACGGCCAGGACGCCCACGGCCGTGCAGATGCCCGCCGGGACGGCGAAGGCGAGGGAGCGCCGGAGGAATCCGGGGGCGTAGCGCTGTCCTCCGGGCTGCAGTGCCAGGAAGAATGCCGGCAGCCCGATGGTCAGTCCGTCCAGGGCCGACAGCTGCCGCGGCAGGAACGGGAAGGCCAGCACCAGGACGCCGGTGATGACCGAGATGACGGTGGCGTAGACCGTCTTGCTGAGGAAGACCAGGGAGACCCGCTCAATGTTGCTGATGGCCCGCCGGCCCTCGTCCACCACTGCGGGCAGACGTTCGAACCGCCCATCCAGGAGCACCATGCGCGCCACGGCCTTGGTTGCCGGCGAGGCAGAGTCCATGGCGATGCCCAGGTCCGCTTCCTTCAAGGCCAGGACATCATTCACCCCGTCCCCGGTCATTGCCACGGTATGTCCCCGCCGCTTCAGGGCCAGGACCAGGTCGCGCTTCTGTGACGGGGTCACGCTTCCGAACAGGCTCTGCGCCTCCACGGTTTCCTCCAGCCGCAGCGGGTCGTCCGGGAGCGTGCGCGCGTCATACGCCTCCCCGGAGCCAAAACCCACGCTTCGCGCCAGCGCCGCGACGGTCCGCGGATCATCGCCGGAGATGACCTTCACGGCGACCCCCTGCTGCCGGAAATAGTCCAGGGTCGCGGCCGCGTCCGCGCGGAGGCTCTCGCGGAAGGTCAGCAGCATGACCGGGGCAAGGTCCGCCGGCAGGCACGGATTTGCGGTGTCCGGCGGCAGCGGCGCCGGTGTGTGCGCCAGGGCCAAGGTACGCAGGCCCGTTGAGGCAAGGGCGGCGGCCTTGCCGTGCGCCTCCGCAGCGCGGGGAGAACCGAGCACGGCATCGGGGGCGCCCAGGACCCAGGTGCCCGGTGCGGCGGATTCCGGCGCGAAGGTCACCGAGCTCCACTTTCGGGCGGACGAGAACGGAACCGAATCCGGGGCCTGCAGCGGCACCGGCACGGGAAACGCCACACCCATGGCGGCGCTGGTGCTGCTGGCGTCCGCGTTGGCGCCGAACCACTCCACTGCCGCCTGCCAGCCGGGGGCGGGGATGGTGCCGGCGCCGTGGAGGGCATCAAACACGATGGAACCGGAGGACAATGTGCCGGTCTTATCAAGGCAGAGGACGTCCACCCGCGCCAGCACCTCCACTGCGGCGAGTTCCTGGACCAGCACCTGTTGGCGTGCCAGCCGGAGCCCGCCCACGGCAAAGGCGACGCTGGTCATCAGGAGCAGTCCGAGGGGGATCATTGCCATGATGCCCGCGACGGCCCCCACGGCGGCCGGGATCCACCGTCCGGATCCGATGGCTCCGGCCCAGCCGCCCTGGTCCTGCATCTGCGCATTCGTGAGAAGCAGGGCCGTGGGAAGGAGCAGCCAGCTGATCACGGCGAAGACTTTCCCCAGGCCCCGCCTTATCTCTGACGTCACCAGGGAAAAGCGCCGCGCCTCGGCTGCCAGCCGGTACGCGAACGTGTCAGGTCCCACCTTGAGAACGACGGCGCGGCCGTTGCCGGCAAGGATCAGGGAACCGGAGAGCAACACGTCGCCGTCCGCCTTGGCAACAGGTTCGGATTCACCGGTCAGCAGGGACTCGTCCACTTCCAGGGGGCTGCCGGCAAGGAGCACCAGGTCAGCGGTGACCTGGTCCCCGGCGTTGAGCACCACCAGGTCGTCAGGAACCAGTTCCCCCGAGGGGATAAGTTCCCTGCCACCGTTCCTGACCACTGTGGTCCTGGCGGCCTCCAGGATGGCGAGCTGGTCAAGGGAGCGTTTGGCCCGGTACTCCTGGACAATGCCGATCAGCGAATTGCTTACGGCAGACAGCCCAAAGAGAGCATCCCGCCATTGCCCCAGCACCAGGAGAAGGATAAAGCATCCACCCACCACCGCGTTGAACAGGGTAAAGACGTTCGCCCGGACGATCTCCCCGATGCTCCTGCTGGTGGCCGTCGGCACACTGTTGACGCGGCCGGCAAGGGTCCGCTCCCGCACCTCGGCGGTGGACAGTCCTGCCCCGGCATGGCGGCTGTCCAGGCCCGGGGCAGCTGCCCCGTTTTCCCCGGCAGCTGCCTCGCTCTTCCCGGCTGTTGGCACGGCGTCGCCCGGTTGCAGTGCGGATCAGTCGCTGTGCGGCTGCTTGTGCATCCGGGTGATGACGGTGGGGCATGGGGGCTGCGACAGGACAGCATGTGCCGTGGACCCGAGGAACAGCCTTTCGAAGCCGCCCTTACCCCGGCTGCCCAGGACCAGGAGCCGGGCGCCGGCGGCTGCACGGACCAAGGCGTCCGCCGGTTCCAGCACGGTTTCCATGACCGAATGCACCGTGAGGTCGGGGTAGTCCTGCCGCAGCCCGGCTTCGGTTTCGGCGAGCACGATCTGCTCCTCCTCCATCACATGGGTGGCAAAGCTGCTCTGCGGGAGCCCGGCGGCGATCCATCGGTTGGGACCGGTGAACGCGTAGAGGACGGTGAGTTCCTCGCCGAGCGCGTCGGCTTCGGCAGCGGCAAAGGCCACGGCCTGCGTCGCTTCGCGGGATCCGTCCACGCCCACCAGAATGCCGCGGCCGGCGTCCTGGCCGTCGCCGATGACGGCAACTGGGCATTCCGCCGCGGCAGCAGCCTGCAGGGCCCGGTCTGTCAGCGCACCCCGGGTCTTGCCGCTGGTGCCAAGCACCAGCATCGAGGCCTCTTTCGAGTAGTCACCCAGCGCGGCACCGACGCCTCCCTCCAGCAGCTGGAGCGTCACGTGCAGGCCCGGTTCGGCGGCAGTGGCTTTTTCACCGGCTTCCTTCAGCAGGGCCAGCCCCGATTCACGCAGGACTTCAAGGTAGGGAAGGACTTCCGCTGCCATCCACCGGTCGTCAACAACATTGACGACGGCGAGCGGGCACGTGAGCCTGTTGGCCCGGGCTGCCGCCCACAACAGTGCGGCATTGGACGCCGGGGAATCAGTGATGCCGACGGCGATGGGCTGGGCAGGTGCCATGGGGAACCATCCTTGTGGGTGCGGGGTGGGGGTGGGGCCGGCCGGGTCCCGGTCCGACCGGGGGACTAATCCGCCGAGGGCTCGCGGGGCGGCCACCAGTGGGTGGGTGCGGCGATGACGAACCGCCGGCCGCTGAGCTCCTCTGGCGTGATCCGGAGCAGGACGTTCTTTTGGCCTGGTTGCCACGGGGACAGTCCTGCGTCCATGGCGTCCTGGATCTCCTCCTCATCCGAGACGACGGCGCCGTGGCCCTTGAGGATGACGCTCCACGCGATGGTGCCGTACTGGTTCATTCCATCGGCCTCCACGGCGACCGGTGTCCGCCCGTCCAGGGCGGCAAGCCTGGTCCCTTCGCCCGTCCGGATCAGCAGGGTGCCGTTGGTGGGTACGAAGTTCACCGGGAAGTTTTCCACGCCGTCACCGTCCCTGAAGGCAATCCGGCAAATGGAGGTTGAACGGAGGTACCGCCAGCAGTCGTGGACGCCGAGTTCCTTGATTTCAGGTGCAGTCGCTGCGCTGTTCATGGCCGTAGCCTAGGGCGGGAAAAGTGGTGCCGGTAGGGAAGAAGGTCCCGCAGGTGGCACCGCCCTTCCCTGCAGCGGGGCTGCGGGCCGCCGGGCGGCAGGACAGGCCGTTGACGTGGGCTTCTACAATGGTCCCAGGCCGGTCTTCCAATTGACGTGAAGGTCCGGTTTGGGGGCGGGGACAGGACTCCGTTTTCCGGACACTTGGATCTCGCCGGTAGGCCTGCAGCGCCGCAGGTTCCTGCCGCAGGAGGTGGAACGTGAGCATGGAGCACCCCTGGCACCCGCCAATGAGGGACAGAGTTGAAGACATGCTCCGGGACTTCACGGCCCGCGGGCATGAACTCCTGGATACCCAGGAGCGCATGAATGCCCTGTTGGCCGCCGTGGTGGCCCTTGCCGAGGACCTCAGCCTGGAAGCCGTGCTGGACCGTCTTGTCCGGTCCGCGTGCGCACTGGTGGGCGCCCGGTATGGTGCCCTGGGCGTCATCGGCGAAGACCGCAGACTAAGCCACTTCATTACCGTGGGCATTAACGAGGAAGGCATCCGTTCCATTGGTGACCTGCCCACAGGGCACGGCGTCCTGGGCCTGCTCATCCGGAAACCCAGGCCCCTGCGGCTCCACGACCTCGGCCAGCATCCAATTGCCTCCGGCTTCCCGCCCAACCATCCGCCCATGCGGACCTTCCTGGGCGTTCCGGTCCGCGTCCGGGACGAAGTCTTCGGGAACCTGTACCTGACGGAAAAGCAGGGCGGCGAGGATTTCACCACCGAGGACGAGGACCTCGCCGTGGCCCTGGCCGCCGCAGCGGGCGTCGCCATCCAGAATGCCCGCCTCTTCGAAGACAGCAGCCGCCGGCAGAAATGGCTGGAGGCAGGCATGGAACTGAGCAGCCGGTTGATCATGGCCTCACAGCCCGGGGACGCCGAGCAACTGGATATCGTGGCCGATGCCGCCCTGAGGGTGTCGGAGTCCACGCTTGCGGTCATTGCCGTCCCGGCCGGCGGCGGTGCCCTTCGGTGCCGTTCATCCGTTGGCGTGCAGGGTCTCCAGGCCGGCCAGGAGCTGAAGGTTCCGCCGTCGCTGGCGGGTGTTGTGGAAAACGGGGGATCGTTCGTGGCCAGGGACCCGCGGCAGCTCTTTGATGACGGGGTGGCGGAGAAGCTTGGCTCCGTCCTGGTCTGTGCGCTGGGTCACAGCGGCAGCCACAATGGCGTCCTCCTGCTGGCACGCGCCCAGGGGACGGCGGTCTTCAACCAGGCCGAAGCGGAGTCCAGCGCCATTTTCGGAAGCCGGATCGGCCTTGCCCTGGACCTTGCGCGGGCCAACGCCCAGCGTGAACAGAACCTCCTTTTCACCGACCGGGAACGGATCGCCCGGGACCTGCACGACCTGGTGATCCAGCGGCTGTTCGCTGCCGGGCTGAGTATCCAAAGCCTGCGCCGGTACACGCTGGACCCCGTGGCGCATGAGCGCATTGCGGCCGTCACCACCGAACTCGATGAAACCATCCGCAAGCTGCGGGATACCATCTACTCGCTGCGCACCGCGGATGAGGAGCGCGAACCCTTGACGGGACGTATCCTGCGGGCGGTCCGGGAAAGCTCGCGCAGTTATGCCGTAACACCCAAGGTGTCCCTGGATGGAGCCGTGGACTCCATTCGGGAGGACGTGTCCGTCCACCTCCTGTCCGTGCTGTCCGAGGCGCTCAGTAATGCGCTCCGGCATTCAGGCGCCGACGACATCCAGGTGACGGTCGCCGTGGAGCGTCCGGATCCCGGCACCGGGGATGCCGCAGCAGGCAGGGAACGGGTACAGGTCGTGATCAGTGACAACGGCCAAGGCTTCACGGAGCCTGCCCGCGTCAGCGGCCTGGCGAACATGCGGCGCCGCGCTGAGCTGCTGAAAGGCAGCTGCACCATCGAAAGCACCCCGGGGGTGGGCACCACCGTAAGGTGGTCCGCCAGGCTTGCCTAGTGCGCCTGCGGGCAGGTCCGGCCGTTAAGCGGAGTCGGAGGAACTCTTGGTGACGTAGACCGCTGCCTGCGTCCGCCGCTCGAACCCCAGTTTGGCCAGGATGGACGACACGTAGTTCTTGACGGTCTTCTCGGCCAGGAACAGCTCGTCGCCGATCTGCCGGTTGGTCAACCCCTGGCCGATCAGCGCCAGCACCTTCTTCTCCTGGGCGCTGAGGCCCTCCAGCCTGGGATCGGTGTGCACCGTGGAAAGACCCGTGATGATCTGCTGCTCCACCCCCGGTTCGAACAACGATTCACCGGCCGCGGCTCTGCGGATTCCGGCCAGGAGGTCATCACTCCTGATCTGCTTCAGGATGTACCCCGACGCGCCTGCCAGGACTGCGCCACGGAGTGCCTGCTCGTCGTCGTAGCTCGTGAGGATCAGGCAGCGCAGGCGCGGATCGAGGGAACGCACGTCCCGGCATACTTCGATCCCTGTCCCGTCCGGAAGCCGCCCGTCAAGGATTGCGATGTCCGGATGAAGGGCCGGGATGCGGCGGGTGGCCTCCGCGGCGGATCCGCTTTCGCCGACCACGAGGAATCCTTCACCTTCCAGCAGGTCCTTCAACCCCTGCCGGACAAGCTCGTGGTCATCCAGGATGAACACCCGGACCGGTCCCGGAGATCGTGTGGCCCCGTCAGTTCCTGCTTCACCCTTGTGCACCGAGAGCTCCCCACATTTTCAGGATCAGTACCCCGACGACAGCGGGGTGGCCCCTGGGAGGGCCTGCCCCCATTCTTACCCGTCAAGGGGTGGCCGGGAAGGGACCAAAGTCCGCGCGCCGCAGGGAACCCCGCCATCCGCCGCTGCCCGTCCTCCCGGTAGCCCGGCGCACGATGACTTATGGCACTGTTCCGGGACGCATTTCCGGTCCAGGCTGGGGGAACAGCACCAAGGAGGGAACGTGGCACCAGCAGGGGACGGGATACCAGCCACTGGTGTGGCAACCGGGGCTGCCCCGGGAAAACACCCCAGGATCATCGTGGGCGTGGATGGATCTGAAGCGTCCATGGCTGCACTGCGCGTGGCCGGGGCGCTGGCAGAGCCGCTCTCGGCCCGGGTGGAGGCGTGGGCCTGCTGGGACGTTCCGGCCGGCTATGGGGTGTACCTGGCAGTGGGGATCGAGGGCTTCAGGTACGCGGCCGACCAAGTGCTCCAGCAGACCCTGACGGACGCGTTCGGGGAGTTGCCAGGCTTTGTGCATCCCCGGCTGGTGCGCGGCAAGCCCGGCCCGGTGCTCATTGACGCCAGCCGCAACGCATCCCTGGTGATCGTCGGCCGGCGGGGACATGGAAGCTTCGTTCCCGGTTCGGTCAGTTCAGCATGCGTGAGCCACGCACACTGCCCCGTGCTGGTGGTGCACGCCCCCGAAAAGGCAACCGGGAACCGTCCTGACGGGGCCGGCGCCGCGGTGGTGCCCTGAAGCGCGAAGGCCCAACCCGCCGTCGTACTGCTCCCGCCGCATTACCCGTGCCCGTGCTGCCCGTGCCGGTGGCGGTCCTTTTCTTCGCCGTGCGGTGCAGCGTGGTGGTGGGAACCGGCGTGCCCGCCGGTACCCACCAGTTCGTGGAGGCCTTCAACTGCCCGGCTAAGGGACAGCCCGGGGGAGGCCACGATGAAAGGCATCAGCAGGCGGTTCTCCTTGTCCAGATGCAGGGCGAAGATCCGCTGGATGGCGCCGGCGGCGACCGCAGCAGGGACCCCGTCCGCCGTCCTCAGCTCCTCGACCAGGTCCACGATCACCTGGTGCTCGGCCAGCATGCCGTCCACCAGAAGCTTCGCCTCCGGCATCCCGTGGGGCCCGCTGTACAAGGGGCCCTCTTCCGCCAGGGCGTGCGGAACGAGTTCCTCGTCGCACCAATCCAGCAAAGCCGCCTGGGTTGATTGCCCGGCAGCGGCGTCCCCTGCCTCCACCGCTTCGGTGAGCAGCCCCACCAGAACGTTCAACTGCTTCAGCATCCCGGCATGGTGGGCCTCCACGGACTGCAGCGCCCGCGTGTCCGCGGAGGAGTCCTTGCCGGCCCCCGTAGCCCGGTTCATCCGTTGTTGCCTTCCATCTGGTTGACCTGGCCGTCCACCTTCCGTGGAGACCAGCGGAGGTCCTTCAGTGCCCAGTAGCACGCGGCGTTCATGACGGCGAAGCCCGCGATGCCCACGTAAGGGACCCGGATCACCAGGCCCAGGAGCAGGACGCAGACGCCGGCTGCAAAGAGGACCAGGCCGCGCGTGACCCGGGTCCGCAGGGACAGTCCAACGGCGTGCCGGCCAAGCAGGGCGGCCAGCCTGGGGTCTTCCTGCTCCAGGCCTTGGCGGATCAGTTCCAGTTCGCGTTTCTCGAATTCAGAGAGTGGCACCACTGCCCCCTTATGTCCTTTGCCCAGGGCCGCAAACTCAAGCGCCCGGGTGGCCGCGCAGGACAGCCAGCCGGTTCTGGTATTCCGCGGTGTCGATTTCCCCGCGCGCGAACCGCTCGGCCAGGACTTCCTCCGCCGCGCGCGAAGGCGGCGGCTGGGTGGCGTGCGGGGACGGTGTGCGCAGGAAACGGGCCAGCAGGACGATACCGGTGATGATTGCCCCCCAGACCACCACCATGCTGATGCTCATCAGCACATAGCCCCACCAGCCCATGCCGTCATTCCAGCCGTACACTTCCATGACCTCCGGTCCATGAAGGCGGACGCCAACCGTCTGCTTCCGTTACCAGTATTGGCCGCTGCGCGTGCGTGGGGGAGAGCCATTGGTCCTGTTCCGGAGGCGGGGTCCTCCTGCCGTCTGTTCCGGCGGCCGGAGGGGCTTTCGGCACTGGCATGGGGCGGGCGCCGGCATGATGCTGGACGGCGGGTGGCTCATGGGAGTGCGCGCTTGCGAAGGGAAGGCGGCCAGTGGAACCTGCGGCAAGGGCCGACGACGGCGGGACATCCGGACGTGCATACCTCGCCGGATGGGTGGGCTGGGTCACCATGGGCGAAAGCCTGGGCTTCCTCGCCCCGGCCCTTGCCCAGTTCGTTGCCGCAACGTTCCTGCCGGACGCTCTCTTTGGGCTGCTGGTTGTGGCGGGCCTTGCCGAGGGCGGGATCCTCGGCTGGTTCCAGGCCCGGATCCTGAGGGTCCGGCTGCCGGGCCTGTCCACGGCCCGGTGGACTGTGCTGACGGGGTTGGCCGCCGGCGTCGCCTGGTCCGTGGGGATGCTGCCGTCGACTTTTGCAGGGTGGCAGGACTGGCCCCCGGCCGCGCGGATTGGCGCAGGCACGCTGGCGGCCGTTGTGCTGCTCGGCTCCATCGGGACCGCCCAGTGGCTTGAGCTGCGGAGGTTGCAACGGCAGCACCTGATCAGCCGGGCGTGGTGCTGGATTGCCGGGAGCGCCGCAGCCTGGGCGGCCGGCCTGGCAGTGTTTACGCTTGTTGCTCCGCCCTTGTGGCAGCCGGGACAGCCGGCGTGGCTGATCGCCGCCATTGGGGTGGTGGCCGCAGTGCTCATGGCGGCAGCGATGGCCCTGGTCACCGGCCTGGTCCTGGTCCGTGTTGTCCCCGAGGCAGCGCCTGAAGCGCGACGGGGCTAACAAGCCCGGAACATCCACCGTCAAAAGCCCTGGCGCCGCAGCCGTTTGTCCACGGCGACGGCGGCGGATGCCAGCAAGGCGAGGCCGAAGATCCGCAACCACGCTTCGGGACCGATCGGTGCGGTGTGGAAGAGTTCGTTCATCAGCGGTGCGTAGGTGAGGGCCAGCTGTGCGGCCGCCTGGACCGCCACGCCGAGGAGGAGCCAGCGGTTGCCCAGCAGCCCCGTCCGCCATGCCGGCCGGGTCAGCGACCGGCAGCTGAAGAGGTAGAACACTTCCACGGCCACGAAGAGGTTCACGGCGGACGTGCGGGCCTCCGCCACAGTGGCGCCGATGGCGAGCTCATGGTCGAACAGCCACCAGGTCCCCACGACAAGGAGGGCCGAGACAAGCAGGATCCGGACCGTAAGGGCCCAGGTCAGGAGGGGACGGTCCGGTGCCCTGGGCGGCCGGGACATGAGTCCGGGCTCCTTGGGTTCAAAAGCCAGCATCAGTCCAAGGGCGACGGCCGTGGTCATGTTGATCCATAGGATCTGGGTGGGCAGGATCGGCAGCGTTGCGCCCAGCAGGATGGCGGCGAGGATCACCAGTCCTTCAGCCATGTTGGTAGGCAGGGTCCAGACAATGAACTTGGTCAGGTTGTCGAAAACGTTGCGGCCTTCTTCCACCGCTGCCTCGATGGTGGCGAAGTCGTCATCGGTCAGCACGATGTCGGAGGCTTCCTTGGCCACCTCCGTTCCGGTGCGTCCCATCGATATGCCAACGTTGGCCTGGCGAAGGGCCGGTGCGTCGTTGACGCCGTCCCCGGTCATGGCAACCACGTGCCCCCGGGACTGCAGGGCGCCGATGAGTCGAAGCTTCTGCTCCGGCGACACCCGGGCGAAAACGGTGGCCCGGTCCACCGCATCGGCGAACCTGTCCGCGGGTATGGCGTCCAGCTCTGCGCCGGCCAGGGCTGTTCCGGGGCCATGGTCAACGGCCAGGCCCACCGCTGCGGCGACGGTCATGGCCGTTCGCACGTGGTCTCCGGTGATCATCTTGACTGCCACGCCGGCGCGGCGGCAGGCTTCGACGGACCCGGCGGCCGCTTCGCGCGGCGGGTCATGCATGGCCTGGAGTCCTGTCAGTACCATCCGGCCGCGCAGCCCCGTGGCGGAGAGGGTATGCGTTTCCGCTGGGAGCCGCAGCATGGCGGTGGCGAGCACCCGGAGCCCCTGGTCCGCGAGCGCGTGCGCGGCGGTGAGGGCTGCGTGCCTGCGGACCGGCCGGCAACTGCCGTCCGCAGCCATTTCAAGGCTGCACAGTTCCAGGATCCGCTCCACCGCGCCCTTAACGAACACAGTGCCGCCGCCGGAGCGGAGCGTGGACGTGTGCAGTGTCGCCATGAACTGCCCTTCGGAGGTGAACGGCAGTTCCTGCTGCCGCGGATTCGCGGCCAGGAAGTCCTGCACCGCGATTCCGCCCTTGGCGGCAGCGACCAGCATCGCGGCTTCGGTGGGATCGCCCCGCACCTGCCACCCCGACGCCGTGCTGTGGACACTGGCGTCATTGCAGGCCGCACCGGCCAGGAGGGTCCAACGCAGGGCCGCATCCCTGCCGTCAGGTTCCGCTGGCCTGAGCGGTTGCTGCGCCTCCGCGTTCGGTGCCGCTGAAGCGGCGATGTGTCCTTCCGGTCCGTAGCCGGAGCCGGTCACGCCATAGCTTCCCGAGGGCGTCCAGAGTGCCCGGACGGTCATCTGGTTCCTGGTGAACGTGCCGGTCTTGTCAGAGCAGATCACGGTGGTGCTGCCGAGCGTCTCCACCACGGGGAGCCGCCGGACAACGGCGCGGCGGCGGGCCATGCGGCGGACACCGATGGCAAGGGTCACGGTCACCGCGGCGGGCAGGCCCTCGGGAATGGCTCCCACGGCGAGGGCGACGGCGGCGGTGAACATCTGGCCCGGCGGTTCGCCGTGTGCCAGGCCGGCAGCGAAGGCCAAGGCAGCGAGGGCGAGGATGGCAAGGGTCAAGGTGGAGCTGAATTTGGCCAGTTTCTGCGTCAGGGGTGTGGCCGTGGGCCGTACGGCGCCCATGAGTCGGTGGACTTCCCCAAGTTCTGTTTCGCCGCCGGTGGCGACCACGACGCCTTCCCCGGTGCCGGCGATGACCAGGGTGCCGCTGTACATCATGTTCCGCCGGTCGGCCACGGGCGTGACCCGGGGCAGGACCACCTGGTCCTTGGCCACGGGCTCTGATTCTCCCGTCAGGGCGGACTCATCGGCCCGCAGGGCGGAAAGGCGTACCAGGCGGAGGTCGGCCGGGACCTTGTCGCCCGCCTCGAGCAGGACCAGGTCGCCGGGGACCAGGTCCTCGGAGGGCACCTGTTTGCGCTCCCCGCCGCGCAGCACGGCGGCGTGCGTGCGGACCAGCGAGTGGAGGGCATCCAACGCCGCCTCTGCCCGTACTTCCTGGATGAACCCGATCAGCGTATTCAGCAGCACCACCGCCAGGATGACGGCCGAATCCAGGAATTCGCCAAGGAACGCGGTTACAGCGACGGCGGCCAGCAGGACGAAGACCAGGGGGTTATTGAACTGGCGTCCAAGCTTGCGGGCCAACCCCGCCCGCTGCGTCCGGGAAAGCTCGTTGGCCCCGAACTGTGCGCGCCGGCGCACCACCTCTTCCGGGCCCAGGCCTCTGGCGGCATCGGTCTCCAGGAGCAGGACCACCTCGTGGACCGGGAGCCCGTGATGCGCCGGATCGGCGTCATTTCCGGTCCTGTGGCGTCTTCCGGACGGTTTCGGAGGGCTGCTGTCCGCCTCCGCGTCCCGGGAGGGCCTGGCCTTCCCCTTGCCCGTCCCCCTGGCCTTTCCCACGGGCGCCACCGCCTCCCTCACCGGCCCAGCAACGCATCGAGGGTGGTGAAGCCGTACCCCGCAGCCCTGATGCCATCGATGACCTGGGGCAGGGCGTCGGCATCCAGGGTGGTGCCGTCGTCGGGGTTGGAACCAATGTGCATGAGGACGATTTCACCGGGCTGAAGTCCTGCCTGGACGCGGTCCGCGACGATCTGGACGCTGGCACCGCCACTGGTTCCTTTCCAGCCCAGCGTGTCCAGCGTCCACCTGACCGGCACATATCCCAGCGAGTTGACCGCGGCGATGGTCCGGGCGTCGCGCTCACCAAAAGGAAAGCGGAACAGGGGCCGCGGATCGCCGCCGGCTGCGAGGATTGCCTGCTCCGCCGCAAGCACCTCTTGCGTAATCCGGGCGCTGTCCAGCCCGGTGAACCCCGGATGCGTCATGGAGTGGTTCGCCACCCGGTGCCCTGCCGCGGCAATATCTGACACGCCCTGCGGGTTGCTGGCCGCCCAGTTCCCAGTGAGGAAGAACGTTCCGGCAACGCCTTTCGAGGACAGGGTGGCCAGGATCTTCGGCAATCCGGCCGCGTTTGCCCCGGCGTCGAAGGTGAGGGCAACCACGCGGCCCGCCCCCGGGATGACCGTGAGGTCCTGGCCCCGGAGGGACTCCGGAAACGGCGGCGGGGGTGCACCTGGCTCCGCCGGCGCCGTTGGCTGGGCCGGGGGTTCACCCGGTTGCCCGGCGGGCGGGGGCTCGGCTATTGGCGGGACCGTGACGGGCGGCTCCACCGGAGTCTGGCCGGCTTCAGACGTATCCGTCTCCGACGGCGGCGGGGAGAAGGACGGGCCGGTTGTGCCGGACGGTTGTCCGGATACCGGCGCGGACGTGGAAGGGGATGACGACGGCGGACCGGCCGTCCGCGCCGGAAGCAGCAGGGCCAGGACGACGGCGAGCACCACCAACGCGACTGCGAGCGCGACGGCGGGCGCCCGCCGTCGCGCTCCACCATCCGGCACTGCCATCACCCGCCCCTTGCGCTGACCCTGGCCTATGCCCTCCTGGGCAGGTCAGGAACCGCTGGGGCCGCCCGGTGCGGTCTCCGGGCTGTGGACCACCAACACCGGGCAATGTGCGTGGGCGACCAGCGCGGAGCTGACGGAACCCAGCAGCAGGCCGCCGAATCCGCCGTGCCCCCGGCGCCCCACCACGATCATGTCAGCGTCCCGGCTGGCGTCGATCAGCGCCTCCCGCGGATGGCTCCGCACCAGGGTGGCGGTGACATTTTCCGGGATGCCCGGACCGAAGGCCTGGGCCACTGTCTCGTCCAGGACCTTCCGGGCCCCCTCCTCGAAGCCCTCGACGCCCATCATGACGTAGCCGCTGTACATCTGGGGGTACTCCCAGCAGGCCAGGGCCTGCACCTTGGCCCCCAGGGGGGTGGCAAGCCGCTGGGCCTGGCGAAGCGCCTCCACCGACGCCTCCGAACCGTCCACGCCCACCACAATCCTTGCTATCGGTGCCCCGGCAATGCTCATGTCCCGCTCCCTGATCGGATCCGTATTGTCCCGCCCATCATCGCCCGGGGACCTGCCATGGGGTAGGGCCTAAGGTCACGGCGCCGGTGGCGGCGGTGCGCCGCCCGGGGAGGGCGGTCCTGCAGGCCACGCAGGCGCTGCAGCCCATGCGGGCTCCGTGGGACCCTGGTCCAGCCGGAACGGCGGATATTCGTCCCGCATCAGCGCGGTGTACACCATGACCCGGTAGATCCAGCGGTCCACGCCGAGGATGAGGTTGAACAGCGGGCGCTGGTAGCGGCCGGTGAACAGCAGGATCACGGCCGCGATCAGGACCAGCAGCCCCAGCAGGGATAGGCCTGAACCGCGCTCGTAGGTGCTGCCCACCACGTTGTCGTTCGCCTCCCACCTCCACACCGACCCTGTGGTTCCGGCGAAGGCCGCCACCAGGAGCAGGTGCGGAATGGACAGCAGCCACCACTTCACCAGGACCAGGCCCCGTGACAACCGCTCCGGATAGTCCACATCGAAGTCGGCGGGGTAGTTGGTGCGCTTCAGGGTGAACGGCGGGTACAGGTCCGTGCCGACGGCCGCATAGGCGTAGAACGCCACCCGCCAGTTCCAGCGCATAACGCCCACGTTGAAGTCGAACAGGGTCCGTGGGTACCGGCCAGTGAAAAGGATGGCGAACCCTGCCACGACGGTGGTCACCACGAACGCGAACCAGAGGAAGAACAGCAGGATGAAGTGCGGTATGGCCAGGAACCACTTGACCAGCCACATCCAGCGGGACAGGCCGGGATCGATGTCCCCGACGAGCCTGGCGGGGTAAGCACCGGGGCCGCCGGAGGCCGTGCCGGACGCCTGGAGCGGAGGCACGGGGGCGGGTGCGGCGGTCGCGTTGCCTTGCCCCCACGTTGCAGCCGGCGCGGAGGCCGGGACCTGGCCTGGGCTTCCTCCTCCCTGCGGTGCGGGGAGGGGTGGTCCGGCAGTCCCTTGGCCTGGCGGGTAGGGGCCGGGCGGGTACGGGCCTGGCGGGTACGGGCCGGTCTGGTACGGGCCGGCGTAGCCCCCGCCCGGGTAACCTGGTCCCGCCTTCACAGGTCCACCGGCTGCCGGCCCTCCGGCACCCGGACCAGGCCCGCCGGAAATCGGCGGCCCTGCGTGCCGTCCCAACCCAGCGGCGCCAAAGACAATCAGCGGTATGCCGATGACCAGGGCGATGACGCCGCCCACGAGCAGGCCGGTGGCTGCCGGCCGGATCAGGTCGGAGCGGAAGCCCGCCTGTGCCTGGACGTCGATGCCTGCGGAGGCGTCGGCGTTCATCACCACCACTTCCCATGCCCCGGGCGTGATGTTCCAGGTGAGTTCCTGTTCGCCGGTCCCCGAGACGGAGGCAGTCCAGAAGCCCTGGCCGGTGGGCGGCGAGGCGGGGTTGCCGCCGGGTACGTCACGGTAGTCGGCGCGGAAAGGCCGCTGCCGGATGTTCAGCAGCTCCGAGTGGTGCACGCCTGACAAGTACTGTTCGACGTCGTCCTGCCGCCCGATGCCGATGAACACGGGTTTGTCCGGCGTTACTGAGCCGATCCGCAGCCGGAGGGTGCCGATGTCGAAGGGAAGCCGTCCCGGCACGTCCTCGCCGATCGCGTCCGCCCGCGGCGAAGTCAGGGCGAAGGAGTTGACGGAGAAGCGCGACGTGCCGGACGTCAGGTATCCGTCGCCCTGGATCGAGCCCACGGCCGATGCCACGGCTCCTCCTGCCAGCGCGGCCAGTCCGGGAAGCGCGATCAGGATCCCGAGGATCAGAATGATGATGGCAGCAGGTTTTTTCATGGCGGCCTAACCTTCCGCGACGGGTACGCCGGAGTAGGGCAACGGGATCGGCGGGCGGTGCGGCCTAGATGGTGCCTTTGGCTGCTTCGGTCCGCGTGATGATGGTGGTGCAGGGGAGATGCTTCAGGACACCGTGCGCGGTTGAACCAAGCAGCAGGCGCTTGAAGGCACCCCTGCCGCGGCTGCCAACAACCAGGAGGCGTGCTCCGGCGGCCGCATCGACGAGCGCATCCACAGCTCCCTTGTCTGTTTCGAGGCGCTGGTTCACCGTCAGGTCCGGATAGTCTTCCTTGAGGCCGGCAACGGTCTCCGAAAGCACAACCCGTTCCTCCTCCACGATGGCGTCCGCGAGGGCAGCGGGTGTCAGTCCGGCATCGACGACCGGATTTGGAGCGTTCACTGCGTAGACAACCGTCAGTTCGTCCCCGTCGCGGTCCGCTTCGGCGGCTGCGAACGCCACCGCCTGCGTGGCTTCTGCTGAGCCGTCGACGCCCACCACCACGCCGGACCTGCCCTCGGGATCGTGGGTTCCGACGACGGCGACCGGGACCTTGGCCCCTGTGGCCACCTGGAGTGCCCGGTCAGCGAGGGCGCCGCCCATGTGGCCGCTGCCTGAGCCGACCACCATCATGGAGGTCTTCTTGGAGTACTTGGCCAGGGACCCGCCCACGCTTCCGGTGAGCAGTTCCGTCGCCGGCGTGATGGGCACCGCCCCTTCGAGGCGCCCGGCGGCAGTCTTGAGGAGCTCTTCGCCGGCCTGCTGCAGCGTTCCGAACCATGGATAGGGTTCAGCGACCCAGCGGTCATCGACCACATGGACGATCACCAGCGGCAGGCCCTGGCGGTGGGCGCGCCGGGCTGCCCACAGGACAGCTGCCTGGCTTTGGGCTGAGTCGTTGGTGCATACAGCGATGGGTTTCCGGGATGGCATGGCCGCACTTCCTGCTCGTCGTGAACTGGTCTTCCTGCCACTCCAGACTGGCCCCCTCGCCGCAGGCACTGTAGGGCCAAAAGTCACGGAAGCGCTGTTCAGCGCGGGCCCCCGGTGCCGCCGGCGCGATTGGTTCCGGGCCCGGCGCGTCCCTGTCAGCAATTGTCTTGCAGATGGTCCAGCCGACGGCGGCCACGGGCACCGCCAACAGGGCGCCGATGACGCCGGCAAGCGTCGCCCCGGCGGCCAGGGCGAGGATGATCACCAGTCCATGAATCCGCAGGACGCGTCCCATGAAAGGGGCTGTAGGATGTGGTGTTCAAACTGGTTGGCAGCCACCAGGATTACCAGGACAACCAGTGCGGTAACCGGTCCGTTTTCCACCAGCGCCACCAGTACGGCGAGGCTGCCCGCGGCGGTCGCTCCGATGATGGGGATGAAGCCGCCCAGGAACACCACCGCTGCCAGCGGGACGGCCAGCGGAACCCGCAGGATCAGGAGCCCGGCCAGGACAATCACGGCGTCGATGGCCGCGATGATGAGGGTACCGCGGACGTACCCGCCCAGCACCACGATGCTCCGTTCCGCCGCCAGGTGTGCCTTGCCCTGCTGGCCCGCCGGCAGAAACCCAATGAGGAATGCCCTGATTTGCCCGCCGTCCTTGAGGAAGAAGAACAGGATGACCGCCGTCAGCACGGTTCCCGCCGCAATCTCCCCGGCGGTCCTCAGGCCGGTCAAAGCGTCGGCGCCCAGGCTGCCCCCGGCAAGGAATTTCTGGAACTCCCCGCGGGCCGCATCGATCTGGTCGCTGGTCAGGGCGACTGGACCGGTGGTGATGAATTGCTGCAGTTGCCCTATCCCGGCCTCGGCGCGTGCCGCCAGGACCCCCGCCTGGTCGCGGACCACGGCAGTGATGCCTCCCACCACACCTGCCATGACCGCAACGATCAGCAGGAAGGACGCCAGCACCGCCAGGGCGCGCGGCCAGCCCCGTGAGGCGAGCCAACGGACCGCCGGGGCCATCGCCGATGCCAGGATCGAAGCAATCAGGACCGGGACAAGGACCAGCGGAACCCGGGTGACGGCCTGCACCACCACCCAGGCCAGCGCCAGGACGGAGAGTGCCTGGACCGATCGGATGCTTGCCCGGCCCAGGCCGTCCGCCCAAAGCGCCGCCATCCTTGCGGGGAGGGACTGCGGCCGGGACGGTTCCGCCCCGCGCCCCTCCGGCGCTGCATTGCTTTCCATGGGTCCTCCTGCCGTGACTGAACCTCAAAGCGTAGTTGCTCCTGGCGCACCGCATGGTTCCCAGGCACCGCGCTTCCTCAGTATGCTTACTATTGTGAGCCTCCGGACAACGAGAAAGGCAGCAACATGACTGAACAGAATGTCCCCGACGATGAACTGGAAGTCGTAGAGGACAACGACGTGATTCCCGACGAAACTCCCGGCGCGGCGTCATCCCTGGAACTGGACCCTGTCTCCGGGGAGCCGGACAGCTATCCCGGCGCTGCCGAAAACAACCCCGACCGCTGGCGGGAAGACCCCCTGCTGCAGGACGAAGGGGTAAGCGGTGAAGAGGAAGACTTCCTGAGCGAGCAGACGCTGCGGGACGAAACCGCGCAGGCCCGCTACCGTGCCGGCGACGAGCAGGTGCCGCCGGATTCCCCAACGCTGGGGGAGGCGGCGGCCGATGTGGACTTTGGCGAGGCACCATCCGGCCTCGAAGCGGATGCCAGCGACGACGAGGAGAACTTCGGCGGCTCGCCGTTGAGCGAGTTCGAACCCGACGACCTGGAACGCTAGCAATCGGGCCGGGCCGGCAATCAGGCCGGTCCGGCGCTGGGAGGAGAGCCATGCACTCGAAAGAACTGCTGCAGGAGGCCTTCGGCAGGCTTCCGGGCCTGGTCGCGCAGATCCTCGACGGGCTCAACGACGCTGACCTGCACAGGCGCCCGTCCGGCAACGGCAACTCCATCGCATGGCTGGTCTGGCACCTTGGCCGCGTTGAAGACGCGCAGGTCGCCTCCGCCGCCGGGCTGGAACAGGTCTGGACCGCGGAGGCTTTCGTTTCCCGCTTCGGCCTCCCGCTGGCGGCCAGCGATACGGGCTACGGGCACTCGAGCGGGCAGGTGGACGCCGTCCGGGCGTCCGGGGACCTGCTGGTGCAGTACTACCGGGCCGTCCACCGCCAGACTGCCGAATTCCTGGACAGTGTCGACGACTCCGGCCTGGACCGGGTGGTGGACACGCACTGGGATCCGCCCGTGACCCTGGGCGTGCGGCTGGTCAGTATTTTGGGGGACTGCCTCCAGCATGCCGGCCAGGCCGCCTACGCCAAAGGCCTGCGGGCCGGACCGGCAGCTGCCGGCGGTGCGTGAACTCGTGGTGCTGGGAACCGCGTCCCAGGTTCCCACCCGGACCAGGAACCATAATGGCTACTTCCTGCGCTGGGACGGTGAAGGGTTCCTGTTTGACCCCGGCGAGGGAACCCAACGCCAGATGATCCATGCAGGGGTCTCCGCCGGCAGCATCACCAGGATCTGCCTGACGCACGTGCACGGCGACCATTGCTTCGGCCTGCCCGGAGTCCTGTCCCGGATGGTCCTGGACGGCGTGGCCCACCCGGTCCACCTCCATTATCCCGCCTCAGGCGCCGACGTCGTCAGGGCCCTCATCTCCGTCAGCACCCCCGGCCTCGACCTTCGGCTGCACCCGCACTCCGCGGCGGGCCATGTGGCCGACGGCCTGGCCGTGCGTTCGCTGAAGCACCGCATCGAGACGTACGGCTACGTCCTGGCCGAGCCGGACGGCCGCACCATCCTGCCCGAGCGGCTCCGGGCCGCCGGGATCCACGGACCGGACGCCGGCCGGCTGCAACGCACCGGCCGCCTCGGCGCAGTGACGCTGGAGGAGGTCAGCATTCCGCGGCCGGGCCAGCGCTTTGCCTTCATCATGGACACGGCACCGTGCCCGGGCGCGGAGGAACTGGCCGACGGCGCCGACCTGCTGGTCACCGAGTCAACGTTCAGTGACGACGACGGCGGGCTGGCGGCCCAATACCTGCACCTCACCGCCGGGCAGGCAGGGGACCTGGCGTTGTCCGGGAGGGCGCGGACACTGGTCCTCACGCATTTCTCGTCCCGGTACGGCGACAACGTTTCGCTCCTCGCGCAGCAGGCGCGGGAGCGTGCCCCCGCCAGCAACGTCATCGCCGCCGGCGACCTGGACCGCATTGCCGTTCCCCCGCGGCGGCAACCGCGGCACGCAGCAGGCCAATCAACGGCGATAGGGTTTAATCATGACGGCAGCAGCTGAATCCACGGTCATTTTCGACGGCCGCTTCGCCCGTGAACTGGCGGAGCTGGCCGTTCCCTGGCAGGCCGAGGACGCACCCAATCCCGAACTCCTGGTCCTCAACACCAGGCTGGCCCAGGACCTGGGGCTTGATCCCGCGTACCTCCGCAGCCCCGAAGGAATACGGATGCTGGCAGGGAACCATGTTCCCGCCGGCGCCACTCCCGTGGCCCAGGCCTATGCCGGTCACCAGTTCGGCAGCTATTCACCGCTCCTCGGTGACGGTCGCGCCCTGCTGGTCGGTGAGCTCACGGACACCAACGGCCGCCTGGTGGACCTGCACCTCAAAGGGTCCGGCCGCACGCCGTTCGCCCGCGCCGGAGACGGCCGCGCCGTCGTCGGACCAATGCTCCGTGAATACGTTGTCAGTGAAGCCATGCACACTTTGGGCATTCCCACCACCCGCTCGCTCGCCGTGGTGGCCACCGGACGACAGGTCCGGCGCGACGGCATGCTGCCCGGCGCCGTCCTGGCCAGGGTGGCAAGCAGCCATCTGCGGGTGGGCAGCTTCCAATACGCCAGGGCCACCGAAAACCCCGGCCTCCTCAAGCGCCTTGCGGACCACGCCATCAGCCGGCACTATCCACACGCCGCCGACGCGGACAATCCCTATCTCGCGCTGTACGCCTCGGTGGTTTCCGCCCAGGCCGAACTGGTGGCGCGGTGGATGCTCGTCGGGTTCGTGCACGGAGTCATGAACACGGACAACATGACCATCTCGGGAGAGACGATCGATTACGGCCCATGTGCGTTCCTGGACGCCTTCAACCCGGCCGCCGTCTACAGCTCGATCGACGTCAGCGGCCGCTACGCCTACGCCAACCAGCCCGTCCTTGCCGAATGGAACCTCGCCCGGCTCGCCGAGGCAATGCTGCCGCTTATCGACGAGGACCAGGAGAAGGCTGTGGCCCCCGCGGTGGACGTGCTGGGCGGCTTCCGGCGCCAGTACAGCGCGGCGTGGTCCAGCGGGATGAAAGCAAAGCTGGGCCTGGCCGCGGCCGGCGGGGAAGAGGCCGGCGATGCCGCCTCCGCGCTGGTGGACGACGTTATCGCCCTCCTGAAGGACGGCCCGGTGGACTACACACTGTTCTTCCGGAACCTCGGCAAGGCCGCCCGGGGCAACCTGCGCCCGGTTCGTGGCATGGTCCTTGACCTTGCAGCCTTCGATAGCTGGATCCGGCGGTGGCAGGCGCTGGACCCCGACGCGGAACTGATGGACAGCGTGAACCCGGCCTACATCCCCCGTAACCACCTCGTGGAGGAGGCGCTGTCCGCCGGGACCGCGGGAGACATTGCTCCCTTGCAGCGGCTGTTGGAGGCCGTCACCGATCCCTTTACTGAGCGGACCGGCCTGGAACGGTATGCGGAAGGTGCCCCCGAAGACTTCGGCAACTACATGACCTTCTGCGGTACGTGACCTGTCAAAGGCGCCGGCCGCAGGCTCGCCGCGCCGGCGGGACGCGGAAGGGCGGCAGCCGGTATAC
>NZ_JWTB01000013.1 GCF_000813845.1 Pseudarthrobacter phenanthrenivorans
ACGACAAGTACGCAGCAGTCGTTTTTAAGATCCCCTTCGCCAGCCGGCCTGGGCCAAGGCAACAAGCACTTTGGCGGCGGCAGGCTTCGCGTCGTTGACCATGTGCCGCTTGGAGATCCTGACCTCAGTCCACCCCAACGCAGCGTACCGTTCGGATCGTGTGATGTCCCTGGCGATCTGACTGTCCTCGCCGTGGTGGTCGCCCTCGTACTCGATTCCGATCTTGTATTTGCGGTAGGACAGGTCCGGCTCATGATGCCTGGTGCCATCCTCAGTAATGATCGGCACATTCAGCTCCGGTTCGGGCAGGCCCGCGCGGACAATCGCGAGCCGGAGCAGGGTTTCCTGCGGTGAATCAGCTCCGACCCGAATGAGTGCCAGGGCCTCCTTCGCCTTCCGGAGCCCCCGTTTGCCCCGGTGCCTGTCGATGGTCCGCTGCAGGTCCCTTGTGCTGCACAGGGGCATGTCCCGGCCCTCAAACTCCGGCCTGGGCACGCGGACGCAGGCATCCCCCATCACCACGAGCTCGTCGACGGACAGCAGCTCGGCCATGTCCAGCCAGGTCCGCGCCGGCGTTGTGACCGGAAGCCCGTCCATTGCCGTGACTTCATCCCCGTACAGCTTCATGCGGTGCACGATGACGTGGGGCCGGTCCAGGTAGGCTGCGCCCTCGGGGCGTATGAGGTGGTAGACGTCGAAGGCCTCATCCCGCCGCCGCTGCGGCAGTGAATGAAGCTCCGCGGCCGTAACGTGAGAGGCAGCACAAAGCTCGTTGACCTCGATGAAAGGACGGACCCGCGCGCCCAACGCAAGCTCCGCCGTCGGGCCCTCCATCCTGATGCCCCTGCCACGGTATGCCAGCGATCCGTGCCGCCAGCGGCGTGGGGAGACTCCGGCAACCGAAGCGTCACTAAGAGTGAAGGGGCGTCCCCGGAGTTCCTCCGGCAGCGGCTGTGGAGTCTTCATCGATCCATGACAGCAGAATCCAGGCAACACCCGCAGAAGTTATCCACACCCTCAATCGACTGCTGAGTACTTGTCGTTTTGAGGCCCGAAAACGACAACTACTCAGCAATCGATGAGTTAATCCTCGCTGTGCAGCTCACGTTGGCGCGCGCTGAGCAGCTCAAGCTCGGGGCGGCCGGCCACGAAGCGTTCGACGGCGTCGAGCACCTCCACGAGGTGCCTGCGGTCAGCTGCCACCAGCCCCACCCCCAGCTTCGTGCGCCGGTACTGGTTCTGGTCCCCCACCTCAGCGACGGAGACCTCGAAACGGCGTTTCACGTCAGCAACGAGCGGCCGCACGACCGAGCGTTTCTCCTTCAGGCTGTGCACGTCGCCCAGAAGAATGTCGAACTCGATCCAGCCGATCCACATGGCACTGGCCCTTGGTTATTCGATGGTGAGTTCACCCATGAGGTCCCACCCGTCGCCGTCGAGCTGCCGGCTGATGATCCTGGGTGTTTCGGCGAGGGCCTGCGGCATATCCGCCATGGCCTTCTGGAAGTGTGCGCTGTTGACGTGGTCGCCGGCGGCATCGTCCTTGAAGGCCTCCACCAGGACGTACTCGTTGGGGTCGTCGAGGCTGCGGGACCAGTCGAACCACAGGTTGCCTGGCTCCTGCCGGGTGGCTTCGGTGAAGTCCGCCACCAGGGCCGGCCAGCGCTCGGCCCACTCGGGCTTGACCTTGAACTTGACGACGATAAAGATCACTGGGATGTTCCTTCCGCGGCGAGACTGCGTGCCCCTTCAATGTACCGGGAAGTAACGTGGCGCTGCGCCGCGCGGGTGACCACACCGCCGGCGGCGTAGAACCAGTTGGCTGGCCTGCTGAACGCCCGGATCCGCAGCCACACTTCCCCCTGGCCGTTGATCTCCACTTCGAAGGACTCCTCCCCGCGGGCGGGATGGCCGGGCAACGTTCCGTAGCCGAAGCCGGCGGATTGGGGAACACCGTCCGGCAGGGGTTCGTGCACCCACACCACCTGGCAGGGGGCGGGCAGGCGGAACGGCCCGACGCCGAATCCGCTCACCACGCGCGCCCCGGGCACCGCCCTGGGTGAATCGGCGCGGACCCGGAGCCCTGCCCGCCGCTGCAGCTCCCAGCCCAGGATGCCGTCAGCAACCCGCCGGTAGAGGTCCAGTCCGTTCCCCAGCCGGGCCTCCTCGAGGACGCGGCTGTACCCTTCCGGGGCGAGGCCGTGTTCTGTGCCGCCCACGTCCGGGTAGTCCAGCCCGGCCTCCGTCTGTTCCCTGTCAGTCATTGCGGCCTGCCCTTTCGAACCGCGCCCAGCCCAGTTGCTCCTGCTGTTTCCGGCTCAAGCCGGACACCACCAGGTCGTACGAGTCCTCCACCATGTCGCGGATCATCCCATCCGGCAGCGAGCCGTCCAGACGGACTCCGTTCCAGTGGGTCTTGTTCATGTGCCATGCGCCGGTGATCGCGGGATGGACCGCGCGCAGCTGAACCGCCAGGGCCGGCTCGCACTTGAGGTTCACGTAGAAGTCGTCTTTGTCCATGGAGGACAGGGCAAACAATTTTGCCTCGTGGCGGGCTCCACCGGCGGTGCTGGCGCGGACCTTGAAGACCGAAGTCTCGGGTCCGAAGGGAAAATCCTCGTATGCGCCGGGAAACGAAAGGCAGATCCTGCGCAGCGCATTTGGGTCCATAAGGGAAGCCTATAAACAGGACCTGCCCGGTGCTAGTCTGCGAGGATGTCACGCGATCAGGGAGCCATACCTGTTCTGGATCTGAGTTCCGCACGGCAGCCCTACGGGACTTTCAGTTCCGGGTTTATCGAGCAACTGCGGCATGCCACCCACGATGTCGGGTTCTTCCAGGTCACGGGATATGGCGGACGGCCGGGCCAGGCAGAGCACCTACTGGACATCGTCCGGCGCTTCTTCGACCTGCCGCTCGAGGAGCGGCTGAAGCTCGACAACCGCTTGTCTCCCCACTTCCGCGGCTACACCCGCATGGGCACTGAGGTGACGCAGGGCCGGGCAGACGCACGGGAACAGATCGACTATTCGCCGGAACGTGAACCGGTCAGGGACTATCCCGCGGACCAGCCCTACTGGCTTCTGCAGGGCCCCAACCTCTGGCCTGACGACGCCTTACCCGAGCTGAAACCCGCGGCCATGGAATGGGCGGACCTCATGTCCGAGGTAGGGATGGAACTCCTGCGCGCCATCGCAGTGTCCCTGGAGTTGCCGGAGGACTACTTCGACGAACCCTTCCAGGGCACTCCCGCCTGGATGGGCAAGCTGGTGCACTATGTGGGTGGGGTGGTGGAGGCGGCCGGAGACCAGGGCGTCGGGTCGCACGCGGATTACGGATTCGTGACCCTCCTGCTGCAGGACGAAGTGGGCGGCCTCGAGGTCCTGCCGCCGGGCACCAGCCAGTGGCTGCCCGTTGAGCCGCTCCCGGGAGCCCTGGTGGTCAACCTTGGCGAGATGCTGGAGGTGGCCACGGAGGGATACCTTGCCGCCACCATCCACCGCGTGCAGGCCCCGCCGCCGGGCGTGGACCGGTATTCGGTTCCGTTCTTCTGGTCGCCCCGCCTCGACGCCGTCATTAAGCCCGTCCCGCTGGCGCCCGGGCTGAAGGCAGCGGCCCGTGGCATCACCGACGATCCCAACAATCCGCTGCTTGCGTCATTCGGCCTCAACATGCTCAAAGGACGGATGCGGGCGCACCCGGACGTCACCGAACGGCACTATCCGGACATGGTGAAGGGCCGGACCCGGTGAAGCGCTAAAGGTTGTACTTCCAGGCAACCTGGGCAGGACAGGCGTTGGCCACCACGTCCAGGCCTGCCGCCTTGGCGCGTTCCACCGCGGCTTCGTCCATGACGCCCAGCTGCATCCATACCGCCTTTGCCCCGACGGCAATGGCCTGGTCCACCACCTCGCCCACTTTCTGCGAATTCACAAAGCAGTCCACGACGTCGATGGGCTGCTTTTCCGCCGGGATGTCACCGAGGGTGCGGTACCCGGTTTCGCCGTGGACGGCATCCCCGCGGAGATTGACTGGAATGATCTCCATGCCCAACCTGTCACGGATGAACAGCGAGACGTCGTAGGCCGACCGCCACTCATTGGTGGTCAGGCCGACGATGGCCCAGCGGCCTTTGGTCCGGAGGAGGCGTTCGATGACTGCGGGATCGTTCGTGTGGCCCATGGGATCAGCCTACGCTGCAACTTGTCCAACAACGCGGGCCCGCCCACGCGCACCCGTTTGGCTGGATACCGGCTATTTCGCCGGGACTGCGTTGGTGCGGCCATTCCCCGGGCCGTCGCCTTGTCCTGCACCCTGTGGCGGGCTCTGGGCTTGGCCTGCATTGTCCGCGGAGCCGGCATTCTGTGCCGGAGCCCCGGGGTCCAGTCCGCCTGCCGGATTTGGTTCAGGCGTCCTGGCGCCACCCGGCACGGCGGGCGCACCGGTCCCCGCAGCGGCGCCGGTTCCAGCTGCCTCCGCAGGCGTTCGGTCACCTGTGGACGGTCCCGCAAGATCCTTGCCGTTCCCGGTTGCGGCATCCATGGTGGAGGATGCGGCGGAGCCGGCCGCGCATGCTGCGGCGCCGGTGCCGGGGCCGTGCTTAAGCGGTCCGGCGCAAACCGGGGCGGCAGGCACGCCTGATGGATCCCGCAACAGCCGGAAGCCATGGCTCCCGGCGCGGACAGTGCCACCAGGCGCGGCTGCCGATGCGGCACCTGCCGGTTCTGCGCCGGCTGCCGGATCCGTGGCACGGTAGCCGGGGGCAGCGGGCGCCGCGGTGGCAGGCCTGTTCCATGGCGCCCATTCCTCCAGCAGGTGCTCCACGCCGTTGTTTCCGGAGACCGTGGAGGTCGCGGCCACCCCGCCAACGCCCAACCCCATCCCGGCCACCAGGACCAGGCCCAGGGCGGTGGGACGGTGACGGCGGCGCCGGCGGCGGCGGGCCAGCTCATCCCCGGGCTGTTTGGCGGGGGCAGGCTCTCCGGCCCTTGGCGCGTCTCCTGTTTGAAGCAGCGCCGCCAGGTCACCGGAAGGTTCCGGCGCCGGCAGGGCCGCCAGGGAGCCCAGCGAGAGCAGGACGCCGCGGAGTTCCACGTCCTGGCCGAGGCCTGCGTCCTGCAACATGCCATCGACACGGGTGGCGAGGTTATCGGAAGCGGATGTCATGGCGCGAGATACTCCTTCACTGCCGCAAGGTCCCGGAGTTTCAATAGGGCGCGCCGCTGGAGCTGTTTCACGGCACCGGCACTCTTATTCATGGCCTCCGCTGTCTGTTCAAGCGTCAGGCCGCCCAGCAGGCGCAGCGACAGCACTTCGCGCTGGTCAGCGGGCAGTCCATCCAGGAGCCCCAGGACTTCCCCCGGCGAGATGCGTTGCAGGGCTTCGTTTTCCGCCGAGGTGTCCTCGCGCTGGTCAAGTTCCGGCTCGAACGGCAGCTTGGCGGGGCTCCGGCTCTGGCGTCGGTGGTCGTCCACCATCCGGGCGTGGGCAACGGAAAAGATAAAAGTACGCAGACCGCCCTCCCCACCATGGACAGTGTCGAGCCGGGGCAGGACGGACAGGAACACTTCCTGCATCGCCGCCTCCGGATCCTCGACTCCCCGGGCCGTGAGATAACCCAATACCTGTGACGCATATGTCTTGTAGACGAGGCTGAAGGCAACGGTCCCGGTAACCGGCCGGTCCTGGGCCTCATCTTTCTGGGCATCGGTCACTGACGTAGGACTTTCCGTCAAAAAAGGTGTTGGCTAGGCAGGCGTTCAGTACATCCGGAACGCTGCCCCCACTTTACCCTTCGGTAACCACCGCCGCAGGTACCGCCACAAGCCCGCCGAAAGACAAAAGAGCCGGCCTGGAACGTGATGGGGGACAGGTTCCAGACCGGCACTTCATAGAGGTAATCGCTGCGCACCGCGAAAGGGTTACGCGTTTTCAAAAACTTTTTTGAAACCAGCTTTTTCGTTCGTCAGCGGGCCGCTGCCCGGGTCCACCGGGGTGCCGTCCCCTGCCGTCGCGGCACCTTCGCCAGGGGGAAGGTATGCAGCCTGCCGGGCATCCGTTCCTCGCCGCAGGCGGGCACGACGGCGGGGGGCACGTCGGCGGGTGCGTCGGCGCCGGCCAGGGGGACGGCCGCGGGACGGACCGGGGCCCCTGCGGGACAAAGATCCGTGACCAGGCCGGTCCCCGCGCATTCGCGCACGGCGGCGATTCCGGCGGCGAGCGCCTGTTTGTCCTGGTACGGTCCGGAAACCGCCACCACGGCGCCATCCGGCGCCAGCAGCCGGAACCGGAAGAGGGAATCAGCGTCAACGAATGCTTCGAATTTTCCGGCCATGACGGTCCTTCCTTGGGCACCAGGGGGTACCAAAGAGTCTGGCCGCGACGGCGGCGGCCCCACAAGGCCGTTCACGTTAAGCCTGTGTAAATTGCTTTCCACCCCGCCACGGCAAGCGGCAGGCCACCCGTGGAAGGTGGCCTGCCGCCGTCGTGATCCTGCTGTGGAGGAGCGTGTCAGTCGTTGATGAGGTCGTTCACCACGATGGTCTGGTCCCGGTCCGGGCCCACACCGATGGCGGAGAACCGGGTGCCGGAGAGCTTCTCCAGCGCCAGGACGTAGTTCCGGGCGTTTTCCGGCAGGTCCGCAAGGGTGCGGGCACCGGTGATGTCCTCAGTCCAGCCGTCGAAGTACTCGAAGATGGGCTTGGCGTGGTGGAATTCGGTCTGCGTCATGGGCATCTCGTCGTGGCGTACGCCGTCGACGTCGTAGGCCACGCACACCGGGATCTGCTCGATGCCGGTGAGTACGTCCAGCTTGGTGACGAAGTAGTCCGTGAAGCCGTTGACGCGCGAAGCGTGGCGGGCCAGGACGGCGTCGTACCAGCCGCAGCGGCGCGGGCGGCCGGTGTTCACGCCGAACTCACCGCCGGTCTTTTGCAGGTAGACGCCCATCTCATCGAAGAGCTCCGTGGGGAACGGGCCGGCACCAACACGGGTGGTGTAGGCCTTGATGATGCCGATGGAACGCGAGATGCGGGTGGGGCCGATGCCCGAGCCCACTGAGGCGCCGCCGGCGGTCGGGTTGGACGAGGTGACGAACGGGTAGGTGCCGTGGTCGACGTCCAGGAAGGTGGCCTGGCCGCCCTCCATCAGGACCACCTTGCCTTCGTCCAGGGCGGAGTTCAGGACCAGGGTGCTGTCGATGACCAGGGGCCGGAGACGCTCGGCGAAGGACAGGAAGTACTCCACGATCTCGTCCACCACCACGCTGCGGCGGTTGTAGACCTTGACCAGGAGTTCGTTCTTCTGCCGCAGCGAACCCTCCACCTTCTGGCGCAGGATGGATTCGTCAAAGACGTCCTGGACGCGGATGCCCAGGCGGGCCACCTTGTCCATGTAGGCGGGGCCGATGCCGCGGCCGGTGGTGCCGATGGCCCGGCTGCCCAGGAAGCGTTCCGTCACCTTGTCCAGGACCTGGTGGTACGGGGCCACCAGATGGGCGTTGGCGGATACCCGCAGCTTGGACGTGTCGGCACCGCGGGCCTGGAGTCCGTCGATTTCCTGGAAGAGTGCCTCCAGGTTCACCACGCAGCCGTTGCCGATGATGGGGACGGCATTGGGGCTGAGGATGCCTGCCGGCAGCAGCTTGAGTTCGTACTTTTCACCGCCTACGACGACGGTGTGCCCGGCGTTGTTGCCGCCGTTGGGCTTGACGACGTAATCAACACGGCCGCCCAGCAGGTCGGTGGCCTTGCCTTTTCCTTCGTCGCCCCACTGGGCTCCTACGATCACAATTGCTGGCATGGGATCCTCCCCCATTCGTTCGGACTGCCCGCGTCCAGCCACCAGGTGGCGGGCCCGTGCAGCGCCGTTCATGAGAATGCCCCGAACAGACCGGCCTTCGCCAGGCCGCGTTGCGGCGCAGCGACGCAAGAGTTCGGGGGCTCTTACCACCCAAGTTTAGCGGATTGGGCACTTTGTCCAGCGTGTGGCCCGCCGCGGTCCCGTGGATAACTGGACCGCGGCCGGCCGGAGACGCCTACTCGTCCTCTGCTTCCCCCGCAGGCCGCGAGGTCTGCTCGGCGAGCGTGTCCCAGAAGGAGGTGTCGGCGCCGGCAATGGATCCGTCCGCGATCGCTGCGGCGGTCGATGTCAGCATAGTGACGGTCTGCTTGATCAGGTAGCCGTTGCTGCGCTGCCCAAGGGCGTAACCGTCCAGGTAGTGGTCCGACATGCCCCGCATCTCGAAGAGGAGGGTGGCGATGCCGTACTCCACGGCAATGCCGTTGCGGCTGATGGTCTCGGCGCTGCCGCCCTGGTACTTGCCCAGATGGCCCCAGCCGGTGGAGTCGACGTTGTTGAAGACCACAGCGCCCAGCTGCTTGGATTTTTCGACGACGGCGGGGTCGGCGTTGGGCGTGGTGGGATACAGGATGGAGCCGGACACCAGCTTGCCGTCGCGTTCCGCACGGGTGCCCTGGTGGTGCAGGTCGATCATGTAGTCGATCCGGTATTTGCGCATCACGTTGTTGTGCAGCGCCTGGGTTTCCGGCTGGACCTTGGCCAAATGGTCGCGGTTCAGGTCCACGCCCTCCGCGTTGTAGCGTGTGAGGTGCCGGTCCCCCTTGGCGAGGTAGTCATCCAGCGAAAAGTTCACGTCCCCCATGGCGCCGTCCGCGTTGAGCATGGGCACCACCAGGATGTTCACACCTTTGAGGATGTCCGCGGATTTGCCGGTCCCCAGGTGCTTGATGAACTCCATCGCGCCCTCGGTGGTCAGCTGCTCGTTGCCGTGCTGCTGGGTCAGGTACAGGATGGTGGGCTTGGCCGGGTCCGAGATGTACTTGACCAGGTGGATGTCCCGGCCTTTGACGGTCTGGCCGATGACTTCGAGCTCCATGGCCGGCTGCCTGGCGTCCTGGTCCTTCAGGAAGGAAACCATCTGGTCGTAGGTGGCCAGCTTCGAGGTAGTGATCTGGCCGTTGTCGCCGTAGTTGGGCCCTTCCCCCACAGCGTGGGCCGGGGCGGCTATGGCAACAACGGCCAGCGCCAAGGCTCCTGAAGCGGCAAGGGTCCTGAAAGTAGCCAGGGATTTCTTCACGTGCGGTACCTCTTTCGAGTGCATTGGGTGCGTCCAGCCGCCATGTCCCCCATTGCGGTCTGTGACAGAAAGCCAAGCAAGGAAACTACTGTTGGTCAATTACATTGACTAAAATTGTTTACTTCTTATTTCGAGCGGCAGCAGGGCTTATAACGGTTAATATCGGAAAAAAGTTCCCGCGCGCCGGCGCAAATCACGAGGGCCGGTAACCAAACGGCCCAGCGGAAGAAGTGCCAAGCGAAAGACTCAGTAATTCCGGATCATTAATCAGGCCAATCCTTACAGCCGACACTTTGTATTCCCCTGCTTTGGCTGAGACATCAGCGGGTTTTACCCCGGGCCAGGGCCGGTCAGGCTGAACGTTGACATGGATGGACACCAGGGCGCCCACTGAAGCCAGAATGGCCCCGGCATCGGCGCGGGCGCCCGCAATGAGGGGTGCCAGTGCCGTGTCCAGATTGGACACCGCTGCGCTCAATGGCACCACAACGGAGGTGGTGACAGCTTCCAAAACCGCCCCCACGAGGTTGCTAAGCAACGGCGTAAGATCCAGCCCGACGGCGGTGATAGCGGGCTGCACTGTGCCCGCCCGGTATTGCCCCACGGTTCCGGCGATCTGGATATCGGTGCTCCCCAAGACAGTGCCAACGAGCGGAACTTCAACACTCGCCTTAACGGTCGCCGATACTGTCACAGCATCGACTGCGGTCCCCAGCCGCATGGCGACCCGTGCAAGGAGCGATCGAACGTCTTCCTGCAACTGCGTGATGTCGGCCTGCGTCAGAACCACCGGAGTGTTCGGGGGCCGCCCCTTACTCAGCGCAGCCGCGCCGGGAAGCCTGGCCAGATCTATCGTCAGGCGGCCCGTGTCAAGACTGAGCGTCACAGCGCCTTGGGTCTGCGGCTGTTCAAGCAGCGCACGGACCGGACTGAGATCCAATCCGACGACGGCGGCGGTTGTTGTGGTCCTGACACGGCCCAGAGATCCGAGCGCCTCCTGAACTCCGGTATTCAGTGCACTGATGAGGTTGCTCTGCAGATCCTGCAGCGTAGGCACGCCAACAAGCGCGGTGTTCGTTGCGGCCACGATCGTACCGGCGGCGGGGACATCCGCACCCAGGTCAAGGCTTGCCACCCCGTACTCCCTTGAGATGCCTGGGGACGCGGCCAACGTAGGCCAGCCGTTGATCATGCCGCATGCCTGGACCGACGTGGAAGACGCCACGGCACCTACGTCGAGGGTTACGCCAGCCAGTGACGCGGGAACGATATTTCCCAGCGAGATTGCGGCCGCCTGCGGCGCGGTGGCAGCCCCGGCTGCAGTTCCACCCACGTCCACGGCCCCGGACTGGTCGGTGACGAGCCCGGCTGCAGCACGGGCTTGCCCGCTGTCCAGGGCCTGTGCCCACTGTGTGTAGGTGCCCAGGCCACCCACGGGGAGCCCCAGGCCCAGGCCCACCGTCACCGGATTAGTGCCAAGGGCCGTGACAGGCAGCTTACTGATGAAGGCGTCCGGAATGCCTGTCACCGGAGTAGCCGTGAGAGGCAGCGGTGACGCCGCACCGTCGGCGTTGGTGACGGTGAGACCCTCAACTCCGGCTATGGACTTCAGGTTCGTGCCCAGGACGCTCCCCGTGAGCTGGGTGGCCGATGCCTCGCCGCTGAAGAGCGTGTTGGTGGCACAGTCCCCCGGAGAGCCAACGCCTACGCTGCCGGTGGCCCACTCGTTGTCCACCCACGCCGCCGTGGTGACCGTGGCGGTCGCCACCAGGGAAACCGCAGCCGCCGCTGCTATCGCCAGGGAGGTGCGCGGATTCCTGGCCGCGCGGTGACGCAGGTTCCTGCGTGGGGCTGTCATGATGTTCTCCCGGTCCGGGCCCTGGTTCGGCGGCCGGCCGCCACGGCCGCCGCGCCCAGGAGCAGAAGGCCGCTGCCTGCCAGCAGTCCCTGGAGCACCGCTGCCCCTGTGTTCGCCAGCGGTACTGGCGGCCGCTGCGCCGGCGGGCTCACGGCGTCGTCATTGCCTGCAGCGGTGACCCCGATACCCAAGGTCAGTGATGTGTCCCGCGGATCCTGCGAACCCCCAGGCCGGGACAGGATGAAGCGGAGGTAGGGTGAGGTACCGCCGCGCAGATCCCGCAAGGGAACCAGCACATCCTGCCGGTGTTCGGCCAGCGCCACCGGCGCTATGCGCGGCGTGGACGCGGTGGGACAGCGCAAATCCCCGCCAAGGCCGCTGCTCCCCTGCCACTGGACATCGCATTCGTCCACAGAAACCAGGTAAGTGTTTGTGCCGGCGATCCCACCATCGGCAGTCAACTGCAGGGTCGACTGACCGCTGGGCTGGTCCACCGAAATGCCAATCTGCCAAGTGAAGGACTCCCCTGCTTGAAGCGCAGGAAGGGCCAATGGATACACCGACGAAGAAAGGGAAAGGAAACCTGCCGCTCCCGTCTCCGGAACCGGCACCAATGGTTCGTCAGCCACCGCTGCGACGGGCGCAGCGGTGGCCAGCAGAACTGCGATAACCCCCACGGCTCTTGCGACGTGCCTGAAGCTGGGTCCCGCCATGTCAATTACGACCTTACTGTTGTGGTTTCGCCGGGGGTTCGTCGTCGACCTCCACCTGGCCAGTTGCACCGTGCCGCGGCCAGTAGGCCCATGTCACCAGCACGGTCACAGCGAGCGTTGCTGCGCCCAGGAACTCCGGCCCCCGTGAAGCCATGACCCAGGCTCCTAGGCCGGGAACAGTGAACAGCACCTTCTGGGCCGTGGCCACCTCGTAGGGCAACGGGTCATCCGACGTGTTGGCGTCGCCGCGAAGCCTTAGCGATGCGGTGGCCCCCTCCACACTGGGCGGGTCAACTGCCACCACGCGGTGGGTCACCAGGGCGGTCGCCGCTTCCCGGCGGACCGACACGACGTCGCCCGGGACGAGATCCGTGGCGGTGACCTGCACGGTCAGGGACAGCGCTCCGACCGGATAGAGCGGCTCCATCGATCCTGTACGGAAAACGACGAAGGACGCCTTGAAGAAAAAGCCGAGGACCAGGCAGAGGATGCATGCCAGTCCCAGCAGGGCAACGAGGGAAAGCAAGACCTCCCTGAGCCCCCTGGCCGCGCCTCGAACAGCCGGCGGGACCCGGGTTCCGGAGGGCACGCCGGCCGCCCGGAACCCGTACCCACGCCTGGCGGATATCCGCTGCACGGGTGGCGGCTACTGCTGGCCCACAGTGCTGCTGAAGGTCCACAAGGGGGTCGTACGCAGTCCCTGAAGATCAACACTTGCATTCGAAGGAAGCGTCAGGGCGAAGCAAAGACTCACGGGTGCACCCGCGGCTGCATCCGTAGCTCCGGCCGCCAGGTTGATGGGGGTGCCCGAACGGGTGTTCAGGGTCGAGCCAACGGGAACAAGATCAGCTCCATTGGAGGAGAAGTTGGTGGCGTTGCAAAGGTCCTTGTCCACATCCTTCTTCAGCTGGTACCGAAGAGCACCGTACAGCGCTGCAGAGTTGGTGACCGAGTCTGCTTCGTCGAGCCGGGCAGCCCCCGTCAGCGTGGCCACCAATGATTGGGACTTGTCCGAAGCGCGCAACTGCATCGGGGCGTAGACAGTCGATCCCGGTACGAGATCGTCAGCATTGACGCTGAACGTCAGGGCTCCACCGGGAGCAGCCGGCTCGTCATTCCAAACCGCCTCGCCCGAGGTGCCGGACCAGGTGTTCTGCTCCATGTGGTAGACCTTGGTACCCGGGCCGCCGCCGTTCCCGCTCTGGCCGAAGACCCACTCGTTGTCCGTCCACGCAGCAAGGGTGAAGGCCGCGCCGATCCCCAGGACAAGCCCGCCGGCAAGAATGGCGCGGACTTTATTAGCCTTTTGTGAGCGCGGCCTAGCGCTGGCTGATTCAACCATGATTTCCCCCAAATTAGAATTAAACCCCGAACGGTAAGAACCGGGACACGGGTATGGGGGATTATCGGTATTTCCCCCAAAAGACCGATGTTTCTACACCATCATTACTTACTAATTAAAGTCAAGTCGGTGTATTAAATGTTATCAACTGCCGCTTTCCCGCGGCTGAATGGGGCGGACCAGCTGCCCCTGACGCCGGCGCGCCACATTCTGAAACCGATTTGCCCCGCCGCCTTGCTGTCGCTTTAGGTGGGAGTGAACCATCCGGAGCGGCCAAGAGACCTGGCTCAGTGACGCCGCAGCAACCACGGTCCGGCAGCACAGCCGCCGGCCGAAGGTGCTACTGCCAGGACCGATGGAAAGGAACCCAGCATGTCTTTGAACACCGATCACATCCGCGTAACCCACGCCGGCTCGTTGCCCCGGACGCCGGAGCTCATCGCGGCCAACGCCGCCAGGGAGGCCGAGGGAATTACGCCGGGGTTCCTGGAACTCCTCGAAGGTTCCGTGGTGGACGTGGTGCAGCGCCAGAAGGACCTGGGCATCGACATCCCAAATGACGGCGAGTACGGGCACACCATGTCCAGTTCCGTGGATTACGGTGCGTGGTGGAACTACTCCTTTGCGCGTCTGGGCGGCCTGGAGCCGACGAATGTGGACCGCTGGGCCGATGCGCAGGTGCACCGCTCTTCCCCCGGCAACATCGTCTTGACCTCCTTCCCGGACCGCCGGGACCGGCAGGCGTTCAACGAGGCCTACAACGACCCCTCCTCCGGCATCCTGACGCACCGCAAGAGCGTCGCCCAGCCCAAGATCACCGGGCCCCTGACCTACACCGGCCAGGACCTGGTGGCATCGGACGTCCGGAACCTGAAGACCGGACTGGCTGCGGCCGGGCTCTCGGACGGCTTCGTTGCGTCCCTCTCCCCCGGCTCCTGCGCCCGGCTGGCCAATGAGTACTACAAGACGGACGAGGAGCTCGTCTACGCCTGTGCCGATGCCATGCGGGAGGAATACAAGGCCATCATCGATGCCGGCCTCACGGTCCAGCTCGATGATCCGTCCCTGGCCGAAAGCTGGGACCAGATCAACCCCGAACCGTCCCTGGAGGACTACCTGAAGTTCATCCAGCTGCGCGTTGAGGCCACCAACTGGGCGCTGCGCGACCTCCCGCAGGAACAGATCCGCCTGCATGTCTGTTGGGGTTCCTGGCACGGCCCGCACACCACGGACATCCCCCTTGCCGACATCATCGGGTCAGTGCTGCAGGTCAACGCCGGCGCATACTCCTTCGAAGCAGCCAACGTCCGCCACGAACACGAATGGCGGGTATGGGAGGACACCAGGCTCCCCGAGGGCAAGGTGATCGTCCCCGGCGTCGTTTCGCACGCCACCAACGTGGTGGAACACCCTGACCTGGTGGCAGACCGCATTGTCCGCTTTGCCGACATCGTGGGCCGCGAGAACGTCGTCGCCTCCACCGACTGCGGCCTGGGCGGCCGCGTCCACCCGCAGATCGCCTTCGCCAAACTGGAGGCCCTGGGCGAGGGCGCACGCCGCGCCACCAAACGTCTCTGGTAGCACTGAAGCCCGAAACGCCGGCTGTGCCTTCCATCACCGGAAGGCACGGCCGGCGTTTCGCTTCCCGCGGCTTGCTAAACTGGACAAGGCCGGCCAGGAGCCGGCCCACCCCAACCAACCGCCACCGACATGACGCGCGCCCGCGTGCCCGTTTCGGTGACGGCAGCAATGCCAATCCCCGCAGGAGAACCAGCCCTTCATGACAGCCCTGGCCCCCGAAACATTCCACGAACAGCTCATGAGCCGCCGCTACGAACCCAGCGTGGCCGCCGTCAACGAACTGTGCGACTCCCTGCGGGAAGCCAAGCCCGGAACCACAGTTCCCTACGTGGACCCCATGCACGACGTGGAGGAATGCCGCATCGTCAGCCTTTTCTCCAACATCGGCGAGGCGGACAAGTCCGGGTTCATCACGGCAGGGGACCAGGACGCTGCCACCCGTATGCTCGGCATCCAGTGGAAACTGGGCCTGCGCCCCGAGTTCGTCATGCCGTGGAACGTCCACCCCTGGCATGTCCCGGGTGAAGTCAACGGCAAGTTCACTCCCGACCAGATCCAGGCCGGCCTGAAGCCCCTGCTGAAGTTCCTGGCCCTGGTGCCCCGCGCCTCGGTGATCGTGGCGCACGGCACCGAAGCCAACCGCCTGGCGAACCTCCTGCTGAAGACCGAAGTGCCCCTGCTGTGGCGCCGCGGCCTGAAGACCTACAAAGTCCGGTCCTTGAGCGGCCGCGCCTTCGCCGGCTCCCCGGCGCGCCAGGAGGAATACCTCGAGGACATGCGCGCCGCCTACGCCGATGCCATGGCGCGCACGGGCATCGCCAACAAGGGCTAGCCACGTTTCGACGGACTTCATAGCCAGGACGACGGCGGCCGGTCCCCTTTCATGTGAAAGGTGACCGGCCGCCGTCGTCCATCTGGAGGGGCCTCCGCCGCCGGGGGTTCCCTGGCTGAGCGAATCGACGCCAGGGAGGCGGTGGGGATCTAGGAGCCTTCGATGGCCGCCTTGGCTTTGGGGTCGGAGTCATTGAGGAACTTCTCGATCCGCTCCGGCTCGTCAGCTTCGCCGATGGCCGATGAGGCCCGGCCCAGGGAGTAGAGGGCACGCAGGAAGCCGCGGTTCGGCTCGTGCTCCCAGGGAATGGGACCAACGCCGCGCCAGCCGTTGCGGCGCAGCGCGTCCAGTCCGCGGTGGTAGCCCACCCGGGCGTAGGCGTAGGAGTCGATGGTGCGGCCCTCGGTCCACGCTTCCTCGGCCAGGATGGCCCACAGGAGCGAGGACGTGGGGTGCTTTTCCACCAGGTCCAGGGCTTCGTGCCCGGCCTCGAGCTGCCCGTATACCTCTGTTTCGGCAGGCAGGAGCGTGGGCTCCGGCCCCATCAGGTTCCGGCGGAACTCGTCCGACATTTAGAAGGTCTTTCCGGCCGAGCCGAGCTGCTTGGTGGCTTCCACCACGCGGGCTGCCAGGCCGGCTTCGGCGGAGGCGCCCCACACCCGGGGGTCGTAGGTCTTCTTGTTGCCCACTTCGCCGTCGACTTTCAGGACGCCGTCGTAGTTCTTGAACATGTGGTCAGCCACGGGACGCGTGTAGGCGTACTGGGTGTCCGTGTCGATGTTCATCTTGATCACGCCGAAGGAGACGGCGTCGGCGATTTCCTGGTCGGAGGAGCCGGATCCGCCGTGGAAGACCAGGTCGAACGGGTTCTCCTTGCCGATCTTGGAGCCAACCTGCGCCTGGATGTCCTTGAGGATCTCCGGGCGGAGCTTCACGCCGCCGGGCTTGTAGACGCCGTGCACGTTGCCGAAGGTCAGGGCCGTGATGTAGCGGCCGTTCTCGCCGGATCCCAAGGCGTCGATGGCGGCCAGGGCGTCCTCCACCGTGGTGTACAGCTTGTCGTTGATGGCGTTCTCGACGCCGTCTTCCTCGCCGCCGACGGTGCCGATCTCAACTTCGAGGATCATCTTGGCGGCGGCGGTGCGCTGCAGCAGCTCGCGGGCAATCCGCAGGTTCTCCTGCAGGGTCTCTGCCGAGCCGTCCCACATGTGCGAGTTGAACAGCGGGTTGCGGCCTGCCTTGACCTCAGCCTCGGAGGCTTCGAGCAGGGGCAGGACGAAGCCGTCCAGCTTGTCCTTGGGGCAGTGGTCCGTGTGCAGGGCGATGTTGACGCCGTAGTTCTTGGCCACTTCGCGGGCGAAAGCCGCGAAACCCAGGGAACCGGCAACCATGTCCTTGGTGGAGGCACCCGACCAGTAGGCGGCACCGCCGGTGGACACCTGCACGATGCCATCGGACTCCGCTTCGGCGAAGCCGCGCAGTGCGGCGTTCAGCGTCTGCGAGGACGTGACGTTCACGGCCGGGTAGGCGAAGCCGCCCGCCTTCGCGCGGTCGATCATCTCGGCGTAGATCTCTGGGGTTGCAATGGGCATGCTGGCTCCTCTGCTGAGTTTCGTCTGTGGGTGGATGACCCTCAAATAGACCGCTTACGGCTTGGCACCATCCTAGCCATTCCCGGGCCGGGAGTGCTCTGGGTTACGCCCCACCCGCACCCTAGCCTCGCAAGCTCGGCCAGGGAACCCCGCGGGCGTGGGCCCGCCACCCGCACCCTAGCCTCGCAAGCTCGGCCAGGGAACCCCGCGGGCGTGGGCCCGCCACCCGCAGGTCTGGCTACACGTGCTGGTCGAAGACGTGCCGGCGGATCCAGGCGTGCATGGCGATCGCGGCGGCGGAGGCTGCGTTGATGGACCGGGTTGAGCCGAACTGCTCAATGGACAGGGTGGCGACGGCGGCCTGGTGGACTTCCGGGGTCAGCCCCGGGCCCTCCTGGCCGAAGACCAGCACGCAGTCGCGGGGTAATTCGTAGGTCTCCAGGGGCACCGAATCCGGGAAGATGTCGATCCCGATAATGGCCAGCCCCTCCCCCTGCGCCCACTGCACGAAGTCCCCGACGGTTGGGTGGTGCCTGACGTGCTGGTAGCGGTCGGTGACCATCGCCCCCCGCCGGTTCCACCGCCGCCGGCCGATGATGTGCACCTCCTTGGCGAGGAAGGCGTTGGCGGTGCGCACCACGGTGCCGATGTTCAGGTCGTGCTGCCAGTTCTCGATGGCCACGTGGAAGTTGTGCCGCCGGGAGTCCAGCTCGGCAACAATCGCCTCGTGTTTCCAGTACCGGTACTTGTCCAGCACGTTGCGCCGGTCGCCGTCCGCCAGCAGGTCAGGATCCCAGTGGTCGCCTTCAGGCAGTTCCCCTTCCCAGGGCCCGACGCCGACCTCCGCCTTTGCGGATTCGGCCTCCTCGGGCTCGTGGTGCGGTTCGTCGGTCATTCCGGGCGTTTGGTTCACCCTTCAACACTAGACTGGAGCATTCGGGCAACCATCATCACGTGGAGGACAGGCATGGCAGAAGAAGACCAGGTGGCAGGCAACCCGGCGGTTTACCGCAACGGCCAGGAGATTGAGTGCTGGCTGACGGACATGGACGGCGTCCTGGTCCACGAGAACCAGCCGATCCCGGGCGCGGCGGAGCTGATCCAGCGCTGGGTGGACACCTCCCGGCGGTTCCTGGTGCTGACCAACAACTCAATCTTCACGCCGCGCGACCTGGCCGCCCGCCTGCGCGCATCCGGGCTGGAGATTCCCGAGGAAAACATCTGGACGTCGGCCCTTGCCACCGCGCAGTTCCTGAAGGACCAGGTGTCCGCAGGCGGTTCGGAATCCGGGAACCGCGCCTACACCATCGGCGAGGCAGGGCTGACGACGGCGCTGCACGAGGCCGGCTTCATCCTCACCGACCAGAGCCCGGACTTCGTGGTGCTTGGCGAGACGCGGACCTACTCCTTTGAGGCGATCACCACCGCGATCCGCCTGATATTGGCCGGCGCCCGGTTCATTGCGACCAACCCGGATGCCACGGGCCCGTCCAAGGACGGCCCGATGCCGGCCACCGGAGCGATCGCCGCCCTGATCACCAAAGCCACCGGACGGGAACCCTACATCGTGGGCAAGCCGAACCCCATGATGTTCCGCTCCGCGATGAACCAGATCGACGCGCATTCCGAGACCACCGCCATGATCGGTGACCGGATGGACACGGACATCATTGCGGGCATGGAGGCGGGCCTGCACACCGTGCTCGTCCTGAGCGGCATCACGCACAAGGACGATATTGCCGCGTACCCGTTCCGCCCCAACCAGGTGCTGAACTCGGTGGCGGACCTGAAGAACCAGATCTAGAAGATGCTGACCCGGGAGCCGCCCCGGGGCAGGGGGAAATACTCGTCCAGCAGCCCCGTCACCAGGGGCCGGTAGATCTGCGGGTTCCAGCCGGGGCTGGCATGGGCGGGAGCCGCACCGGTGGTCTGCAGGTTGCTCGAGACCATGTTGTCCTTGAACACCACCGACCAGGTTTCCGCTGCGGTTTCGTAGTCCACGGTCCGGTCCTTTGGATTGCCGATGTAAGCCATCTTCGCGGTCCCCAGTTTCCCGGCAAACTGGCTGGCCTCGAAGTGGTAGATGTAGGCGGACTCGGTCTGGATGAGCACGCTGGACGGCGCGATCGGGGACAGCTGTTCCAGGGTCTGGTCCAGGATCTGCCGCCAGCTCCGCTCGTCCTTGTGGATGATCCGCTCCCCCAGTTCGTACCCGCCGCGCAGCGTGGAGGGGAACCGGACGCCGCGCTCATAAAGGAACACCACGCCGTCGAACCAGCTTTGGTCCAGCACGTCGTGTGCGCTGTAGGGGCTTGAGTCCAGCAGGATGAACTGCACCTGCAGCCCCTGCAGCGCAAGGAGCCGGGCGGCAACCTGGGTGGCGAGCATGCCTCCGAAGCTGTGCCCGTAGAAGAACAGCTTGGTGATCTTCTCCGCTGTGACGTAGTCGGTGATGGCGTTGACCACCTCGGTGACGTTCAACCCCAGGTTGGAATACCCGACGGCGGCCAGCCGGGCGCGCTTGTTCAGCGCACCCCGGAGCGTGTTGAGGATCCACTGGGCCTCCTCCCAGCTGGTCTTGTAACCGGGGAAAAGGAACCAGCTGGCGTCCGGATAGTAGGCGTCGGCGAAGTCGTCCGCGACAGGCAGGATCCGTGTGGAGCGGCGCTGCGACTGCACCTCACGGGTGACGATCATGTCCGCAGCGAGCAGCCCGGACGCCCCGGCTCCGGCCAGGAAGGTACGCCGGGAGAAGCGTTTCAGGGCAGCAGCCTCCGACAGCAGCCGGGCGTCGGAAACCGCGCGCCGGCCCTGCGGACTGACCTCCCCCTCATACGGCACATTCCTACCGTAAGCCCAGCCAAACCTGCCGCCGCAACGGGACGGGTAAAGGTTAGGTTAACCGGATCTCAGCAGGCGGCCTGCCCTCCGGCGGCCGGGAACGGGGCCTCGGATTGCTGGCGGCGGCGGTGGATCTCCAGCCCGACGTCGTTGTAGCGTCCCAAAAGGTCCGCGCCATCCGGCGCCTGCGGGGTATCGAGCAGCGCGAAAAGCGCGTCACTGGCCAGCAGCAGTTCCTCATCCGTGTATTCGGTCAACGGGCGGCCGTACAGCCTCTCGATCCACATCATGGGAAGCTGGGGAAACCCGCCTGGAAGGTCTGCGCCGGGAAAGAGTTCCGTGACATCGTCGTCCATCGCCAGCGGCCTGCGGCTGGACGTGTCCTCCATGGCCCAGTCCCGGGCGCCGGGCGCGAGCTGGAGGGAGACTCCGGCGGAGGCGGCTCCCAGCAGGGAACCGCAGTCCACTGCGTTGAGATCGTGGCGGAGGCCGGCGAGCGCGGAGGATTCGATCAGCGCCGCCTGGGACAGGTCGACGCTGATGCGGCATCGCATCCCCATCCTCCGGATGCGGCGGATGATGTGGACCAGTTCAGCACGGGAATCGTGGTGAAGGGTCCCCCGGACTTCGATCCGGACGATGTCTGCGGGAACATCGAGATTGACGAGAGCGTCTAATGCGCGGTCCATAGGTACTCCAAAAGAGGTCTATGGCCGACGGCTCAACCTCCGCAAGCGTAACCCCCGCCCGAGTCCCGGCACAACCCGGACCTCAGGCGCCTGTGCCGGGGCTGACCTTCCCCGGTTCCTGGTAAAACGTGCGGGAGCCGGCACCTCCCACCGAGTCCACGATGGACCTGGCGACGTCGCGCAGTTTGGTGTTGCTGTTGCTGGACGCCTCGGTCAGGATTTGTACCGCGGCCTCCTGGCTGCAGCGGTTCTGCGCCATGACGATGCCAACAGCAATGTCGATGGTGGTCCGGGATTCAAGCGTGGCACGCAGGTTGGACGCGCTGTCGGCGTGCAGCGAAAAGCGCACGGCCAGGCGCAGGGCCTGTGAGATTTCGCGGGTGAAGTCCCTGGCCCGGGCCGCTGCAGGACCGTCGAATTTGCGCGGGACATCGGAGTAGAGGTTCAGCGCGGCCTTTGCCTCGCCCTGCAGGTTGAAGGGCAGGGACAAGACTGACCGCAGCCCGTGGGAGGCAACGGCGGCGGCGTAGTCGGGCCCCCACCGGTCCTCCTGGAACAAGTCCGGAACGTAAACTTCGCGCTCTTCCTTGGCGGCCGAAAGGCAGGGTCCCTGGGACAGGGAGTACTGGATTTCGTCGACTTCCCGGGCAGAAGGACTGCTCCAGCCGATGGTTGCTGCCTTGCGGTCGCGCAGCAGCGTGATGCCGCAGAGGGCGTCATCGCCGTCGCCCGCCATCTGGTGGGCGGAGAACCGGGCCAGTTCGTTGAGGAAATTTTCGAAATCAGCGCTGTCCAGGATGAGGTTCTGGATCTGGTCGGTTGCGCTCAAGGGCTGTTCTGGGGGGAGCAAGGTACACGGTCTCCAAGTGCTGAACGGGTTATCCCAATGATATGGCAGCCTTGAACGCCCGACCAGCAACAGTGGCGCAGCTCCGGCTCCTGGGCGTCACGGAGCCCCGGCCCTTTATTGCCGGCCAGCCGCGCGCCGGTTCAGCCGGGCGCCGACGCCAAACCGCCGGCGCCCGGAAAGCGGCCTCGATCAGGAGAGTCCCAGTTCGTCCTTGCCGAACGCGAAGAGGTACGGAACACCTGTTTCGGCTTCGATCTTTTCCTTGGCGCCGGTATCGCGGTCAACAATCACGGCCACGGCCACGACATTGCCGCCGGCCTTGCGGACGCCTTCCACCGCGGTCAGAGCCGAACCGCCGGTGGTGGATGTATCCTCCAGGACAAGGACCTTACGGCCTTCGACGGACGGACCCTCCACCTGGCGGCCCATACCGTAGGACTTCTGGGCTTTCCGAACCACGAACGCATCGACGGTCCGGCGAGCGTCTGCGGCGGCGTGCATCACGGCTGTGCCCACGGGGTCGGCCCCCATGGTGAGACCGCCGGCGCACTCGAAGTCGATGCCGGCGTCGTCTGCCAGCGCCAGCATGACCTGGCCCACCAGCTTGGACGCCTCGTGGTGCAGCGTAATGCGGCGCAGGTCGATGTAGTAATCGGCCTCCGCCCCGCTGGAGAGGATTACCTTGCCGCGGACCACGGCGAGTTCCTTGATCAGTTCGAGCAGTCGGGCGCGGGCAGCTGCGGTGTTGGCGGCAGTCTGGGTGGGCGAAGTCATGGGCTCAAGTTTAGTGGGTGGGTGGACGGTCAACGGGCGGGCAAACCCGGGGGCGTGCTCGGGACGCGGACCGATCGCGATGATCCGCGGCAGGAGACGCTTGACCACAGGATTGTGGCGCAGGACGAAGAACGCCACCCGCGGGAGGGGAAACCGGCGGCCGTCGGCGCCGGCGAGCATGTCACCGGACAACTTCCCGGCGAAGAGCGGAACGAACACCGCCCGGTGCAGGATCCGCTGCACCGCCTGCACCAGCACCGTTGGCAGGTGGCGCCGGCGTTGGATCGCCGCGAGGGTCCTGGTCCGCACCTGTCCCCGGCGCAGGTCGGGAACCAGCCGTTCCGCGGCTGCCACGGCGTCCTGGATGGCCAGATTGATTCCCACCCCGCCCGCCGGTGACATCGCGTGGGCGGCATCTCCGATGCACAGGAATCCATCGACGTACCAGCGCCGCAGGCGGTTGAGCCTGACGTCCAGCCAGTGCAGGTCGTCAAGGCTGCTGATGGCCTCAACACGGTCGGCGAGGTCGGGCCGCAGGGCCGCCACGAGCTGGCGGAACCACTCAACGCCGTTGCGACGGATCGCCGCGTCCGAGCCTTTGGGGGCGAGGTATCCCATTTGGTAGTAGGTGCTGCGGTTGAGGGCAATCATGGCGTCCCGGTCGCCCAGCGAGGGGACGACGCCGGCCACCTCGCCCTGCTCCGACGCACGGCGCGGGAGTTTGAACCACCAGGTGTCGAAGGGCACCGGGTACTCCGTTGCGCGCATCCCTGCCGCTTGGCGGAGCACGGAGTGCCTGCCGTCCGCGGCCACCACGACGTCGGCGGGCAGCAGCTGTTCACCCTCCCCGCCCGGGCCACGGAAGCGCACCCCGGTGACACGTCCGCCGTCGAACTCCAGGCCGGTGGCTTCGGCCTCCATCAGCAGGGTGAAGGTCGGTTCGGCTGCGGCAGCCGAGGCGAGGAAGTCCAGGAAGTCCCACTGCGGCATCATGGCCACGTAGTTGTACGGCGGCTTCAGGGTATCGAAGGCTGCCAGGGTAACCATCCCGGCGCCGGGGACCGGGACCGCCACGTTGGTGAGCCGGCTCTGGGGCAGGCTGCGGAAACCGGCGCCGAGGCCAAGTTCATCGATTAACCGCACTGTGGACGCGTGGACCGTGTCGCCGCGGAAATCCCGCAGGAAGTCGCTGTGTTTTTCCAGGACCGTCACGCGGATCCCGCCGCGCGCCAGCAACAGGCCCAGCATCATTCCCGCCGGTCCGCCGCCTACCACGGCACACCCCGTCCGTTCCATGCCATTACGCTACGCCCGGCATGTCCCGGCCGGAACAGTTGAGCAGTGTTGACACTGCTGGCTAGGCTGGTTGGCATGCGCGAACTCCAGGCCAAGATCATTGAAGAAATGGGCGTGCAGCCCCGGATCGATCCCGCAGGGGAGGTGCGCAAACGCGTCACGTTCCTCAAGGAATACCTGAAGGCAACCCAGACCAAGGGCTTTGTCCTGGGCATCTCGGGCGGCCTGGATTCATCCCTGGCCGGCAAGCTTGCCCAGCTGGCCGTGGAGGAGCTCGAGGCCGAAGGCGTGGAGGCCAACTTCGTGGCCGTCCGGTTGCCCTACGGCGTCCAGCACGACGAGGAGGACGCCCAGGCGGCACTGGACTTCATCAAGGCCAAGACGGAGTGGACGTTCAACATTTCGGCTGCGGTGGACGGCTTTGAGGACGAGTTCGAAAAGACCGTGGGCTCTGAGATCTCCGATTTCCACAAGGGCAACACCAAGGCCCGCACCCGCATGATCGCCCAGTACGCCCTCGCCGGTGAGCACAACTACCTCGTGATCGGCACGGACCACGGCGCCGAGTCAGTGACCGGGTTCTTCACCAAGTACGGCGACGGCGGCGCCGACATCCTTCCCCTGTTCGGCCTCAACAAGCGGCAAAACCGTGCCCTGCTGGCCGAGCTCGGCGCCCCGGCCCGCGTCTGGGAGAAGGTTCCCACGGCGGACCTGCTGGATGACCGCCCGGGCCGCACCGATGAGGACGAACTGGGCCTCAGCTACGACCAGATCGACGACTACCTCGAAGGCCGGGAGGTTCCCGACGCCGTGGCCGAGTCGATCGAACATAAATACCTCCGCACCCGCCACAAGCGCACCGTGCCGGTAACCATCTTCGACACCTGGTGGAAGACCCAGGGGCCGGAGGAGCCCCGCGCCGGACTCTAGGAGACCTTCCGCATTAAAGGGAGACTCCACACGCTTCAGCAGGAACGACGACGGCGCGTTGCCCCGGAAAGGGGCAGCGCGCCGTCGTCGTTTCCGTGCACAGCCGTGGAGGCTCAGCGGGTCCGCCGCCCGCCGTCGCTGCCTCCGCCCAGCTGTTGCGTGATCCGGTGGGCCTCCGCCATGAGCAGGCCGCCCAGCTCCTCCTGCCGTTCCGGCTTGAAGCGCGGTTCGATGCCGGTCAGCGACAGGGCCCAGGAGGGTTTCCCGGTGCGGTCGAACACCGCCGCACCCATCCCCCAGCTTCCTTCCAGGACCAGCCCGGGGTTCACGGAGTAGCCGGCCACGCGGGTCCGGGCAAGGTTGGCCCGCACCCGTTCGGGGGTGTGGTTTGCGGCAAAGGAGCCCGCATGCTCCGGCCAACGGCCCAGCAGCTCCTCCTGCTCGCTCTTTGGCAGGAACGCCATGATGGCGGTCCCGGCGGAGGCCACCCCCAGCGGGAACCGGACGCCCTCATGGAGCACGAAGGACCGGACGGGGAAGCTGCCCTCCTCGCGCAGCAGGCACACCGTTTCGGCGCCCCGGCGGATGGAGAAGAAGGCGCTCTCACCGGTGGCCTGGGCCAGCCGCCGGAGGCTGGGCCGCGCGATGTCCTCCATGGGGAACCGGGCCGAGGCAACGGATCCCATCAGCAGGACTTCAGGGCCCAGCACCCAATTGCCCGTGACGGGGTCCTGGTCCAGCAGCCCTTCGGCGGCCAGCGAGGCCAGGAGCCGGTGGACGGTGGGGCGGGTCAGCCCCGATTCCCGGACCAGCAGCTGGAGCGGCATGCCCTCCGCACTCCTGCCCACCAGGCGGAGCAGTCCCGCAATCCGCGTGACCACCTGGGCGCCCTGAACCGGTGCCGTCGCCATAACCCCTCCATCTGTCCATAATGTGGATGCTTCAGACCCTCGTGTCCATACTATAAGTTCCTTCATTGCCTTTCTTGACACCTCTGTCACAGCGCCCGTAGGCTCCAAACTCAGATTCTGCACGTCCACAAAGTGGACAATCGCGTACTCGATGAGGAGACGACATGACGAAACTCCAGGCCTCTGCCGCCGCCGCCCTGGACGGGGCCCTGCATGATGGCATCACGCTCGCGGTGGGCGGGTTCGGCCTCAGCGGCATTCCGGCCGACCTGATCGAGGCTGTCCGCGATTCCGGCGTGAGGGACCTGACGGTGGTCTCCAACAACATGGGCGTGGACGGCAAGGGTCTTGGCATCCTGATCGAGGCAGGCCAGGTCCGCAAGGTCATCGCCTCCTATGTGGGTGAAAACAAGCTGTTCGCGGAGCAGTACCTCGCCGGAAAGCTGGAGGTGGAGTTCACGCCGCAAGGCACCCTGGCTGAACGGCTCCGGGCCGGCGGCGCCGGCATTCCCGCCTTCTACACCAAGACCGGTGTGGGCACCCTGGTTGCCGAAGGCAAGCCGCACGAGGTTTTCGACGGCGAAAAGTACGTCCAGGAGCGTGCCATCCGGGCCGACGTCGCACTGGTCCACGCGCACACCGCGGATACCGATGGGAACCTGATCTACCGCTACACCGCCCGGAACTTCAACCCGGTAGTGGCCACGGCGGGCATCCTGACCATCGCGGAGGCGGAAGTCATCGTCGAAGCCGGTCACCTGGACCCGAACCACATCGTCACCCCGGGCGTCTTCGTCCAGCGGCTGGTCCAGGCCACGGACCGGGTGAAGGACATCGAGCAGCGGACCGTGCGGCAGCGGGCCGGGCTCGTTTCCGCCTGACCCCGGCCGCCGAACCCGACGCCGCAGCCCCAAACACTCGATGGAGAGATCACCGCTATGACTGCCACGCAGCTCAACACCCAGGATGTCCGCCAGAAAGGTTTGGCCCGGATGGCGGAAACGCTGGCCGGCTGGACGCAGAAGTGGTTCCCGGATGCCTACATCTTTGCCCTTGCCGGCGTACTGCTGGTGGCCATCTCGGCGCTGGCCATCGGCGCCTCGCCCAAGGCGGTGGTGGATTCCTTCGGCAACGGGTTCTGGGACCTCACCGCTTTCACGTTGCAGATGGCCATGGTGGTGCTCACCGGCTACGTGGTGGCCACCTCCCCACCGGTTGCCCGGCTGATTGAGCGGCTGGCCCAGGTTCCGGGCTCGGCGCGCTCCGCGGTCAGCTTTGTGGCGGTCCTGTCCATGTCGGTGTCCTTCGTCAACTGGGGCCTGAGCCTGATCTTCGGCGGTCTCCTGGCGCGGGCCGTGGCACGGCGCAAGGACCTGCACGTGGACTACCGGGCACTCGGCGCCGCGGCCTTCATGGGACTCGGCGCGGTCTGGGCGCTGGGCATGTCCTCTTCGGCCGCCCAGCTCCAGGCGACCAAGGCCTCCATTCCGCCGGCGCTGCTGAAAATCACCGGCGTCCTGGATTTCGGGACCACCATTTTCACCTGGCAGTCCCTGCTGACGCTGGCCATCCTGATGCTGCTGACCACGGTCATCGCGCACTTCTCTGCCCCCACCGGCGGTGCCGTCACAACGGCTGCCGATCTCGGCGTCGACCTTGACGACCAGCCCGAACCGCCGGCCGAAAAATCCCGGCCCGGCGAGTGGCTCGAATACAGCAGGGTCCTCCCCATCCTGGCAGGGGTATTGACGCTGGGCTGGCTGGTGTCCCAGCTGCTGACCCTGCCCCTCCTGAGCGTTGTGAGCTCCCTGAACGGCTACCTGCTGGTGTTCCTGATGTTGGGGCTGGTGCTGCACGGGACGCCGCGCAAATTCCTCCAGTCAGTCACCAAGGCTGTTCCTGCCACCGCAGGAATCCTGGTCCAGTTCCCGCTGTATGCCGCGATGGCGGCCATCCTGACCAAGGCCACCGGCGCCGGCGGCCTCTCGGTATCCGAGCATTTGGCGCACTTCTTCACCAGCATCGGCGGGAACGGCGCATTCGCGGTCATCATCGCCCTCTACACGGCCCTCCTGGGCATGTTCGTCCCGTCCGGCGGCGGCAAATGGCTGGTGGAGGCGCCGTACGTGATGCAGTCCGCCACGGACGTCAACATGAACCTGGGCTGGACTGTCCAGATTTACAACATGGCCGAGGCCCTGCCCAACCTCATCAACCCGTTCTTCATGCTGCCGCTGCTGGCTGTCCTGGGCCTGCGCGCCAGGGACCTGGTGGGCTTCACGTTCCAGCAGTTCCTGTTCCACCTCCCGGTGGTCCTGCTGCTCGCCTGGCTGCTGGGAATGACGTTCGAGTTCGTGCCGCCGGTAATACCCAACTGAGTACAGCTAACAAGATCAAGGAGAAGGCCCCATGGGATGGACCAGGGATGAAATGGCTGCGATCGCGGCCGAGGAATTGAACGACGGCGACTACGTGAACCTGGGGATCGGCATCCCCACGCTGGTGGCCAACAACCTGCCCGACGGCGTGCGGGTGGTGCTGCAGAGCGAGAACGGCCTGCTCGGAATGGGCCCTTTCCCGTACGAGGGCGAGGAGGACGCGGACCTGATCAACGCCGGCAAGCAGACCGTCACGGTCCTGCCCGGCGGCAGCATCTTCGACTCCGCCACCTCGTTCGGCATGATCCGGGGCGGTCACGTGAAGGTTGCCATCCTGGGCGCCATGCAGGTGTCCGGCAATGGCGACCTGGCCAACTGGACCATTCCGGGCAAGATGGTCAAGGGCATGGGCGGGGCCATGGACCTGGTGGCCGGAACCCCGCGCGTGGTGGTCCTCACCGAGCACAACGCCAAGGACGGAACGGCCAAGATCGTCCACGAATGCACCCTCCCGCTGACCGGGCTCAGCTGCGTGGACAGGATCATCAGCGACCTCGCCGTTTTTGACCTTCACAAGACGGACGACGGCGGGCGGCAGCTCACGCTGACCCGGCTGGCCCCGGGGGTCACCGTGGAGGAAATCCTGGAGAAAACCGACGCCGGCTTCGAAGTCCGGCTCGAGGACAAGGAAGTGGCGGCATGAGCCTGAAGGAACAGTTTGGCAAGGACGTCCTGATCACCGGCTGGGGCCACAGCAAATTCGGCAAACTCGCCGACGACACCCTGGAATCCCTGATAGTCCAGGTGGCCACGGATGCGATCACCGCAGCCGGCATCGAGCCCGGCCAGGTCGATGAGATCTACGTGGGCCAGTTCAACTCCGGCATGATGCCGCTGGCATTCCCTTCCTCGCTGGCGCTGCAGGTTTCCCCGGAGCTGGCCAACGTGCCGTCGACCCGGGTGGAGAACGCCTGCGCCTCAGGCTCCGCCGCGTTCCAGCAGGGCACGAAATCGCTGCTCGCGGGCACCGCCAAAACCGTCCTGGTCATCGGCGCGGAGAAGATGACCCACGCCGGAGCGGATGTGGTGGGCGCCGGTCTGCTGGGCGCGGACTACGACATGGCCGGCAAGCCCTCCACCACCGGCTTTACCGGGCTCTTCGCCGAAGTGGCCAAGCACTACGCCAAGCGCTACGACGCCGCGGGGAGCCTGGGCGACATCCTGGGCAGCATCGCCGCGAAGAACCACCGCAACGGCGTGGACAACCCGTACGCCCAGCTCCGCAAGGACCTCGGCGAGGAGTTCTGCCGGACCGTCTCGGACAAGAACCCGATGGTGGCCGATCCCCTGCGCCGCACCGACTGCTCCCCCGTCTCGGACGGTGCAGCCGCCGTCGTGCTGTCCACCGCCCCCACGGGCGGAAGCGCCTCCCCGGTCCGGCTCGCCGGCTTTGGCCAGGCCAACGACTTCTTCCCCGCCGCACGCCGCGACCCCACCGCTTTCGAAGCCACCCGCGTCTCGTGGCAGCGCGCCCTGGCGATGGCCGGCGTCGGGCTCGAAGACCTTGACCTCGCCGAAGTCCATGACTGCTTCACCATCGCCGAACTGATCATGTACGAGGCCATGGGCCTGACCGAACCCGGCCAGGGCGCCCGGGCCCTCACGGAGGGCTGGGTGTACAAGGACGGGAAGCTGCCGGTCAACGTCTCCGGCGGCCTCAAGTCCAAGGGCCACCCCGTCGGCGCCACCGGCGTGTCGCAGCACGTCCTGGCCGCCATGCAGCTCACCGGCACCGCCGGCGACATGCAGCTGGCAGCCCCACGCCGCGCCGCGGTGCAGAACATGGGCGGCGTGGGCATCGCCAACTACGTCAGCATCCTCGAAGCGGTGTGATCTCCCGGGACTGAGGCGACGCCGTCGTGGGGCACATCCCGGCCGGCGTCGCCCGCCGGGGCGGTAGCGGGCGGCGTGTCCGCGCCAAAGTGCCCCCACGACGGGCGGCCCGGCGGCGGCCCCAGCCTACTTGGCGGCGATGGCTTCGGCGCCCGCTGTGGCGCAGGCTTCATCCAGGGCGCCATCGGGCGCACCGCCCACGCCGATGCCCGCCACCGAAACGCCGTTCACCTTCAGCGGGACACCACCGGCAAGGAACAGCGTGCCCGGCAGGTCGGCGATCGAGGGACCGTTGCCGTTGACGCGTTTGGCCAGTTCGCTGGTGGGGGCGCCGAAGGCTGCAGCCGTATAGGCCTTCTGCTTGGCGGCCTCAATGGTGTGTGCCGCGGCGTTGTCTCCCCGCAGCACTGCCTGGACCGTGCCAAAGCGGTCGACGACGGCCACCGTGACGAACGGCAGCTTGTCCGCCTGGCATGTGGCGAGCGCTGCCGTCACTGCCTGGGCAGATGCTCCGGCAGTGATGCGGCTCTGCTGCACCACCGTTTCCGGTGCCGGCTGGACGTCAACGGCGGGGACGACGGCGGGTGCTTCCGCGCCGTTAGCGCGGCCAGTACCGGCGTTGGCGGCCGCGGTGGCTCCCGCGGTGGCAAGGATCGCTGCAGCTGCTGCGGCGGTAAGTACTTTGTGCGGCTTCTTCATGGTGCTTCCTTCGGCTGGAGTGGATTGGTGCCGCTTTCCATCCTTCAAGGCCACAGCATCAGGGGCATCGGGCGTCCGGCTGGCCTTGGCTGCCCCGAAAGGCCAGCCGTATCAGCCAAAAGGCTGAGGCAAAGCCGGCCGGAGAGCCCTAGCATGGAATGCACCCCTTTCCACCACCAGATCCGGATTCCGCATGCCTGCCACCGACGCCACAGCACCCTCTCCAGCGGCACCCGGTGCCGCGGGCGGCACCGGCGGCCGGCACGTCCCGGCACCGCCCACCGTCCAGGCACGGGTGGGCAGGATCGAGGCCGCAGTCCATCTGGGCTTCGCTGTGCTCCTGGTGGCTTCCGTGGTGCGGTACGTCATGCGGCACTCCCCGGCCGACAACATGCTGGTGCTGGGACTCGCCGCGGCCGCCAGCCTGCTGTACGCGGTGGTGGCCCTGCTGTCGGCGCGTGGCCGGCACAGCGTCACCTGGGTGGTCGCATTGGTGGCTGTGTGGGCGGCCCTGGTGGTGGCGGCGCCAAGCTTCGCGTGGTGTTCCTTCGCCCTCTTCTTCCTGTGCAGGAGCGCGCTGCGCGGGCCTGCCTCCTACATCCTGGCGGGCACCATCACCCTGGCCACCGCCGTTGGCCTGTTCCGGCTGGGCAACGGGACCGACGTGGCCATGCTGCTGGGACCGCTGGCGGTGGCCGTCATGCTGACGCTCATCTATGACCGTATACAGCACGACGCCGAGGAGCAGCGCCGGCTGCACGCGGAAGTTTCGCTGGCGCAGGGACAGTTGGCGGCAAGTGAACGACGCGCCGGCACCATCGCCGAACGGGAACGGGTGTCGCGCGAAATCCACGACACCGTCACCCAGGGGCTGGCCAGCAGCCTGCTCCTGCTTGAAGCCGCGAACCGCGAATGGCCACGCGCGGCGGCGCGGGACAGTCTTCGCCATGCCACCACGCTGCTCCGCGGGAACCTGGCCGAAACCAGGAGCCTGGTGCACGAGCTGGCCTCCCCCGGGCTGGAATCAACGCCGTTGCCGGACGCCCTGCTGCTGGCCGCCCGGCAGTACGTGCCGGCAGCCACCGTGGTGGTGACGGGCGGGGCGGCGCCGGTTTCCCCGGAGGTGCGGCATGCCTTGCTGAGGGTGGTGCAGAGTGCGGCCTCCAACATCGCGCTGCATGCTTCAGCGTCGGTGGCCGCACTGACACTGGGCTACCTTCCGGACGCCGTCACCCTTGACATCTACGACGACGGCGCCGGCTTCGATCCGGCGGCGGCAGCCCCGCCGTCGACCGCCGGCGGTTACGGGCTGCGGGCCATGCGGCAGCGGGTGGAGCAGCTGGGCGGCACATTCTCGGTGCAAAGCGCTCCCGGCGAAGGAACGATCGTGGCGGCGCAACTTCCGGTGGAGGGAGGCAGGTGAGCGGCATCAGGGTACTGCTGGTGGATGACCACCTGGTGGTCAGGAGCGGCCTGCGCGCGCTGCTCGGCACCCAGCCTGACCTGGAGGTTGTGGCTGAGGCGTCATCCGGAGGGGAAGCGCTGCAGCTGGTGCGCGAACACGCGCAGGACGTGGTGGTCATGGACCTGGCGATGGGCCCGGGGATGGACGGAATCGAAGCCATCAGGCAGATTCGGGACCTCAATCGCGGGCAGGCGGTCCTGGTGTTCACCACCTACGATTCGGATGCCGATATTGTCCGGGCCGTGGATTCCGGAGCGATGGGCTACCTGCTGAAGGACGCGGCGCCGGAAGAGATCTTTGCCGCCATCAGGGGCGCGGTGCAGGGCAGGAGCGTGATGAGCCCGCCGGTGGCGTCACGGCTGTTCCAGCAGCTGCGCAACCCCGAGGAAGTCCTCACGCCCCGGGAGGCGGAACTGCTGAGCCTGCTGACCGAAGGCCTGAGCAACCGCGAGCTCGGCCAGCGGCTTTTCATCTCCGAGGCCACCGTCAAAACCCATCTGGCACACATCTATTCCAAGCTCGGAGTGGACTCCCGGGCGGCCGCCATTGCCACCGCAATCCGGCGCGAAGGGATGCGGTAACGGCACATTATGCCGCCTACCCTTGCACCGGCGCCCTGCGCCCCGTACGTTGGGGACTGCGGGGGACTAACTCCCGCGCACTCCGGGACGTTCCCCGGGGAGAGAATCAGAGTCACATGAAGGAATGCAGCCATGGCAACAGGCACAGTTAAATGGTTCAACGCCGAAAAGGGTTTTGGCTTCATTGCCCCCGATGACGGGTCCGCTGACGTATTCGCCCACTACTCGGCAATCGCCACCAGCGGCTACCGCTCACTGGACGAGAACCAGAAGGTCGAATTCGATGTGACCCAGGGCCCCAAGGGCCCGCAGGCAGAGAACATCCGCCCGCTCTAAGTCTTCGGCGGCCTCCGGCAGCAGCCGGACCCCATTCAGCGGCCCCTCCAACACGGTTGGCGGGGCCGCTGCTTTTTTGTGCGGCATGATGCCGCGGTTTCGGGTTTGGGATAATTGATCCATGACCGGCCAGGACCAGGACAGGGACCCGTGGGAGGAGTTCGACGCCCTTGGCCCCGCAGTGCCCGACCGCGTGCCCGGGCAGCCGGGCGGGGAGCCCTACGGATTTGGTTTCCGCACCGGCGTGCGCAGCGCCCGGGTGGCCATGGGCTTTGCCATCTACGCGCTGGCCCTGGGAACCGTCCTGGCCCTGACCGGGTGCATCGTCTTCATCAGCCGGCAGCAGTGGGTGCTGGCGGGACTCATGGTGCTGTTTGAGGCAGTCTTCGTCTACGCGTTTACCCGCCTGGTGGCCCAGGCCCGGCACCGGAGCAAGCGCGGCCGGAAGGCCCGCTGAAGATCCTCAAGAGCCCTTGACCTTGACGCTGCGTCAACCTCTAGTCTCGGAACATGGAAGACACCCAAGGGGCCGCCAGGGACTGGTCCATCCAGGACGTAGCCCGGATTGCCGGTACTACCAGCCGCACCCTGCGGCACTATGACGACGTCGGCCTGCTAAAACCAAGCCGGGTAGGCATCAACGGATACCGCTACTACGACGGCGCCGCCCTCCTCCAGCTGCAGCGCATCCTTTTGCTGCGTGGGCTGGGCCTGGGCCTGGACGCCATCGCGGAGGTCTTCCACCGCCAGGCCGATCCTGTGGAGGCGCTCACCCGCCACCTTGAATGGCTTGGCCAGGAACAGCAGCGGCTGGCGCTGCAGGCGCAGTCGGTGCGGAAAACCATCGAAACGGTAAGGAAAGGAGGCCAACTGATGGCAGAGGACATGTTTGACGGCTTCGACCACACGCAGTACAAGGACGAGGTCGAGGAACGCTGGGGCAAGGACGCCTACGCCGAGTCCGACGCGTGGTGGCGCAGCAAGGACGACGCGGAAAAGCGTGAGTGGAAGTCCAGGGCCGAGAACCTGGGCAGGGACTGGATTGCGGCCGCCACGGCAGGGGTTGCCCCGGATGGGTCCGGGGCCCAGGACCTGGCCCGGCGGCACGTCGAGTGGCTGAAGTCCATTCCGGGAACCCCCGCCGCCACCGCCGGTGGGGACCTCAAGGGATACGTCCTCGGGCTGGCGGACATGTACGTGGCGGACCAGCGCTTCGCCGCCAACTACGGCGGCACGGAGGGGGCTTCCTTCGTTCGCGCCGCCCTCCGCAGTTACGTGGAGAAGCACCTGCAGGACGGAAACTAGGAGTTGGAACCGGCCCGCTCGGTTTCCGTCCGCTTGGCCTTGGCCCTCCTGGTCCGCCGGATGATGAGCAGGACAAGGGCAACAGCGAGCGCGGCATAGACGGCATAGTTCAGGAAACGTGAATACTGCTCGATCAGCTGGTACTGGGTGCCCAGGAGATAGCCCAGGCCCACCAAGGCGCCGTTCCACAGACCGCTGCCGGCGAGGGTGAAGAGGGTGAAGGTTGCCAGGGGCATGGCCGCCGCCCCTGCAGGGAGGGAGATCAGGCTGCGCACTCCCGGCAGCAGGCGGCCAAAGAAGATGGAGGATTTGCCGTGCCGGCGGAACCAGCCCGCCGCATGCTCAAAGTCTTCCCTGTCCACCAGCGGCAGTTTGGAGAGCCACCGGACGGACCGTTCGAGGCCGAGTCTTGCCCCCAGCCAATAGAGCAGCAACGCTCCCAGGTAGGCGCCCAGGGTGCTGGTGGCAAAGACAAGGAAGAGGTTCAGCGAGCCCTGCTTGGCGAGGTAGCCGGCCAGCGGGAGGATCACCTCGCTGGGGATGGGAGGCACCACGGTTTCCGCGAGGGTGAAGCCGCCAACGCCCCATTCACCCAAAGTATCGATGGCCCGCGCCGCGAAGCCCACGATGCCCGTGAGCCCCTCGGTGGGGCTGGCTGCACCGGCCATGATTGTCCACATACGCCCGTCCCGTTTCCGCTGCCTGCCGTATCCGCCTGATGGCCCGTTATGTCTACCTTACGGGGCCGGCGCACCGGCGCCTTCCAGCCCCCGCCGGACGGGCGAAGGCTGGAAGCTACCGGTGCTTGAATTCCGGCTGCCGTTTTTCGCTGAACGCAGCCATGCCTTCCTTTTGGTCCTCGGTGGCAAACAGGGAATGGAACAGCCGGCGTTCGAACACCACGCCCTGGCCAAGACCGGTCTCGAAAGCGGCATTAACGGCCTCTTTCGCTGCCATTGCCGCAGGCTTCGATTTTCCGGCGATCACCTCCGCCACCTTGAGTGCTTTGGACACCACCTCGGCAGCGGGGACGACGCGCGACACCAGGCCGCACCGGTCCGCTTCCTCCGCATCGATGAACCTGCCCGTCAGTATCATGTCCATGGCCTTCGCTTTGCCCACGGCACGGGTGAGCCGCTGGGAGCCGCCCATGCCCGGGATCACGGCAAGGTTGATTTCCGGCTGGCCGAATTTTGCGTTGTCGCCGGCGATGATGATGTCGCACATCATGGCCAGTTCGCAGCCGCCGCCCAAGGCAAAACCGGAGACCGCCGCGATGGTGGGGATGCGCAGGCGGGTAAGGTTCTCCCAGCCGCGGAACCAGTCCGCCGTGTACATCTCCATGTACCCTTGGTCCGCCATTTCCTTGATGTCGGCTCCGGCCGCGAACGCCTTGCCGGAGCCGGTGATCACCACGGCGCCCACGCCGGGATCGGAATCCATGGCTGTGACGGCGTCCACCACCTCATCCATCGTGGCCTTGTTCAGGGCGTTCAGTGCCGAGGGCCGGTTGAGCGTCACCAGCCCGACCCGGCCCTGCTGCTCCACCAGGATGTTGGCGTACTCGGTCATTCGGGACTCCCGTCGTCGTGTGCTCTCGTGGTTCTGCGCCCTGGGCCCGGCAGCTCCCCGCCAGCCGGCTCCCCCGCTGTCCCGTCCACCGGATGGTGCCGGGAGGCGCCGCGGATGTCCGTGATGATGGCGGAGAAGTCGCGGTCGGCGCCGCCCTCCGCGACGAACCTATCGTAGATTCGGGCGGCGAGCGGCCCCATCTGCCCGGCCACCCCCATGCTGTGGAGGGCGTTGATGGCCAGGTTGAGGTCCTTGGCCATGAGCGTGGAGGCAAACCCCGGTTGGTAGTCCCTGTTGGCGGGGCTGGTGGGGACGGGGCCGGGCACGGGGCAATTGGTGGTCAAGGCCCAGCACTGGCCGGACGCGGCGGACGCGACGTCGAACAGGGCCTGGTGGGTCAGGCCCAGCTCTTCGCCCAGGACAAAAGCCTCGCTGACGGCGATCATTGAGACGCCCAGGATGAGGTTGTTGCAGATTTTGGCCGCCTGCCCGGCGCCATGCCCGCCGCAGTGGACCACCCGTTTGCCCATGACGTCCAAAAGAGGCCGCACCGCGGCAAAGTCCGCCTCGTCCCCGCCGGCCATGAAGGTCAGCGTGCCTGCTTCGGCTCCCACCACGCCGCCGGAGACGGGCGCATCGACGGACCGGTGGCCTGCTTCGATGGCCAGGCGGGCGGCTTCCCTGGCCTCGTCCACATTGATGGTGGAGCAGTCAAGGAACATGGTTCCCGGCGGTGCCGCTGCCAGGAGCCCGGCTTCCGGCGGCAGCCCGGGACGTTCAGCGCCCCGGTAGGCGTCCAGGACGTGGCGGCCGCTGGGAAACATCGTCAGGACAACATCGGCGCCGGCCACGGCGTCAACCGCCGTCGCCGACACCGGCAGCCCTTGTGTCTGTGCGGCTTGGCGGGCTGCGGGCATCACGTCGAATCCGGTGACCAGGTGTCCCGCCCGGACCAGGTTCAGGGCCATGGGGCCGCCCATATGTCCCAGGCCAAGGAAGGCCACGCGCAGGTTCTCAGGCATGATCCTGCTCCCTTGCCTGCAGTTCCTCCTGTGGCTGGAGGTCCAGTTCCCCGCCGTCCAGGGGCTGGAAGAACCTGTCCACTTGGAGGGGGGTAACCTCCGCCAGGGAGGCAGGTTTCCATTGCGGATTCCTGTCCTTGTCCACCACCTGGGCACGGATTCCCTCACGAAAATCAGGCCCGGCCAGGAAACGGATCCCGGCCCGGTACTCCTGGGCCAGCACTTCGTCCAACGTCAGGTGCGCGGCACGGCGGAGGGCCGCCAGGGTCACTTTGACCGAGGTGGGAGACTTGGCCTCGATCGTGTCCGCCGCTTCCGCGGCTTCTTCCCGGCCGGGACCGGACCAGCCCCGGAGCCGGGCCACGATGTCCTCCGCTTCGTCACTGGCGTAGCAGGCGTCGATCCATTCCCGCTGCCCGGCCAGGACGGAGGCAGGGGCCTCCGAGGCGAAACGGGCGACGGCGCCTTCCGGGCTTTGGTCCACCAGCGCCGCCGCCAGGCCGGGCAGGTCCCGGGACGGAACGAAGTGGTCCGCGAGGCCCAGGAACAGGGCGTCCCCGGCGCCCAGGTGTGCCCCCGTCAGGGCTGCATGGGTTCCCGTTTCGCCAGGTGCGCGGGACAGCAGGTAGGTCCCGCCGACGTCGGGAGCGAATCCGATGGTGGTCTCCGGCATGCCCATCCGGGTCCGTTCGGTGACCACACGCAGGCTCCCGTGCGCGGAAATTCCAACCCCACCGCCCAGGACCAGCCCGTCCATCAGGGCAATGTAGGGCTTCGGGTAGCGTGCAATCAGCGAGTTGAGGCGGTACTCGACCTGCCAGAAGCCGGCCGTCCCTGCCCCCGCCCCGGCGCCTTTCCCTGCCCCGGTCCCTTTCCCTGCCCCGCCGTGCAGCATGTCTTTGTAGATGGCCACGATGTCCCCACCCGCGCACAGGCCCCGATCGCCCGCGCCCTGCACCAGGACGGCAGCTACACGGTCGTCGTCTGCCCAGGCAAGGAGCTGCCGCAGGAGCAGGTCCACCATCCCGGAAGTGAGCGCATTGACGGACCGGGGCCGGTTCAAGGTGATCACACCCAGCCCGCCGCGCTGCTCGAAGAGCACGTCGGCGCCTCCGCTCCCTGCATCGCTGTGGTCGGTGGTGCCCGTGGGTGCGGTCATCGGCTGGTGCTCCTTCGCATGGTGGCCGGATGAGTGAGCCAGGTCATTCTGCCTGCGAATATACCCGCCTCTTCCCGCCGCCAACCAACCCCACCCGCGGCACTGGCGCGCCCCTTTCCGGGCTTTACCCCGCGAGCGGCTGCCAAGGTAAGTTAGGAACCGTGAAGATAGCTACCTGGAATGTGAATTCGCTCCGCGCCCGTGCCGACCGTGTTGAAGCCTGGCTTCAGCGCAGCGACTGCGACGTCCTTGCCATCCAGGAGACCAAGTGCAAGGACGACAACTTTCCGTGGGAGCTGTTTGAACGGATGGGCTACGAGGTGGCGCATTTCGGCGTGAACCAGTGGAACGGCGTGGCCATCGCATCCCGGGTGGGGCTCGAGGATGTGGAGCGGACCTTCCTGGACCAGCCCTCGTTCGGCAAGGCCGGCAAGGACCCCGTCCAGGAGGCACGGGCCATGGCCGCCACCTGCGCCGGCATCCGCGTCTGGAGCCTGTACGTCCCCAACGGGCGTTCCTTGGACGATGAACACATGCCGTACAAGCTCAAGTGGCTGGAAAGCCTGAAGACCCATGCCCAGTCCCTGGTCACGGACAATCCCCAGGCGCAGGTGGCCCTGATGGGTGACTGGAACATCGCACCGTTCGACGAAGATGTCTGGGACATCGACCTTTTCATCAGGAACCGGGCCACCCATGTCAGCCCACCGGAGCGGGAGGCGTTCCACGCCTTCGAAACCGCGGGATTCACGGACGTCGTCCGCCCGTACACGCCGGGACCCGGCGTCTACACCTACTGGGACTACACGCAGCTGCGGTTCCCCAAGAAGGAAGGCATGCGGATCGACTTCGTCCTGGCCTCCCCCGCCCTGGCCGCGCGCGTCACCGGCGCCTCAATCGACCGCGAGGAACGCAAGGGCAAGGGTGCCTCGGACCACGCTCCCGTACTGGTGGAACTGGCGGACTGATGACTGCACCCTGGACCCAAGCAAGGAGACCGTAATGACGGGAAACCTCTACCGGGGCCAGGCCGGCCTGCCGTTCTCCTCCACGCTCCGGGTCTACGAACCCCTGGAAGCCTTTCCGGAGGAACAGCGCGCGGCCATCAAGGCGGCCGGCGCGCGGGCGGTGTCACGGGCCGCCGTCGAAAACGCCGAACTGCTGGCATCGCTGGGACGCATCACACGCTCAGGCGGTGATCCCTTCCCCACGGGACGAACCGACCTGGTGCGTGTCACCACCGCGCCCGAACCTGAAGGTGGTGCGGCCGGCGCCGACGCCGGCAACGGCCCGGAGCTGCTGTACTGCCCCAGCCAGCTTGTCCTGCGGGCCGGGCTCGCTGCCAACGCCCTCATGGAGGGTATCCACGGCCCGCTCGCCGAGCTGCTGATCCCGGAGGAACAGCGTGACCGGCACCAGGAACGGATCGACCTGGTCAAGGCGCGGGACGGCTCCATCCGGGTGCATACCCGCGCGTCCACCTGGGGCATACCGTTCAGCTGGTTCTCCTTGTTCATGGAATCGGACCGCAAGGACGTGGTGGAAGCCGGGGGACGGATCCTCACGGTGCGTGTGTGGGCGCCCATCACGGATGCCCTGGAAAGGGCCCGCTACGCCGTGGCCAACCTGGCGCTTGCGGCGCCGGACCTGGACATGCTTGACGACTTGGCGCAGTTGACGGAATGGCTTGAGCTGTTCCACGTGAATTCCATGGTGGAACTGGACTACGGCGCCGTGGCGGACAAGGTCTACCCGGACGAATCGCCCATGGATATCCGGCTGGGCATCGAGTGCCTGGCGGAGGGTGACATGACCGGCGCCGCGGCCGCCTACCGCCGGCTTGCCTCGCGCTGGATTCCCATCCGGCAGCTGGCCCGCGCGTCCTGACGCGTGTCACGTCCTGAAGGCTAATCCGGCTTCAGGTACTGCCGGTGCTTCAGTTCCGTGGAGGCGCGGTGGTGCGCCGGACAATCAGTTCATGCGGTGCCACGGCGGAGTGCACGGACCCAATGTCGCCGTCGAGTTCGTCCAGGAGCATTTTGGTGGCCAGTTCGGCCTGCTCGTCAGGGCGTTGCCCCACCGTGGTAAGGCCCATGGCGTCGGCGAAGTCATGGTTGTCAATGCCCACGACGGACAGTTCTCCGGGAACGTCCACGCCCATGCGGTGGGCTTCGAAGATGACGCCCATGGCCATTTCATCGGAGGCGCAGAAGATTGCCGTTGGTTTCCGGCCAGGCCGGGACCACAGGCGGCGGAAGGCTTCCTGGCCGCTGCGGACGGTGAAATCGCCCCATTCGTCCCATTCGGGGCGGGTTGGCAGGCCTGCTGCTGCCATTACGTCCTTGAACGCCAAGATACGCACCCGGGGAACGTCGAAATTCAGGTCGGTCTCGTCGTCGCCGTGCAGGAGGGCGATGTCCTTGTGCCCCAAATCGATGAGGTGCCGCACGGCCGTTGAGGCTGCCGCGTAGTCGTCGATGCCGATGTAGGGGCATTCCTCCACGTGGCCGCCCACCACCACCAGGGGGATGTCGATCTTCTGCAGGTGTTCAATTTCGTCGTGGCTCAGCGCCATACACAAGACCAGCAGGGCATCGATCTGCTTGTAGACCATGGTCTTGCTGAAGAGCCGCTCACGGTTGCTGCCGTGGCCGCCAAGATTGAACAGTGAAAGGTTGTAGTGCCGGGCATGCAGCTCGCGGTCGGCGCCTTCAATGGCTTTGGAAAAGAACCAGCGGCTGACGAACGGTGCCAGGACCCCAATCGTTTTGGTGCGCCCGGTGGCCAGCCCGGAGGCCGAGGAAGAGGCGACATAGCCCAGGGCTCCGGCCACCTCGAGGATCTTTTCCCGAGTGGCGGGCGAAACCCGGGGCAACCCACGCACGGCCCGGGACACAGTTGCGGTTGAAACTCCGGCGGCTGCGGCCACATCCTCAATACTGACGCCGTTATGGCCGCCCCTTTGAGACCTTTCAGTTGTGCGTGCCACCGTGTCCCCTCTTCAACTCCTTTTCGACGTAGGGCCGGCCGGCCCTGCGTTCACCCCCAAACCATGCATCTTCCCATTGAGCGGCCGGTCAGTGATAACCCGGCAGGTGCGGGCAACGGGGAAGTGCGGCGCTGCGCTGATGCGTTCGGCTGCGCTGCTACCTGCGGGCCGGAAGTTTCCGGCGCAGCCGCACCATGCCGTACAGCGCCAGCAGGGTGGCGAGCAGGCCCAGCGCCCAGCCAAGCGCCGGCTGGGCAGTGACTTCCATCCAGACGGTAACTACCAGCAGGACAAGTGCCCAGAAGGCAAGGAAGCCGATGACGATGTCAAAGTCCTCACCCGAACGGACCAGACGGCTGCGGCCTCCCGCCCCCGGGGTCCGGGGGCGGGAACCGTGGTCCGTCACTTGACTGCACCTGCCGTGAGGCCGGCAACAATCTTGCGCTGGAAGACCAGCACCAGGATCACCAGCGGAATGGTGACGATGGTGCCCGCGGCCATAATGGCCGTGTACGGGATCTGGTTGGGCTGGGCGCCGGCGAAGTTGGCAATGGCCACCGTGACCGGCTGCGTTGCGTCGCTGGACAGCTGGCTGGCAATCAGGAACTCATTCCAAGAGGAAATGAACGCCAGGATTGCGGTGGTGAAGATTGCCGGCGCGGCCAGCGGCATGATGACCTTGCGGAAGGCCTGTCCCTGGGTGCAGCCGTCAACGCGGGCCGATTCCTCCAGTTCCCACGGCATTTCCCGGAAGAACGAGGTCATGGTGTAGACCGTCAGCGGGAGCACAAAGGAGATGTTCGGGATAATCAGCGCCTGGTAGGTGCCCATCCAGCCGATGTTGGTGAACAGCTGGAAGAGCGGGGTGATCAGCGCAACGCCCGGGAACATCGACGCTCCCAGGATGAAGCCGAGCACCAGGAATTTTCCCCGGAAGTTCAGGCGTGCCAGCGCGTAGGCCGCGAAGACGCCGATGAGCAGGGACACGACGGTCACCACGCCGCCGATGAACACGCTGTTCAGCAGTGCCTGTCCGAACCGGTTGCCGAATGACGTGTCAAAGGCGGTCTTGAAGTTGTCCAGGGTTACGTGGGTGGGCAGGATCGACGTGTCATACGTGAAGCCCACCTCCCTGAACGCGGTAACCACCATCCAGTACGCCGGCGCCAGGCACCAGAGCAGGATGATCGCGGCACTGATGTAGGTGCGGCCCTGAGCCCACTTCTCGCGGTTCTGGGCAGCCTTGCGGCCCTTGTCCTGCCGGGCACGAAGCGCGGAGGCGTCAGCTGTTGCCGTGGTCATTTCTTCCCCTTTCCGGTGGCGCCGCTTTGTTCAACCACGTTTGCGCCGAGGAAGCGGACGAAGATGAAGGCGACGAGGAAGATGATGATGAAGGTGATGGTGGACAGCGCGGCCGCCGAGTTGAAGCCTTGCCTGATCTGGTTGATCACCAGGATGGACAAGGTGGTGGTGTTGTTGGCACCGCCGGTGAGGATGTACGGCAGGTCGAACATGCGCAGCGCATCCAGGGTACGGAACAGGATTGCCACCATCAGTGCCGGCTTGACCAGCGGAAGGGTGATCAGGCGGAACCGCTGCCATGCCGAGGTTCCATCCACCTTTGCTGCCTCATACACCTCAGCCGGAATCATCTGCAGACCTGCCAGGATCAGCAACGCCATGAACGGCGTGGTCTTCCAAACGTCCGCGATGACCACAGCCCACTTGGCCGGCCACTCGCTGCCCGTCCACAGGATGGTGGTGTTGAACAGTTTGTTGGCGATTCCTTCGAACGCGAAGATGAAGAACCAGAGCTTCGCGGTGACGGCCGTGGGAATGGCCCACGGCACCAGGACAGCGGCACGGACCAGGCTGCGGCCGCGGAATTCACGGGCCATGATCATGGCCATCCAGAAGCCAAGGACCGTTTCGAACGCCACCGTGACGACGGTGAAGAAGAACGTGGTGGCTGTGGCGGACCAGAACTGGCCGCCCAGGGTACCGGGCGGGCACGCTACGGTTCCACCGTCCGGCGACGAACACTGCTGCGCCAGCCAGTTCACATAGTTCTGGATGCCGGCAGGGCCGCCCGCGGTAAACAGGCCGGTGGCGGGGTCCAGGCCGGCATCCTTCTGGAAGGACATGACAATGGCACTGATGATCGGGTAAACGATGACGATGCCCAAAGCGATGATCGTGGGGGCGAGCAGCCAGGATGCCCAGCGCCCCTGGCTGGCGATCCTGTTGTCTTCCCCTACACCCTTGGGCGCGTGATGGACGGGGGTCCCGCCCGACGCCGGTGCCTTGACCGGCGTCGGGCCTAGTTCGGTTGCCATGGCAGAACTACGATCCCGCACCGGCGGATTCGATGGACTTCTGCATGTCAGAAAGTGCGGTTTCCACTGTCTTTTCTCCCTTGATAGCGGAGTATGCGTTGTCTTGGATTGCCTTGGTGACGGCCGGGTAGAAAGGCGTGACCGGACGCGGCACGGCATTCTCAATAGAGGTCTTCAGGACCGGCAGGTACGGCAGTTTGCCAACCAGTTCCTGGTCCGTGTACAGCGAACCGAGCACTGGAGCCAGGGAGCCCTGGGTTGCGTAGAACTTCTCGCTCTCGGCTGAGGTCAGGAACTTTACGAAGTCCAGCGCCGTGGCCTTGTGCTTGGAGTAAACGCTGATCGCGGTGTTGTGGCCGCCCAGCGAGGAAGCGCCGGGGCCGCTCTTGCCCGGAAGGGCGGTCATGCCGAACTTGTCCTTCACAGCGGAGGAGCCTTCGGTGCTCATCAGGCTGTAGACGTAAGGCCAGTTGCGCAGGAAGAGAAGCTTGCCGCTCTGGAAGGCCTGCCGGCTGTCCTCTTCCTTGTAGGTGATGGCTTCCTTCGGAATGTTGCCGTCGGCGTAGGCCTTGGCCAGGTTCTCCAGCCCGGCTTTGGCCTCCGGGGTGTTCAGGTTGGGCTTGCCGTCCTTGTTAAGGACAGAACCGCCGGCGGAGTTGATGGCCTCGGACGCGTTCACCGTGAGGCCCTCGTACTTGCTGAACTGGCCTGCGTAGCAGCCGATGTTGTTCTGCTTGGCAATGGAGCACATGCCCATCATCTCGTCCCAGGTCTTGGGCGGGTTGGGGACCAGGTCCTTCCGGTAGAACAGGATGCCACCATCTGAGGTCCGCGGGGCTGCGTACAAGGTGCCCTTGTAGGTAGCGCTCTGGACCGTGGCGGGGAGCATGGCACTCGTGTCGATTGCCATCTTGTCCTTCAGCGGCTGCAGCCAGCCCTTGGCTGCGAATTCCGCAGTCCAGACGACGTCCACGTCTGTCACATCGTAGTCGGACTGCTTTGCCTGGAAGTGCTGGACCAGGTCATCGTGCTGCTGGTCGGCCTGGTCGGTCTGTTCCTTGAAGGTGACTTGCTCATCTTTGTGAGCCGCATTCCACTTCTCGATGAGGGGACGGATCACATTGTTGTTGTCCTTGCCCTGCACGAAGGTGATCGGGCCGCGGGCATCCATATTGGCGTCAGCGTCGCTGCCTCCGCCTCCACCCGTGGTGCCGCCTCCACCTCCGCCGCAGGCGGACAACGTAAGGGCCAGAATGCCGGCAGTGGCAGCCGGAAGCAGGAATCTCGGGGTTTTCATTAGCTTGAAGCTCCTCGCTGAGTGACAAGTAAGTCGACAGTGCGCTTGCTAGGTGAGGTTGATGTGGTGACCATCACACTAGTAAGGTAGCTGTCGGGAATGCAAGCGTTTACATCAAAAAGTTATCAGAGGGGAACCAAATGCCCGACCCGTCCGTTCCTGCACCCCGTCCAGCGCATTCGGCCTGGTGGGCGGACGCCGTCGTATACCAGATCTATCCACGGTCCTTTGCGGACGGCAATGCGGACGGGATGGGCGACCTGCGCGGAGTGATGGATCGGCTCGCCTACCTTGAACGGCTCGGAGTGGACGCTGTGTGGCTGTCCCCTTTTTATAAGTCGCCGCAGGCCGACGGCGGGTACGACGTTGCAGACTACCGGCAGGTGGACCCCCTGTTCGGGTCCCTTGCGGACTTCGACTCGATGTTGCAGGAAGCTCACCGCCGCGGCCTGAAGGTCATTGTGGACCTGGTTCCCAACCACACCTCGGACGAACACGCTTGGTTCCAGGAGGCTTTGGCGGCGGCGCCGGGCAGCCGGGAACGGGACCGCTACATCTTCCGGGAGGGCAGGGACGAGGTACCCGGGTCCGGTGACGGCAAGGTGGCACCCAACAACTGGAAATCAATCTTCGGCGGCCCGGCCTGGAGCCGGATAACGGAGGCCGACGGGGCTCCCGGCCAGTGGTACCTGCACCTCTTCGACACCAAGCAGCCGGACCTGAACTGGGAGAACCCGGAAGTGCAGGAGGAGATGCGCTCCGTGCTGCGCTTCTGGCTGGACCGTGGCGCGGACGGCTTCCGGGTGGATGTTGCGCACGGCCTGGTGAAGGAACAGGGACTGCCTGACTGGGATGGGGCGGCCGCCATGGTGGAAGGAACATCCCATCGGGCCCGGGAGAGCCTCCAGCCCGGAGATGCTCCCCATGCCCACACCGACGCCGAAGAACCGCACCGGGCCGTCTCGCCCATGTATCCACCGTCGCCCTTCTTTGACCAGGACGGTGTCCACGCCATCTACCGGGACTGGAACCGGGTCCTGGCGGAGTACGGTGGCGACCGGATGATGGTGGCGGAAGCCTGGGTGGAACCGGCCGAACGCCTGGCAAGGTACGTCCGGCCGGACGAGATGCAACAGGCCTTCAATTTTGATTTCCTGCTGGCCGGCTGGGACGCCGAACGGATGACCGAAGCCATTGATGCCTCCCTGGTGGCGGCAGCATCCGTCGGGGCGCCGCCGACCTGGGTACTCAGCAACCACGACACCGTGCGGCATACCAGCCGGTTCGGGCTCAAAGACCCCACCACGTTCCCCAAGGGCATCGGGCCCGGTGACGAACAACCGGACGCGGCCCTTGGCCTGGCCCGGGCCCGCGCCGCTACCTTGGTGGCGCTGGCGCTTCCGGGATCCGCCTACCTTTACCAGGGCGAGGAATTGGGGCTTCCGGAGCACACCACCCTTCCCGACGACGCCAGGCAGGACCCTACGTTCTTCCGGACGCATGGCGCGGAGATCGGCCGTGATGGCTGCCGGGTTCCGCTGCCGTGGGTGGCTGACCGGCCCGGTTTCGGTTTCTCCGGCGACCAGTCCGGGGAGGCGGCCGGGCCGTGGCTGCCACAGCCGGAAAGCTTTGGCCCGTTGGCCGCCGACCAGCAGGAGGGCGAGGAGGGGTCAACCCTGGAGCTCTACCGGGCCGCGCTGGCGTTCAGGTCGGCGGAGCGCCTTGGCAGCGGCACCGTGGAATGGACCGATGAACACGCTCCGGACAGCGGGTTGCTGGTTTTTCGGAACGGGAATGTGGTGGTCCTGTCCAATATGGGCTTCGCCTCCGCGCCCGTTCCCGAGGGATATGCCGTGGTCATGTCCAGCGGCCCGGAGCCCGCCGTGGATTGGGCCGCAATGCGTGAGGTTCCCGTGGACTGCACTGTGTATCTACAGCTCGAAGGGTATCTACAGCTCGAAGGGCATCTACAGGGCAACCCGTCCGCGCGGGCCAACCTGTAGGGCTGCCGGGGGCAGCTTCCCGCCCACCCCACGGGCTCAGCTTTCAGCGGACGCGCTCAGCCCGGCTGAAGCGCGTCCGTGCCCCCGCTCCTATATGCACCAGGACTGGTATCTCCCCGCCCACAACGGACTCCAGCGCTGTGATGAGTTCCGAGACCTCGGCAGCAAGCAGGTGGGGCGCCACACCCTGGCGCGGCAGGAGCCGGACCTTCAACGCGGGCGAACCTTTGACGTCATAGGTGGCTATCGTGGCGCCCGCGAGGTCCGGCCGGCCCTCCAGCGCATGCTTGAGTGCCTGCTCGGCCACCCCTCCCCCGATCCGGATATCGCCCGGGGTGTTGCCGGGATCATATTCCTCGACGAGGAGATTTGACCGGCCCTTGCCCTGCTGCGCGATCCAGGCCACCATGAGCCCCATCAGTGCCAGCAGTACCAGCGCCGCCACGATCCACAACCAGCTTTCGGGCCGGCCCGGGAACCGTGTTGCGTCGAAGAGCTGGTTGATGCCGCCCCAGGCCCAGCCGGACCAGGAGTGCCACCAGGGTGCTACCGGAGGTACGGTTGTCAGCAGTACCAGCAGGAGGCCGGCTCCCACCAGGACCAGGCCCAGCACAGTGAGCAAAACGCGGTTGAGCAATGCCGGTGTGCTGTTCATGCTCCGATCACCCCTGACGGCGCCACGTTGACGCGGGGAACCGGGGCCGGCTGCAGCAGCATCTGCTCCAGTTCGTCGCGGACGGCTTCCAGGACTCGGTCCTGGTCAACGGGGACCCCGGAGGTGGGCCGGACGTTCACCAGCACCTGCCGCTGGGAGACAACCACCATCACCTGCTCCGGTGTGACGTTGGCGGCAAGCCGTGCCCGGCGAGCGAGCGAGGAGGCGATGACCTCGTCATCCACCACTACGGCCGGTGAGCCCGGGCCGTGTCCGGTAGCCAGCAGGTGGCGGGCGCGCTTGCCGGGCAGAATCCCGTTGAGCAGGAAGATCAGTCCCACCATGGCGAGCACGGCTCCGGTTGCAGCCAGCAGCAGCGGCGGGACGCCGGCCGGGAGGTCCACGATGCGCTGCGCTGCCACCTGTGGTTCGATCAGCCACGCCGGCTGGCCCAGGGCATGGACCCCAGACTCGAGGACGCCATAGGCGGCCAGCACGAGGACCAGGACGGCGGCGGCGACCGATACGGCGGCCCGGGAGGAATGTGTCTCGCGGTAGAGGATCCTGCGCATGTCGGGTCCGTTGCTTCTTTGCGAACCGCTTTCCGTCCGGCGGTCTTCCACGCTGCTGCTCACTGAACCCGCCCTCCTGCGCTGATCCGTGTTCCGCTGATGCGGATGTCCACCCGGCTCACCCGGGAACCGCTCAGCTCCGAAACTGTTGCCAGGATGTTTTCCTTGGCCTTCACGGCCCGGTCCCGGATGGAGCCGCCGCTTGCCCTGACGCGTCCCGGGTCCCGCACCACTGACTGCAAAGGCGGGATGCTGATGGGTGCGACGAGGGACAAAGCCAGCAGGCCGTCGTCGTCCGTCCAGTCGGCCCGCACATCCTCGGCGTCGACGCCAAGCGCCTCGGCGGCGGCCGCCCTGGCCAGGCTGGTCAACGCCTGGGTGCTGATCCGGTTATGGCCGCTGAGCGCCTGCCCACGCACAACGGGCGCGGGCGATGTCATGAGGACGAGCGCCGGCCGGTGATGGCATCGAAGACGCCGCGCAGGTCCAGTTTTCCTTCCGCGGCACGCCCCAGCAGGGCTCCGATGGCCATGAAAAGCAGGGAGACAAGGAAGCCCCAGAGGCCGAACTGGAGGGACATGAACGCCACGAATGCGCCCAGGGCGGTGCCCGCGACGGTGAGGCTCACAGCAGCGCCTCCCGCTCGGGCCCGGCGGGGGCGGTGGTCTTAACCGGCGCCGGCACGTAGACGTCGGTAATCTCCACATTCACTTCGATAACCTGAAGCCCCACCAGTTCCTCCACCGCGCGGTAGACGGCCGCGCGGACGTCGTTGGCCAGCGCGTGCAGGGGCGTTCCGTAGCTTGCCACCAAAGTGATGTCGACGGCGACCTGCGTTTCGCCCACTTCTGCGTGGACGCCCGCGGCGTGGTCGGAACTCCCCACTGCGTCACGGATGGCCCCAAGGGCCCGGGACGGGACCGAACCTAAAGAGTAGACGCCGGGAACTGACCGGGCCGCGATTCCCGCCACCTTCGCCACGGCAGTCTCGGAGATGATTGTCCGGCCCGGACCGGGAGCCGGGCTTGCGGCAGGGCGGCTTGGCACTACAGGCTGTGGGTTCTGGTATTCCATCAGGCACTCCCCCTTCTGTTGTTTCCACCCTATCCCCAGCCCGGGGCGTTGTGCCGGAATCCCCACGGCCCGCCGACAGGCCTTGCTTAAAGGGCCCAGGCGGGAACGCCCCCAAGGACATTCCCGCCTGAGCGGTGCCGCCTGTGTCAGCGGCGATGCGGCGCGGGCCGCAGTCTATTCAGGTTTGTACGCCGGCCTACTTGTAGAGGCCTTCGCCGCCGACCCTGACGTTAGTGGGCAGGTAGCCGAACGGGCCGAGACCGTTCCGGCCGAAGCTGCGGTCCACCTGGGTCACGCCGTTCCTGAAGTTGATCTTGACGGTGGGCGACAGCGAACCGCCGCGGACTCCGTTGACGTTGTCGATGAACGACTGCACCAGGCCTCCGGGCTGCACGTAGTGCGAGTAGGCCTGGAACTGGCGCCCGTTCTGCTGGCCGGAGATGGTACCGCTCGGGTTGTTCGCCGGCAGGTTGAGGTCGGTGGGTGAACCGAGCGCCAGGCCGCTGTTGTTGACGGGCTGGTAGTCGGAACGGATGCCGTCGCCAACGAAGCCGTAGACGCCGTCCGGTCCGCGCATGCCGTCCGCATAGGTGAACTGGTGGCTGATTGTGTACAGGTAGTACTTGTTCTTGCCGTTTTCATTCTGGATGAAGATCTGCGGGCGCTCAGTCTGATCGTTGACGCAGTTTGCGGACAGGATCGGCGGCAGGAAGGACCACTTGGTGAGGTCCTTGTTGTCGGCCACAGCGAGGCCCACGTTGGCGGTCTGGTACTTGGCGCCGGTGTTCTGGACGTCGGCCAGGCTCTCGGCATGCGGATCGCCCGGCTGGTAGCCGAGGTCCTCGCCCTTGCACTGGTAATCGCCACGGGTACCCGCAGTGTTGCCTTCGAAGACCATGTAGGTCTTGCCCGGGTGGGCGGGGTCGGCGAACGTGTACGGGTCGCGGAATGCAAAGCCCGGGTTCTGGGCCTTGGTCTGGTACATCTTTCCGTCCGGCTCCAGCAGCTTGGTGTGCTGGAAACCGTCGAAGCTGACGCCGTTCTTGTCTGCGTGGATGTTGCCCAAGGCCTTGGCGATGGCGGCGTCGGGGGCGATCCCGCCGCCGCCGGCGTTACGCTCGGCCACGTCGTGGAACGTGGTTGCCGTGTAGAAGACGTTCACATGGTCGCCCTGCATGAGGCGGGTGGAGCCGGACCATTCGGTGTTGCCGATGGAGGTGTTGTCCAGGAAGAGGTGGCCGCCGTAGTTCCACTTGTCCTTGGCCGGATCGGCATTGGTCTTGCGGAAGAAGTAGCCGATGCGGGCGTTCCAGTGGCGCTGGTCGAAGCCGTAGCCGGCGTGCCGGTCGGCAACCAGCGAGAAGATGACGTCCCAGCCCTTGTAGCTGATCTGGTTGGCGTTTTCATCCGTCAGGGACCAGGTGTCCCAGACCCAGACGTCGTCATTCATGGCGGGGAAATCTTCGGGGATCTCCGGCATGGTGACATCGGGGCTCATGGAGTTCTGGCCGGGAGCCACGGTGGGGTCGCTCTGCGCCATGATCTGCTTGGCGTCTGCGCGCGTCCACTTCGAGGTGAAGTCCGACGCCGGGTCGAAAGACTGCTGCGTGTGCGTGGTGGGGAGGGCGAAACCGGGAGTGGGGGCCGGCAGCTGCCCGACCGACGGCGGGTCCGACGGCTCGTTGGCCTGGGCCGGGGGGACGGCCAGGAAGGCCGAGGCAGCCACGGCAGCCGCCAGGGCTGCGGCGGCAGAACGCCACCGCAGCGTCCGGGGTGATTGGGGGTGCTTGTGCATTGGTGCTCTTCTCGCGGAGTTGTAACTGTTCGTGGAAGACGGGCGGATGCCCATAACCCCAAAACCAACCGCGGCCCGGCAACAGCGCAGGCGCCATCGGGGACGCCGTTGTGTGTCGGGGAGGAGCGGGGCCTGGGTGGGGCCCCGGGCCAAAAGGAAAGCATGCTTTCCCTTGGCCGCTCCCACGCTAGGCAGAGGCCGCAGCGTTATTCAAACCCTGTTTCAAAGCGGAAAACCGGGATACCGGCGGGTAGGTGCAAGCGCTTACGCAACCCAACGCGCGCGCGTGCCACAACGGTTTGGCGGGGGTCAAATGTTTCAGCCACCGCTCAAAGTTTTTTCTGCGGGAAAGGTCGGCTGTTGGCTGTGTCACGCTCCTGATGTGATGCCCGCGACTGCGGTGCCGGCTGGCTGCCCGGCCACCACGCATCATGGCCAGGCCGGCCGGATGCGGCCCCACCACGCACCTCTGCCGCGCCGGCGGATACTGCCCACCACGCACCTCTGCCACGCCGGCGGCCGGATGCGGCGGGATCACTTCCAGCCACGGATCACCCACCCACGGATCGAGTCGGGTGGTGGGAAGGCTCCCCCGCATGCCGCATACGTTCCCGGTTGTCGACCCGCAACGGAGCCTTCGCCGCGCAGATTCACCTCCGCCCCGCTTATGTCGGGGTCGTCGGGGAATACGCGGGGCGCGAATGACTTTCCGTGTCGCCGCGAAGCAGCCTGGTCGCGAGTGGATCCTCGCGGCTGGCATGCAACGGCGTCAGAGTCTTGTTCGCGGATCCGAATCTTCAAGGTTCTGATCCGCGAACAAGACCGGTAGCGGCAGGCACGAGCGGCAGGCGGCCAGTGCGGGCGGCGTCAGGATTGGGAGAGGTGAAGGAGCGCGGGGCGGACCGCAACCCGGAGCAGGAAGGGGCCGGTCCGAAGGGAGGCTTTAAATGAGAAAAGCACCAGTTCCGAAGAACTGATGCTTCCCAGTGGTGGCTCCGACCGGCGTCGATCCGGTGACCTTTCGATTTTCAGTCGAACGCTCTACCAACTGAGCTACAGAGCCTAGGTGACTAGTCACCATGAGAGCCGGAATTACTTCCAACAATCAGAGCGACCCTGACGGGACTTGAACCCGCGACCTCCGCCGTGACAGGGCGGCGCGCTAACCAACTGCGCTACAGGGCCTTGCGTTTCTTGCTTCACGGTATCTCTACCGCTTTTTTCAAGGCTTCCAGCCTACCAGACTTTTTTAGCCTGTTTGACCAGTTCCTTGCGTACCCCCAACGGGATTCGAACCCGTGCCGCCGCCGTGAAAGGGCGGTGTCCTAGGCCGCTAGACGATGGGGGCCAGAACCCGTTCGGAACAAAATAAAAGGCGAGAAGCGAGGCTTTCCGTCTTTGTCCTTTGCGTTTCTCCGAACTGGACTCTAAAACTATAGGGCCTCTGCCGGAATTATCCAAAATCGGCGGAAATCCGCGCCAATTCCCGCCCCGGCGCGTAAAGATGGACGGATGGATGCCGTCGCAGCACTCAACGAGATTGCTTTCTGGCTGGAGCGCGGACGCGCCGCCACGTTCAAGGTCCAGGCCTTCCGCAAGGCGGCGGCCGCCATCAGTGCGCTGCCGCCCGGGGAAGTGGCCGACCGCGCCCGGAGCGGACGGCTTAAGTCCATGAAGGGCATTGGTGACCGGACCTTCGCCGTGATCCGGCAGGCAGTGGACGGCGAAGTGCCGGACTACCTCGCCGACCTCCGCGAGAAGGGCGCGCAGCCGCTCGCCCCCGGCGGGGCTGACATCCAGGAGGCGCTCCGCGGCGACCTGCACAGCCACAGCGAGTGGTCCGACGGCGGCTCCCCCATTGAACTGATGGTTGCCGCTGCGGGGGTGCTGGGGAGGGAGTACCTGGCCCTGACTGACCACTCCCCCAACCTCACTATCGCCAACGGGCTCTCGCCCGACCGGCTGCGGGACCAGCTGGATGTGGTGGCGGGCATCAACGACGGCGGCGGGACAACCCGGCTCCTGACCGGGATCGAGGTGGACATCCTGGAGTCCGGTGACCTGGACCAGGAGCCGGAACTGCTGGAGCGCCTGGATATCGTCGTGGCCAGCGTCCACTCGAAGCTCCGCGCTGACCGAAAGACCATGACCAAGCGCATGCTCGGCGGCATCCAGGACCCGCAGACCAATGTGCTGGGCCACTGCACGGGCCGGCTGGTGGAGGGCACCCGCGGAACCCGGCCGCCTTCCGAGTTCGACGCCAAGGAAGTCTTTGCAGCCTGCGCCGAGAACAATGTGGCAGTGGAGATCAACTCCCGTCCCGAGCGGCAGGATCCGCCCGATGCCTTGATCCAGCTTGCGCTGGATGCCGGGTGCCTGTTTTCGATCGACAGCGACGCCCATGCGCCCGGGCAGCTGGATTTCCTGCAGTACGGCGCCGAGCGGGCAGCCCGCAACCACGTACCCGCCGAGCGGATCATCACCACCTGGCCCGTGGACAAGCTGCTGGCCTGGGCCAGCCAAACCTAGGCGGGACCGCCGTGGCCGATTCCCGCCAGCCCCGCGCCCTGGCCGGCCGTAGATTGGTCTTATGCCTTCAGCCCACCCTGCCCAGAACCGAATGAAACCTCCGGCCGTGGCACCCGCCCCCGTCAAGGCCCTCGGCGTGGCGGCCATGGTGGTGACCGTGGTGCTGTGGGCCTCTGCCTTCGTCGGCATCAGGGCCATTGGCCCGCACTTCTCCCCCGGCCCGCTGACCTTGGGCAGACTGTCGGTGGCCGCCGTCGTCCTGGCGTTCCTGGTGGTGCCGCAAATGCTCAGGAGCCGGCTGCTGCCCAAGGGCCGGGAATGGCTGCCGATCATCGCGTACGGGGTGATGTGGTTTGGCGGCTACAACGTCGCCCTGAATGCCGCCGAACACATTCTTGATGCCGGAACCAGCGCCCTCCTGATCAACGTCAACCCCATCCTGGTGGCCATCATGGCCGGATTCTTCCTCAAAGAGGGGTTCCCGCGCTGGCTGCTCATCGGCAGCACGGTGGCGTTCGCCGGCGTGGCGCTGATCGCCCTGGGGTCCGGACGGCCGCGGGTTCCCGGGGAAAGTCCGACGGCGGACCTGGCAGGCGTGGCGCTTTGCCTCCTGGCGGCGGTGCTCGCCGCCGTCAGCGTCATCATCCAGAAGCCGGTGGTGCGGAAGTTTCCGGCGGCTCAGGCAACCTGGTTCGGCATCGTGGTGGGGGCGCTGTGCTGCCTGCCGTTTGCCGGACAGTTGGCGTCCGAGGTGCAGTTGGCTCCGCCCGGGGCGACCTGGGGCCTGGCATACCTGGGGGTCTTTCCCACAGCGATCGCCTTTACCACCTGGGCCTACGCGCTTTCCCTGGTGGACGCCGGCAAGCTGGCGGCCACCACCTACCTGGTGCCCGGAACCACTGTCCTGATCTCCTGGCTGCTGCTCGGTGAAATCCCCACAGCCTGGGGACTCGTGGGTGGCCTAGTGTGCCTGGTGGGAGTAGGACTGACCCGGCGGAGGATCCGGGGCTGACGCTGCCGTGTGGGGCTAAAGTCGGAGTATGCCAGCCAGCCTGCCGCCGGGCCTGCCGATCATCCCCTCCGGGCCGGATGGGCCTGCCGCTAAGAAACCTGTGCCCTCCCAGGGAACATCCCGCTTCACCATGTCCCCGGACGACTTTGAGGCGGCCGTCCAGGATGCCCTGGACAGCATCCCGGACAGCCTGGCCCAGGCCATGGACAACGTGGCGGTCTTTATCGACGACGACTACACGCCAGGCCCCCGGGAAGACCCGGACACCGTGCTTTTGGGGTTGTATGAGGAGGTTCCCCTGACCGAACGCGATTCGTGGTGGGACGCCGGCTCCCTGCCGGACCGGATCACCATCTTCCGCGAACCCATCCTGGAAATCTGCGCCTCGCGGGACGACGTCATCCACGAGGTCGCTGTCACGATAGTGCACGAAATCGCGCATCATTTCGGCATCCCGGATGACCGGCTGCACGAGCTGGGCTGGGGCTAGCCTGTAGCCATGGGACACGACCATAGCCACGGAATCACCGGTACCAGGCGGCACCGGAAACGCCTCGTGGCCGTCCTGGGCATCACGCTTGGTGTGGTTGTCATCCAGACGGTGGGCGCAATACTTTCCGGATCGCTGTCGCTGCTGGCAGATGCCGGCCACATGCTGTCCGATGCCGCCGGCGTCACCATCGCCCTCATGGCGGCCTGGATCGCGGGACGCCCGGCGAGCGACCAGCGGACCTACGGCTTCCAGCGCGCCGAAGTGCTGGCGGCGCTGGCCAATGCCCTGATCCTGATCGTGATCTCCGCGGTGATCTTTACCGAGGCGGTCCGCCGGTTCAGCGCACCGCCGCTGGTGCAAACGGACATCATGCTGTTTGCCGCCATCCTGGGTGCCGCGGCCAACCTCGCCTCGCTCCTGGTCCTGCGAACGGCGCAGGAGGAAAGCCTCAACATCCGGGGCGCCTACCTGGAAGTCCTTGGCGACCTCCTGGGCTCCCTTGCCGTGATCGCCGCAGCGGCAGTCATCAAGCTCACGGGTTTCCAGGCGGCGGACACGATCGCCTCGGTCCTGATCGCCCTGATGATCCTGCCCCGGGCCTGGAGCCTGCTGCGCGACGTGGTGGACGTCCTGCTGGAAGCCACCCCCAAAGGGGTGGAGGTGCAGATGATCCGCGAACACATCCTGTCAGTGGCGGGCGTGACCGACGTACACGACATCCATATCTGGACCATCACCTCGGGTGTTCCCGTCTTTTCCGCCCACGTTGTGGTGGATGACGGCGTCCTCAACGCCCGTGGCGCGGACCAGCTGCTGGACAAGCTCATCAGCTGCCTGGGCTCCCACTTTGACACCGACCACTGCACCTTCCAGCTGGAACCGGCAAGCCACTCCGAGCATGAAGCCAACCAGCATGCCTGAATCCGACACGCGCCGGTCAGTTCCCACGAAAATGACACAGTTGTGGTTTATGTTATTGATGTGACTGCTGTTGCTTATGTGCATAACGTCACGTAACCTCGGACTGCTGGCGAGCAGCTGAGGGGCACCGTCGTGCCACATCCAGAACCTCACTCCCAGCCCGAATGTTGCGAGGTCTCTGCAGATGGCTTTATCCGGATCCGGCCGCAGGACGGCCGTGCTGTGCGCCGCCGTCGTCCTTTTTGCTTCCGTTGCCACGCCTGCTGCCGCTGTCCCGGTGGCATCCTCGCCGCTGGCCGTTCCGGCGTCGCCTGAGATCCCATCGCCTGAAGACATCGCGGCAGCGAAGGCCAGCGAGTCCGCAACAGCGGACCAGGTGGCCTCCATCGAGCGCATCCTGGCTGATGCCTCCGCAGCCCAGCAGGCGGCATTCGCGGTGGCCATGCAGGCCAACAACTCTTACAGCGAAGCCCTGGTGGAGCTTCAGCAGCGCACCGACGCGGCTTCTGTCGCGGCCGCGAAGGCTTCGGCGGCCCGCGGACAGCAGGACAAGACCCGGAAGAAGGTGGGACAGCTTGCCGGGGATCTCTACCGCAACGGCGGCCTGAACCCCACCCTTGGAAGCCTGGCGGGCGGGGGCGACAGCCTGCAGCAGGCGGCCACCCTCGAGGCACTTTCTGCCAGCCGGAGCCGGGCATTTGAAGCGGCCGACGCCGCGGCCACCGCCTACCGTTCCCTGACCGCGGCCGCCGACGATGCCACAAAGGCCGCCGACGATGCGGCGAAGACCGCGGAACAGCGGAAGTCCGAGGCAGAACAGGCGAACGCCGCCCAGCTGAAGGCCGTCGCGGATGCCAAGGCGCAGCGGACCGTGCTGGTGGACCAGCTGGCACAGCTGCGCAACACCACCGTGGCGCTGGAATCGGCCCGCGTGGATGCGTTGGACCGGCAGCGCGAAGAGGCCCGCCTGGCCGCGCTGTCCGCCGCCGCCGACAAGGCGGCCCAGGACAAGGCGGCCCAGGACAAGGCGGCACAGGACAGCGCTGCCCGTGGGAATGCCGCTCAGGACCAGGCATCCCAAAACCAGCGGCCCGCGGCACCCGCCCCTGTCGCGCCGGCCCCGGCGGCACCTGCTCCCGCGCCTGCTGCACCCGCTCCGGCACCGGCACCGGCACCCGCTCCGGCCCCTGCACCCGCCCCCGCTCCGGCTCCGGCTCCGGCTCCGGCTCCAGTTATTCCTGCCCCGGCTCCCGGTCCGGTGGAGCCCGCTCCGGCGCCCACGCCTCCACCCGCGACCGGGGCAGGCACGTATGAGGCCGCCATTTCCGTCGCCATGGGCAAGGTGGGCGCGCCGTACTTCTACCAGTGGGGCGGCACCGGGCCGTACGGTTTTGACTGCTCCGGCCTGGTCCAGAATGCGTTCGCCGCAGCCGGGAAGTACCTGCCGCGCACTGCCTCGCAGCAGTATGCCGCCGCCCCGGTCCACGTCCCCATTTCGCAGGCCCGCCGCGGCGACCTGCTGGTCTGGGGTTCGGCGCCGAACTTCTACCATGTGGCCATCTACCTCGGTAACGGCCAGGTGGTCCAGGCACTGAATCCGCAGGAAGGGATTACGGTCTCCACCATCAGCTCCATGGTCGGCATGGACCTGTGGCCCTACGCGGCACGGTTCTAATCAGCCCCGCATCAGCCCGGCCGGTTCCAGGCACCCATGCTGGGGCCGCCGTCGTCAGCTCAGGATGTCCTTGGTGACGAACCGGCCATAAGCGAGCGCCCCGAACACCGCCACGTAGCCTGCCTGGAGCAGGGCATTGCTGGCGAAGGAATCCCAGACCAGGGGCTGGCGCAGCATGTCCCCGAAGCCAAGCCAGTAGTGGCTGAAGAGCCAGGGGTGCAGCCACTCCAGCTGGGGAAGCTGGTCCAGGACCTGCGAAACCACGGAGACGACCACGGTGGCAGCCATCGCCCCCACCGGGACCACGGTCAGCGTGGACAGGAACAGCCCGATCGCCGACAAGCCCGCAAGGGACACGGCCAGGTAGCCGGCGATCAGCACGATGCGCAGGGCCGCCTCCCACGGTTGGACCACCCCGCCCGAAAGCAGGGTCACCGGACCAACCGGGAACAACGCCGCGCCGATGGCTGCGCCGGCGGCGCCCACGGTCAACGGGGCAACAATGCAGAACGCCAGGGCGCCGGCGTACTTGACCAGGAGCAGGCGCACCCGGCCGGCCGGGGCCACCAGGAGGTAGCGGAGGGTCCCCAGGCCCGCCTCCCCGGCAATGGTGTCCCCCGCGACCACGCCCACCGCGAGTGGCATGAACAACGGAACGGAGACCAGCATTGCGGTAAAGGCCACGAACAGGCCATTCTGCGTGATCCGGTCCAGGAACGCCGGCCCCCGGCCCGGCGGCACCGTGGAAGAGACCCGCACGGCGATGGCAATAAGCACCGGAATGGCGGCCAGCGCCACCAGCAGCGCCCAGGTCCGGCGGCGCCCGAAGAGGACCTTGAGTTCCGAACCCAGCAGGGACAGCCCGGACGTTCGCGGCGCGGCGGCCGGCTGGGCGGTTCCGGCTGCTCCGGCTGCTCCGGGCAGCCCGGCGGGGACACTACTGGGCAACGTCGAATCCTTCCCCGGTGAGGGCAACAAAGCGGTCTTCAAGGCTTTCACGTTCGACGGCGAAGCCCCGGACCCGGACGCCGGCCTGGACCAGGTGCGCCACAACATCCTCGGGAAGCACCGCTTGTTGCCCGGCAGCGGCCGCCAGCGCGGCGACCAGCGTTTCGCCGTCCGGCTGCGGGCGCGCCTGCCCGGTGTGGCCCGGTTCCAGTGCCAGCCCGAGCCCGGCCAGGACCTGCCGGGCCACGCCGGCGTCGGGCGTGAGCAGCCTGAGGCGGGCGCTGCCGGCCTGCCGCAACTCGGCCAGCGGCCCCTGTGCCACGAGCTTTCCGGCGCTCATGACTGCCGCATGGCTGCACATCTGGTCCACCTCCGCCAGCAGGTGGCTCGAGACAAAGATGGTGGTGCCCTCGCCGGCCAAGGACCGGACCAGGTTCCGGACTTCCCGGGTGCCCTGCGGGTCCAGCCCGTTGGTGGGTTCATCCAGCACCAGCAGGTCCCGTGGCGACAGCAGGGCGTTGGCAATGCCCAGCCTCTGCTTCATGCCCAGGGAGTACGCGTGCACCCGCTTGCCTGCCGCATGCTCCAGTCCGACGCGTTCCAGGGCCCGATCAACCCTGGCCTTGCGGGTGGAGGGGACGGTGTGCGGGCCGGCGGCGTCAAGCCGGTGCAGATTCGCCGCGCCCGATAGGAAAGGGTAGAAGGCCGGCCCCTCCACCAGGGCGCCCACGCGGGGCAGGACGTCATGCAGCTTCTCCGGCATCTCCTGCCCCAGCAGCCGGACCGTTCCGGCGGACGCGGCGGCCAGGCCCAGCAGCATACGGATGGTGGTGGTCTTTCCGGAGCCGTTGGGCCCCAGGAAGCCGAAGACCGTTCCGTGCGGCACGGCCAGGTCTACGCCGTCGACGGCGGCCTGCCGGCCAAAGTGCTTGCTGAGGCCCCGGGTTTCGATGGCCAGGGCGGCGTTGCCCGGGCCGGCCCCGGCTTCCCCCGCACTCCCCCGTTCAGCCACTGGCTTGAGCCGCCATTTACTGGGCCGCTGCTGCTGCCGACTGCAGTTTCTCCGCCGGCACCATCCCCGCGAAGACCCGGCCGTCGTCGGTGATCAGGACGTTGAGCAGGGCGGTCGAAAGCAGCCGTCCGCCTGGCACGGCGACGGCAGCCTGGGCCAGCAGCGGGTCCTGCAGCAGCTGCCCGGCGGCCGACGCTGATCCACGCGGCGTGCCCACCACGGTCTCCCAGCCGGTTCCGGTCACGGAAACGTCCGGATGGTGGTCCATGGCGGCCGGGTCATGGCCCGGAACGGGCTGGTGCGGTTTGTCAGGGACCGGGAGTTCCTTGATGGTGCTGCCCGGCGGCGGGGTGAAGCTGAAGACCGACGCGTCCGGGGCGTCCAGCGAGAGGCTGGTGAACCTGGAGACGAAAGCGGGCCCGCCCGCACCGCGGGCGGTGACCTGGACGGACAGGGGCAGGCCGTTTTCACCGTCGACGGCGATGGCCACCTTGCCCACCAGGGTTGCGTCCGTGCGGGGCTCAATCAGCAGGTTATAGGCGGCCCGCCCGGCCACCGAAACATCCGGGCCAACGGAAACGGCGGTACTGGCGTCGACCTTGGCCAGCAGTTGCCGGGCCAGTTCGTCCGGGCTGTGCATGCCCGGTTCACCCTGCCGGTCCCGGGAATGGGGCGGGTCCTGCGTGTCCGCCGGCAGCGCCAGGTGCGCAGCGGTGTTGTCCTTTGAGGAATAGAACCAGACGTCGCTGCCATGGCGGACGATGTCCCGTTCGGCCAGCTGATCCATCACCTGCACCCGGGCGTTGTCCTTGCCGTCGAGGTAGATCCGCGCCGTGTGCTTGCCTGTCAGCAGTTCAATGGCGGATGCCACGCTGCCCGCGGAGGCAGGCGCCGACGGCTTTCCGGCGGCCGGCAGCTCCGGCAGCCCGAGATCCGCGGACTGCTCAATGGTCCCCGAGAGTCTGTCCACCTTGTGGCTGGCCACCAGTTCCAGGACCTGGGCGGGAGTCTTGGCGGGCAGTGGGTTGCTGGCCCCCGCCGGCAGGGACCCAACCAGCGCGCCGGCGGCGATGACCACCGGAGCCGCGACGGCGGGCAGCCATCCCAGCCATGGCCTGCGGCCTGGTGTGCTGGTTCGTTGCACCTGAAAATGGTGGAAGCGTCCGCTGGAATCCAGCCTGTTGGAGCCCATAGGTAAAGACTACGCCCGTGCAGCCGGGTCTGCGTCCGCGGGCACTTTTCCATCCCCGGCGCCCGGATGGTGCGGCACAACGGTGCCCGCACCGCCGTCGACCGTTATTGTCTGCCCGGTCTCTATCGCGATGGTGGCGTCCGGGACTCCGACAACGGCCGGAATGCCGTACTCCCTGGCCACGACCGCACCGTGCGAGTTGGCCCCGCCCATTTCCATGACCAGGCCGCCGGCGGTCAGGAACAACGGTGTCCAGCCGGGGTCCGTTGACGGGGCTACCAGGATCTCCCCCGGTTCGAGGCGGGCGCCGACGGGATCCCGGATGACCCGCGCAGCCGCCGTGACCGTTCCTGCCGATGCAGGGCTCCCGGCAAGGGTTCCTTCCGGGACATGCCCGACGGCGGTGCGCACCGCCTCGGGTTCGGTACCGTCAGAGAGCAGCACCCGGGGGATGTGGCGGCGTCCGAGCTCACGCTCATATTCCTCCCGCCGCTCCGCCACGCGTGCCCGCAGGTCCAGGGCGTGGCCGTCACCGGCACCGTTCGCGGTCAAGGCCTGGCGCGTCTCGGCGAAATCCAGGAAGAACACGTCATCCCGCCGTTCGATGCTGCCCGCGCGGGCAAGTTCCCCGCCCACCATCAGCAGCTGCCGGCGGACTTCCGCCAGCCCGTTAACCAGGTGGTATTTGGGCAGTTCCCTCAGGCCGGCGTACAGCCGCGCGCGGCGGAGGGCGGCCCGCACCAGGAGTCCGCGGAGCCTGCCGTGCGCGGCAGCGCGGGCAACCAGGAGGTCGACCTGCGCTTCCGCGTCCTCGGCGGCCCTGCTGAACTGGATGTCGGGGGCGAGGGCAGGGTTGTCCAGCCGCAGGTAGTTTGCCAGGATGCCCAGGATATGGGCCGGCTCCTCCGACCATCGGGGCTGCCCGACGTCGATCTCCGCCACCGCCCGGTGGCCGTACCGGTCCAGGAACCGGGTCAGCCCGGCCTCCAGGCGCGCCGGCAACTGGCCGGCCTCGAAAGCCACCGCCAGGCCGGAGGGGTCGCCGGCCAGCAGCGCTGTCCGCGACTGGGCGTCGTCCCTGATCGATTCGGCCAACTGCCACAGTTCCAGGTCCATCTGGGTGGTGATGTTGTTGGGCAGGCCGCGGATCACGGGCTGCAATTCATTCCACGCATTACTGCCCAGGAGTTTTCCCGCTGCCGCCAGCATGGCGAAACCCAGGGCTGGAAGGGGCAGGATGGCCGGGACAATCTGGAACAGCCGCGAGCCCAGCAGGGATTCGGCATGGTCAAGACGGGCCAGGGGGCCGGCCGGGGCAGCCGGTGCCAGGGATGCCTCGAATTCCCGTGTGAAACGGTCCATCCTGCGGAGGGCCGCGGCGGGACGGACCAGCGCCACTATCAGGGCAGCGGGGACCTTGGCCCGGGCCGCCACCGGCACGACATGGCGGAGCAGACCGAACGGCGTCCTGGTGGTGACCGAAAACGCGGGATCGTCGAAGAGTTGGCGCATGACGGCGGCCGTCCGCGCTTCCATGACGTCGAACACCCTGGGAACGAACCGGCGGCCTATGGCACTGCGGAGGGGGGTGGTGAAATCGATGTAGATCCGTTGCCCCGCCTCTGCGTACGGTGATGGTCCGCGCCGGGGATCGGGGACCGGGAAGCCGGCGGCCGTGGCCACCGACGAGGCGATGAGGCGAACGGCCGCGAGGCCCATGGGCGTGAGTGGCCGGGTGAGCCCCTGGGCCAGGCTGAAGCAGAGGTATGCCCTGGTGCCGGAAACGGGATACCTGCCCGGCGGGACGGTGCCTGCGGCGCCGTTGCTTTTTGGGACGGGGTACAGCGTGGTGATCGGCCTGGACTGGGTGAGCCACATGGTGCCCGCGGGGTCGATGGCCCATTCGAGGTCCTGCGGAGCGCCGAAATGCGCTTCCGCCTGCAGGCCCAGCCGGGCCAGGGCCGCCACCTGCACGTCTGTGAGGCAGGCGGCGCCGCCCCCTTGTCCCCCGCGAAGGGGTGCCGTTACCTCCCGGGTTTCTGTTCCGCCGCCGGGCAGTGGCCGCACCTCCATGCCTGTACCGCCGGTTTTCCGTTCCAGGACCCTGCCGGTCAGCCCATCCACCACGAAATGGTCCGGATTGACCGTCCCCGAGACCACGGCTTCCCCGAGGCCCCGGGCGGCATCGATCACCACCTGCCGCCGCCTGCCGGTCAGGGGATTCGCCGTAAACATCACGCCCGCGGTCTCCGCTTCAACCAGCCGCTGGACCACCACCGCAAGCGCCACGCCTGCCGGTGCGATGCCCAGGGTTGCCCGGTAGGCGGTGGCCCGGTCTGTCCAGAGCGACGCCCAGCAGCGCCGGACCGCGTCAAGGACCGCGGGAACCCCCACCACGTTCAGGTAGGTGTCCTGCTGGCCGGCGAAGCTGGCGAACAGCAGGTCCTCCGCGGTGGCCGAGGAGCGGACCGCCACCGGGACGCCGGGGCCCAGGGCCGTGTAGGCCTGTTCCACCGCGGTCGCCACTGGCCCGGGTATCGGGGCTGCCAGGATCGCGGCCCGTGCCGTTGCCGCAAGTTCGTTGAGCCGGCCGGGTTCCAGGGCGGGACCGCCGGCGGCGAGGGCGGCGCTGGCCTCGGCAAGCCCGGGAAGGAGGGAACCCGGGACGCCGACGGACTGCCGGTAGGCGTCCGTGGAGAGGCAGAAACCGCCGGGGACCGGCAGCCCGGCGGACAGCAGTTCACCGAGGTTGGCTGCCTTGCCGCCCACCAGTGGGAGCATCGCGGCGTCGAGCCGGCGCAGATCCAGGACCAGGCCGGTTTCCGTGCCGGCGGCTTCTGATGCAGATCCCTGCCGTTCCATGTCCCGGGCGCCTTATGTCCTGTCTGCCTTGGCCGGCCGGCGGGTCAGGCGGCGTCGCCGAGGATCGGGCCGAACCGCGCCCGGTCGGCCAGGCGGGGGTCCTCCCGGTCCGGGACCACCATGACGGGGCCCTTGGCATGGTGGAGAACGCCGTCGGAGGTTGACCCCAGGAGCATCCCGGTGAAGCCGCCCCGGCCCCGGGTGCCCACCACGACGAGTTCCACGTGCCGGCTTTCCTCGACGAGCACGTCCACGGGGGATCCGTCCTTGAGCTCGTAGTCGGCCTGCAAGTGGGGATAGTGGCTGCGGAGCCAGGCCATGCCGGCGTCCAGGGTCACCCGGATGTCCTCGAACAGGGCTTTCCGGTCCATGGGCGCAGGGACCCATGCCAGGGAGCCGCTGTACTGCGGCACTGCGCAGACCACACGAAGCGCCGCGCCCAGCCGTTGCGCCTGGTCGGCTGCTTCCAGGACCGCGACCCGCGCCTGCTCAGAGCCGTCCACGCCAACCACCACCACGTTCTCCACCGACCGGTGGCCGGATTTGGCCTGCTCCGCCCTGATCCGGCGGTCCTCGATGGTCTCGCCCAGCCGGTCCGAGCAGAACAGGGGCACGGTCACGGTGGGGCATTTCGCGTGGGCGGGCAGGGCACTGCTCACCGATCCCAGGAGCCGGCCGACAAAGCCGCCGCGGCCGCGCGTACCGACCACCAGGAGCTCAGCGGTTTCGGAGATCTCCAGCAGGACTCCGGCGGCGTCGCCGTTCTCGACAGAGGAAGTGACGTCGACGTCGTAGGTGGCAACCTTTTCCAGGGCCTGCCGGACGATCGCCTCTGCACCTTCGCGGATGACGGAATCATCAACGGTTGCATAGCCGCCGTCGAGGCCGGACGCGGCAAAGATCGGCACGGAGTAGGCGGTGACGATATGGAGCGGACGGCCGCGGCGCTGGGCTTCCCGCGCAGCCCACACCAGGGCGCACTGGCCGTGTTCCGAGCCGTCGACACCAACCACGATGCCCTGCGGACCGGCAGGCGCATCACCGCCGTCCCATGCCGGGTCGGGGTGCAACTCTCGTGAGCCCATGGGGGCCGCCTCCTCGCGATACGCCTGATGTTGCGGCTATTCTGCCAGAAAACGGGCTGCTCCCCGTGCACCCCGGCCACCGGCGTTACGGCCAGGAAGCACCATCTTCCGTTTTCAACTATTCTCCGTCCACCAGGCCTTAGCAAGCCTGTTCAACGCCCTCCCGCCGCGGTTATCCACAGGCACTTCCGGGGGCAGCGGAAACCGCGTTCAGGCGCTCCGGAATGTTTTCTTCTTTGGGCTATCCACGGCCGCATTTGTTCTGTAGTCTTCAGGACATTGTTGGTCCGGGACGCCGACTGCATCTTCCTGCAAGGACGCTCCCGGGCCATGCTCTGCGTCCGTTCCTGGGGTAACGGGACGCGGGCCCGGCGAGGACGCCGGCACCTGCCAAAAGCTCCGAAGGAGGGAAAACTGTAGTGTCACGCATGCCTGGGGATGCCGGAACCGAACAGACCACCACTGTCATCATTGGCACCGGCCTGTCCGGACTCGCCGTGGCCGCGGAATTGCGCCGCTACGGGGTGGACTCCATCGTGGTGGACGGGCTGGACGTCCTTGGCGCCGGCCAGCCCGCGAACACGTCGTCGCTGCAGCGCTGCGACGCGGCTGACAGCGGCAGCCTCCGGGAACGGAACGAAATCCTGCGCCACCTGCGCAATTACGCGGCAAGCCACAGCGTTGACGTCCGCAACACCACGCGGGCCGTCCAGCTGACCATGCTGGAAGGCCCGGGTCGCGACGCCGCACCGCAATGGCAGGTGCACACCCCCACAGGCATCCTGGTGGCCGACCATATTGTCCTCACCCGGTGCGCGCACAGCCAGCTGCGCCGGATGCTGAACGACTTCGGCATCGCCGTCGGGCGGAACGTGGCCGCGGCCATGCGGGCCATCGGCATCTACCTGGTGGGAGTGGGCGAGCTGATCACTCCCTCGCCCAAGGAAGTGCTGCGCCAGGCCAAAACCGTGGGCCAGGCGATCTCCGCGAAGGTCAACCCGGACAGGCCTTACCCCTCCATCACGGCTTTCCCGGCAACGGGAAGCCTGGCGGCCCTGGGCTGCTGACGGACGTCCCGCTGCCCGGCGCCGGCCTGGACCAGGCAGGTCCTCGCCGCGGCTGCTATTCCCCGTCGTTGTCTGTGGTTTCCCCGTCGCCCGTCAGGCGGCGGCGCGCCAGGACGGCAAGTGCCACGAGCAGCCCCACGGCGACGGCAGCAAAGATCACGATGCTCCACTGGAAGGGCTGGCCCGCGTTGGCCGGCTCGCCCGGCTCCTCCGTCACCCCGGGCTTTGCCGTACCGATGCCCGGAACTGCGGCGGCCGGCGTCGAACTTACCGTCGACGATGTTCCGGGAGTGGAGGTTCCTGACGGACTGGCGCCGGCCGCGCCGGAGGCAGCGGTGAAAGTGAACGTGCCCTCAATGGGATGCGAGTCGGCGCTGACCACCCGCCAGGTCACCGTGTATCCGCCGGCAGGTCCGCCTGGACGCAGCTTCTGCGTGGCAACCGCGTCCACGATCTGCACGGCACCATCTGCCCACTCGGTGCCGGCGGCATCCTTGACGGAGAACGAGGAGCCGATCCCCAACGGCGTGTTGCTGAAAGTCACCGAGACCTCGGCCGGCGGGGCCGGCACGGTGGCACCCTGGGCTGGGCTGGTGGACTCCGCAGCATCATGGGCCGACGCCGGACCGGCCAGGCCCAGGACCACGGCTGCAAGGACAAAGGAACCGAGCACAAGGCGCGGCAACTGGCGGCGGACTGGGCGCATATCTGGGCTGCTCCTCGTGTTGGATTCCTTACAGACTAGGCGATTTTGCCCGCCCCGGACCTGCTCTCCCCTTAGGATGCAGGTATTCCCACACACTTCCCCGGAGGACTAATGCTTAAGCAAGGCTCTGCCCTGGACCGGTATTTCAGGGTCACCGAGCGCGGTTCCAACCTGTCCCGCGAGATCCGCGGCGGGTTCGCCACGTTCTTCGCCATGAGCTACATCGTGGTGCTGAACCCGCTGATCCTGTCCGGTCCGGACTCGAACGGAACCACGCTGGGCTTCACTGCGGTGGCCGCCGTGACCGCGTTCGTGGCAGGCATCCTGACCATCCTCATGGGGGCGTGGGGGCGGCATCCGTTCGCCCTGGCCACCGGCCTTGGCGTGAACGCCTTCGTGGCCGTCACCGTGGCAACCAATCCCGGGCTCACCTGGCCGGACATGATGGGCCTGGTGGTCCTCTCCGGCGTCACCATGCTGATCCTGGTCCTTACCGGGTTCCGGACCGCGGTGTTCAAGGCCGTGCCGGACGGGCTCAAGACGGCGATCGTGGTCGGCATCGGCCTATTCATCGCACTCATCGGACTGGTGAACGCAGGCTTCGTGCGCCGCATCCCGGACGTCGCCGGTACCACCGTCCCCGTGGGCCTGGGCTTCGAAGGCAAACTGCTCGGCTGGCCCACCGCCGTGTTCGTGTTCGGCCTGATCCTGACCATCGCCCTGGTGGTGCGCAAGGTCAAGGGCGCCATCCTGATCGGCATCATCACCTCAACCGTGCTGGCCGTCATCCTGGAGATGACCCTGCACATCGGCCCCAGCTTCGACGGCAAGAACTTCAACCCCCAGGGCTGGTCACTGGTGGCACCAGCGTTCTCCGGCTGGGCCGCGCCCGACCTGTCCCTGATCGGCAAAGCCAATCCCTTCGGCGCCTTTGAACACCTCGGCTTCGTGGCGGCCACGCTGCTGGCCTTCGTGATCCTGTTGAGCATCTTCTTCGACGCCATGGGCACCATGGTGGGCCTGGCCAACGAGGCCGGCACGGTGGACGAACACGGCAACATTCCCGACGTCGACCGCGTCCTGCAGGTCGACGCCCTCGGAGCCATCATCGGCGGCGGCGCCTCGGTGTCCTCCAACCAGATCTACGTCGAGGCCGGCGCCGGCATCGGCGAGGGCGCCCGGACCGGTGTGGCATCGATCGTCACCGGCCTGCTGTTCCTGGTGGCCATGTTCTTCACCCCGCTGATCAACCTGGTCCCGTTCGAGGCCGTGGCCCCCGCACTGGTGGTGGTGGGCTTCATGATGGTGTCCCAGGTGGGCAAGATCGACTGGCAGGACTGGGGCATCGCCATTCCGGCATTCCTCACCTTCACCCTGATGCCGTTCACGTACTCCATTGCCAACGGCCTGGGCGCCGGATTCATCGCCTACGTCCTGATCCGCACCGTCCAGGGGCGCATCAAGGACATCCACCCCTTGATGTGGGCCGTGGCGGCGGCGTTCCTGCTGTTCTTCGCCATTGGACCGATCGAGGCCGCGCTGGGCATGTAGCTACACCGGGGTGTTCGGCGCGAGTCCTTCGTCGCCGGACACCGCCAGCGCCTTCCTTTGCCGCAGCCGGTCAAGCCGGTTCATCAGCGGCGAGGTGGTGGCCCCGTGGATCACGATCGACAGGGCCACCACCAGCCCCACGAAGGACCACAGCCACTTCGCCTGGCCCGCGAAGTGGCCTTCGCCCAGCGCGAAGGCCAGGTAGAAGATCGAGCCGATGCCGCGGATCCCGAAGAAGGACAGGGCGATCCGTTCCCGGGGCCCGGTCTTCCCGCCCAGCAGGCCCAGCCAGCCGGCGAGCGGACGGACCACGAGCAGGAACGCCAGCGCCACCAGCAGTTCCGCCAGTCCCACGCCGGCCAGCAGCCCCCTGGCGATGGCCCCGCCGAGCAGGACCAGGATGACCACCGTCAGGAGCCGCTCGAGCTGCTCCACATAGGAGTGCAGGACCCGGTGGTACCCGTGGCTGCGTTCTGCGGCACGGATGGTCACGGCGCACACGAACACCGCAACGAACCCGTAGCCTTCCACCATCTCGGTGAGCCCGTAGGCCAGGAACGTTGCCGCAAGGGCCACGAACCCCTCCGAGTGGTTGGAAAGGCGCAGGCTCTCGCGCCGCGCCGAGAAGAACAGCGCAGCCAGCAACTTTCCGGTCAGGAAACCCAGCAGCAGCCCCAGGGCGAGGCGCCACAGCACGTCCATCCCGAACCACCCGGCCAACCAGCCGGACGACGAATCGCCCGCGGCGCTGATGGCGATGGCCAGGTACACGAACGGGAAAGCCAAACCGTCGTTGAGGCCGGCTTCCGAGGTGAGGCCGAACCGCACCTCGTCTTCCTTGTCGGTGCTGCCATCCTCATCCGCGGGTTCGCCCACCTGCACCTCGGAGGCCAGGACAGGGTCCGTGGGGGCCAGGCTGGAGGCCACCAGCAGCGCCGCCCCAAGGCCAAGGCCCAGGAACCACATCCCCAGCAGGGTCAGCCCCAGGATGCACAGCGGCATGGCAATGCCGAGCAACCGCCAGGTGGTTGACCAGCGCTTGCGGCCCACCGGCCGGTCCAGGGCCAGTCCGGCACCCATCAGCGAGATGATCACGCAGATCTCGGCAAGATGCATCACGAAGTCGGTGTGCTCCACCGGATTGGGGTCCGGCAGCGACGGAATCAGCGCGAATGCCCCCATCCCCGCGCCAAGGAAGACCATGGGCATGGACAGGGGCATGTCGCGCAGGAGCTTGGGCAGGACTGCGGCGGAGAACACCGCCAACCCGGCTGCGGCAAAGAGGATATCGGGGGCTTCGAACATGGGTGGCCCTCCAGCCTGGGTGGTTGGTGGTCCGCGGGCAGGTCACGCTGCTGCCCTGCGGATCGGTCTCACCATAACCCCTACCCAGCCCGGCTGCCCTTTCCCGCACGCCGGCCCCGGCGCGGGGTTCTTGGATCCCGGACAGCACGACGGCGGCGGCGCTGGTTTTCCTGTCCGGCATGCGGTGAGCTTGAGGCATGTCCCTCCAGCTCCCCGCCGTCGACGTCCCGCCCCAGCCCTGGACCGGAAGGGACGACGGCGACGGGCCCGGCCACCGCCGCTGGTGGCAGGCCGTGAACGCCGCCGGTGCGCCGGCCGTGGGCGGAACGGCAGCCGCAGCAGACACGGCAACAAGCACGGCCGCTTCTGTCCGGAAGCTGGCCGTGCTGCTCGGTTTTGCCAGCGACGAGGGAGTGCGCCGCAATAAGGGGCGCACCGGGGCGGCCGCCGCGCCGGCGGCCCTGCGGAAGGCGCTGGGCCCCTTGGCTTTCCACCTGGACCGGGCGGTGGCTGACGCCGGCGACGTCGCGGTGTCCGGCGGAGACCTGGAGGCCGGCCAGGAACGGCTCGGCCAGGCGCTCGCAGCGCTGCTGGCTGCCGGGCACCGGACCGTCGTCCTGGGCGGCGGCCACGAAACCGCATACGCCAGCTACCTGGGCGTCAGCGCCTCCCCCGCGGTCCGCAGCGGGCAGCGCCTGGGTGTTTTGAACCTTGACGCCCACTTCGATCTCCGGGACGAGCCAGTGCCCAGCTCGGGCACCCCGTTCCTGCAGATGGCGCGGGCGGAAGCGGATGCCGGGCGGGAATTCCGGTACGCCGTCCTGGGCATCTCCGAGCCGAACAACACCCGGGTCCTGTTCGACACTGCCGGCACGCTGGGTGTCCGTTACCTGCTGGACGAGGAATGCGACGCCGACCGGGCCCGGGACTTCGTGGCCGGCTTCCTGGCGGATATTGACGTGCTCTACCTGACCATCGACCTGGACGTCCTGCCCGCCGCGGTGGCCCCGGGAGTCAGCGCACCCGCAGCCTACGGCGTGCCGCTGCCGGTCATTTCCGCCGTGTGCCGGCAGGTGGCGCAAAGCGGCAAGCTAATGCACGTTGACGTTGCGGAACTGAACCCGGAGTTCGACGTCGATGGCCGGACCGCCAAAACCGCTGCCCGGCTGGTGGACACCCTGCTGCGCTGACCGGCACTGCTGAAGAGCCTTACGCACCCTTCAGCACATACCGCCGTTCTGGCCGCCCCACCCCGTACTTGAGCCGCACATCCAGTGTCCCTTCGTCGTGCAGGTACTCGAGGTAGCGGCGGGCACTGACGCGGGAGGTACCCAGTGCCTCCGCGACTTCGGCCGCGGACACATCGCCCGGAGCAGCATTGAGGGCCGCCTCCACCAGCTTCAGGGTTTCGATGCTGCAGCCCTTAGGCAGCGGCCGCTCCGAACGGTCCAGGCCGAAGACCCGGTTCACGTCCGATTGCTCCGCCACGTCCTTGGCGGCATCCAGGCCCTGGTAGGCACTGCGGTAGTGTTCCAGCCGTTCCTGCAGGTCCGTCTGCGAAAAGGGCTTGATCAGGTAGTGGACAATGCCGCCCCGGAGCGCCCTCCGCACGGTCTCCACCTCGCGGGCGGCACTGATCACCAGCACGTCCAGTTCCGGCGCCACCGCCCGCAGCCGCTGCATCAGGTCCAGGCCGTTGATGTCCGGCAGGTGGATGTCCAGCAGGACCAGGTCCGGCTGAAGCCGTTCCGTTTCGGCCACCGCCTGCGCGCCGGTATGCGCCGCGCCCACCACGGAAAAGCCCGGTGTGCGCTGGATGAAGCCGGCATGCACCTTGGCCACCATGAAGTCGTCGTCGACGATCAGGACCTTGATCATGGCTGGGCACTCCCTCGTTTCAGCACGGCGGTAAAGACAGCCCCATTATCGTTGGCCACCGCCAGATCCCCGCCACTGCGGCGGCAGACCACCCGGGACAGCGCCAGCCCAAAGCCGCGGCTGCCCGCCGGCCCCGGTTCCTTGGTGGTGAATCCCTGGCGGAAGATGTGGTCGGTGGCGCCGCCGGGGATGCCCGGGCCGTTGTCGCGGACCGTCACCACAACGTCGTCCCCCGCTTTGCCCTCCACCAGCACGCTGACGGCTGCCTGCGGAAGCCCCGTGACGGCGTCGAACGCGTTGTCCACCAGGTTCCCCACCACGGTGGTGAGGTCCCGGGACAACCCGTCATCAACCCTGTCCAGCACGGAGGCCGGGTCCAGCTGCAGGGCCGCACCCCGTTCCGTGGCGAGGCTCGACTTGGCGATCAGCAGGGCGGCGAGCGCGGGGTCCTTGATCCGGCCGGTCACCTCATCGTTGAGCCGTGTCCTGTCCACGGTGGCGCCGTTGACGAACTGGACCACGGAATCGTATTCGCCGATCTGGATCAGGCCGGAGATGACGTGCAGCTGGTTCGCGAACTCATGCGCCTGGGCGCGGAGGGTGTCCGTGGCCGTGCGGGTGGTGCCCAGTTCCTGCTCGAGCTCTGAAAGTTCGGTGCGGTCGCGGAGGGTGGTCACCGAGCCGATGACCTTGCCGCGGGACTGGATCGGCACCCGGTTCATCACCACCAGCCTGTCGCCCACCAGCACCAGCTGGTCCGGTCCGGGCTGCTCGCGCGTGAGGACCTGCTTCAGGGCGGGCTCGACGGCGAGGCCCGCCACGCGCTTGCCCACACAGTCAGGCGGCAGGCCCAGCAGGGCACGGGCACTGTGGTTGGCCACCGTAATGCGGTCATGCAGGTCCAGTGCAACCACGCCCTCCTTGAGTCCGTGCAGCATGGCTTCCCGGTTCTCCACCAGGCTGGTGATTTCGCTGGGTTCCATGCCCAGGGTCTGCCGCTTGACCCGGCGCGAGAGCAGCAGGGAGCCGGCGATCCCCAACACGCTGGCGACGCCCAGGTAGGTGAGGAGGTTGGGGACGGCGTCGCCGAGCCGCTCCAGCACGGTGGGGTAGTTCCGGCTGATGGAGGCGATCCCGATCATGCGTCCGGTGTCGTCAAGGACGGGGACATGGGCGGACAGCAGCGGGGCCGGACTGCCGCCCACCACCCCCGTCCAGGCCCGGCCTTCCATCACCCTGCTGGGCCCGAGCTCCAGCGGCTCGCCCACCATGCTGGGGTCCGAGGACGCCACCACGGTCCGGTCCACCCTCGCCAGCGCCACCCGCGATGAGCCGGAGACGATCCGCACTGACTCCGCCACGGACGGCAGCACGGCCCCGCCGCGCGGTTCAGCATCCGGCAGGAGTTCGCGCACCACGGGATTGCCGCCCAGGGCCTCCGCCGCGGAGAGGGCACGGCGGCCCTCCGTCCGTTCGAAGGCCGCGGCGGACTGGGCCAGCGAGATGGCCACCACGCCCACCAGGACGGCCAGGACGATGAGCAACTGCAGCAGAAGGTACTGCCCCGCAAGGGACATTCCTCGTCGTCGAGTCACGATGGTCTTCCTGGTGTTGGGGTGCAGGCCGGGCTGCGGCGGTTTTGGCCGGCTGCCACTGCGCGCACAAGGATGGGACGCAAGGCCGGGGTGGTACGGGGAACTATATCCCAAAGCCTCCAGCGGGGCCGTTGTGGGGTTTTCGAAACGTGAACGCAATGAACACAACTTTCTCTGCGTACACAAGAGTGATCGCCGTCACGGCCGCCCCTAGCATCGGAACCACAAGGCACCGGAACCACACGTCAGCCGGTGCTGGTCGGATTTGTTTTTGAGAGAAGAGGAACACATGCGCCAGATCCGCGCATTGCGAGTTGCCGCCGTCGCCGCCGGCATCGCCCTGATGGCCACCGGCTGCGGTGCCACCGGCAAGAGCTCCACGGGTTCGGAAAGCTCCGGCGCTGCTGCCGGACCCATCACCGGCCTGCAGATCATGGTCCCCAACACCCCGGGCGGCGGCTACGACACCACCGCCCGCGCCGCTGCGAAGGTCCTCGACGACGAGAAGATCTCCACCAACACCGAGGTCTTCAACCTCGCAGGTGCCGGCGGCACGGTGGGCCTGGCCCGCGTGGTCAATGAAAAAGGCAACGGCGACCTCGCCATGCTGATGGGCCTGGGCGTTGTGGGTGCCAGCTACACCAACAAGTCAGAGTCGAAGCTGACCGACACCACGCCGCTGGCCCGCCTCATCGAGGAGCCCGGCGCCATCATGGTCAGCAAGGACTCCCCGTACAAGACCATCGATGACCTGGTGAAGGCGTGGAAGGCCGATCCCGGCTCCATCGCCGTAGGCGGCGGCTCCTCCCCCGGCGGCCCTGACCACCTGCTGCCCATGCAGCTGGCAGGCGCCGTGGGCATCGACGCCACCAAGGTCAACTACGTTGCCTACGACGGCGGCGGCGACCTCCTGCCCGCGATCCTCGGCAACAAGCTCGGTTTTGCCGCCTCCGGTGCCGGCGAGTACCTGAAGCAGATCGAATCCGGTGAGGTCCGCGTGCTGGCCACCAGCGGCGAGAAGCGCCTGGACGGCGTGGATGCGCCCACGCTGAAGGAATCCAACATCGACCTGGTCTTCACCAACTGGCGCGGCGTTGTGGCCCCTCCGGGCATCAGCGACAAGGACAAGGCTGCCCTGATCGCGGCACTGGAAAAGATGCACGGCACGGACGGCTGGAAGGAAGCGCTGAAGACCCACAGCTGGACCGATGCCTTCATCACCGGTGACCAGTTCAAGTCCTTCCTGACCGAGCAGGACAAGCGCGTGGCGGATGTCCTCACCAAGCTTGGGCTGGCGTGACCTCCCTGACCACAGGTCTCAAAGGCCGCTCCGAGCTGGGAGTTGCACTCCTGCTCGGGGCGGCCGGCGTCATGGTCTTCCTGGACGCCAACGGCCTGGCAACCCCGTATTCGAAGTCCGATCCGGTCGGACCCAAAACCGTTCCGTTCATCGTGGCCGGAATGCTCGTGGTCTGCGCCGTACTGCTGGCCATCAACGTGCTGCGCGGCGGCAAGGGTGAAGCTGAAGGCGGCGAGGACGTTGACCTCACGCACCCCGCCGACTGGAAGACCGTCCTGCCACTGGCCGGGGCCTTCATCCTGAACATCCTGCTGATCGACTGGGCCGGCTGGGTGATCTCCGGAACCGTCCTGTTCTGGGGCAGCGTCCTGGCTCTCGGCAGCCGCCGCTACGTCCGGGACGGCCTGATCTCCGTCGCCCTGTCCCTGCTGACCTTCTACGGCTTCTACCTCGGCCTGGGCATCGCACTGCCGGCCGGCCTCCTGGAAGGAATCCTCTAAATGGACGTCTGGTCCTCCCTGATGGACGGCTTCGCCACCGCCCTCACCCCCATGAATTTCCTCTACGCCGTGATCGGCGTCATCCTGGGCACCGCCGTCGGTGTCCTGCCCGGCCTTGGCCCGGCCATGACGGTCGCCCTGCTGCTTCCCGTCACCTATGCCCTGGAACCCACCAGCGCCTTCATCATGTTCGCCGGCATCTACTACGGCGGCATGTACGGAGGCTCCACCACGTCCATCCTCCTGAACACCCCCGGTGAATCCTCCTCGGTGGTCACCGCCATTGAGGGCAACAAGATGGCCAAGGCGGGGCGGGCGGCGCAGGCGCTTGCGACGGCGGCCATCGGCTCCTTCGTCGCCGGCACCATAGGCACGGCGCTGCTGGCCGTCTGCGCACCGATCGTCGTGAAGTTCGCCGTCAGCCTCGGCGCGCCCAGCTACTTCGCCATCATGGTCCTTGCCCTGCTGGCCGTGACCGCCGTGCTGGGGTCCTCCCGGTTGCGCGGTTTCGCGTCCCTGGGCCTCGGCCTGGCGATTGGCCTGGTGGGCATGGACTCGGTCACCGGCCAGCGCCGCCTCACCTTCGGCCAGCCGCTCCTGGCGGACGGCCTGGACATCGTCGTGGTGGCCGTGGCCATCTTCGCGGTGGGCGAAGCACTCTGGGTTGCAGCACACCTGCGCCGCACTCCCCTGCATGCCATTCCCGTGGGCCAGCCCTGGATGGGCAAGTCCGACTGGAAGCGCTCCTGGAAGCCGTGGCTGCGCGGCACGGCCTTCGGCTTCCCGTTTGGCGCGCTGCCCGCCGGTGGAGCCGAGATCCCCACGTTCCTCTCCTATGTGACGGAAAAGCGCCTCAGCAAGCACCCCGAAGAGTTCGGCAAGGGCGCCATCGAAGGCGTGGCCGGGCCGGAAGCAGCCAACAACGCTGCGGCCGCCGGCACGCTGACCCCGATGCTGGCCCTGGGACTGCCCACCAACGCCACCGCGGCCGTGATGCTTGCCGCCTTCACCTCGTACGGCATCCAGCCGGGTCCGCAGCTCTTCGAGAGCCAGGGACCCCTGGTGTGGGCGCTGATTGCCAGCCTGTTCATCGGCAACTTCCTGCTCCTGATCATCAACCTGCCGCTGGCGCCCCTGTGGGCCAAGCTGCTGCAGCTGCCCCGGCCCTACCTGTACGCGGGCATCCTGTTCTTCGCGACGCTGGGCGCCTACTCGGTGAACCTGCAGGCGTTCGACCTGGTGATCCTGCTGATCCTCGGCGCGCTCGGGTTCATGATGCGGCGCTTCGGACTCCCCGTGCTGCCGTTGATCCTCGGCGTCATCCTGGGACCGCGGATCGAGGGCCAGCTCCGCAAGACCCTCCAGCTGAGCGCGGGCGACCCGGCCGGGCTCCTGGGCGAGCCGATCGCCGTCGGCATTTACGTCATCATTGGCCTCATCCTGCTCTGGCCCTTTGCCTACAGGCTGTTCCGCCGGAACCGTCCGGAGCGCAAGCCGCTGGTTCCGGCCAATTCCGGCGCGGCGGACTACAGTGACTGAACAGCCGCCCCACTCATCTCCAGCAGAACAGGAAACAACATGACCGTCGTTGTGGGATACGTCCCGACCCCCGAGGGCGAAGCTGCCCTGACGCAGGCCATCGCTGAAGCACGGAAGAGCAACAGCACCCTGGTATTGATCAACTCCTCCAAGGGCGAAGCCGCCGTGGACAGCCGGTTTGCGCCGGAGGGTGAAATCCAGGACATCGAGCAGCGGCTGGCAGGCCAGGGCATCCAGTACCAGATCAAGCGCCCGGTCCGCGGCCACGACGCCGCCGCGGAGGTCCTGGACGCTGCCGAGGAGCACAACGCCGACCTGATCGTGATCGGCCTGCGCCGCCGCACCCCGGTGGGCAAGCTCATAATGGGCAGCACGTCCCAGCGCATCCTGCTGGAGGCGGACTGCCCGGTGCTGGCAGTAAAGGCCGGCTAGGCGCGGGGAGTGCCTGATGCTGCAGCGGCCGCCGGCGCCCGGAACAGTTCCTGGCGCTGGCGGCCCAGGCCTTCCACTTCCACCTCCACCACGTCGCCCGGCTGGAGGTAGGGGAACCGGCCGCTGAGGGCCACACCCTGCGGAGTGCCAGTGAGGATCACGTCGCCCGGTTCCAGCCGCATGTACTGGCTGCAGTGGTGGACCAGTGTGGGCGCATCAAAGATGAGTTCGGACGACGACGAATCCTGGCGCGGTTCACCGTTGACCCAGCTGCGCAGCGGAAGGGCGCCGCCGTCGATATCCTGCGCCGGAACCAGCCACGGGCCCAGCGGCGTTGACCCCGGGAGCGACTTCCCCTTGGTCCACTGGCCCGCAGCACCGGGCAACTGGTATTCACGCTCGGAGAGATCGTTCGCCGTGACGTATCCGGCGATGCAGGCCGCGGCGTCGCCAACGGAATCCAGGTAGCTGGCCTCCCGGCCGATCACGATGCCCAGTTCCACTTCCCAGTCGTACCGGGTGGACCGCGGCGGGAGCGGAGCGGGGTCATAGGGCCCGGTGACCGTATTGCTCGGTTTGAGGAAGACCACCGGAATGGTGGGCGGCTCGGCGCCGGATTCCGCCGCATGTGCGGCATAGTTCATTCCGATGCCCACCACGGTGCCGGGCCTGGCCACCGGCGAACCTACACGCAGTCCCGCGGCCTCCTCCAGCAGCGGCAACGCCCCTATCGCCAGGGCCTCCCGGACCTTCGCCAGGCCGCCGGCGGCAAGGAACCGGCTGTCAATGTCATTGGTCAGGGGCAGCAGGCTGAAGCAACGGGATGCACCCCCTGCCGCATCAACCAGCACTGCCGGCTGCTCCCTGCCGGGTTCGCCCAGGCGCATGATCTTCATACCGAATACTCCTCCAGCTGTACTAAGGGGGCCGCACGACCAAGGGGCGGGCGCGGACCCGAGGGGCCCCTTCCATGGTGGTCGATTCCCTGCGGAGCCGCGAACGGACGGTTTGTGACTGCCCGCCAAGCCCGCAAATAGGGCAGTCATCTGACATCCGGCAGGAGCAGTCGGTAGAATAACGGAGCCATCCTGGCACGAAACACAGAAAGTTCAGTACATGACTACAGCCACTTTGGAGCGGATCCCCGCCGCTGCCGGGGCCACCGAGGGGCCGTCCCCGCGGTCCATCGACCTTGAGTTCTCCAGCGCCAGCGAGGTCCACGCGGGGCTGGAAGGGGCGGTCGCAGAACTGATCGCGGTAGCAGCAAAAGACGCCACCTGCGGCATCCTGGTCACCAGGCTGCACCCGGGACGCTACACGGTAGCCCTGGATGAATCGGTACCGTTCGGCGAGACCTACGAGTCCATCGCCGCCTGACCGCCACCGGCCGGCCAGCCGTCCGCCCTTGGACGCGACAACGGCCGGCGCCGCCAACAGAAAACCCCGCACGCCATAAAGGCAATGCGGGGTTTTGTGTTGCCGCAGCAGGGCTCCTAGGCGCGGCGGACCTGAACGCCGTCGGACTTCAGGAAGAGCTGCTTCTCGGCGGGGCCTGACGGACCGGCCGGAACCAGCCACAGGACGTTCCCGCTCTGGGACACCTCTTCCACCTCCCCGGCAGCCACCACATGCGCATGCTTGATGATCTCGACCCGGTCCCCGGCCTGGAGGGCTTTCCAGTTGGACACCGCAGCGGAATGGGCATTGCGCCTCGACAGGACTGCCCCACGTGCTTTCATTTGAACTTCTACCCCTTTGTATCGTTCTGCCGCCACAGCTTCATTGATGTGACTTTCACTACATCTTCAGTTCTACTACAGTCCCGGCGCCGCGGTGGGCCGCGGCGCCGGAAATTCCGTCCTTTGGACAGAAGAACCGCAGCAACTGAAGATTCTTCGGTGTCAGGCGAGGGGCCCGACGGCGGATTCCGCCGCCCGGCGCACGTCACCCGAGGCAACCAGCCGGTCCGCCGCTTCCAGTTCCGGAGACAGGAAACGGTCCGTCCCCGGCCCGTCCACCACACCGCGGAGGGCAGCCACGACGGCGGCCCCGGCCGGGCCGGGCGTCAGCGCGCCGCCTGAGAGCTGGGTGCGGATGTCCAGGGCCCGCGCAGAGGTCACCAGTTCGATGGCCAGGACCCGGCGGAGGTTCTCCACCGCCTTGCGCAGCTTCCGCGCAGCGTGCCAGCCCATGGACACATGGTCCTCCTGCATGGCCGAGCTGGGAATCGAGTCCACGGACGCGGGAACGGCGAGCCGCTTGTTGTCCGACACCAGGCCGGCCTGGGTGTACTGGGCGATCATCAGGCCGGAGTCCACCCCGGGGTCTGCTGCCAGGAACGCGGGCAGGCCGTGGGAACGGGCGGGGTCCAGCATCCGGTCGGTCCGGCGTTCGGCGATGGAGCTGAGGTCGGCGACGGCGATGGCCAGGTAGTCCAGCACGTAAGCCACCGGAGCGCCGTGGAAGTTGCCGTTGGAGCTGACCCGGCCGTCGGGAAGGACCACGGGGTTGTCGATGGCGGCCGCCAGTTCCCGGGTCGCCACCAGCTCGGCGTGGTCAACGGTGTCGCGGACCGCGCCGGCAACCTGCGGGGCGCAGCGCAGCGAGTACGCATCCTGGACCCGGGAATCCCCTACCCGGTGCGACGCGACAATGGGCGAATCCGACAGCACGCGCAGCATGTTGTCGGCACTGGCCGCCTGGCCGGGGTGGGGACGAAGTGCGGCGTGCAGTTCGGGGAGGAACACCTGGTCCGTCCCCAGCAGTGCCTCGACGCTGAGCGCGGCGGTGATATCCGCCGTCGCCAGCAGCTGGCGGAGGTCGGCAATGGCCATCAGGAGCATGCCCAGCATGCCCTCCGTGCCGTTGACCAGCGCAAGCCCTTCCTTCTCAGCGAGGATGACCGGCTCGATGCCGTGCGCTGCCAGCAGCTCGGCGACAGGCCGCTCTCCCCGCCCGCCGTATGTGACGCCGTCGGGCCCTTCCGCCTCTCCCTCGCCCATCAGGACCAGGGCGCAGTGCGACAAGGGGGCAAGGTCACCCGAGCAGCCCAGCGACCCGAACTCGCGGACCACCGGGGTGATGCCGGCGTTGAGGACATCCACCATGGTCTGCAGGACCACGGGGCGGACGCCGGTGCGGCCGGAGGCCAGGGTCTTGGCGCGCAGGAACATGATGCCGCGCACCACTTCCCGCTCCACGGCCGGCCCCATGCCCGCGGCGTGGCTGCGGATCAGGGACTTCTGCAGCTGCGTGCGCAGTTCGTTGGGGATATGGCGGTTGGCCAGGGCACCGAAGCCGGTGGAGATGCCGTAGGCGGGGGTGTCGCTGGCGGCAAGGTCATCGATATGGGCCCGGACCTTGGCGACGGTCTCCAGGGCGTCCGGAGCGATGGCCACGGTGGCGCCGTGGCGCGCGACGGCGAGCACGTCCTCCGCAGTGACGCCGACGGAGCCGAGGGTGACGGTCAGCGGTTCGTGGGTTGTTTCGTGGGTTACGAGAGTCATGGAAGTTCCTTGTTGTATTCCCATCGACTGCTCCGTACTTGTCGTTTTCAGGGTTCTAAACGACAAGTACGGAGCAATCGATGTGGGGAGCCTGGGTTAGCGGGCCTGGGCGGGGTTCTCTTGCATGGGGATGCGGACGCCGCGTTCCTTCGCGACCTCAAGGGCACGGTCGTAGCCGGCGTCGGCGTGGCGGATAACGCCCATGCCGGGGTCGTTGGTCAGCAGGCGTTCGAGCTTCTGGGCGGCGAGATCGGTGCCGTCGGCGACGGAGACCTGGCCGGCGTGGATGGAGCGGCCGATGCCCACGCCGCCGCCGTGGTGCAGGGATACCCAGGTGGCGCCGGAGGCAGTGTTGAGCAGGGCGTTCAGCAACGGCCAGTCGGCGATGGCGTCGGAGCCGTCCGCCATGGCTTCGGTTTCACGGTACGGGGAGGCGACGGAGCCCGAGTCCAGGTGGTCACGGCCGATCACGATCGGGGCCTTGACCTTGCCCTCCTTGACGAGCTGGTTGAAGAGCAGCCCGGCCTTGGCACGTTCGCCGTAGCCCAGCCAGCAGATGCGGGCGGGCAGGCCCTCGAACTCGACGCGCTCCTGGGCGGCGTCGATCCACCGGTGCAGGTGCTTGTTCTCGGGGAAGAGTTCCTTGATGGCTTCGTCCGTGACGCGGATGTCTTCGGGATCGCCGGACAGGGCCACCCAGCGGAACGGGCCCAGGCCTTCGCAGAAGAGCGGGCGGATGTAGGCCGGAACGAAGCCGGGGAACTCGAAGGCGCGTTCGTAGCCGCCCTTGCGGGCCTCGTCGCGGATGGAGTTGCCGTAATCGAAGACTTCGGCGCCGGCGTCCTGGAATTCCACCATGGCCTGCACGTGCCGGGCCATGGAGGCCTGCGACTTCTTGGTGAAGCCTTCCGGGTCCGCCTCGGCTTCACGGTGCCACTCGTCCACCGAGATGCCCTCGGGCAGGTAGGACAGGGGGTCGTGGGCGGAGGTCTGGTCGGTGACGATGTCCACGGTGAGTTCACCGGCCTTATGGCGGCGGAGGATCTCGGGGAAGACTTCGGCCGCGTTGCCCACGTAGCCCACGGACCAGCCGCGGCGCTCCTCCTTGGCCTTGAGCACCTTGGCGATGGCGGCGTCGAGGTCGGTTTCCACCTCGTCCAGGTAGCGCTTGCCGGCGCGGCGGCGCAGGCGGGTCTCGTCGACATCGACAATCAGGCAGGCGCCATCGTTCAGGGTGACGGCGAGCGGCTGGGCGCCGCCCATGCCGCCGCAGCCGCCGGTCAGGGTCAGTGTGCCGGCGAGGGTGCCGTTCTCGTCGCCCGTGAGCTTGCGGGCGATGGCGGCGAAGGTTTCGAAGGTACCCTGCAGGATGCCCTGGGTGCCGATGTAGATCCAGGAGCCGGCGGTCATCTGGCCGTACATCATCAGGCCCTCGGCCTCGAGCCGGCGGAACTCGGGCCAGTTTGCCCAGTCGCCGACGAGGTTGGAGTTGGCCAGCAGGACCCGGGGCGCCCATTCGTTGGTGCGGAAGATGCCGACCGGCTTGCCGGACTGGACCAGCAGCGTCTCATCCTTTTCCATGGTTTCCAGGGTGCGGATGATGGCGTCGAACGCGGCCCAGGAGCGGACGGCGCGGCCGGTGCCGCCGTAGACCACCAGGTCGTCCGGGCGTTCGGCGACCTCGGGGTCCAGGTTGTTCATCAGCATGCGCAGCGGCGCTTCGGTCTGCCAGGACTTGGCGGTGAGCTCGGTGCCGCGGGCTGCTTTGACCGGGCGGGCACCGGTGGTGAAATCGGCGGGTGCCATGATGGGCTCCTTCGTGTGGTGTCTGTTGGAGGAAAGAAGTTCTGTATCAACTAAAGCCCTTGGCGGACGGGCTTCACAGGGGTTTTGCCGGGGTGCTGTCCGGTATTCCAGACGTGCCCGGCTTGCCAGGTTGCTCTATCACTTACGGCTCCCATTCCAGGGTTTTAGCAGCCGTAAGTGATGGGGCAACGATGGTTATTTGACCGGCCGCCCGTGGATGCGGACGGAGAGTTCGTCAGCCACCTTCTGGACGCGGGCAGCCAGCACAGGCCACTCCTCCGAGGGCAGCTTGTCCTCGAGGAAAGTGACTGCGACGGCGGCCGTGGGCCAGCCCAGGTGGTCGGTCACAGCGGCGGCGATGGAACCAAAGCCCGGCGTCACCTCGCCGTGTTCGGTGGCATACCCGCGCTGGCGCACCTGGTCCAGGTGCGAGGACAGCGCCGAGTACTTCATGATCGCGCCTTCCACCTCGTGCCGGGCCGTAAAGGCGGCGGCGTTCGGGTACAGCGCCCGCACCTGGGACTTGGGCAGGGCGGCCAGGATGGCGCGGCCGCTGGCGGTGAGGTGGCTGGGAAGCCGGACTCCGACGTCGGTTACCAGGGAGGGGCGGTTCTTGGCCCGCTCCTCGACGATGTACAGGACATCGCGGCCGTGGAGGACGGCAAGGTGGGCACTCTCCCCAATTGCGTCCACGAGCGAGGCAAGCAGCGGCCGGCCCAGCCGGGACAGCGGTTCCTGCCGCGAGTAGGCGGAACTGAGTTCGAAGGCGCTGATGCCCAGCCCGTAGCGCTGTTCCTCGTGCAGATGGAGGACGAATCCATTGGCCTCCATGACGCCCAGCAGGTGGTAGACGCTGGACCGGGGCAGGTCCAGGCTGGAAGCGATCTGGGAGGCGGCCATCGGCCCCCTGCGGGAGGCCAGCAGCTTGAGGATGCGCAGGGTGTTCTCAGCGGCAGGAACTTTTGACGACGCCTTGACGGACGCGCGGGGCGTCCGGGGTTCGGCACCTGCTGGATCGGTGCCGCGCGTTTCGGCGCTTAGTGCAGTGCTCATGGGTTCGAAGGGTCTTTCTGGTTGGCTCTGTCCGGAATCCCGTACTTAAGCTTGCGCCCTCGGCGCCCACAATCGCTGCTCCCCCAAGCCCAAGGTGTCTCGAATCCCAGACGCGCGGCGGTCCTGTCGGCCGACCCTCGGCGACATATCAGTCAGCCGCAGTGTTCCGGCCCCCATTGCCGATAAGTGCCATGTCGCAGACAGTCTGAGATGAAAGACACCAAGGCGCCGTGAGCCTCATCACGGTGCCGTGGAAAATGGTCTGCTGGTTAGCGGCTCCCCTCCCAATGACGAGAAGGTATTTCCATGCAACCAGCTCCAACCCCCACCCGGACCGACAGTCCGGCGGACCGGCAGAAGCCGGCCGACGCCGTCGGACGCGTCCTCAACCGCGGCCTGAACGTGCGGCACATCCGCTTCATGGCACTGGGCTCCGCGATCGGCACGGGCCTCTTCTATGGCTCCGCGTCCGCGATCCAGAAGGCTGGCCCCGCCGTCCTGCTGGCTTACATCATCGGCGGCGCCGCGGTGTTCATGGTCATGCGGGCCCTCGGCGAGATGGCAGTGCGGCATCCGGTCTCCGGTTCCTTCAGCCAATACGCGGGCCGCTACCTCGGCCCCCTGGCCGGCTTCGTGACCGGATGGACGTACGTGTTCGAGATGGCCATCGTGGCCATTGCCGATGTCACTGCCTTCAGTATCTACATGGGCTTCTGGTTCCCCCAGGTGGACCGCTGGATCTGGGTCCTCGTCGTGATCTGTTTCCTGGCCGCGCTGAACCTCCTGAGCGTCAAGGTCTTCGGCGAGCTGGAGTTCTGGTTCTCGCTGATCAAGGTCGCGGCCATCATCGCCATGATCGCCGGCGGCGCAGCCATCATTGCCTTCGGCTTCCAGGCCGGCGATTCAAGCGTGGCGCCCGGACTGGGCAACCTGGTGGAGCACGGCGGCCTGTTCCCCAACGGGTTCGAAGGCCTCCTGGCCTCCTTTGCTGTGGTGATGTTTGCCTTCGGCGGGATCGAAACCCTGGGCATCACGGCCGGCGAAGCCGCAGACCCCAAGAAGGTCATCCCCAAAGCCGTCAACACTGTCCCCGTCCGCGTCCTGCTGTTCTATGTCCTGACCCTGGGCGTGCTCATGAGCCTCTTCCCCTGGAACGAGGTGGGCAGCAACGGCAGCCCGTTCGTGCAGATCTTCAGCAGCCTCGGCATCCCGGCCGCACCGCACATCCTGAACGCCGTGGTGATCACGGCCGCGCTCTCCGCCATCAACAGCGACATCTTCGGTGCGGGCCGCATCCTCTTCGGGCTGTCCAACCAGGGCCACGCCCCCGCCGCGTTCGGCAAGGTTTCCCGGCACGGGGTTCCGTGGATGACCGTGGTGATGATGGCCGGAATCCTGCTGGTGGGCGTGGTCCTCAACGCCGTGATTCCGGAAGACGTGTTCCTGGTGATTGCCTCGATCGCCACCTTTGCCACGGTCTGGGTGTGGGTCATGATCCTGGCCTCCCACGTGGCAATGAAGCGCGAAATCGCGCGCAAGGGCCTGCCGGCGTCGGAATTCCCGTCTCCGTGGTGGCCGGCAGCGTCCGTCCTCACCATCGCCTTCATGGCGCTGGTGATCGCGGTCCTCGGCGCCTTCGAGGACACCCGGATCGCCCTGTACGTCGGGGCGGTGTGGCTGGGCCTGCTGGTCCTGGCGTACCGCCTGTGGGTCAAGGGTGATGGACGACGGCGGGCCCACCTTGAGGATGAAACCTCGCCGCTGCCCGTGGTCGCCCCCGGCCCGGGCAGCTAGGCCGAAAACACCCGGCGCCGGACACCAGTTCGCGGGGCTAAAATCAGCCATGGTTCCCGTGTCCAGCCTGGTGGCATTCGCCGTGGCATCCGTCGTCCTGATCGCCGTCCCCGGCCCCAGCGTGCTGTTCGTCATTGGGCGTTCCCTTGCGCTGGGGTGGCGGGGCGGCGTCCTCACGGTCCTCGGAAATGCGACCGGCCAGCTGGTCCAGGTCATCGCCGTGGCCCTCGGCGTGGGCGTGGTGGTGGCTGAATCCGTGGTCCTGTTCAGCATCGTGAAGTTTGCAGGTGCCGCCTACCTGGTCTTCCTGGGGATCCGGACCATCCTCCGACGGGGGCATGCTGCCCGCCAGCCCGCGCCGGCTCCGCCCTCCAGCCGCTGGACTTTGGTCCGGCAGGGGGCGCTGGTGGGCGCCACCAACCCCAAGTCGGTGGTGTTCTTCGTGGCAATCCTGCCCCAGTTCGTCGACTACCACGCCGGCAACATTCCGTTCCAGCTGGCCCTGCTCGGTGCGGTCTTCCTGCTGATCGCGCTGGTCTCGGACAGCCTGTGGGCCATCGCGGCGGGGTGGGCCCGGCTGTGGTTCGTCCGTTCGCCCCGGCGCGTCCCGGCGGTGGAGGCCGTGGGCGGGGCCATGATGATCGGCCTCGGCGGAACCCTGGCGTTGGCGGGATCGAAATCCTGAGACAGCGGCTGCAGAACAGGAGGTGCCCGGACCCCAGGGGACCGGGCACTTCCTTAAGTCCGTCCTGTCAGGCCCCGGCAGCGGCTGACCGAACCGCCTGGCCGAGGGGCGTCGTCGGCCGGCCAATCAGCCGGCGAAGGTCCCCGCTGCTGACCAGCAGGTCACCCCGGGCAATGCCGAGGTCCGAATCCGCCAGGATCTCCGCGAAAGCGCCCGGCACGCCCACTCCGGTGAGCAGCCCGGCGTACTCCCTGGCCGGCAGGTCGTTGTAGCTGATGTCCCGGCCGGTGGCGGCACTGATTTCAGCCGCGAGGTCCGCCATGCTGAACGCGTCGTCACCGCCCAGTTCGTAGACTTTGCCGGCCTGTCCATCCGCAACGAGGACGGCGGCCGCAGCGTGGGCGTAGTCGGACCGCGCGGCCCCGCTGACCCTGCCCTCCCCGGCGCTGCCCGCCAGTGCGCCCTGGGCCAGGGTGCCCGGCAGCTGCTCTGTGTAATTCTCCAGGTACCAGCCGTTGCGCAGCAGGACAAAAGGAACACCGGACTCCCGCAGCAGCGCCTCGGTGGCCTTGTGCTCATCCGCCAGCTTCATACCGGTGGTATCGGCATTGGCAATGCTGGTGTAGGCCAGCAGCTCCACGCCCTCGGCTTTGGCAGCTTCGATCACGGTGCGGTGCTGCTCCACCCGCTTGCCCACTTCGCTGCCGGAGATCAGCAGCACCCGCCGGGCGCCTTTGAGCGCTGCGGCCACGGAGACGGCGTCGGCATAGTCCATCTGCTTCACCTGCACCCCTTGGGCGGCGAGGTCTGCCAGCTTTTCAACCGACCGGCCGGCAGCCACGATCTCCGCCGCGGGGACGCCCCGCTCCAGGAGGGCTTCCAGGACATGGCGGCCCAACTGGCCGGTGGCGCCCGTAACAACAATGCTCACGATGATTCCTTTCGGGTTTTTGCTCTGTCACGGGCATAACCCAGGACGGGTCACCATGCTTCCCGAAAGTTAGTACGCACTTTGAGGTAAGGTACTGACCTTTAGGTAAGCTTGACGGTATGGAAGCCCCTGCACATGCCGCTCCCCTCCCCCAGGCCTTTGCCGACGGCGTGTTCCCGTCCGGGTGCCCCAGCCGGACGCTGCTTGACCACATCACCAGCAAATGGGGTGTCCTGATCCTGCTTTCACTCTCCGAAGGGGAACAGCGGTGGAGCGACCTGCGGCGGCGGGCCGAGGGCATCAGCGAGAAGATGCTGGCACAAACGCTGAAGACCCTGGAGCGGGACGGCCTGGTGAGCAGGAAGGCCCAGGCTGTGATTCCGCCGCGCGTGGACTACAGCCTGACGGACCGGGGGTATGAATTGAGCACATTGCTGGTGCCGCTGGTCGCCTGGGCCTTCGAGAACGCGGAGGAGATCATCAACGGCAAGTAGCGCCTGCACCAAAGACAGGTACCTGTTACTGGTGTGGCTGGTGTGAATAGCGCATAGCGTGTGCGTACGGTGGCGGCCGGAATGGGAGGACGATCCTCCGCTGGGAGCATTCCGCCAACCAGCACCGTTAGCAGGCGGCAGGACGCCGCTTGGAGGAGTTGGTCTTATGGCCAAGGGCTACGCACAGGATCTTTCCGGCATGGGCCGGCCCATCAGCCTCGGCGCTTTCCTGGCCAAGGCATGGGGCGGGGTGGCAGGGGCTTTGGGGCCCCGCTGCCCTTACCGCGTGGGTGACACCGTCATAGGCGACGACCCCTTCAGCGGCAGGCGCGAAGGGGTCGTCGTATGGCAGGACCGGCGGTCGGTGGGCGTGAAGACCGCGTACGGCATCTTCTTCTTCGACCACCGCCTGGTCAGGCCCCTGGATTAGCGCCAGGCGTGGCCGGCGTCAGCGCGCGGACCAGCCGCCGTCCATCGTGTAGCTGGCACCGGTGACCATGCCGGCGTCCGGTGAAGCGAGCCAGGCGACCAGGGACGCCACCTCCTCCGGTTCCACCAGGCGCTTGATGGCCGCTTCGGTCAGCATCACCTTGGCCAGGACCTCGGATTCTGGAATTCCGTGCACCTTTGCCTGGTCGGCCAACTGGCTTTCCACCAGGGGCGTCCGCACGTAGCCGGGGTTGATGCAGTTGGACGTGACACCATGTTCCCCGCCTTCGAGCGCGGTCACCTTGCTCAGCCCTTCCAAACCGTGCTTCGCGGAAACATACGCGCTCTTGAACGGCGAGGCGCGGAGGCCGTGCACGGAGGAGACGTTGATGATGCGGCCGAACTTGTTGGCGTACATGTGGGGCAGTGCGGCACGGATGAGCAGGAACGGCGCCTCCAGCATCAGGGTGATGAGCCTGCGGAAATCGGCGGGGTCGAAATCCTGGATCGGGCTGATGCGCTGGATCCCGGCGTTGTTGACCAGGATGTCGCAGTCCAGGCCCAGGCCGGCCAGCGCCTCAGTGTCCAGCAGGTCCACGCCCCAGGCTGTGCCGTGCACCTCCCCGGCGAGCTTCTCCGCGGCAGAGGCGTCGACGTCGGCCACCACCACTTTCGCGCCCTGGGCGGCAAGTGCGCGCACGCACGCGGCTCCAATGCCGCTGGCGCCGCCGGTGACCAGTGCCTTGCGTCCATTCAACGTGTTGTCCATTGCGGTTCTCCTTCTGCGCTTATGGGGTCCAGGGGTTCCATCACTGCCTGGTCAGCGCTGCCCGGCCAGCAGCCCTTCGCGGGCCGCATCCTCCCGGTCCACGTCTTCCAGGGCCACGCCCTTGGTTTCCCGCAGGCTCAGGACGGCGACGGCGGTGATGGCACACGCGACCACCAGGTAGATGGCGGTGGGCACCCACGACCCCGTGTCCTTCAGCCATTGGGTGGCCAGCAGCGGTGCCAGTGAACCGGCAAAGATGGAGGTCACCTGCGAGCCGAGGGACGCTCCGGAGTACCGCATGCGGGTGGGGAACATCTCGGCCATGATGGCGGGCTGCCCGGCGTACATGAGGCCGTGCAGGCACAGCCCGATGGTCACGGCCAGGACGATGACCACGGCGTTCCGGGTATCGAACATCGGGAAGGCGAAGAACGGCCAAGTGGCACCGAGGATGGCGCCGGCCAGATACACGGGCTTGCGGCCAATCCGGTCAGCCAGGCGGCCGTACTGCGGAATGATGGCGAAGTGGATGACGTGGGCGATCAGCAGCGCCAGCAGGAGTGACGAGGTGTCGTACTTATGCACGCTCTTGAGGTACACAATCGCGAAGCTGACCACCAGGTAGTACATGATGTTTTCCGCGAACCGCAGCCCCATGGCCTGGAAGATGCCCTTGGGGTACTTGCGCAGGACCTCGAAGACGCCGTAGCTGACGGCCTGTTCCTTCTCCACCAGTTCCTTGGCTTCGAGGAAGATGGGCGACTCGCTGACGTTGGTGCGGATGTAGTAGCCCACGAAGACGATCACGGCGGAAAGCCAGAACGCCACGCGCCAGCCCCAGCCGAGGAACGCCTCGCTGCTGAGGGTGGTGGACATGATGTACAGCACCAGGTGGCCAGGAGGTTGCCCACCGGAACGGCGGCCTGGGGCCAGCTGGACCAGAAGGCGCGGGTCTTGTTGGGGCTGTGTTCGGCCACGAGGAGCACGGCGCCGCCCCATTCGCCGCCCAGCGCGAAGCCCTGGATGAAGCGCAGGGCCACCAGCAGGGCGGGGGCCAGGTAGCCGATGTCGGCGAAGCCGGGCAGGCAGCCCATCAGGAACGTGGAGATGCCGATGATCACGATGGTGAGCTGCAGGGTGGGCTTGCGGCCCAGTTTGTCGCCGATCTGGCCGAACACGATGCCGCCCAGCGGGCGGGCGATGAAGCCCACGGCGTAGGTGAGGAAGGCCTGGATGATCCCGTCCAGCTCGTTGCCGGTGGAAGGGAAAAAGTATTTGCCGAAGACCAGGGTGGCGGCGGTGGCGTACAGGAAGAACTCGTACCACTCCACCACCGTTCCCACCATGGACGCGGCAACAATCCTCTTCAGTCCTGATCCTTCGGGTGCATGCCCGGCGTTGTTGGCCGGGCGCTGCTCTACGCTCATGGTTTCTCCTAGTGTCCACATTGACACGTGCTGTGATCCCCAGCACAAGTGACTCAGATGAGTATTACTGCACAAATCCTGCACTTCAATGCCCAAAGGGGCACCAAGTGTGTGCACAATTGCAGACATGAATGCGAACCCCGATGACCTCCTGGTCCTCCTGGCGGTGTCACGCTCGGCGAAGTTCACGACGGCGGCCCAGGCGCTGGGCATGAACCACACCACGGTCTCGCGCCGGATCGCCGCGCTGGAAAAGGCGCTGGGCGGCAGGGTCCTGTCCCGGGCAGCGGGCGGCTGGGAACTGACCGAGCTGGGTGCACGGGCCGTGCGGGCGGCCGAACAGGTCGAGGCCGTCATGGGCACCCTGGGCCCGGCCGGCCAGGCACCGGACCCCGTCGCGGGCGTGGTCCGGATGACCGCGACGGACGGGTTCAGCGCCTACATTGCCGCCCCGGCGGTGGCGCGGCTGCGGCGGGACCATCCCGGCCTCAGTGTCGAAGTGGTGACCATGACCCGGCGGGCGCTGCAGCAGCGGTCCGGGCTGGACATCGAGGTGGTGGTGGGCGAGCCGCAGGTGCACCGGGCGGAGGCCATCCGGCTCGGCGAATACCGGCTGGGAATGTACGCCTCCCGCGCCTACCTCGCGGAGCACGGGACACCGGCCACCGTGGCCGAACTGAACGCCCACCCGCTGGTCTACTTCGTGGATTCGATGCTGCAGGTCGATGACCTGGACGCACCGCGCCGGCTGGTTCCGGCGATGCGGGACGGGCTGACCTCCACCAATGTGTTCGTCCATGTGGAGGCCACCCGGGCAGGCGCAGGCGTCGGGTTCCTGCCGTGCTTCATGGCGGACCTCCACGACGACCTGGTCCGGCTGCTGCCCGACGAAATTGGTGAACTGCTTCCCTACTGGATGGTCCTGCGCCCGGACTCGCTGCGCCGCCCGGCCGTTGCCGCCGTCGTGCAGGCCCTGCGGGACCGGATGGCCGAACACCGCGGCGCACTCCTGGGCAAGGGTTAGCCCATCGATTGCTGAGTAAATGCCGTTTTGACCGCTGAAAACGACGATTACTCAGCAATCGATGGGGGTGAATCGTGGCGGACCGGGGTGCCGGCCGCGAACGCCCGGACCTGCGCATCATCCCAGAGGTGTGCCGGGACGGCGCCGCCGAGGAGCCTGCGGCGCAGCTGGGGGTCGTCGGCAAAGGGCACGTCGCTGCCGGCCATCACCATGTTCCCGTACCGGCGGCCCTTGAGCATGGCGGGATCGGCGATGATGACCGTGTGCTTGAAGCTTGCCGCGATGGTGGCCGCGTCTTCCCGGGCATTCTTCAGGTCCGGGGCATCACCGGAGTTCGCCACATAGAGGCCTCCCGGGGCCAGGACCCGTTTGACGTGCTGGTTGAATTCCGCCGTGGTGAGCGGCCGCGGGGTCAGGGCGCCGGCGAAGACGTCGCGGATGATGAAGTCCCGGGTCTGGGCGGTAAGGGTCTCCGTGACGGCCCGGGCCTCGCCCACCCGGATGCGCAGCAGCGGCGCCTTGGGCAGGTCGAACCAGCCGCGGACGTATTCGGCGAGCTTCCCGTCCAGTTCCACCACCACCTGGCGGGCATCCGGGTAGGCGGCGGCGAGGTACCGGGCCATTGAGCAGGCCCCGCCACCCAAATGCAGTCCGCGCAGCTTGTGTTCCTGCGGCCCGCGCAGCTTGGCGGAGGACTGGTCCCGCGGCGGCCAGCGGGACTCGATGAGTGCCGCCATCCAGCGCATGTACTCGAAGTCCAGGAACAGTGGATCGGCAAGGTCGATGTGCGAGCTCATCACGCCGTTGATTTTCAGGAGCCAGCCGGTGGAGTTGTCCTGGTCCGCGATCAGCTCGCAGTCGCCGGTGTCGATGTAGTAGACGCCCTCCACCGGGCCGTCGACAGCTGCCCCCTTGGGGACCTCCACCACGCCTGCGACCGCCCGCATGCTGTTCCTGGCCCCCGACCGTCCGCGTTTTGCCATTACCCGTGCCACGCCTCAGTCATGCTTCAACCTTAGTTGGTTGGGACTGCCCCTTTCAGTTGGTTGGCACTGCCCCTTCGCCGTCCCGGATGCGCTTGACCACGGCAGTGGTGGACCGTTCAGCCACGTAGTCAAGGATGGCCACGCGGCCGCCGTACTCCTCCACGGCGGGGGTCTCCTCCAGCATCTCCGGGGTGTAGTCCCCGCCTTTGGCATATACCTCAGGGCGGAGCCGCCGGATCAGTGGCGTTGCCGTGGGGGTGTCAAACACGGTGACGTAATCCACGCAGCTCAGGGCGGCCACCACCGCCGCCCGGTCTGCCATGGAATTGATGGGCCTGCCGGCGCCCTTGAGCCGGCGCACCGAGTCATCGCTGTTCAGCGCCACCACCAGGATGTCCCCAAGCTGCTTGGCCTGGTTGAGGTACCGGGTGTGGCCGCTGTGCAGGACGTCGAAGCATCCGTTTGTCAGCACGATCCGCTGCCCTTGGGCGCGGTGCATTTCCATCTGCCGCTCCAGTTCCTCTTCAGTGAGGGCAGTGTCCGCGAAGGCCTCCAGGTACCGGCTGAGCTGGGCTGTACTGCAGACGGACGTGCCCGGCTGGTGCACCACCACATCCGCTGCCGATTGGGCCAGGTCCAGGCTGGCGGTCAGCGGCAGCCCGGCAGCGCGGGCCAGCGTCAGGGCCGCGACGAACGTGTCACCTGCCCCGGACGCCTGTTTCTCGGCAGCCGGCCGTGCCCACGTCCGGTGCCGCACGCCGTCGGGCGTCAACAGCACGGTGCCGTCACGGTCCAGGGTAACCACTACGGCGCGCGCTCCGGTGGCCGCCAGCAACGCCGCCGACTCCGCCCCAACGGCGTCCACCCGTTCCTGGCCGTCGGGCAGTTTGTGGTCCAGCAGCCGCGCGGTTTCCTGGGCGTTCGGGGTCACCAGGTCAGGCTGCAGGGCGGCCCAGGGCCGCGGATCGTGCGCGTCAACCACCACCAGCGGGCGCTCCCCGGCGTCACGGCGGCTGCCGAGGGCGTCGGCGAGCGCCGTCCGGACGGGCTCCGCGAGCACGCCGGTGCCGTAGTCGCAGACCAGGACGGCGTCCCGGCCGGCGACGGCGGCACGCACCGAGGCGGCGAGCGCATCGAGGGCGTCGGCCGGGACGGTCTTGGCGGCGTCATCGAGGCGCAGCATCACCTGGCCGCCGCTGCTGATCCGGATCTTGGTGGTGGTGACCATGTCCGGGTGGGTCTGCAGGTCCCGGACGTCGATGGCCGCGGCGGCAAGCTGGGTGCGCAGGTCCCCGCCGGCGTCGTCGGAGCCGATGATTCCGGCCACCGACACTTTCGCGCCCAGGGCGGCGAGGTTCATCGCAGTGTTGGCCGCGCCGCCGGGGACCGATTCACGGGACTGGATATCCACCACCGGGGCCGGGGCTTCCCGGCAGAGCCGTTCAATGCTGCCGCTCCACCAGCCATCCAGCATCACATCCCCGATCACCAGGATGGACAGCTGTTCCGCTGCCAGCCGGCCCGGCAGCCAGTCGGACAATGCCCGCTGGGTGGAGAGGTCGATCGGTTCCCGGGAGGCGCTCATGGCAGGTCCTGCCCACCGCTGCCGTCCACTGGTCCGGCGGCGGAGCCCGCGCGCGCCGGCGGTGCGCTGATGTGCACCACCTTGACCTGCGTGAACTCGTCCAGCAGCTCGGGACCATAACCGAAACCTGCACCGCTTTCGCCGCGCGGCTGGGCTGCGCCTCCGGGGGCGCCGCCGAAGACCGCGTTGACCTTGACGGTTCCCACCGGCAGCGCCGCCACGGCCTGCTGGATGTGGGCGATGTTGCTGCTCAGGACGGTAGCGGCAAGCCCGTACCTGCCGCTGCAGGCAAGGCGCAGGCCGTCGTCGAACGAGTCCACTACCTGCACCGGGGCCACGGGCCCGAACGTTTCCTCCGTCATGACCTGCATCCCGTCGGTGCAGTCGAGCAGGACGGTGGCGGGGTAGAACGAGCCCGGCCCGTCCGGCAGGGCGCCGCCTTCCACCGCCCGCGCCCCCTGCTTCAGGGCTTCTGCCACCTGCGCGTGCACGGCGTCGCGCATCCGCAGGTCCACCAGCGGCGCAACCGTGCCCTTGCTGTTCCGAAGGGCGGCCTCGGCTTCGAGGGCCTTGCAGAATTCGGCGGCGATGTCGCGATGGACGTAGATGCGCTCCACGGCCGTGCAGATCTGGCCGCTGTTGCTGAAGGCACCTACGGCGGCTTGTTCGGCAGCCCATCCCGGATCCACGTCGCGGTCCACCAGGAGGGGGTCATTGCCGCCGTTTTCCCTGATCACATGGGCGCCGGTCAGGGCCCCGGCGCCGGCAATCCGGGCCCCGGAGGCGCTGGACCCCACGTGGGCGATCACATCGACCTCCGCCTGAGACAACGCGGCCCCCACCGCGGCGCCGCCGGAGACGGTCAGGAAGACGCCGGGTGGAAAGGCAGGTGCCAGGACCTCGCCCAGCGCCTCCCCCAGCCGGGGGCAGCGCTCGCTCGGTTTATGGATAACGGTGTTGCCGGTGACCAGGGCCGCGCCGATCAAGCCGCAGGCCACGGCAACGGGGTCGTTCCACGGGGTCAGCAGGACCGCCACGCCGCGCGGCTCAGCCAGCGTGTAGTCGGTGGCGAGCCGGTTGCCGCGGAGGCTATGGCCGCGGTGGACGGGCCCCAGCTCTGCGTACTGCTCGAGGGTGGAAACGGCGGCACCGATTCCTGCCAGTGCCTCGTCCTCCGGGCGGCCGGTTTCGCTGGCGTTCAGCCCGGCGAGTTCCCGGGCGGCCGCGTCGAGGGCCTTGGCGGCAGCCCGGAGTGCGGCGCCGCGCTCCGCGGGAGCCGTTGCTGCCCAGGCGGGTGCCGCCCTGCGGGCTACGCGGACGGCATCCTGCACGGCGTCCGGTTCCGCTTCGGGCACGGTCCAGAGCACTTCACCGGTCCGCGGGTCCTGGATGGTGATGCCGGAACCGTCGGTTGTCCCGGTGCCTGCGGCTGTTTCGGTGACTGTGGTGGGCATGGTGTTCCTCCCGCCTTTCAGGGCTGGTGTGTCAGTGCTGGTGGTCCTGCTGCGGCCACCAGGAGTGGCCGGCGCTTCCGGTTTAGGGCCAGGAGCCCTCTTCCTCGTGGCAGATCAGCATTTCGCGGACCTCGCAGCCGGTGGGCTGGTTCAGGGCGAACAGAATGGCCTGCGCCGTGTTGGCGGGGTCGTTGAGCCTGGAATCGTCCTGCGGCTTGTACTGCTCGGTACGGTCGTCGAAGAAGCGGGTCTTCATGCCGCCGGGGATCATGGTGGTCACGCCGATTTCGCCGCCCGTTTCCGCGGCCAGCGCGTGGCTGAATCCCACCACGCCGAACTTGGAGGCGCAGTAGGCGGTGGCGTCGGCAACGGCGCGCTTGCCCAGGGTGGACGCGACGGTCACCACGCGGCCGTGGGTTTCCTTGAGGTAGGGCAGGGCTGCGCGCACTACGGACACGGTGCCCATGAGGTTGACCCCGATGACCTTTTCCCACTCCGTGGCTTCGACGTCGGCCAGTTTGCCGCAGCGGTCGATGCCGGCCGCGGTGACCACGGCATCGAGGCCGCCCAGGGTGTCAGCAGCCTCGCGGACCGCATGCTCCACGGCTGCGCGGTCCGCGACGTCCACCTCAAAGGCTTTCACGCCGGAGACGCTGCTGATGTCGCGGTCCAGCACCACCGGGGTGCCGCCGGAGCGGAGGACGGCCTCGACGACGGCGGCGCCCAGTCCGGAGGCGCCTCCCGTCACCAGGACGCGGCCGGGCGTGGTGGAGGCAGGTGCAGTTGATTCTGCGGTCATTGGTGTTCCTTTCAGTGGGGAGAACAAGTCAGGGTCACAGGCGGGGTCAGCTCACCTTGGCGAGCGCATCCGCGAGGCCGGTGGTGGAACGGGCGGGGTGGAACGGGACGGTGAGGCAGCGGCCGCCCCAGCTTTCCACGAGGTCTGCTTCGGGCAGGCGGGCGCCCTTGTAGTCCCCGCCCTTGACCCAGATGTCGGGCCGCAGGCGATCCAGGGCGGCTTCGGGCGTGTCCTCGTCAAAGACCATGACCGCGTCCACGCATTCCATAGCCAGGAGCAGTTCGGCCCTGTCGTGCTGGCCGATGATGGGCCGCTCGGGTCCTTTCAGGCGCCGCACGGAGTCGTCGGAGTTGAGGCAGACGATCAGGCAGTCGCCCAGTTCCCTGGCGGCGGCGAGGGACCGGATGTGACCGGCATGGATCAGGTCGAAGCAGCCGCCGGTGGCCACCACTTTTCCGCCGCTTTCGCGGATCGCGCGGGCCAGCAGCAGCGGTTCGGTAGTGGTGCGGGGCCGCAAGGCCGGTCCAGGCTTGCGGCCTTCGGCGGCGTCAGCACTGCCGGCATCGGGCAGGGCCGAGACTCCCCCGGCGGCGAGGAAATCTGCGGCGTCGTGTACCGCGAGGGCGGCAGCGTCCGGCAGGTCGCGTCCTGCGAGCAAGTGCACCGCCAGGCTGGCTGCCAGGCGGTCGCCGGCTCCGCAGGGGTCCCCCGCCTCCACCCGCGGGGCCGGGACGGACGTGGCGGATGCGCCGCCCTGCTGCAGCAGGACAGCTCCCTCTTCGCCCCTGGTGACCATGACGGCCTGGCTGCGCCACCGCTCCAGCAGGATGCCGGCAATGGCAGCGGGGTCTGCGGAGGGTAAATTTCCGGCGGACTGGACAGCCTTCGTGGCCTCGGAAATATTCGGTGTCACCACGGCAACCCCGGGCACGGGTTCCGGGCCGGAAGGGTGCGGGTCCCAGATGACGGGCACCTGGCGGGCGAGCCGCGCCAGCAGGTCCCGCAGGTGCGGGTTGGCTGCCAGGCCCCGGCCGTAATCGGCAACGATGACCACCCCGGCCTGCTCGACGGCGCGGAGCATCGCCGGACTCACCTCGGGGACGGGCGTCTTTTCGCAGCCCTGGTCGAAACGGACCACGGGGTGGGAGCCTGCGCGGACCCGGGTCTTCACCGGCGAGGGGTGGCCGCTGCTGCCCGCCACAAGACGCACTCCGGCGAGCTGCCTGCGCAACTGGCTGCCGGCGTCGTCATCCCCGATGACTGTTACCAGCGTGACCGGCCAGCCGTCCTGCGCCAGCATCCGCGCCACCAGGCCCGCTCCGCCGGCGCGGCGGCGCACGCCGGACACGTCGACCACGGGGACGGGGGCGTCCGGGCTGAGCCGGGTGGCTTCACCGAAGAGGTCGACGTCGAGCATCACGTCGCCCACCACAACGATCCTCATGGCCGGCCGCCGTTCGCGAGCCCCGGGACAAGGGACGGGGTGTGCCGGGCGACCTCAAGGTCGAAGGCGCGGCACACCGCGTGCAGGGCGATCAGGTGCCCCTCCTGGGCGTTGGCGTTCAGGGCGTCGATCATGACGGCCTCGTCGCAGGCGTCGGAGAGCGGGTTGGGACCCGTGCCGGTGAGCGCCCAGGTGGTGACGTTGAGCCGGGCGGCCGCTTCCGCGGCGCGCAGCAGGTTGGGGCTTTTGCCGCTGGTGGACAGCAGCATGAGCACGTCACCGGAGCGGCCGTGGGCCCGCACCTGCCGGGCGAAGACGTCGTCGTAGCCGTAGTCGTTGGCAATGGCTGTCACGGCGGACGATTCTGCGTGCAGCGAGATGGCGGAGAACGGGACCCGCTCGGAATCGAACCGGCCCACCAGCTCAGCCGTCAGGTGCTGGGCTTCGGCGGCCGACCCGCCGTTGCCGGCAGCAAGGAGCCGCTGGCCGCGCAGCAGGCGCTGGGCCAGCTCCACGCCCCAGGCGGCGAGCCGGCCGGACTGGCTGCGCAGGCTGTCCAGGGCCGGCAGCACGTTGTCCAGGTGGGTCCGGACGGCATCGGCACTGGCCTTATCAACGAAGGTGGCGCCCGGGAGCACGGCCGGCAGTGCCGGCGGAGTGGTCAGGGTGCGCAGGTCTGCTTCGCGCAGGGACCATTCGGCAGTCACAGTGCTGCTCCTTCCATGGGTACAACACCCGCCGGGACGCCGGCGATGGCGAGCTGGTAGGCCTTCTCGGTTTCCGCGGCCACCCGGTCCCAGGAGTAGCGGGTGCGGGCACGGCGCTCGCCGGCCTGGCCAAGTTTCTTCCTCAGGGTGGGGTTTTCGAGCAGCAGAGACAGCGCGGACGCGATGGCCTCCGGGTCCCGGGGCGGCACGTGCAGGCCGGTGGCGTGGTCCACCACCGTGTCCCGCAGCCCGCCAACGGCGGCTGCGACCACCGGCACTCCGCAGGCCGTGGCCTCCAGCGGCACGATGCCGAAGGGCTCGTACCATGGGGCGCACACCACTACGTCGGCGCTGCGGAAGATGCCGGGCATTTCGGCCCGCGACACCTGCCCCTGCAGCGTGACGTGGCTGTCCACGCCAAGTTCCGCGGCAAGGCCCAGGAGGCGGCGGATTTCCGGGTCGGCATGCATTTCGGCCGAGTCGGCGCCGCCGCCCACGATCAGGAGTTCGACGTCGTCGATCCCTGCCGCCTTGAGGTAGGGAAGAGCGCGGATCACCAGGTCCACGCCCTTGCGCGGAACCAGGCGGCCCACGGAGAGGATGCGGTAGCGGCGCCTCCGTGGCGCCACCGGCCCGTCGGGCGAGAAGAAGCCCAGGTCCACGCCGCAGGGCGCGATGGAGATCTTGCCGGTGGCGATGCCCATGGCCTTGAGTTCGAAGACCTCGTCGGAGCAGGTGGCGATGATCCGGTCGGCTGCCCGCCCTACGCCCGGTTCCAGCCAGCGGCGCGCTTCCGGGCTGGTGTCCTCCGCGCCCTGGTGCCTGCGCTTGACGGTCCCCAGCGCGTGGAAGGTCTGGAGCATGGGCACCCGGTAGCCGGTGTCGGTGCGCCGGGCGGCGTCCAGGGCAGCGAGGCCGGACATCCAGAAGTGGCCGTGCACCACGTCCGGGGGCTGCTGTCCCCAGTCCCTGGCCACGCCGTCGGCGAGTTCCCCCATATAGGGCAGCAGTTCGTCCTTTGGCACATGCCGGGCGGGGCCGGCGTCCACATGGACCACCTCGAAGCGGCGTCCCACCCTGACCCGTTCGGGAAGCTCCGTTGCGTCCCTGCGGGTGTAGACGGTGACGTGGTGGCCGCGCTTGGCGAGGGCCTCGGAGAGCGCCGCGACATGCACGTTCTGCCCGCCGGCATCCACCCCGCCCAAGGCTGCCAGCGGACTGGCGTGCTCAGAAATCATGGCGATTTTCATGGAGTCTTCCTCTCCCGCGCCGGAACGAGGATCCGCTCGTCCGGCCGTTCGTTGACGGAGTGCCGGGGCCTGGTGCGCAGATCTGCCAGCAACTCATCCCAGCGGTCCTGGAACCTGCCCAGGCCATAACGCTCCAGCGCCGCCTCGCGGGCGGCGAGCCCGCGCCGTCGGGCCTCATCCGGATTGGCGATCAGCCGCTCCGCGCAGCGGAGCAGTTCGTCGACATCGGCGGAGACGATGCCGGCCTCCTGGGGCACCGCCCTGGGGGCCTCCGTGGTGGCAAGCACCACCACCGGCATGCCCAGGTGCATGGCTTCAAGGAGGGACAGCCCCAGCGAGGTCCAGCGCATGGGGTGTACATAGACCCGGCAGCGTGCCAGCTCCCGGTGCATGTCCCGGGTTTTCAGGTCGCCCCGGGACGTCAGCCGTGCGGCGTCGATGCCGGTGGCTGCCGCCAACCCGTCCGTCTTCATGCCGAACACGTGCAGGGGCGCCACCGAGGCGAAGGCCGGCAACAGGTCTGTTCCCGTGACGCGGCCCCTGCGGACCGGCTCATTGACCACCACGCCCAGTTCGGGAAGTTCACCGGTGTAGAGCCGCCCCGGGTCCGGGATTCCATGCTCGATCACGGTGGTGGGCGCGGACCCGTTGTCCCAGGCCAGCCGGTTGAAGTGGGTGACATGGACAACGGGGATGCTGGCTTGCTCCGCGAGCGGGTGGCTGGTGTTCGGGAAGTTGCCCTTGGGCGTGTTGTGCTCGACGAAGACTGCCGGCAGGTCGACGCCGGGCATCCGGCCGAGGGTGCGGACCACTTCGTCGATTTCTTCCGGCCGTTGGAGGACGACGGCGTCCACGGCGTCGGCGTCGAGCGTCGCCAGGTCCACCTCCCGCACTGATTCCGGCCAGTCCCTGCCGGCGCGGCCCAGCCCCCAGGCCCCGCCTTCGGGCAGGACGGGAAGCAGGTACTCGTGGCGGCCGCGCACAAAGGCGTCCGTCCAGGAACCGTGGACATGCCAGAGCAGGATTCTCATCTGTTGCGGGCCTTTCTACGGGTGCTGACGTGGGTGCTGAAGGAGCTCACTCCGCTGATAAGGCGTTCCACCGCCGCCACCACTTCCTCCGGCGAAACCGAATCCAGGCAGGGGTGGCCGGGGACCGGGCACACCCGGGCGCGGGACATGCGGCAGGGTGCGTTCTGGTCGCCGAGCAGTTCCAGGGACACCCCGTAGGGTGCCCAGCGGATGGCGGGAACAACGGGGGAAAACAGGCACGCCACGGGCGTTCCCACCGCGGCGGCGAGGTGGGCGGGCCCGGTGTTGCCGCTGACGACGGCATCGGCGCCTGCCATGACGCCGGCCATGGTGGGGAGGTCGGTGCGTCCGCCAAGGTCCAGGGCCGAGGGACCGGCCACGGTGGCGGTCAGCGACTTTTCGCCCGGTCCGCCGGTCACCACCACCCGGTGTCCGGCACCTTGGAGGAGTTCGACGGCGGCGGCGTGGTGCAGTGGGGGCCAGGCCCGGGCAGGGACAGCGGCTCCAGGATGGACCACAATGTACGGTTCCCCACCCACCAGGTCCGTCACGTCGGGAACGGAGCCGACGCGCAGCTTTCCGTCGTCACCTGCAGGCAGCCGGAAACCTGCGGCCTCGGCGATACCCAGGGCCCGTTCCGCCTCCGGTTGGTCTTCGGGAAAGTCCTCGCCCGGCTTGAGGCGCACATCCAGCAGCGAGCCGGCGTAGTCCGTTGAGGCACCCGTGATCCGTTCCACGCCGGCAAGCCGCAGCAGCAGGGCCAGCGGCAGCGGTGACTGGTGGAAGGACGTGAGGATGACGGCCTCGGTAATGCGCGAATTGCGGACGTAATCGATCAGCCTGTCAGCGTGCGGCCCGGTCATCTTCGGCGCAGGATTCATGATCCAGGGGCTGTCCCAGGTGTATACCTCGGCAACGCCCGGGAGCATGGCGGCCGCAGCTTCGCCCTGGCGTCCGCAGAGCATCACCACGTGGCTGGAGCTGCCGCCGTACTGGTGACGGCCATTCGCCACGGCGCGCACTGCAGGGCCTGCCAGCAGGACATCGCCCATGCTGTCCAGCCGGGCTACAAGGACGCGGCCCATCAAGGCGTCTCCTGCAGCAGGCCTACAGCGGACGCCAGATCCGGGGCGACCAGCCGCGCCGCGGCCACCTCCTCGGCACGTGTCACCGGTGTGGGCACCAGCACGCCGGTGGAACCGGCAGCTTCCGCCGCCCCCATGTCGGCACCGATGTCCCCGATCAGGGCAGCCTCCGATTCGTGGATCCCCAGCTTCCGGCAGGCGCTGTGGACCATTCCGGGAGCCGGTTTGCGGCAGGAACAGCCGTCCTGCTCCGCATGGGGACACACTTCCCACACGTCGAATGGTCCCAGCAGTTCCTCCACCCGGGCATTGACTGCCGCCACATCCTCCGCGGTGATGAGGCCACGGGCCACACCGGACTGGTTGCTGATGACTCCGGTGGCAATGCCGTCCGCGCGCAGGCTGTCCAGCACTTTCTTCGCGCCGGCCATGGGCCGTACTTTGCCCGGGTCGCCGTTGTAAGGCACATCGACCACAAGGGTCCCGTCCCGGTCGAACAGGACAGCGCGGAGCTTGGAGGTTTCAGAGCTTCCCATAACGAACCTGTTCCCTCCTGCTGTTGCTCCCAAACACGGTCATCGTCAATTTCGGCTGCCGGGGCAGCTTCCGCCGGCCCGCTGAACAGGCAAGACAGGAGTTTCGCCGGCACAGGCACTCCTCCCGGACTTACCTGCGGCCTGCCGGCGCAGGCGTCGCCGGCGCTGGTGCGCCTGTGCTGGTACGCCTGCGGCCGCCGTCGTCGAATCCCGGCCTGGCGCCGGAAGCCGCGTTCTGGTTGGCGAAAGAGCGGTGTGCTACCTGGTCCGTGTGCCGCTGATGCGGCGCCCGGCACCGCTGCCGGCAGTGCCGGCATGCCCGCCGCCGCGGACCTGCCGGAAGGGTTCGCCATGGCTGGAAACTGCATCGCCCGGCGTCATGCGGGACCGTGTCCCGTTGCCGGTTTCGGTGCTGCAGGGCTGGTTTCCCGGCTCCAGCCGCCGCTGCAGCTCCACCAGCACCTTGGCCAGGCGCCGGGATACCTGCATCTGGGACATGCCCAGCCGCTTCCCCAGCTGGACCTGCGTTTCCTCGCAGAAGTAGCGGCGGTACAGAAGCTCCCGGTCCGACTCACTGAGGTCCTGCATCGCCTCCCGCAGGCAGGCGAGCTCTTCAAGCCGCTCCAGCGGCGTGTCCGGGCAGGCAAGCACGTCACCGATCGAGGGTGCGTCCGAGTTGGGGTTCGCGGCGTCAAGGGAATCCGGGTGCATGCTGCTGGACGCCGAAATGGCCTCCTGAACCTCTGCCGGGTCAGTTCCCAGCTCACCAGCGAGTTCGGCAACGCTGGGATTGCGGCCCAGTGACTGGGTCAGTTCCGGCTCCGCCCGGAACAGCCGTGTCCTCAAGTCCTGGATATGCCGCGGTGGACGGACAACCCACGTCCGGTCGCGGAGGTATCTCTTGAGCTCGCCGGTGATGGTGGGCGCCGCATAGGCGGGAAAACTTTCGCCTTTGGCCTGGTCGAAGCCCCGTGCGGCCTTCACCAGGCCCAGATAGGCCACCTGGTTTAGGTCCGCCCGTTCCCGGCCGCGGGCCTCAAACCGTGCGGCAAGGGCTTCCGCCAAGTCAAGATACCTCAGGACCAGGTCGTTTTCGAAGGTCTCGCGCAGCCGTCCCGAGGGGGCTGGCGGGTTTTGTTGTTGCGCCGTTCCCGGCTCCGTAGGGTGGGCAGGGGCGGCGTGCACGGCAAGGGCGGCAAAGGATTCGGGCATGGATTTTGGTTTCCCTCGGTCTGGTTCCGAAAGCCTGCGGCAAGACTTAGAAGTAGGAAATCATAAGCTTGCTTATAAAACAACACTCCTCCGCTGTACGCTCGGAATGTAGGGGACACCCAATCCAATCTGCCAAGGAGTCCTTGCCATGCGCATCGCCATCACCGGGGCCAGTGGAAATGCCGGAACTGCACTGCTGCGCAACCTGCAGCGCCAGGAAGCCCGGAAACCCGGCACCCTGCAGCTTGTGGGAATCAGCCGCAGGCTGCCCGACACCACCCGGCAGCCCTACAGCGGCGTCGATTGGCACACCCTGGACGTGGGCCTGGAGCAGGACAGGCCACTGCTGGCGAAGTCGCTTTCCGGCGTCGATGCCGTAGTCCACCTGGCGTGGCAAATCCAGCCGAACCGCAACCTGGACCTCCTGCACCGTACGAATGTCACCGGCACCCGCAACGTCCTGGAGGCCGCAGCCGCAGCGGGCGTCAAGCAGGTGGTGTGCGCGTCCAGCGTGGGCGCCTACGCCAAGGCAGGCAAGGACCAGCGACGTGACGAGTCGTGGCCCGCCACGGGGATGGCAGGCTCGCATTACAGCCGCCACAAGGCGGAGCAGGAGCGGTTGCTGGATGACTTCGCCGCAGCGGAACCGGGCATAGCCGTTGCCAGGCTGCGGCCCGGGCTGATCTTCCAGGGAAATGCGGGCAGTGAAATCGGCCGGTACTTCCTGGGCCGCGTCCTGGCGCGGTTCGTTCCGCGGAAGCCCTGGCTTCCGCTGCTGCCGGTTCCGGACAACCTGGTATTCCAGGCGGTCCACGCAGACGACGTGGCGGAGGCCTACTGGCGGGTAGTGGACCAACGGGCCAGCGGCGCATTCAACATCGCGGCCGAACCGGTCCTCGATCCGCAGGAACTTGCCCGGATCCTGGGGGCCAAGCGGATCCTTCCCATCCCCATGCGGCTGCTGCACGCCGTCGTTGACCTCACCTGGCGGGCGCGGATCCAGCCCACTGATTCAGGCTGGGTGGAGATGGCGGCCGGGGCGCCCATCATGGACACGGGCCGCGCCCGGCGGATCCTCGGCTGGGAGCCGCAGGTGTCCTCGATTGCCGCCGTCCAGGAGGTCCTCGCGGGCATGGGAACGGGGGAAGGCGTAAACCCTTCCCCCGTCCTCAAGCCACGCAGCGGGCCGGCCGGCAGCGACTGACGAAGCAGCCTGGACAGGCAGGCGTGCCGCCACCCCGCGGACTCCGGACCGGCTTCCGCCGAAACGGTTTCCGCAGGGTTTGACTTTGGCCGCGGGGTTCTGGAGGCCTGTTCCTGGATGCCCCTGTTCCTAGATACCCGTGTTCCTAGATACCCGTGCGGGGGCTTCCGTCCTCCCGCGCATCCTGTGCGGCGGAAGCGTCCGCCGCGCGTGCTTCGCGCCGCCGGCCGGGTTCAGCCTCCGGAGCACCCGGGCGTTCGTCCCCGGCGGGAATGCCCTGATGCAGGCCGTTGCCCTGACCGGCCCCGACACCCTCGACGTCCCTATCGCCCTGCCTTGCTGCATCGCCGCGCCGAACTTCCTCGTTCCGCAGAGTTGCATCATTCGATCCAACTGCATCGCTGCTGTAGGCGTCGCGGTCACGACCCGCAACGTCCGGACCGTGCCCGTCCCGGCTAACCGCCCGATCCCGGGCAAGGCCGCCGCCCACTCCGGCGTCGCGTTCCGTCCGGCCAGCCATCCCGCCGTCATGCTCCACGCGGCGGTCCCGCTCGTCCCGGCCAGCCATCCCGCCGTCATGCCCGTCCCGGCCAGCCATCCCGCCGTCATGCTCCACGCGGCGGTCCCGCCGGCTGTCGTCGGTTCCGACATCGGGATCGAGCTCGTCAGCCTTCCGGGTACGGCTGGCAACGTCTCCGCGCAGTGACTGGGCTTCCTGGCTGCGCTTCTCGGCTTCCTGCCGCAGCCTCGCGGCATCCACCTGAGCCTGCTCGGCATCAGCCCGGGCCCGGATGGCTTTCGCCTCCCGTTCGCGGGCGTCGATTTCCATGTTCTGGGCCTCGCGCCGGATTTCGGCAGCCTTTTCCCGGTGCTCCTGGTCCCGCTTTTCCTGCATCGCCTTCCGGCGCCGTCCGCCGGCCAACAGCAGCACCACAATCAGCACCACCACGACGACGGCAACCAATACCCATACCCATGGAGCTGTGTCCACGTTTCCCACCACTTTCCACTTCGTTGTGACCGGGCAGGCCCTCGCCATTCCGGCTGACATTTTTTGGAACCGTTATAACTCGTTTAGCAAGGGTACTTACCTTTTATTGGTAATCATGCTTACTATTTTACGGCCAGTATTGCTGGTTCTTGATCAACAACCGGCCTTCTTGGAAAGAGAGCGAAGATGACAGAGAACCAATGGCCCGAGGACCCCGCTTACACGGCACCTCCGGCCAATACAGGAATTCCAGGTGAGCGGGAACCCGCCACCTTCCCATCAGCCGCTACTCCCCTCACCGGCGAGAGCCAGTCCGGCTACACCCAAACGACCGGTGTCCAGACTGCAGACACGTCGGGCACGTCCCGCAAGGATGCCGCCAAGGAAGAGGCAGCCGATGTGGCCCGTACGGCCGCAGGATCCGCGCAGAACGTTGCGGAGACTGCCAAGAGC